>NZ_JBQEPI010000006.1:0-488712 GCF_052045695.1 Mucilaginibacter sp. 22184
GGGTCACTTTCACGTGGCGAAGAGGGGTCACTTTGCTTTGGCGAACGTGGTCACTTTCAACTGGCGAAGGGGGCCTTTTTGATCTGGCCGGATAGGGTCATTTTCATGTGTTTTATCCAGTTTATGCACCGCAATTATCAATTCAATGTGCAGATCAGCCGGTTAGCTTATTTAACAGGGCGGAGCTTATCCGCATTTAAACGGGACTTCAAACAAGTATTTAACAATACGCCAAACCGCTGGTTGGTGCAGCGACGCTTGCAGGAAGCTTACTTCCTGATGGACAAAAAAAATAAAAAACCTTCTGAAATTTACCTGGAACTTGGCTTTGAAACTTTGCCTCATTTTTCTTATGCCTTTAAAAAACGTTTTGGGATGGCACCAACGGAACTGGCAGCACAAAAGAGAAATGCAGCTACTTAAAAATGGATGCACGAATAATGACAATTCTTGTATCTATAATATAATTTGGTGGTATTCCTTTCATAAAACTTGATGGTGGCTTTCAACGAAAAGCATGTTGATAACTGATAGTGGCAAACTCATCTTGCTTAATTTGGGCCAAATATCTGTGACATGTAATGGACATATGCCGCCCTACAGCTAAACCATATTGCATAAAACGACCAGCCTTAACATCAACTTGTAGAAATTAATTATTATCCAATTATTGCAGTTAAATCAGATTTATGCTCAGCTCTGCTCAGCTCAAATAAAAATGGCCACCATCTTCTGGTAGCCATTCAATTGGAATTTAATGTCTTTGACCATATACTACTAGCGATGCCCGCGCAATTGTTGAAAAGTTAAGGTTATAACCGACGTAAGCCGGAGTGGCTGTTTTGGTCAATTCAAGTACTTTACTTAATGCATAAACAGTTATTAAATATCGATGAGCGGGCCCTTCATTTGGTGCCGCACCGGTGAAACCCGGTGTCCCCAAATCAGTAAGGCTTTGAATCGCTTGTGGAGGAAGAAGGTTTTGTTTTAAATCCCCTGCACCTGATTTTATTTCCCGAATGTTAGCAGGGATATTAAATACAACCCAGTGCCAAAAACCACTACCAGTCGGCGCATCCATGTCATAAATGGTTATAGCAAAACTTCTAGTGTCCGATGGAGGGTTTTCCCAATAAAGTTCTGGCGACTGATTTCCGCCGGTAAATCCCATCCCATTGAAAAACTGTTTTTCGGTTAATTGCCCGTTTAATTCATGGCTTTTAAGTGTAAAATTTTGTGCGTTTGCGACAAGGCCGTTTAAACAAACAGCAATAAAAATTATTATTAAATTTTTCATTTGAACAGTTATCATATTTTAAAAATTTGGTTTTGAGAAATTATTTCCACTGATATTTAAAAAGTATACGTGAGGAAAAAAATAATAAAGTTTCTATGATGGAAAATGCGATTAGTGCGGCATTCATTCCCCAAGTCATAAACCAATGAAATATCAATGCACCGACGCCGTAGCCGACGAACAACATGCATGAACTTAAACCTACCGCTTGCCCGCGTTTAGACTGATCGACTAGTGTAGTAACCATTCCTGCAAATAATGGCTGAGTCATGTCATAACCCATTGACAACACGGTTATCGCCAATGCTGCCATAAAAAGTGAAAGCTTGACCGCTAAGAGAAAAACGCTCACTGCGCCAAAGGCTAATCCTATTGGAATCAGTTTTTTTCGTCCGTATTTATCAGCGGCCTTCCCAATAGAAATACCAAGAATCATACCAGGGACGCCGTACCCTAATAATGCTAATCCTATTCCCTGATCGCTAAGATCATACTTTAGTTTAAAAAAATAGCCCAGCCATGCAAATACACCAGAATGAAAGATGCCATTAAGAAAAATGAATAAATAAAGTGTTCGTGATTGTACCTGTTGCATCAACATTTTAGCATTCCCAAATACATCCTTTAGTGACGCCTTCATAATGACCTGTTTCTCCGGAAAAATGTTATGTTTAACAGCTGTCCATAAAAAGAGCATAAAACATATACCGCCTGTGACTATAAATTCAGCCCGCCATCCAATCACTGGATTAAGATAGGCACCCAATGTCGATCCGAAAGTCATGCCTCCGGCCATTGCGCCATAAAGTACCCCAAGGGCCTTTCCCCTTTGGGCATACGGATAGATATCTCCTAACAAAGCGATAGATATTGGCACAATACCTCCCGTCGTTATTCCGGTTAACACTCGAATTAACAGGAATATCTGGACTGATTGGGAGACAGCAATGATTACCGTCGATAAGGCCATCAACGCAAATAATATTAGCAAAATTGGTTTGCGGCCGAAACGATCAGATAAAGGTCCATAAAATAACGTCGACAAACCATAGGGAATAGTATAGGCTGGCACTGCCAGTCCGGTTATTCCATCAGTGCTTTTGAAATCATGGGTAAGCACAGGGATTAGGGGTGCAATAAGGTAAGCTTGAAATAAGACTAGAAACGCTGCCAGTCCTAATATGATTAGCAGCGTTTTATTTGGACCACTTCCGGTAAAAGTTTCCATGAAGATTATTTAATATACGTCTTCAACAGGTCTTCCAATAATATCTCGCCGGAAATATGCTCAACATTTTGTTCTTCAAAAACAATCCATTTTTTATTGAACCCGATATTCATTTCCGCCATTAATCTGGATGCATCCGGGGTAAATCCGAATGATAAATACATATTTTCGTAATTTATTGAAGGAATTGGTTCAGCGGATATTTTGCGTCCTGTATAATAGCTTAAACTTGAGGCAACATCGTCTGCTGAATAGCGACACGGACCTTCCAATTCAACAATTCGATGGCCGCTCCAATCTTGAGTTAGTAACTCTGCGGCAAGCTTGCCAATGTCACTTACAGCCACCATGGGAATTTGCAAATCCGTCGGATCTAAAAAGCTTAATAATATTCCTGACTCAATTGCTGAAGGAATTAATCCGGCAAAATTTTCCATAAACCAGCCGGCTCTTATTCCCACTGTAGGAATGTCAAGGCTTTTCAGAGCCTGTTCCATATCATATAATTTACGGATAGCCCCAGTGCCGGTTTCTAATTGTCCGCCTATGGAAGATAGATAAACAATTTTTTGAGGTTTGGTTTCTTTAATTGCATTTAAGATGTTGTCCAGCATCAAAAGATGTTTTTCAATGACAGCGTCTAAATCTAAAGCGGGTGGCGTCATAATAAATAAGCCTTCAGCGCCGGTAAAAGCTTCAATAAGAGACCCCAAATCAAAAAAGTCTGCAATCGCAACCTCTGCGCCTTGAGTTGCCCATTCGGTACCTTTTGCGGCACTTCGTACAACGGCTCTTAATGGATTCTGCCTTTTTAATAAGATATCTGCAGTTACTCGGCCAACGTGACCGGTAACACCTGTTATTACATACATAAATTATAATTTAATAAGATGAGAGATGGTTAAACTAATGATGCGCCACCATCTACCGCATAGCACTGTCCGGTTGCAAAAGTCTGCTTCATCATAAATAAGAAGGTCTGTGCAATTTCGTCCGCTTCACCAACACGCTTAACAAGCAAAGAATTGCTGACATAATCGAATAAGCCATTGCGGTCGGTTTCGGTCATGCTGCTCCATAAATTTGTTTTGATAACGCCAGGAAGAACGGCATTCACCCGTATAGGGGCAAGTTCTACAGCCATAGCACGGCAAAGGCCTTCGACAGCAGAACAAATACATGCGCCTAAAGACCAACCTGCACCAGGTCGTTGACTAGCGATTCCGCTTGTTAAACAAATCGACCCGCCTTTATTAATGTGAGGTGCCCCGTGTTTGATCGCTGCGTAGGCTCCCCAGAAGCGAATTTTGAAATACTCCTGAGCTTTAGGTATCTCAGTATCCGCAATCATGCTCAGGCTAATATTCTCACCTGCAGTATATACAAGGTGGTCAAAGGCACCGATTTTCTCAAACAAATTTTTAATGTTTCCTTCGTCACTTAAATCTGCGGCAAACCCGGTACTGTTGTTTGGAAGCGTTTGCAGTGCACTGTCAATGCGTTGCTGACTACTTGAAACGATTATGACTTCAGCTCCGTCTTCAGCTGCCGCATGGGCAGTAGCCAATCCTAAACCAGATGTGCCGCCTAAAATCACGACCCGTTTACCTGTTAATGAAAATGTTTTATTTGTAGTGTTCATAACTCTATAATTTTTATGCAAATTTGTTGGTTATGATCAACAGGCCATTTAACAAATGGTAAAAAGAATCTTAATCAAATTTTTTTTATAAAAAAATTTTAAGCCAAGTTTTTAAATGCCGAAGCAGGTTTAACAGCTCGATGATGCTTACGGTCGGGAATAAATTTAAAATTGGTAGCCTTATTGTAGTTCAAAAACATTTCTTTTGCGTAAATCTTTAAAGTATACAATAAGCAGAATTAAAATATTTAATTCATTTTAAAGATTGTAAACTGACGCCTGACAATAGACATTAATTCGATAGTATTAATTGGTTAAAGTTTCGATACTTAGTTCGCTAAACCGCTATAGATAAAATACATGGAAGACAATCAACTTAAACTGTACAACTATTTAAAGACTTTCCAAGACATCACTATTGAGGATTTTGAGATAATTCGAAGTTATCTTCGGACAAAAAGTGCTGTGGCGGGAGACATATTGCTGGAAGAAGGAAAAAAAGCCAAGGAGTTATATTTTATTGTCAGTGGGATCTTGAAAATTACCACAAGAAATGAAAAAGGAAATGAAGTGGTTTTATTTTTTGTCAAAGAGAATAAACTTTGTACAATCATTGACAGCTTTACCTCTGACCGGCCTTCTGCTGAGGCAATAGTAGCAGCCACTGATATGGAACTGCTTGTATTTTCAAAAGAGCGATTACACCTTTTGTATGAAAAGTTACCATTCTTCAAGAGTTTAATTGAAAATCTGTCTCAAAAAGCTTTACTTGATAAAATTCAGCAGCGGAATAGCTATATGGGAGAAATCGCAACCACCAGGTATTTAAAGTTTATAACATTACAGCCGGATATCATTCAAAAAGTGCCTTTAAGTGATATCGCTTCATTTCTAGGAATTGCACAACAATCACTCAGCCGGATAAGGAAAAATATCAAATTTTAAATTAAAATGCTTTTGCAAATAAGAGATCGCATCATGATCCCGCTGTAATATTGATGGTCCAAGTAAAGCTCAAAACAGTCTTTTTTATCCGGCTATTTTTTGCTATTTAATACTAGCTTTCGATGGTATGCTATGTATGAAATGGCGAGAATCAATAGAAATAATATCGGCATTATTCTATTTAAAATTGGATCACCAACGGAGCAGTGTGCAATAAATGCAGATATAAAAGTAATTGCAAATCCCGCATATGTCCATTCTTTTAAGTTTTTCCATACAGGTAAAAGCAAAATAACTGATCCTATCAGTTTCATAACTGCAAGTTCTATTCTGAAATAATTTGGAAAGCCAAGGTGAATAAATGTTTCCTTTAGTTGAAGCACAGTCACATACATAATCGCAGAATTTATCATCATAATTGCAACGATTACAGTGCTAACCCAATAAATAATTTTAATTGTTTTCATAATACAAAAATACTACTCAAGTCTATTCAATTGTTGAACTATAGCAAAGGATAGTGGTATCATCGATGATAGCAATATTTACTATTGAGACAAAAAACGTTCGTAGTTTTTTTGAATAACACTGGTCAAACATTCGATTTAACCAGCACAAACGGTCTTTTCCGGCTGATCCTTAATAATCTATCGATTAAAGTAAGTTAAGTACCGATTATTCACGATTACTTTCCAACCCGTAGCCGAAATAATCTAGCGGTTACTTTGTATAATTCAATTAATACACCGACAATCGTTATTTTTCATTTTGACTTCTTTTGTGAAGCAAAGGCGTCGCATTACGAAAGGCGTAAGTAACCGTTACGGACGGTGTTGTAACTAAAATGGGAGCCCGGCGAAAAGGGGATCTTGAAGAATTAATGTTTATATATAGTCGCAATTCAGATTATACTAGTAAATGGTCTTAATTACTTTTTCAGTGCCCGCAAGCAGTTCCTCAATGTCTGTTATCGTTGGGGCTTTTTTGGTGGTTTTGACACATAAATCCCTCAAGTCAATAAGATATTGGATCTGGCGGCCCGTTCCAAAATCATAGACTTCTGCTTTTTGAAGGATTTCATTATAATCTTTTAATCCCGGCGATTTCTTTGCCAACTTCAGCCCATATTTAACCAGAAGAGTTTCCATGTGTTGCTGTATGATAGCACTGCAAATACCTCCGGCGGAACGGGCCAATCCGCTTTTGGCAAGTTCCTTGGCAGCGGCCAGGATTTTGTCAAGCAGTTCGGCCTGCAATATTTCGGTAATCTCTGATATGGTACTTTCCAAGCGAGCAGTGACGGAGTCAAGAATATTTAATTGTTGCTGAACCAATGGTATGGCGTCACCCGGACCAGCAATGATTTTTTTATCAAACCCCGAAGTTATAATAGTATTTCGCAGATAATCCTCAATCGTATAGTTCTCTTTTTTTACTTCCTTACGTGCTTTTGGGATTTCATATAAAGAGATGAAGTCATTCAGTCTCAATGGCAGAAGCCTTTTGATGACTATCTGCGCTTCTGAATACCAGGCCTGGTAAGTGTTCCTAAAAACTGGTAGGGATTTTTTGAATACCTCAAAATCCTTCTTAAGATTATTGACAAAATGAGCCTCTAATTCTTCAGGAAATATCTCAACTTGGATGGCATTAACAAGGTTTACACCTTGATTATGCAGTCTTTTTAAATCAAGTGCCAGTTGTTCGGTCTGTTTCATAAGCAGCTAAGTTAACCAGCATGTTCAATTTGGTCAACACCAATTATGCAATACTGGAAGTCGAAACTTTTGAAGTCTGCAAATCAAGATTATAAAAAATATCTTACCAGGAATTTCAAAAGAGAAAAAATGTAAACGACCTTTCGTGGTTTCAAGGTTCTTTCTGAGAACTAAGCAATGGTGTAAAGATTGTTATCTCATAAGAAACATTAATTATATAAAATCATGAGCACAAGAGGATCAAAAGTTGAAGGAAAATCTGTATCGGAACAGCCTCTTGAATTAAAATACGAGGCAAAAAAAGAAGGCCCTACACCTAAAAAAGTGGAAGCCGCCAAGAGAGATGCAGGATTTAACTAGCGCAGTCCGGCTGAAAAAAAGCTGGATAAAAAGTTAGACCAAACACCGGAAAGACAAGAGCCCAGCAAGGGGCTTTGTTGTCTGCAAATCGTATCAGTATGAGCTTATAATAAAATCGAAATATAAAGCCTGTTGAACTTATGTCAACAGGCTTTACGGGATTTTATGTACTGATATCATAAAAAAAGCCGCCATCAACAGCCAGTTTAGCTCAATCGACTGCCAGTAAGAATCATTAGCCTATTAATGAAAAGGACATTTCTATTTGCCAAAACCATTGTAAGCTTCTACAGATAATTTGATGCTATCATTACCTAAAATGTGAGGATCAAATTCAATCTTAATTGTTTTGGTATCGCTTTTGAACAAAGTGAAGTAATTATCGCTCATGATAGCCGGCAAAATCTGTTCCCCGGTTGATGCCTTGAGCGCCTGCACTCGCACCCCGAAAGCTACACCCTTGGATGATGAAGGATTAGTTACCTGTGCCGTGATATAATATTTACCATCGGCCTTAACCGTTTTATAATTAACATTTAAATGAACTTTTGGCAGGGTATTTAAAGCAGTATAATCTTTACGCTTGTTACCTCTCCAGTAAAAATTATCAGATATTACCTTACCGGTATTATCAGTAAGTTTTAGTTTAATAAAGTGTACCGCCGATAAGCCTTCGCTGGCTACATCGCCCTCATAAACCTCAAAATTATACAGCGAATAACCCCAGTAGGTAGCACGCTCAACACCCTGCATTTTTACGTAACGGGCGTTAACCTCCGGAAAAGTGATCTTTTGCTCTCCCTGTCGTCCTTCGGTGGTGCTGTATACATCGTGCCAGTGATTAGCATCGTTTGATACCTGTATCTTGAAAGCTTTGGCATAGGCATCTTCCCAGGTGAGGCCAACACCATTCACAACTTCTTCCTTACCCAAATCGATATACACCCATTCGCCATCGCTATAGCGGCTGGCCCAACGCGAGGCTGGGTTGGCATCATTTATGGCCGACGGATCTCCATTTGTTGAAGATGAACTTACCACCTTTTTGTTTTTTGCCAGATCGACCTTGTATTGGTTTAATTTAAGAACAAACGCCGCGCCCGAACTGTTGGCCGGGGCATCAACTATCTTCGATTGACTGTATTGTTTCACTAACGTACCATCCAGATTATACACATCTGCCGAAGCCGTTAACCCGTCCGCATCCTTACGAGTAGTGTTAATAACCTTAATAGCATTGGTTAACGGGTTCCATTGAATGTGCAGCGGCTCGCAGGCTTTTTTTACGCCCCAGTAGGCACCAGTCAGATCATAATAGTAATCATAAGTTTGCCATACCATTGATGGGTAGGCCGACTGGCTCATCCAGGTCATTAAACCGGATGCGTCTTCGCCCATGGCATCCTGCCAGCCTTCAAACATGGCTTTATTACTCTCCAGGCTTACAAACTGCGCTTTACGGCAAAAATCTTCAATACCCTTAGGCTCCCCGTAACCATTAGTAATGCTGGCCTGGTAAGTATCCGGCCCTGCATTAAAGGCCTTCGGACCAAAAAAGTGCTGGTCCCACATTTCATTGCGCGGCCACCAGTTTTCTTTCGGCATAAATTTTTTGAAGCTTTCAAAATTTACAAACACCGCTGAACCCAACTCGGTACGCAGGCCCCAGCCTTTGTTGCCACCCAAACCTGTTGGGTAAGCAGTGAAATAGTAACGCGGGTCTTTAGCATCCCATGGGCCACTGCCGGTCAGGTTTTCGGCGTGCGAGTTTGGTTGGTACCAGCGGTCGCTGCCATCAAAGGTATCCAGGTCTTCTTTTAACCAGGCGCTTAGCGGTTGTTCAGGCCATCCTTCATTGTCCGCGCACCACACGGCAATAGCGGGATGGTTTCTAAAGCGTTTTATTTTTTCGATGGCGTTGGCATTGAACACGGTCAGGTCTGCCGGGAGATTTGGATTGGCGTTCAACCAGAAATCATCCCAAACCATAATGCCGTATTTATCGCAGGCATCATAAAACTCCTCATCAGTAGTTGAACCTATCCAATTGCGAATCATGTTGAAGTTCATTTCTTTATGCAGCCTAACCTTGTAATCGTACTCGGCGCCGCGGCAGCGCAGCAGGTATTCGCTCATGCCCCAGTCGCCGCCTTTTATAAATACTTTGGTGCCGTTGATGGCCAGATGCAATACATGACCAATGGTATCATAGCTATATCTTTTAATCCCGAATTTGATGTTCCTCACATCCGATTCCTCATTGCCTACACTAACGCTCAGTTTGCAATTGTACAGGTTTGGTTCACCATAACCGTTTGGCCACCATAGTTTAGGGCTATTGATCATGAGCTGCTCAAAGTCGCGCTTGTTCAGCTTAACATCAGTTGTTCCATTAGCATCCACATAAACCTTTTTCTGAAACTCAATATTTCCCGGCGTAATTACCCCTTTTATTATAGCGGTCTGTGGATTTGCAGTGTTGTTTTTAACCTCAAGTGATACCGACACATCTGCACGGGCATTGGTTGGCAGGTTAGCACGGATCCATGGATCTTTAATAGTTACATCGCCCGTATTGCTTAGGAAAACGTTATCGGTTATGCCCGAGTTAAGGCCCGGTACATATGGCATCCAGTCCCAGCCGGCGCTTGATACGTAGTTGGGGCTGCCCACATTAGCCAATGGCTGTTTAGGGATATAAACCAGTGCTGTGATCACATTTTTACCGGCACGATTTACCAGGCTGGTTATGTCATACTGCCCGCGCTGCATAAAACCGTCAAGACTACCCAGCAACGTTCCGTTAAGATAGATGTCGGCCTTGCGGTTTACACCTTTAAAGTTAAGCCAGATAGTTTTTTTGGTATAGCTTGGGGGGATGCCAAATTCGGTACGGTACCAAAAACTGCGATCGTATTTGGCTTTATCAACCTTGTAAATATTATCGCCAAAGTTGGGGTCTTTCTCTAAACCGGCTGCTACGTACGATGCAAAGGTTGTTCCCGGCACAATGGCTGTAACCCAGTTGGAAGTATTATATCCGGCATCCTTAACTTGTGAGGCGTCGATAACATCTGCCTGTGGTTTTACTTTCCATTGTTGTCCGGCCGAGCTGTTGAGAGACACCTCGTTACTTTGGGCATGGGCCATCGAACTAAAACATGTAACGATGACAGTTAAAAGTCTGGTTAATGTAATGCGTTTAATCATTAATTTTAATTAATTTAAGTTGAAAACCTAAGTACCGGCACTACCTGATAAAAGTTAAACAGGCACATTTACTTGGCCTTAGGAACAAGTATATTGAATGATAATTTAAGTTTTTGTCTACAGGTAATTGAACCTGATAGAACCCGATATGAGATATATTCTTATGAGGTGATGGCAAATCTTGATATTGGTAAAATTGAGCGATGTGCTATACCTTTTTTCGAGAGGTGAGGGGTGTGTTAGGCGCATGTCGTTTAACCTACGCAAGAACACACCCCGGATTTTCCCCTTATTTTCGCTCTACCTAAGAGATAAATTAAAAAGTCTAAAGGCCAATTTAATACCCCGGATTCTGCGTTAAAACCCCACCGCTCAACTGAATCTCTGTTAGTGGAATAGCCACGTGCTCATTAACCCCAACCTTAAAGCCGGGCAACAAAGCAGCAGCCCTGCCGGTGCGCACCAATTCATAAAAACGGCGATGCTCGCCGAGGGCGGTCTCCACACGCATTTCATGATAAATATTAGCTAAGGTAACCGTACCGTAAGCTGGTAAAATAGAGTTATCGGTGTTTCCTCCACTTTGCCTGGCCCGAGCCCTGATCTGGTTAACCAACTCAGTTGCATGGAGAGCATTTCCGTTTTGGAAGGCCGCTTCCGCCGTCCAGAGCATGACCTGGGCTAAGCCATAGACCCGATCATTGGTTGGGCCGTCACCGGCTCCGCCACCGTTATTAGTAGGGATCTGGCTGGTGGGTAACCAATATTTTTTGTTCCAGTAACCAGTTTCGCTGGTTGAACCATCGGCTACGGTACCATCTGATAATTTTTCTTTATCAAAAATCGCGGTAGCATGCAACCTTGGGTCGCCGGGTTCAAATTCTTTCACCAACGATTCGGACGGAACGGTAAAACCATAGCCCCAGGTATTCCTCGGCGCATCGAATAAATTCAGCAGGTTACCGACGCCTTTACCCGGAATATTTTCGTTATTTACCTCAAATATCGATTCAGGGCCAAACTCTCCGGCCAGTGTCCAGATCTGGGTTACATCCGGCGCAAGGGTGTATTGGCCCGAAGTAATGATCTGGTCGCCCAACTGCTGGGCTTCAGTCCATTTCTTTTCCCACATATAGGTTTCCAGCAATAGCGCCTGAGCAGCGCCTTTGGTTGCCCTGCCTCTATCGGTTGTGGCCTGATCGCTTTTGGTTGGCAACGAGCCGATGGCAGCGTTTGCATCGGCTTCAATTTGTGCCAGTATTTGCGGAGATTCAGACTGTTTCACGTTAAAATCGCCATTTTCCAGCGGGGTGGTAACTAGTGGCACCCTGCCGAACAGCCTTACCAGTTGCAGGTAATAATAGCCGCGTAAAAACTGGGCTTCACCTAAAACACGTTTTTTGAGGTTATCATCCATGGCAATTGCCGGTACTTTTTGCAATACCAGGTTGGCCAGGTAAATCCCTTTAAAGTTATCCCTCCAGGCATTATATACATAACCGTTATCGGCCTTGGCGGTAAAGATCTTTAACTGTTGGATCAAACCCTGGTCTGACGCACCACCGCCACCTTTGTTGGCATCGTCAGACATGATATCGCCGAATGATGATGGAGAATATCCACCGTAAGCCTGGTCTTTCATCAGCCTGTAGGCATCGGTAACCGCTCTTACGGCGTCATCGCTGGTCTTGTAAAAACTTGATGTTGAGAGATGCGCGGTTGGTGTTTCGTTCAAAAATTTCTTACATCCTCCTAAACCGGTCATCAACACGGCACCGAGGATCATATATTTAGATTTCATGATATTAACTTTTAAATTGTACATCGGTTAAAAAGACAGATTAGCGCCCAGCGAAAGCGTACGGCTTTGCGGATAGTTACCATTATCGATACCCATATCCAGGTTACCGCCGGCACCACTGTATTGCTGACCGATCTCCGGATCATAACCAGTATACTTGGTGAACGTAAGCAGGTTTTGGGCCGAGAAATAAAACCTTAACGATTTGATCTTTGTGCGCTCCAAAAACTTTTGCGGAAGCGTATAACCGAAAGTGAGGTTTTGCAAACGCAGGTACGAGCCACTTTGCAGGTAAAAACTGGATACCCTCGAGTTATTATTAGGATCGCTGGCTATTAGGCGTGGCAGGGTATTGCTGGTACCCGGACCTGTCCAGCGGCCCAAAGCTTCTTTTTCCATGTTATAGTTGGAGATAAAGAAACCATTGGTATAGTATTTATATGCAGCAAGCAACTTATTACCATACACGCCCGAGAAGGCCAGGTTAAGATCAAAACCTTTGTAGCTGGCACCAAAGTTAAACCCGTAAGTTAATTTAGGAATTGGCGAACCCAGATATGTCTGGTCGTTTTGATCAACCACGCCATCGCCGTTCAAATCTTTAAACCTGATATCGCCCGGCGCTGTGCCCGATGCCTGCTTAGCATGGTTGGTTACATCGGCAGGAGTTTGGAAAATACCATCGGCTACATAACCGTAAAACGAGGCGATGGGGTGACCAACCTCGGTTAACTCGGTTTGACCCGGTTTAATATTTCCGCTGTAAATTTTCTCTCCGGTTTGCTCCAGACTTAACACGTTGTTTTTAACGGTAGCAAAGTGGAAGCCAGCGTTAAAGTGCAGATCTTTTGTGATCTCGGTATTATAATCTGCCGAAAACTCAAAGCCCGAGTTTTTCATCGAACCGGCATTTTGACGTGGGCTTTGGGTAAAACCTGATATTGATGGAATGTTCAGCACCAGCAGCATATCCTGGGCTGTTTTCTCATAATAATCAAACGATCCTGTGATCTTACCATTAAACAGCTGGTAGTCGAAACCCGCGTTCCATTGTTTGGTTTGTTCCCAGCGGATGTCCGGGTTTGGCAAGCCATTAGGGCCTGCGGTTGGCTGTGCCGAAGCAGGAAGGCCGATAGCGTAATAGCCTGTATTGATATTGGCAGCATAATCATAATACCCCAATACCGATTGATTACCCAGCTTACCCCAGCTACCACGAAGCTTTAAATAACTAAGCGCGTTGTTTTTAGGGAAGAACGATTCGTTGGTTAAATTCCAACCCAAAGCTATTGATGGAAAATTACCAAACTGGTTATTGGCGCCAAACTTTGATGAACCATCACGACGCAAAGTAGCCGTTAAATAGTATTTATTTTGATAGTTGTAGTTAATACGACCGATGTACGATAACAAATCCCATTGTTGCTGGCTGCCGCCGGTTACCGGGTTGCTGATACCGGCATCAAGGTATTGCAAAAAGGGATCATTACCCGGCTGGCCCTGATTTTGGCCGTACACGTTGTTATACGTAAAACGCTCTTCAGATACACCTGCCAGTGCCTCGAAGTGGTGATCTTTACCCACGGTAAAGTTGTAAGTGGCGGTGTTATCCCATGTCCAGTGGTTGGTTTGGTCTTTTTGCTGATAAAGCGAAGGATTAGGGTTCCTGAAGTTAGGCGCTACATCATAAGTTGGCGTAAACTGTTTGTTATCGGCAAATTTAAGGTCGATACTGTATGATGATTTCAGCACCAGGCCTTTAATAGGCTTGTATTGCAAATAGGTGTTGCCTAACAATCCCCACTGATTATATGCCCGGTTGTTATACAGGTAATAGATCTTTGCCAGCGGGTTCACTATATCAGAGAATTTAGTCGCGCTGAAATTGCCATCGGCGTTTTTAACCGGGATGGTTGGGTCCTCGGCAAAAGCATCATTGATCAGGTTGCCGTTGTAATCAGTTTGTACGCTGTGCGTAAGCGATTTATTCAAGGCGAAGCTTTCACCAAACTCCAGATTTGATTTGGGTGTAAAAACCAAATTGTTCGAGATGTTTAACCTGTTATAATCAGAACCTACAATGGTTCCCTGCTGTTTCAGATAGCCACCGCTAACGCGATAGGTAACATTTTGGCTGCCGCCGCTTAAGGCCACGTTATAGTTTTGCATGTAAGCAGCGCGGAACAGTTCTTTTTGCCAATCGGTTGTTGGCGATGATGGGGTTAGGTTGGTAGGTAGCTGTAGGTTCTGGCCCGCGTTTTTGTAAGCTTCGTTGTTTAATTGAGCATACTCATAAGCGTTTAGCATATCCAATGTTTTACGCACATTTGATACGCCCTGGTAGGTATCGAACGAGATAACCGAATTATCTTTTTTACCTCTTTTAGTTTTGATCAACACAACGCCATTGGCACCACGCGAACCATAGATGGCCTGCGCCGAAGCATCTTTTAAAATATCGATAGATTCGATATTGCTTGGATCGATGATGTTAATATCGTTTGATGCCAACGGGATCCCGTCAACAACATATAAAGGATCAGAATTGCTTAATGAAGTTAAACCGCGGATCCTCACCTGGGCCGAAGCTCCTGGCGCGCCGGAGTTTTGGATAATCTGCACACCAGATGTTTTACCTTCCAAAGCACCTTGCAGGTTGGTTACCGGCTGATCTTTCAGTTTGCTTGCACCTACCGATGAGATGGCACCGTTCACATCCGCCCTTTTCTGTGTACCATAGCCTACTACTACAACCTCATTTAAGGCCGATTGCATTTCTTTGAGGGTAACATCCAGTTGGGTACGGCCGGCAACCACAATCTCTTGCGGGGCATAGCCAATAAAGGTAAATACCAAGGTTTCATTACCCGTAGGCAGTTTCACTGTGTAGTTACCGTTTATATCGGTAACCGCGCCGGTGCTTGTGCCTTTAATTTTAACGCTTACACCGGGTACAGGCAGGCCTTTTTCATCCAATACTTTACCTTTTACTGTAACATCATTCGGTGTTTGAGTAACAGGCTCCGGTTTCGACCTCACTATTACCGTATTTTGGTTGATGACATAGGTTAAAGGCTGACCGGCAAAACATGCCTTAAGCACGTCATCTAGCGTAGCATTATTAAGATTTAAGCTTACCGGGTGGGCATCGTTCAACATATCGCTATCATACAAAAAGTTGTAGCCGCTTTGCTTTCTGAGTTTTTTAAAAACCTGCTGTAAGGAAGTTCCTTTAACGTTGATACTGATCTGCTGGGCATAGGTAGCGGCGCTAACCTGTAAAATGGAGGCAGTCAGTAATATGATGATGAGTTTCATGACGAGCAGCGGTTTTAATAGGGCGCGGGCATGCCGCATGCATACGAATGCATTAATAATTTTATACATTTGATTTGAGGTTAATGAATAATTGGTTGTTGCTAACGATTGGTTATGTTACCTTATACTAGCCGGGGGAGCTCCAATTCCCCTGGTTAGTTTTTTAAGATAACATGATGTCTTCTTCATAAAAAAAGTAATTATGGCATCACAGTTATCCTCCTTCCTTCGGTTTTGAAGTGAACAGAACCGGTCAGCTCCAGCGAATTTAACACTTGCTCAACGTCTGTAAACCTGGATACAGTTCCTCCAAAGTTTTTTCGTTTAAATTTTTCGGGGAATACAACATCGACGTCATACCACCGCGAAATCCTTTTCATAATTGTTTGAATATCTTCGTTATTGAAAGCGAAAAAGCCGTTTTTCCAAGCTACCGCGTCTTCAACATCCACATTGCTGATATTGAATGCGGTTTGCTGGATACTAAACTTACCCTGCTGACCTGGTTTTAAGAATGCCTGTTTACCGTTACTGCTCAACTTCACCGAGCCTTCCAGTAAAGTTGTTTCGATGGTCTTTTCATCACTGTAGGCATTTATATTAAAGTGGGTACCCAACACCTGTACACTCATACCATTAACACCCACCGTAAATGGTTTGGTGCGATCTTTAGCTACTTCAAAATAGGCTTCTCCAGCAAGTTCAACCTTGCGTTCCTTACCGCTAAAGGCGGCAGGGTATTTTAATGACGATGCCGAATTGAGCCAAACCTTAGTGCCGTCAGATAAGACTAGTTGATATTGTCCGCCGCGGGGGATGTTGATGGTGTTATAAGCCAGTTCACCGGCACCATCCTTTTGCCCTTCGGTTTGCTTATCGTAGGATAATACGCCGTCTTTCACTTTATTGATGCGGATACCGGTTTGTGTACCCAGCGTTCCGTTTTTAAGTCCGTTAAGGGTGATTACGGACCCGTTGGCCATCGTTAAATAAGCTTTATTGCCACCGGGAAGGATCTTTTTGGACGATGTAGCTTCCATATCCGGCTGTTTAGGAATTGAAGATAGTCGCCCCCTCCATATTATAATGCATACACCTAAAAGCAGTATAATAGCGGCTGCCATCCTATATACACCGATCGATGATCGACGGGCAGACCTTTCTGGAATGCTTTCCTTCAGCATCCCTTTAAGGGTACCTCGAACCCGCTTTTTATCGCCCAGATCAGCTTCCCATTTATCATCAGGCATTACAATATTATCCTGGTATGATTCCAATAACCGTATCTCTTCGGGCGTACATTCCCCCGACAAATTCTTTTTAAACAGGAAAAGAAACTCTTCTTTGGTGAGCATTATGGTTAGTTTATAAGCTTTAAAATAGGTCTGTATTTATATAGTATGTATTTAGGATGGGAACACCCATAGAATTGTAAAAGAATTATTGTTTTTTTATGTTACTGAGACATATAATTACTTTTTTCTACTTTTATAAAACCAATTGTATGTTTAAAGCCCTCAAGAGCGATTCTGAACTGTGGAATGAGATCCGTAATGATAACGGAGCTGCGTTCGATATCCTCTTTAACCGTTATTGGGCGAGAATGTACAAAATCGCTTTCCGACAGCTAAATGATGAAGAAAGCAGCCTTGAAATTGTTCACGATGTTTTTTTGAGTTTATGGACCCGGCGTAAAGAACTTAAAATTAATAAGTTTCCCAACTTCCTGTTAACAGCGATTCGCTATCAGTTGTACAGCCGAGCTAAAAGCACAAAGCTTACGTTGGTTTTTAAGGCCGATATAGCGGAGGATGATCATTCATCTGAACAAAATACCGGAGAGCTGCGGTTACAGGATGCGGAGCTAAGAAGCGAACTGGATAAATATTTAAACCAATTGCCCGAGCGCTGTCATGAAATATTTATGCTAAGCCGGATTGAAAATTTATCAAACCAAGAAATAGCAGATCGGTTGGGTATCTCAAAAAAGACAGTTGAAAATCAACTCACCATGGCGCTAAAGCATCTACGCCTGGCGTTCAAAAATATTGCTTCTTTAATAACGTTCACATTGTTCATGTTCCTTAAGTGAGACTTTGTCGGTTATAAATAAAGACATTAAAATGTAAAGACAGAATTAAAAATCTTAATTCTGTCTTTGGTCACTAGCTTGCCAATCATATCCAATTAAGAAAATGACAAGACGCATGACTTATTGCGCTTTGCACTAATTGATACGACTATGCACTAACTATTCTCATTGCTTTTCTCGAATCTTCTGGATTTAAGTCAATTACATTTTGGGGGTCATTAATGCGGTAATTTAATAATTCAATGACCTGATGTTGAACATCGTCAACAATGCCCCAATCTTTTGCCAGATAAATATCTGTTGTAGCGTGTCCATTGTCGATATGATTTAACGCTTCGCCGATATCATCAACACTCATTCGACAAGCATTTCTGGCCAAAGTTCCAAACGTGTGTCGAGCCCAATACAGGGTTAGTTCATCGAGTCCTGTAATTTCTCGCAAACCTTTCATGCCTTTATATAAGGCATAATCTAGATAATCATAGGCACCATACCGTGTACTAAGTTTACCTAAATATTTATTTAATAAGGGTTTCGCCTCTTCGACGATCTTAATGCTTATAAATGCCTCATCTTGTCTACGCCCCTGTGTCTTTGATCTGTTATATTCGAACCTGCCTTCTTTGATGTTTGCATCAGAGGCGTGATAAAAATCCACGGCGTTTGTTCCGCAGAGATAAAAGGATAACATAAACATATCCCTGGCCAATTCAACTCGGGTATCTTTAGGCACTATTGAATCCCGGATTTGTATTACCTCTTCAATATCAAAACTTCTAACCTTAGTTGCAGGAGGGGTTCCAACTTTATACTTGGTGAACGGGTAATGCTTTATCCTTATTATACCAAGCTCATCGTTATTAAATTTCCTCTTGGCTTCATTGAATAGGGTGCGGAGATCACGCATATGTGCGTGCAAACCACCTTTTGAAAGTCCTTTCTCAGTCGTGGTCACTAATCTACCTAATTGATTTATTCGGGATATTGTACGGGGAGCTTTCAGAAAGCGTTCGTACATGTATAGCATATTGGAATGAATTTCATTGATCGAAACATGTGACCTTCCGAAATAATCTACCAAGCTGTTCCTTATTTTTCGAAATGTCCTGGAGTATGGCTCACGGTCATTTTCTTTAAGATAATCAATATGGGAATTAGCAAACTCAATAAGGTCAATATCCTTATTGCTGTCTCTGAGATAGTCACGCAACTCTTCACAGGTAAAGAAATCAAGTCGTGAATTAATCGTGCTGATCAGTACCCGACAATCGTCAAGCGCTTCGTCAAGCCAACGCAAAACAAACTTGTCCTTGATCTCGAAATCTTTAGTTATTTGTCTTTTTGAGACAAAATGGGGAGAATCAATAAACTTTCTTTCTCCTTTGTGATACACAACATACTTAACATTGAAAGTACCATCGCTCTTTTCATGGTGCGAATAAATTCTTGCACTTACGGTCGTAGCCATAATTTACATTAATTATGACGCCATATCCCGTTACGTATTTGTTACATGGGGGCGTCAAGTTCAACAAAAAACTATGTAAATCCCGTAACAAATATGTAACAGCCACGGTGCCGCAGGTGATCCTAACCCGCATGTGTAAGACAAAAAAACCCGCTCATCTTATCAGAAAGCGGGTTTTTACTCAGTGCGCCCACCTGGGCTCGAACCAGGGACCAAAAGATTATGAGTCTTCTACTCTTTACAAATACCGGATTACAGAACTCACTTCTCTGAATATGCGGTGGTGGTAATTTTTTTACTTTAGAATAAATAAATCTTTAGTCTTAGGTTAAGAACTTACATGACAATTATGATTAGAATGGACGGTCCTCTACCCTACCGCTAACTAAAATAAATAACAATTTCATTGGCGTTCATAAAAGCTCTCGCTTATTTGGATTAAAGGGCATATATGTATAAAATAAAATAGACTGCGTAATTCGTGGAGTTAAACCAGTCAAATTAAGTAATGAATTGAACACCAGATGCTCAAGGGCATAGTTCGGAACTCTCCCTCTCCTATCCTAAATTGAGTTTATCGCAGGTGGGGCCGACTAAATAAATAACATTAAAACCGCTTTTCATTGCTCACTGATTTATTGTTTAACCTTCAGATGATGTCCCCTTAACAGCTTAATCAAACAGAAAGCAATATTACGGTGGCAGGCGTCCTTAAAAAATTAACAAAAGATAAGTCGGATTAATTGTTATTTCATGAATCAAAAGGCTGTAGCTATGCACAGTCATTTTAAATATAAATTATTGTAAGTCATTAATTTAAGTTAGTTTTAGTTAATGAGTTGATATCGAAGCTAACTTTGAGAAACCTACCTCTTACCAATTCGATCACACGCCTATTTATTGGGTTGACTCTCTATTTGATTTATTTAAAAATTGGAACCCAGCTCTAAAAATTCTGTAAAGTTATTTGAAAACTGTGTTTCCAATTACTTCACTCGATTGAAATCGTTTTGTTTTTCTAGTAAATATTGCACAGATGATTGTGCTCTTTCCTTTAAATAATCCAAATCGGCACCGATCAGTTTTCCATCAGATTTGAGGATTTTCCCATTCACCATGACTGTATCCACGTTGCTCCTGTCGGCTGCATGCACCACGGTACCAATGGCGTCATTGGATGGAAACAAGTTGATCGCATTCGTATCGATCAGAATGAGGTCAGCGGCTTTACCTGGTGTGATACTGCCTGCGACTTGGCCAAAGCCGGCGATCTCGGCCCCGTGGAGCGTAGCAGCTTCCAGCAAGGCTTTGGAGGTCACCGGCGCCGGAGCCTTAGCATCGCCGTTATATTTTCGATTTTGCGCAAATGCCCTTTGCAAGGCAAATGCTACACGCATTTCCGTAAACATATCCCCGCCATAGGCGGTCTCTAGGTCAGTACCGATACCGGGACGCATCCCGTGGTCGATAGCATGCTGATAGGCGAAAACTCCTTCTTCCAGCCCATATTGGGCATCCGAACGAGGGTCGACCGTGACCTTAACACCGCAATCGGCCATGATCTTCCATGCTTCAGGTGTTAAGCCGGTACAGTGATTAAAGATATTATCCGGCCCAAGTTTGCCTTCCGCTTGCAGGCCTTTCAAAGAAGCAGATAGTTCTTTACCTAGGAATTCGGTGATCATCGGAACACCCAGGTGACGTGCCACGTCCCAGCCATTCGTGCTGATATGGGTAAAAACACCCATTTTGATCAGCCCTTCTGAAGAAAACCTTTTCTTGTGTAAGCGTTCTAGACCTGCCGGCCAAAATGATTGTTCCCATTCTCCGCCAAGCGGAAATGCCGGTGCATAGAGCGCCCGGATGCCCGTTGCTTCCAAAGCATCCAGCGCAGCCTCGGCGTGCTCATAACTACGGGTGTTGTGGGAGGCGTCGATCATCCCGGTGATCCCATAGTCTATGGCGCTCCACGCGGTCAGTAAATTACCGATATGAATATCTTCGGGACGATAATACAGGGCAAGCCCGAAATGTATTTCTTCTACGTAGCTCATCAGATCGCTGACGTCTGGCATCAGGCGGCGCAAACTACCCTGCCAGGCATGACGGTGGGCATCGGTAAAACCGGGTGAAAGGATCATGCCCTCCGCTTGGATAACTTGCGCATTTTCGATATTTATTTCGGTTTCAACAGCTTTGATCTTGGTGCCTTCAATTAAGACATCGCCCGAAGGAAGGTTGCCGATGTTCTTGTCCATGGAAAGGATGGTCGCTCCTTTAATTAAAATTCGCTGGTTCGATATAGACATAATATAATTTTTTAACAAAATTATACCGTTCAGCGAGAACCCTTTAACACGCCCTACGGAATTTTTGGTACAATCTACGGATTTTGTCCCCGGACCTTGGAGGGCGTCGTTTGCAGTTGTTTTTTATAAAAGCGCGTAAAATAGGACAGGTCGTTAAATCCTAAACGGTCCGCGATCTCCCCCACCCGCCATTGGGTCTGTTGCAGCAGGTTAGTCGCGTGCGCAGCCAGCTCCTGGTGAAGAAACTGCCCGACAGATTTACCCATGATGAGCCTGACCATGTCATTCAGGTGATTAGGGGTTACATTCAGCCGCGCGGCATAAGTGTTCAGCGAAGGTAAACGCTGTATTTCCCCATTCAATAGTTGTTCAAAATCTCCCCTGCAATGCTTGACGAAATCATTAGCCAAGACAACAGCCGCGTTGCTTTTGGGCCGGATATGTTTGGACGTGTCCGGATAAAGTGCCACCGCTTTCCGAATTAATAGGTGCAGCTGAACCCTTATCAATTCAACGTCAACGCCGGATGGCGTCTGCATTTCTGCAAGCATTTCTTCCATCAGTCCGGAAAAATAAGCCATTTGCTCTGCAGTCAGGGAAATGACCAGGTTGCCAGCTAAGCCTGTCTGGCTGAGCCAGCTTTTATTCTCCTGACCCGTGGTAAAAAAGTCCTCGGAGAAAGTACAGCAAAAACCCTCTTGATAAACTGTTTGAGAATGCCACGAAGTTAGGGTAAGCGGTGGGATCAGGCAAAGTGTATTTTCTTTTAAATGAAATACTTCAGCGCCGAAGTTGTAGATTCCAGCTCCTTTACGGATAAGGCATACCAGGTAGTTTTCTAAAACATGAGGTTCTACGGCATTTTTACAACTCCGGAAATGATCGTCCGTGCGGATCACCGAAATGCCCCTAAGCCGCTCATTTTCAAGAAGCATTTGCTTGTGCTCGCCGGTGAAATAAGCCTCCCGCAAGTTTTTTATCCGAAATGTTTTCTGGTGTTCCATAGCTATAAGTAATGGCGGCTGTAATGGAATTCAGACAATATTTAATTGTAAGGTTCCTTTATGTTCCTCGCCCCAGGTCCCCAGGTCGATAATAAATGGAATGAGGCTTTTTCCCAGATCTGTAAGAAAATATTCCACCCGCGGCGGCATCTCTTCGTAATCTTGTTTGCTAACCAAACCGTGGCCGATCAGTTGATTCAACTGAATATTGATCACTCTCCGGCTGATACCGGGCAAAGCCCGCTCCATCGCGCTTGGGCGTGTAATGCCCTCATGCAGGCAATATAGCAGCATAAACTTCCATTTACCATTCACCACTTGCCGGACCAGTTCAAATCCGCATCCCAATGTCAGCGGAATCTTCCTTTCATACATATCATCCTGATTAAATGCAAAATTACCGATCTTTTCGGCCTGCTCCTATAGGGAATAATTATTCCGGGATTGTCAGGCACCGGTACCTCATTTAGCTTTGACAAAAAAAACCTATGAACATAGATCGGATTTTAAAAGATAAGGTAGCGCTTGTAACCGGCGCCTCTAAAGGCATTGGTGCCGGGATCGCACTGGAACTGGCCCGGGCAGGCGCAAATGTGGTGATCAATTATGCCACAAGTCCCAAAGACGCTGATAAAGTGGCTGAACAGGTAAGAGCGCTTGACGTCAAATGCATGACCGTAAAAGCGGATATTTCAAAAAAAGACCAGGTCAGCGAAATGTTCCGGGCCGGTATTGCCGCATTTGGCCGTATTGATATCCTGGTTAATAATGCCGGGGTCTATGATTATCCCCTGATAGCCGGTGTTACCGAAGACGGGTATCGAAAAATGTTTGACATTAATGTCTTAGGACCTTTGCTGACCACTCAAGAAGCCGTAAAATATATGGAGCAAAGCGGTGGAAGTATTATCAATATCAGTTCCCTGGCTGCGCGCAAAACCGTGCAAGGCGCATCGCTGTACGCTGCAACCAAAGCTGCATTGAATGAAATCACAAAAGTAACCGCTCAAGAACTTGGAAGCAAAGGCATCAGGGTGAATGCAATCTTACCCGGGTACGTAGATACCGAGGGCGCGCGTGCAATGGGAGAAGCAGCAGAGCTTTGGGCCAAACAATTAGTGGCAGCTACGCCGCTCGGCCGTGGCGGACTTCCATCAGATATCGGAAAGGTGGCCGTTTTCCTGGCTTCAGCGAGCAGTTTCTGGATCACAGGAGAGTTAATAGCGGTATCCGGTGGTTTGTTATAAAAACTATAACGTAAAAACCACTCGAACTTGTTGTTTGGTAGTGATCCGCTCAGTTGAATGACTGACGAAATTCCGTAGGTGAGTAATTCGTTTTGTTTTTAAATAGTTTATTGAACGATTGCGGGTAATCAAAACCTAAACGGAAAGCGACCTCACTTACGGAAAGAGCGGTCGTCGATAACAATTCTTTAGCTTTCTCGATCAGTTTGGCATGAATATGCTGCTGCGTCGTTTGCCCCGTAAAGCTGCGCAGCATATCGCTCAGGTAGTTTGGCGAAAGATGCAGTTCGTCTGCAATATACTGGACTGTTGGTAACCCGGAACTCAAGCGTTCCGGGTCGTTAAAATAATTATTCAGCAATTTTTCCAGGCGGGTCAGGATCTCGCTATTCTGCGGTTTCCGGGTAATAAATTGACGGTTGTAGAAACGGTTGCAATACTGCAACAGTAATTCGATCTGCGCGACGATCACGTCCTGGCTGTAATGGTCGATATTGGATTGGTATTCAAGAGCTATCTTGTCCATGATCCCTTCTATGGTAGCCTCTTCCTGTTCTGATAAATGCAACGCCTCACTTAATTCATAGGAAAAGAAACCATAATTACCGATAGTTTTAGCAAGCGGGTAGCCCAGCAAATAGTCGGCGTGAAAGACCAGGCAAATGCCTTCTTTAGCGGCATCGTCGCCCCTGGGATGGGACATGACCTGCCGGGGCGATAAAAAGGTCATCACGCCCGACCCGAAGTCATAATAATGCTGGCCATAAACGCATTTTCCCTTAAAATTTTTCTTAATGGAAATACAATAAAAGTCGAACATAAAAAGCTCGGGTAGACTTTCTTTGATGGCAGTGTCTTCGAACCGGTAAACACTCACCAGGGGATGCCGGGGTTTGGGCAAACTCCAGAAATGATGTTCTTCGGCGATAGATTTGATGAGATACGGTGCCTTATGCGCTTTCATATGATAAAGTTAAGGCTTTTTGCGCGGATCTACGACTCACCGGAGGGTAGTCAATATATCCCGACGCACCGCCGGTATAATAAGTTTTCCTGTTGGCTACATTAAGCGGCAGATCTTCGCGAAAGCGCCTGACCAGGTCGGGGTTGGCAATAAAAGGCTGACCGAAACCTGCCAGATCGATCACGCCGTCGCGGATCATTTCAACAGCCTTGCTGGTCGTCAGGCTACCGTCAAAGATCAGCGCTAAGGCTGGTGAATCTTTTCGCCATTGGATGAGCAATCGCCTGATCGCTTCACTCGTAGGTTCCGCGCCATCCGGCATGGTAAAAAAACCGGATTGATCCATGACGTGGATATAGGCGGTCTTTCGGTCACCTAAGGCCTTTCCTACCGCTAAATATGTGTCCTCAATATCATCAAAATGCGGACAATCATTTAATGTTCCATAAGGTGAAAGGCGAACGCCTACCCGTTCTGACCCAATGGCAGCCGACACCGCATCTACTGTTTCCAGTAGAAAACGCAGGCGGTTCTCCAGCGTCATAGCTGAATACTGGTCTGTCCGGTCATTGATCATTGGATTAAGGAACTGGTCGAAGAGGTAACCGTTGGCAGCGTGCAATTCAATGCCGTCAAAACCCGCTTCTATCGCATTTTTTGCAGCTTGTACAAAATCGCCGGTGATCCTTTTGATCTCCGCAGTTGCCAATGCGCGCGGAACGGATGACTGAACGAAGCCCGGCTGGCCATTGTCATCCCAGCCGAAAGCGTTCGAAGACCTGGCTACACGGTTCGTGGAACTTACGGGCTGACGCCCGTTTTCCTGAATGGACGTATGGGATATGCGTCCGACATGCCATAGCTGCAAAAAGATCCTGCCGCCGACGCTTTTAACGGAGTCGGTCACTAAACGCCAGCCGGCGACTTGCTCAGGTGTGTATATGCCGGGATTAAAAAGGTAGCCCTGTCCTTCATTGGAAATGGGCGAACCCTCGGCAATAATGAGCCCGGCCGTAGCACGCTGCGTATAATAAAGCGCCATCTGTTCGGTGGCAATATCCTGTGGGGCACGAACGCGGGTCATCGGCGGCATCACGATCCGGTTGGGCAGCTCAAGCCCTGATAGTTCGAACGGTGTGAATAGCTCTTTCATGACCGGTTTTCTTTAAAGTCTGTAGATACACTTACGGCCTCCCAGGCCGAGATTTCGTCCTGTAACCGCTGCAACTGGCTGTTGACAATTCTTACCGCGTCACTGCCCATCAAAACGTGTACTGGTGGCTGTTCGGTATTGAAGACTTTGATAAATACATCTGGCGCCTTCTCCGGATCGCCAAGTTGTTTGCCATGCTGATTTTCATCCAGCCATTGTTTATGCTGGTGGATGTGTTCGTAATCAGCTATTGCTGGATCAGCATAGTGGACAGAACCTTTTCCAAGGAAATTGGTACGAAATGGTCCTGGAGCAATCGCTGTAACCTTTATACCCAAGGGTAATAATTCTCCTGCCAATGCATCGCTTAAACCTTCGATCGCATACTTCGAACTGTTGTAAACCGATGCACCGCTATCGCCTTTCCAGCCGGCAATGGAAGTTACGTTCATAATATGCCCCGAACCTTGGCGACGCAGCTGCGGCAAAGCCTGGCGGATGACATTAATGGTCGCAAATACATTAACCTCAAATTCGGTTTTGATCTCCTCAAGAGATAATTCCTCCAGCGCGCCCAGCATGCCGAAACCGGCATTATTGACCACCGCATCCAAGCGCCCGAATTTTTCAACAGTTCTTGAGATCGCTTCGGTAACGGACTGCTCGCTGGCCAGATCCACTTCGAGCGGCAAAAACCCGGGCAGGTCGCCGACATTTTCCTTTAGTTCATTTATCTTGCGGGTCGTGGCCACGACCTTGTAACCTTCGGCTAATAACCTTTTTACTAAAACAAGCCCGATACCTTGCGATGCGCCGGTAACGAACCATACTTGTTGATCGTTCATAACTTTAATTTTTGGATGACACAAAGTTCTGCAGGTACGGGATGGCTTTCTTATCCAAACCTCTGAAAGGCTTATCCAAAATCCGGAAAGCTTTGAAGGTCATTTTAATTCATTGAAGGTTTCTCTTTGAATGCGACGGGGGTCAGGCTGGTCTTATTTTTAAAAAGCTTGTTAAAGGATTGTGGATATTCGAATCCCAGCTTAAAGGCTATTTCCGCAACGGTCAGGTTCGTCGAAGACAAATATTCTTTAGCTTTTTCGATCAGTTTTTCATGAATATGCTGCTGGGCGCTCTGGCCGGTGATACTGCGTAACATATCGCTCAGGTAACGCGGCGACAAATTTATTTTGGAGGCCAGGAACTCAACGGTCGGAAGGCCAGAAGTTAAGCCCCGCTCGTTGATAAAATAATCATCCAGGATCGTTTCCAGTTGCGTTAACAGGTCATAGTTTGCCGTCCGTCGCGTAATAAACTGCCGTTTGTAAAACCGGTTGCTGTAATTCAACAGCGTTTCCAGGTGGGAGATCACAATATCCTGGCTAAAATCATCGATGGTATTTTCCAGTTCTATTTTGATATTTTCAAACAGGCCGAGTATAATGGCTTTTTCCTTTTCCGACAGATGCAGGGCTTCGTTGCTGTCGTAAGCGAAAAAGCCAAAACGTTTGATATGCTTACCTAAAGGGTAATTTCTTAAGAAATCAGGGTGGAACAGCAGGGATATACCAAAGTATTCGGTATCGCGGGAAGTGGCGACCACCTGAGACGGGGCGACGAAAGTCATCGTCCCGTCGTCAAAATCATAATAGCTTTGCCCGTAACCGGTGCGTCCTTTTGTTCTCTTTTTAAAAGATATGCTGTAAAAATCAAACAGGAAATCGGTTGGCAGCTGTTTTTTATTGACCGCGACCTGGGTGTTATCAAAAACACTAACCAGCGGGTGCAGGGGTTTAGGCAGCTCCAGCGTACGATGCAATTCGATGATGGAAGTAAAACGGTATGGTGGTGTGACTGCTTTTTTCACGGCTAACTCATCTGATTTAAAATTATGGATTAAAATCTGACCTACTCCCTCATGAGCCTTAAAAATTCTGCTTCGCTGTTTTTTTGTTTCAGGTTGATGTAAAAGGCGGCGTCATCGCCCACAATAAAGCGAAGCCGGGAGGTATCATCCGTCGCTGCCAGGTAGATAGTTTCCGCAACGTCTGAGGCGGATGCTTTCGCCAAATGCGCCGTACGTTTCGCATAACGACTCATCAGCAGGCTCAATTCCGGATCGTAGTCAGGAATTCCATTCCGGATCATTTCCATACCCTCCCTGAAGTTTGTCGCTACACTGCCTGGCTCGATGATCTTTACAGCAATGCCCAGGGGCGCCAGTTCATGAGATAAAGCTTCCGAAAAACCTTCGACCGCAAATTTAGAGCTGTTATACAGACTGGAGAATTGTCCGGCAGTGATTCCCCCGAAAGAGGAGATATTGATGACAACGCCCTGCTTTTGTAAACGCATGGCCGGCAGCACGGCTTTGGTGACACTCATCAAGCCAAAAACGTTGACGTCATATTGTTTTTTTATCTGTTCAGCAGTGGCCGATTCGAATACGCCGATCAGGCCGTAACCGGCATTATTCAGCAAAACATCGATCTGTCCGAACCTTTCCATTGTTTGGCCTACCGCCTGGGCTATACTGGCCTGATCCGTCACATCCAGCGGAAGGATCATGGTGTTTGGCAGAGCGGCTAATTCTGTTTCCTTTTCTGGCGAGCGCATGGTGGCCACCACATTCCAGCCCTTGCGCTGAAATAACAATGCGGTTTCTTTTCCAAAACCTGAAGATGCTCCTGTAATGAATATGGTATTTTTCATGATGTAAGTTATTGTCCTAAAAATGTTTGTGCCATAAAATTGTGAAATGCTTCGTCGCCCAATTGCAATCGTTGCTGATAGATCGCTTTGGCATCGTCCCCGGCGAGGTATCTCAACTGATCTTTCCCGTCAGTTGCAGCCTCAAAAACCACTTCGGCGATCTTCTCAGCGGTTGTAAAGGTCACGCCGTCCACATTGGCGAAGAACCGGTTAAACAATTCATCGTAAGCCGGATGGAAGGCTTTGTCATAAGAACGCCCGATGAAATCGGTTTGGATCGCACCCGGTTCGATCAGTTTAATACCTACCTGAATGCTTTTAAGCTCATAGGCCATGCTTTCACTCCAGCCTTCCAGTCCCCACTTGGTGGCATGATACAGCGAAGAGAACGGGAACCCGATCAGGCCGCCCAGGGAACTGGTGGTTATAAAAAGCCCTTTTTGCCGGGTACGGAAATAAGGAATAAACGCCTGTGTTACGCGGATAACCCCTAAAAGATTGGTATTGATCTGCCGTAGCAATTGATCTTCTGAAACAGCCTCCAATGGACCTGACAGGCCATAACCCGCGTTGTTAAATACTACATCTACTTCGAAATCATGAACGACCTTTCCGGTGATTTCGCTGATCTGCTCCGTATTGGTCACATCCAAAGGCAGTACGGTAACATGGGCTAATTGCGCTAATTCGGTTTCGTTTTCCGGATTGCGCATGGTAGCGATCACCTTCCAACCCTTATCATGAAACAATTTCGCGGTCGCCTTACCCAAACCGGACGACGCTCCGGTAATAAAAATAGTCTTGCTCATTTCTATGTTGAATTTAATCCTGCAAAGTTCAACAGGAATTAAATGGCAGGAGTATCCGTATTGAGTTTGATTGTATCCTAAAATACGTATCCGGTATTTCGGTCCCTTTTAATCAGGCTTTAAGGGAGATCAATCTTTGAGAGATAATGCTGCAAGTTTACCGTTTTGTTAACTGAAAGGCCGGGAGTAGCCCAGGCCATGTCCATATTAACGATAATCAGTTCGTTACCGCGCAACACAACTTCCGCCGGCTGATCAAGCAATCCATTTTTGCCATCTTCATCACCATTACGTTGTAATGTGACTACCTGGCCCTGCATATCAATGCGATGAATAGCGTTCCCGGTGAAATCAACCTGGTAAAAGCAGCGGCGCCTGGCATCAAAAATAATTCCGTCGGTGCCGTCCATCGCTTTGTCCTTAGCAAAAAGTGTTGTCTTAACCGGCTTATTATTACTATCGAGAACAGTTTTGTAAACAGCTCCTTCCTCGATCACTGTGGTATAAAGGTTCCCTTGGTGGTCGCAGACAATGCCGTCTGCCCCCGATTTCATAGGCTTGTTGGAGGTGAACTTGACCACCAGATGCGGATCACCCTGGTTGTTGGCGTAAGCTTTCATCTGCACCGGTTTTTTGCCGTTAAGTTCATGCAACCGGTAGGCGTAAACGCCACTAACAGTGCCGGTATCCGTCAGTTGCAGCACAGATTCCGTAACGAATAAAGTATTACCTTTCCAATACATCCCATTGCAACTCAGCAATTTTTCCACAACCACATCCATGCTAACCGGTTGACCGTTTTTAACGTTGATGCGAATGATCCGTGAATTGTGTTTTTTATTAAAGAAGTATTGGCGATCGTTAATATAAAGATTACCATCGGGGCCAAAAGCGCAGTCCATAGGGCCAACTTTGCCGGTTGCCGGGTTGAGGTCGCCAGGTTTAAAATCGTACCAGTGGCTGACCTTGTTATCCGGCGTTAAAATAGCCATAAAGGCAGGGGGAGCCTTTTTGATCTTTCCTTCTTTCAATAAGGTGTCATTGCTGAAATTGGGTACCGACATAATGACGTCATTACTATTCGGTACGTTAGCCATACCATCGCAGGTAATATATTCTGGAGGAAGGGTAACGAGCGGCTTGACGCGGTTGGCAAGCGTATCTTTTAAATCCTTACTTGTATTAGAGGAGTTTTGCTTACACGCGGCCAGCAATAAGAATGCGCCCAGCAGCGATAAAAAAATCAGGTGTTTCATAGATTAAAGCTTTAAAAAAAATGACATAGCAAACCAGGCCGGTACATCCTAGCCCGGTTTGACTGAGTTTTAGAAGATTAATATTAAGTCTGATCAGGCATGACCCATGCTGGTTGGGGCATCTTTATCGATGAGCTTCTTGGATTTTAACTCAGCCCAAAAATCGGCAGGGATCTTTACCTGAAGTGATGCTGCATCATCCCTGATCTGTTTGGCCGTACGCGCACCCACTACCATAGAAGCCACTACATCCGGATAAGAAGAAAATTGCAGTGCTGCGGTACGGAGGTCAATATGATGACTGGCCGCGATTTTATTTAACTGGTCACGCTTATCAAAATATTCTTTCGGGATCGGCTTCTTTGGATTATAGTTATACCGGTTACTGCCGGAGATGAAACCCGCGTTCAGACTCGAACCGATCACTGCTTTGATGTTCCGTTTCCGGAACTCAGGAAACAGCTGGTGCAAAGCGTTCTCATGGTCAATTAGTGAATATTGCGAAGCCACCAGGAAAACATCGGGTGTAGCGTCACGCATCGTCATCAGGATAGGCTCGGGCGTGTTCACTCCCAATCCCCAAGCCTTGATCAAACCTTCCTCACGCATCTTATTTAACTCGGGGAAGGCACCTTTTTTAGCGATATCATAATATTCTGTCCAGGGCCGGTCAAACCAGGGAAAATCCGAAGACAGATCATGCACGAATACCATGTCGATACTATCGATACCGAGTCGCTGCAAACTGTCTTCAACCGATCTCCGCACACCAGGTCCTGTATAGTCATAAACTGGAGAATTGGGCGACCCGGCATGCGGAAACATTTCATGCCCGCGGTTATTTTTCGATGCCTTCAGTAATTTCCCCACTTTGGTCGAAATATAAAAGTCTTCCCGTTTTTGATTATGCAGGAAAGCGCCGAAACGTCGTTCCGCCAAACCGAGGCCATACCAGGGTGCCATATCAAAGTAGCGCACGCCAGCTTCCCATGCGGCTGCGAGGGTTCCATGTGCTTGTTCATCAGTTACTTCTTCAAATTCATTGCCGAGTGGCACCCCGCCGATACCAAAATGTGGCAGGGATTTGATCCAGTCATTTGCTGCTGTTTCCATAGGTTTTTTAATTAAATGTTCATTTTTAGAACCAGTTACGGCCAATAGTTGTTTGGGTAATGCTAAACCCACGCCGGCAGCGATAACGCTTTTGCCGGCTAGGTTTAAAAAGTCGCGTCGTGTCGTCATAGGTTAAAAAGTTTTCTTATAGGGAAAACAGCATGACGTGATTGAAGTTTTTGCTCTGAGCGTCAAAGAATTTGCCTGTCGGTGTCAGTTTGAAGCTGTGCTCTTTCTGCTGACGGGGTATGACCGAAGTAATGCTTATAGGCTCTTGAAAAGTGACCGAAACTTTCGAACCCGACTTCCTGATAGATATCTCCTACAGGTATGGGCGTGTTCCGCAGTAATTCCCTTGCCTTTTCAAGACGCTGGTTCTGTATCCACCTGGCTGGCTGGAGTTCATAAATTTTGAGAAAGTCGCGCCTGAAGCTGGATAAGCTGCGACCGGACATATCTGCCAGCTGCTGAAGCGGGAGCTTTTTTAAATAATTATCGCTAACAATGCGGCTGATATCGTGGATATATTTTCCGCGGTTATAAACCATGGCCTGTAAGGTGAGAGGATGAGCTTCGGCCAAGTGATGTAGCAGTTCAAACAGTTTGAGCTTTAAAAGAGCCGGAGAGATGGGCTCACGTTCGGCAAAAAAAGGCTGAAGTGATTCCAGATATTTAACCATCCGATTCCCAAAGGACTGTCTGGTAACTCCAGCCTCACTAGAAGTGGGATTGCGATCAACGACAAATGATGTTTGGCGAAGAAAATCGGTAATTAATTTATCGCTTATGAAAAATAAAACGCTGTTTAAACTTGTACCGTCAGGGGCATTTGCTACCTGGTGGGACTCGCAATAGGTATCCTTTTTAAACAGAATCATTTCCTGCCGTCCAAAAACAAGGTCAGTTTCGCCAACGCGTATATGATGCTCGCCTTCCAGCACACACAGCAGCAAATGTTCCTCAACATATACATTTAACTTTTCCGCGTAAGGCTGGTTGCAGGATTCAACCACCAGAGTGCCTTCTAGTTGCAGTTTGTTATGGGCAGAAACATAATCGCCAAAATCGCCTGGTATCTTTATCGTTCTCATTATTCGATTATTGATTACCTGTTATCGATCAAAAAGATTGTCCGGAAGGTGTGCCGGACTGTAGCCAAACTGCTTCTTAAAGGCAATTGAAAAATGGGACAAATTTTCAAAACCAACTTCCACAAATACATCAATCGGTTTTCTATGCTGTACAGCTATCTGATAATGTGCTCGTTCCAAACGCTTTGCTGTCAACCATCTTCCAGGCGTCATTTGAAAGATCTGTTTAAAGTCTTTCTTAAATGTAGTGAGGCTACGGCCCGTCAGATAACCAAATTTTACCAATGAAAGATTAAAGATAAAGTGCTGATCCATAAAATCGGCAAGATCAATCTTACCAGGTTCCCCCGAGACTGCTAATACTCTTTTGGTCTGCCCGTCATATGCATCCAACAAGGTTAGGCACTCCCGGATCTTGAGCGAAGCCAATTCATCCGGAAGCTCATCATTCACATCAAAGTACGGCACAAGCGACTGAAAGAAATTTTCAATAAGCGGATGTTGCCTTACCTGTAAATGTCCTGACCATTTCTTTTCAGCTAAATTAATTGGCTTCTCCTGATAGAAACTGCGAAGTACCTCGGGAGGAAAAAGAATCGAAACGGAACGAAATGGTTCACTTTCGGCAGGAAGCTTAATCAGACGCCCTAATTGATTTCGAGGTATGAGAATGAGTGAATTGCGTTCAAAAGTGTAGACCTGGTCACTATAGATAATTTTCATTGTACCAGAAATGATGTATACAAGAGCGTGCTGATCAAGGATCAGTTCCCTGCTATAGTGCTTTTCCCGCTTGCAGGACACAAATATCCTTCCTTTAGTTTGAGCAGCCGTTTCCAAATCCGTCTTTTGCATTTTTATTAGTTTAAGCAATTATACTAGTCCTAAATCGACCAGGCTCCGGCCTGTGGCTAATACCGCATCCCTGGTAGGCCTCGGCTCCCAATTCAATAACCGGCTTGCTTTGTCATGGCTCACTTCTTTGTATAATCCCAAATGAGGTACGATAAGCCGCACTTTGGGGTTAAAAAGCCCAATGATTCTGATCAACCAGCTTGGCATTTCCCGCTGTGGAACTTTTGCTGCTTTTTCACCTAAACCCTCTCGCAGGATGCGGGCGATATCCAGGTTAGAGATAGCCTCTCCGGCCGAAGCCAGGAAGCGCTGACCTTTGGCGTCCGGATGCGTCATCGCTTTCACGTGCAGGTCTGCGACATCTCTTACATCCACTTGCGGAAAGGTGATTTTTGGCAAACCCTTGATCGTACCGCTGAGCATTCCCTGGATGAGGCGGATGGAATGAGAATAATCAGGCCCGAGAACAGGTCCCAGGACCGCGACCGGGTTGACCACGGAAAGCTCCAACCCTTTCCCTTCGCCATTGACGTAATCCCAGGCGGCCTTTTCCGACATGGTCTTTGATTTTTGATAGGCCGGAAGTGATTGTCGCAGATCAGACCAGTCCTCCTCTGTGTACGGCGATTGTTTGTTGGTACCATAACCTACTGCACCGAAGGCAGATGTCAGGACCACTCGTTTTACTCCGGCCTTTTTTGCTGCACGTAATACCCACAATGCCCCGTTTACTGCCGGCCGAACAAATTCTTCTTCGGTTTTAGCTGCAGGATTAGGCGTAGGTGATGCAGGATGAATGACATAAGAACAGCCGGCGACAGCCTGATCCCAACCGGACTCCCGGCCAAGGTCGGCCTCTACAAAAGACAGATCCTTAAAATTTCTTATGCCTCCTCTGGTTAACATCTCTTTTACTTCTTTGATCCGCTCCAGCGAACGAACACTGGCCTTTACCCTGTAACCGTTATTCAAAAGCTCAATAATGCAATAGCTGGCTATAAAACCGGAACCGCCTGTAACTAAAACCAAGGGTTTCAATGATGAATTCTCCATAAATTTTTTTTATTCAAAGGTAGGTTCTACCCACTTTCGCGGCTTTGTTTTAAGGGCGTATTTACTTTGCTTAAAAGTCATATGGAGATTGAGTTCAATTTCTGAAACTCATGGGCGTGCTATTGGTTTGCTTTCTGAAAAAGTGGTTAAAGTGTGTTGGGTCATCGAATCCCAGACTAAAACCGATCTCGGCTACGTTCCAGTCGGTATGCTTTAGCAAAGCTTTTGCCTCACTGGTTAACCGCTCGTAAATGACCGTAGACGTAGTTTTTCCGGTAGTCTGTTTTACAGCCCGGTTAAGGTGATTTACATGAACCGAAAGCTGTCGGGCGAAATCAGCCGGGCTTTTCATCTTAAACTGATCGCCGGGCTTTTCAATGGGGAACTGACGTTCCAATAATTCCATAAACACCGCCGTGATTCTCTTACTTGCATCCGTATGTGCATATAGCTGACCGGACGGTTCCAATTTCAGTGCGGTGTGGATGATCTCTGTGACATAATTCCGTATCAAATCGTATTTGAATTGGTATTCACCGGCAACTTCCTTGATCATTTTTTCAAAGATAATGTTCACCTGTTCGGTGCTGATATTATCCAGGGCGTAAGCAGGACTTCCAGCGAGGCGGTACATGGGCAGCTCTTTTAGGCTGTTGCGAAGATATTCACTGTAAAAGCTTTCCCGAAAAATGCAAAAGTAACCACCTGCCTCTTCTTTTATCGGCTCAAAAGTATAGGGCGTATCCGGGTTAGAGAACACCAGGGTGCTGCCGTTGATCTCAATCGTCTTGTCCGCATAATGAAAGAGACAATTCCCATGAATAAGTGCTATTTTAAAGAATTCTCTCCGCGCATATTTGACCGGCGCTTTGTCCCTGCCAACGTCGTCTTTCCGGAAAACATTGAAAGGGCCCAACTCTACATAGGCCGGCTTCACCTCCTCTGGTATGCGCTGCCGGTAATACTCGCTGATGGATTGTTTTTCGATCATTGTTTTAATTTTTTACGTTGCATATGTTGCACCTTAATCGGAAACCAGTGCATTAAAATTAATTATTTTAAATTAGATCCAGCAGCCAGGCCCGTTAACAATGGCTAACTATCCAAGTGGCACTTTTCCATACACGTCATCAAGCATCTGCTGCTGGAGCTGGTTTTTCGCACCTGCTGCTAAAATTGTCTGATACGCCGGATAGCCTTTAAGGCCTACAATTGTAGGTTTACCGCCGGCCATGATCGTGTACTTGTCGTAGATCGGATAAATATGAATCGTGTCCAGTTCATTCATCATGTTGCTCAGACCAGGTTCTAAAATAGTTGCCAGGTCAGTTTGCGGGGCGACCCCCAATTCGATCCAGGCATTGTACCTGACTGCTACCGGCCGGTGGTGGGGTACCTTGGTGTCGGGAAAATGATCATCGTCATAATCTTCCAGCAAGTGATACCTAACCCTGGTTGTCTTCTCTAATTTAGCCAGACTACCAGCAAGGTTAATCAGACTTTGTTTTCGTTTTCCGGCACTCAGTTCCGGATCTAGAATAAACGATACCGCATATTCATCGTTTTCAGGTTTGCCCTGCGGCGTCATATTATTCGAAGTATCTTTAAGGGTTCCGGAGTTATCATCTTTAGACCATAAGGTAGCATTTAACCGTACGAGCATTGGCTCGTCGTCCAACAAATATTTTTTGATAAACGGATGATTTTCGAATTTTCGGCGTCCGGCTTCATCATAATAGAAGGTGTGAGCGATGCCCTGAGGCTGATCTGCATCACTCAAAGGTTTTACAAAGCGTTGAAAACGGCTTGAAAGTACGCTGATGGCCGGTTTCCAGTGCAATTGACGATATAACCAGGTACCCGGGATGCGTGAAACAAGCGTGCCATGTATATCCCGCCAGTAATTGTGTCCGACCTCCAACGGAATATCAGTTCGTAACCAGGCATATACCGTCGTGCAATACATAGCCGAATTTTCGATCTCGGGAACATTCTGTCCATCGGCAGGCATTATTTCTGCGTCATGGCTGGCATCACTATTTCGGGAAAAGCCAATTGCCGGATTAATGAATAGGATACCGGCACCAGCCAAAGCCGTTTGCTGTAAAAATCTCCTCCTGGAACTTGTTAGTTTTTCGTTTTTCATTTTCAAAAAATTTTATACCCTCAGTCAGGTTGAACTATTCTGTTACAAGTTATGAGGCACTACCATGCCTGCTCAGACGGAAGAATAAATATCTCCGAGACATCTACATGATCCGGGGCCTCCAGGGCATAGAGCATGCTGGAGGCAATATCTTCCGGCAGCAAAGGCGGATAGGTTGAATTAGCCATAGCTTCCTTGTACTTTGGATCTGTCGTATGTTGCTGAAGCTCCGTTGCTACAGCACCGGGTTGAATGGAGGTTACACGGATATGATGTTTTGGCGCGATTTCCATTCTCATGATATCAGAAAATGCGGTTACCGCGTGCTTGGTAGCACAATAAACCCCTAAACCCTGAAACAGCTTACGGCCTGCAATCGAGGAGGTATTGATGATATGACCGGATTTTTGCGCTATGAGATGTGGCAAGACCGCACCGGTAGGATTTAAGATACCCTTGATGTTGATATCAACCATTTTCTCCCATTCATCTAATTTCAGGGCATCAACATCGGAAAGATACATCACGCCGGCATTGTTGATTAGGATATCTATTTTTCCATAGGTTTCCAGTAGCAGGTCGACGCCCTTTGTTACTGAATTCCGGTCGGTAACGTCCATTGTAATAACTATACCTTCACCACCTTCCGCGTGAATTTCTGCTAACACACCCTCAAGTTTATCCGTTCTTCTTGCTGCCAGGCCTACTTTAACACCTTTTCCTGCTAACGCCTTTGCAACGGCTTCTCCAATCCCGCTGGATGCTCCTGTAACCAGCGCTATTTTCTCTTTTAAGTTCATTTCAAAAAGTTATAAGTTTTTGTTTAAAGGCAAAATTAGGCTCCGGCATCATCGTTACATTGACAGAAGGAAACAGTTCATTGTATAATTCAAACATTAGCCTTGCAGCCTGCCATAAATATTGATCAGAACGCCGCCGCCATCCACAGTTATAGTTTGCCCTGTCATATAATTTTGCTCCATCAAATGAAGATAGGTTAGCGCAAGGTCTTGTGGCCCGGCTATTTTACCCAAGGGAAGCTGTGATGCAGCCTGGCTAAATAAATGTTCCCTGGCTTCCGGTGGCACCAGCGACCATAGCTCTGTGTTCACGATACCAGGTGAAACCGCGTTCACCCGAATTGGCGCCAGCTCGATGGCCATTGCGCGTGTGAAGCCCTCCATTGCTGCAGTCATGCTAGCGCCGATTGCCCAACCCTTGCCCGGACTCTGCCCGGCAATACCGCTGGTTAAAGTAATAGAACCGCCCGGATTGATATAAGGCGCAGCGTATTTTACAGCGGCCATGGCACCCCAATAGCGGATATCAAAGAACTTTTTGCTGCTTTTAATGTCGATCTCGCTGAGTATTCCCGAATAAAAGGTTTCGCCGGCAGTATAAATTAAGTGATCGAAAAAGCCTGTCTGTTCAAACAGCCTTTTGATCTGCTCTTCATCGCCGGCATTAGTACAGATACCCGAAGCATTTTCAGGCAGCTGGCTAAGAGCCCTTTCCATACGTTCCGCATCACTTGATGCGATAATAACCAAGGCTCCACTGTTTGCGGCAGCAATAGCAGCGGCTAAGCCGATGCCTGCACTGCCTCCAATAATGATGACTTTTTTCCCTTCCAGGATTGATTGATGTTTTTGCATAGCTGAGTTCTTTATAATTAATACAAAGCTGCTGCATAGTATAAGAATGAATGTGCCTCAATCAAGGTTTGTCGTGTCTGGAAATGCTTCGACTTAAATCCGCGTGGTTTGAGATACAAGTATCCTTGATTGAGGCACATGGGTAAATAAAGGGTTGATGATCTTTGCTTTAAAACAAAGAGATCTATGAAAACAGTAAAATTAGGAAGCCAGGGCCTTGAAGTTCCTGCGATCGGCCTGGGCTGCATGAGCCTGGCTGGCAGCGATATCCAATTCATCTACGGAAAAACAGACGAGCAAAGTGGTGTGGCTGTGATCGAACGGGCACTTGAATTAGGCTGCAACTTTTTAGATAGCGCCGATGCTTACGGACCCTTGTCTAACGAAATATTAATAGGGAAGGTAATAGAAGGAAAACGAAATCAGGTGATCCTCGCTACCAAATGCGGTTTTGAAATTGATGACGCAGGTCAGTTTACCGGCAAGCTGAACGGCAGCAAGGCTTACATAAAAAAAGCGGCTGAGCGCTCACTGAAAAATCTAAAGACCGATTACATAGACCTTTATTATTTGCACCGCCCTGATCCTTCAACACCGATCGAAGAGACCATGGAAGCTATGGCTGAACTGGTGAAAGAAGGCAAGATCCGCTACGCAGGTCTCTCTGAAGTTTCTGCGGATCTGATCCGCAGGGCTCATGCTATCCATCCCTTAACAGCGATCGAAACAGAATACTCTCTATTTGAGCGTACATTGGACGAAGATGGCACCACAGATGTGTTGACAGAATTGGGTATTGGGCTTGTGCCGTATTCACCGCTGGGCCGGGGATTTTTATCAGGTGAACTGAAAAGTCCCGATGATTTCGATGAGAACGATGTACGCAGACATTTTGAACGCTTCCAGGGCGAAAATTTTTATAAAAACCTGGAATTAGTAAAAGCATTACAAACCATCGCTTTGGAAAAAAACGCCACCGCTTCACAACTGGCGCTGGCCTGGATCACGGCTAAAGGGCATGTGCCTATCCCCGGAACACGCAAGGTGAAATACGTGGAGGAAAACATTGCAGCCGCTGACATTTCCCTGAGCGTACAGGAACTGGCCAGGCTGGAGGCCATATTGCCGCTGGGTACTCAGCAGGCAGGCTCAAGAAGCGATGCAAAAACGACACCGGCTTCGGAAGATTAATTGACAGCTATTAATTAAAATGATAGAGGGTTATTTCCAATAATCCTCTATCTTGTTTAAGATTTCCATGAAAAATAGGGTTCCATATATCATCAATTCTATTACTGAGCTGCATACGTTGCTAGGTTTACCGAAACCAAAACATCCGCTCATCAGTATCTATCGCTATGAGCAGATTACTGAAAAAGACAATGCGTTGCTTGATTATTTTTGCCCGCAGTTCTACAGTATTGCGATCAAAAGGAACTTTAATGGTAAGATCCGCTACGGTCATAGTCATTATGATTTCAGCGAGGGAATGATGTGTTTCATTGGACCCGGTCAGCTATTAGCGCAAACCGCAGGTGAAAACACCCCGGAAGAAGGTTTTTGCCTGATGTTCCACCCGGACTTCCTTTCGGGGCATCCGCTTGGCAGCAAGATCAAAAATTACGGTTTCTTCTCCTATGAACTTACAGAAGCCCTGCACCTTTCCGACGACGAAAGAATAAAAATTGAATGCATTGTTGCTGAAATTGATACTGAGTACAGCGCCCGTATCGATGCGCTAAGTCAGGACGTCATGATCGCACAGATCGAGTTGCTGCTGCATTATTCGCAAAGGTTTTATAACCGGCAATTTATCACACGTCGTACGCTAAATCTGGGTTTGTTAGCTAAGATCGATGAGGAACTGGACATTTATTTAAAGAACGAAGCCGCTCAGAAAGGCTTGCCAACCGTGCAGTTACTCGCCGATAAATTACATGTATCAGCGAACTACCTAAGTGATATGCTCAGAACAAATACAGGCTTCAGCACCCGCCAGCATATTCAAAATAAATTGATTGAAAAAAGTAAGACGCTGTTGTTAACTACCAATGCCTCAGTCTCAGAAATTGCTTATCAGCTTGGATTTGAGCAACCGCAGTCTTTAAGTAAGTTATTTCGTCATGTGACCGGGTTAACGCCTACAGGATTCCGCACTCAGCTGAATTGACTTATGAAAATGGCTTCCTGAATAGGCCTGCTTTTAATTATTATTATCAACAAACGGTAAATTCGGTGGAACTGTTACAAACTTAGTTTCAGGAACAGCAAGCTCGATGATAGCATCGGTGGTTTTCCTGCTTATAAAGAGAGAAAAGACAAGAAAAAAGAAAAGTAAAAATTCGCTTCATTAATGGCGAATATATTCGGTATGAACCGACTGTTGCCTATCGCGATGTCTTAAAATTAGCACCCCCCTTTGAGAACGGTTAAAACCAGTTGCACAGGTAGTTATCTGCTTTAATCGTTTTAAAAAAGATCAATAATCTCAGCGACTGGCATGGATAAATCGTATAGTGTTTTTCGTAGAGTTACAAAACTGAATTAATTAAAATACTGATTGTCACTACATCTGTCTTAAAGTTCAAAAATCTCCCTCTCCTAAAAAAATAATTAAAGTCTCAACAAGAAAGTGTTAAGATGTTTTAATAAAACCCCTACTCAATATATCTCAATTTTAAATTTTAGAACCTTAAGCAATTCCGCTTTCAACTGCGTAAAAAAATCCGCACTCAACTCTCTCATCATATACAAAATAAAAAAAATGAAGCCCCGCTTAGCCCGTTAATCGGCTACCACTACCCCTTACGGGGCGATGCGTAAAACCATTTCATAGGCAATCCTGATTGGTTGTCCCAAAAATCAGCATTAAGTAAAAGGGTTGCAATAGGGAAGCACCTGTAACAAGATGATTGGTGTTGCACCCACAAAGACAAATACAGTCATGGAAATAAGAAAGTAATACCGTAATAAACTTAAATGCTTGAGCAATAAGTTATATTTGAGTATTATTCCAATTACCCTAAAATGTTATCACAAGAAAGAATAAGTAAAGCACTGGTAGCGGTTATACGGTTTTTAAAAAGTTTAGACGAACGTTTTACTAGGGATGCTTATAATCCAAACCCTACTCATTTAGAAGACCTTACACCAAATCTTGATGCCGATCCGGATAATACATATTCCGGCAACCTGATTTGGGCGCTACGAAATCCTAACGTAAAAAATATTGCACTGACCGGGCCATACGGTTCCGGCAAAAGCAGTATTATCCAAACTTTTGAAAAAAAATATCCGGAATACAAATACCTGAACGTTTCGCTTGCGTCATTTGAGGAAGAGAAAAAAACCGATCTGGATGATAGAAAACGCATCGAGATCAGTATCCTTCAGCAAATATTTTATAAAGTTAGCGCTAAAGACGTTCCTTTTTCCCGGTTCAGGCGGATCAGGAACACCGCCGGATGGCGATTTACTTCAGTTGCGATTTTCTTCATCATTTATATTATCACAACGGCATTTATTTTTAAACCAAGTTTTTTTGACCGCATTTCCTGGTGGACGAAGTTTGATAAAACCCATAATGATCCTATCCTATATTTAGCCGCGGCAGTATTTATCATTGGAACAGTACTCATTTTAATCCGTTTATTCAAAACCTATAGTAGCGCCCGATTCCACAAGCTTAATGTGACAAGTGGGGAATTCGAATTATCCGAAGAAACTGACACCTCTATCTTAAACAAACACTTAGATGAAATTCTTTATTTTTTTGAAGAAACGGATTATAATGTGCTAATCATCGAAGACCTCGATCGTTTCCAAGACCCGGAAATATTTACCAAACTGCGGGAACTCAATACGCTAATCAACAGCTCAACGCAGATCAAAAGAAAAGTGGTATTCCTCTATGCATTGAAAGACGACATATTCAAAGAGAACAACCGGACCAAGTTTTTTGATTTTATGATTCCGGTTATACCAATTATCAGCACGTCCAACTCGGGCGAAAAGCTGTTAAAGAAATTCCAGGATGCAGAAATGCAAGGCGAACTAAAAGACACCTTCATTATGGATATCACTTTGTTCATCGAGGACATGCGGATGCTGAAGAACATTTACAATGAGTTTATTTTGTACAAAAAGAAAATTGGACTGGAATTAAACCAGGAAAACCTGCTTGCCATTATTGTATACAAAAACTTTTACCCTACCGACTTTGCCGATCTGAACAGCAATAAAGGCTTGGTATTTGACAGTTTTGAACACAAAAAAACCACGGTCGATAAATTCGTTGAGGACAACGAGCATACGATTGCAGCGCACCTAAACAGTTTAAAGGAACTCGAAGATGCATTACCCAAAAGCGTTGATGAATTGCGCTCGGCTTACATTATAGCCATTCAAAAAAAAATTCCGTCTGCCAATTATGTTTATTTAAACAACAACGAATACCGCCTCGCGCAATTATTGACCCAAGAGCATTTTGATTTGCTAAAAGTACAAACCAACCTGCAAACCTCAAGCGCGAACTACAATTTCCAGCGCTCAGGAATCAGCTTTAAAATGCTGGAACAGGAGGTAAACGCCTTGCAGACCTATGATGCCCGGGAAAAATCTATTACGCTGAAAATCAATGGTGAGATTGATAAACTAAAAACCAGGATTACCCAATTGGAATTTGAAAATCAGCAAATGCGAAACTGGACATTGAAACAATTAATTGAAAAACAGCCTAAAGACGCCATACTACCAGTAGTAGAAGCTGAAAAACTCCTTAGCTACCTGCTGCGCAGAGGTTACATTGACGAGATGTACAACGCCTATATTTCCCACTTTTACGAAGGTACGATTACCCGCACGGATATGGATTTCGTAGTTAGTGTCAAAACCTATAAGTCGCTAGGGTTTAATTTTCAGCTCAAAAAAATTGAGCCTATCCTCAAAAAATTCCAAATGGGTGAATACGGGCAGGCAGAAATATTAAACACACAGTTACTGGACTTTCTGGCATTAAGCAACGCGACATACATAAAAGAATTCGAAAGCCTTATCAAACAAATCGGTAATGAATCGGTCAACTCCTTTAAATTCCTTGACAATTATCTGGAGAAAGGCAAACAGATCCCAAAGGTAATCAAAGCGCTGGGCAAAATATGGCCGGGGATGTGGGTATTTATTATCACGCAGTTTCCGCTCACTAAGGAAAAGAAAGACAATTATTTCAGGCAAATCGTCAGGAATGCAGACCTGGCAGATATCGAAAAAATGAACCTGAAAAACAGTCTATCGAATTATATCAATGAAATGGACGACTACCTTTTCCAGCTATCGCCCGGGGAGCTGCTGCAAAAACAAAAAGACCTGTTAAAAAAATTAAATATTGAATTTAAGGCTATCCGATACAATCCAGATGCCAGTGAACTATTCGACTATATTTATACCCAAAGCCTTTACGAATTAAGCGCCGGAATGCTGGAGTTTATGATTGCACAAAAGGGCGTACCAGATGACCAGTTGGCTGAAAAAATGCAGAAACGCAACTACAGCACCATCATAAATTCAGGCTGCCAGCCACTTATCAACTATGTCAATACTAACTTGGATGTATACCTGGATGACATTTTATTGGTTTTAGCGGATAACACCAAAGAAGATGAAGCGATTTTAGTGCAGCTGCTAAACCATGAATCCATTGAGGAACAAACCAAACAAGCCATTGTTGCTAAAGAGGAAGCCTGTTATCGTTTAGCCGAAATCGATCCGCTGTTGTGGAACTATGTGATGACAGAAAACAAGGCACATCCTGACTGGGAGGATTTGCTCGCTTATTACGTATACGAAGATAAATCAGATGAAGTGCTCACTATTTACCTGAACCAGTCCGATAACTACGAATTATTAGCAGATGACCCAATCGGGCCAACGGAAGGCGATAAAAAGGAAGTCGTTACATCGCTTTCCAAATTCATCATTTTAAATAATACTTTTTCTGAGAAAGCTTATTCAATGCTGGTGAAGTCCATTCCCTGGGTCTACAACATTTTGGAATTTGAAAATCTATCAGCTGATAAAGTCGACATTTTAATCGCAGCTAGGAAAATCACTACCACCAAAGCTAACTATGATCTACTGAAAGAACATTTTGACGGAAAAAATATCCGGCTACTGGAAAATAATTATGCAAAATATCTCGCCAAAAAAGAAGATTTTATGTTTGACAGCCGCGATTATTATTTACTGATCGCCTCAAAGGTATTAACCCCAAAACAAAAAACCGATTTGATTATGGAAATGGAAATCTCCGTAATCACGCCGGCCCTTGCTGACCTGATCCTGCGTTTTATCGAGGAAAATGAGAGCTTTGCCATTAGTTATGATTTGTTTATCAGATTGTTGGAAAAATCTACCACCGAGCATTTAAAACTTTCTTTGCTGGTTTCCTATCTACCTAAACTCAATCATGAACAAACAGGCGATGCGCTGCTGAAAATGGGTGGAAAATATACGCAGATCGCAGGAAAAGGTAACAGGCCGGCACTTGAGAAGTTCGGTATCAATGAACTCCTCGCCCAATTGTTGAAAACTTCCGATTTTATATCATCCTACAAACTCGAAAAAAACAAAATCGTGATCAACACGAAACGCAAGTAGTAATTGCGTTAAAGTTTGTTTTACAACTGTTTTGACTTGGCCTTTCCTTTTCTATTCAATTTTGCTTTTAAAATAATTGGAAGCATATGTTGACAACACTTCGGTCGAGTAAAATTTTATCTAATTATTTATAAATCAGTAGTTTATTGAAATGCAACATTTTGTACCTTTTAAAAAACGAAAAAAAAATAAGAACAATGAGTTATTGGAAATTTTTTGAAAAACATGAAAATTAACTATATTTGACTTAACAATTAGAGTAAACTTGCTAAATGCGTCATTCGTAGAGTAAGGAACTTTTTAAAATGTAAATTACTGATAATAAGCACATAAGAGCTAAGGTTCATGACCCTAGCTCTCCGCTGAATACTTCATCAAAAATGAGGAAAACCCTGTAATCAGTGATTTACAGGGTTTTTTATTTTCATCAATTGCTCAAAAACAACAAAAATATTCAAAAGGTCGTGGCAAAATCGTGGCAGTTTTGTTCAAAATAAAAACCGCGTTTCTGGTCCGAAAGAACCCGAAAAAGGTAGAGGAATTTATTATATTTAATCAGGAGCATCATCTAAGAAGACCAAGTGAATTATTTGTCTAAGTTGACCAGGAAAACAATGTATACGTTAGTGGATATGTGTGTGAAGTTGGATCAGGTAGTTCAAAATTCGAATCGCAATAATCAAGACTGAACTGATCCTCTTCTGCTTTATTCTGATGAGTTGGATAACTGGCCAGAATTGTGCTTAATGCTGTCTGTTCTACCGATGCCCGTCTAAGGAAATCGATGGCCTGCCTTTTGGCAATGGTAAGCAACCATGAGGCAGGCTCCCTGATAAGTACAGATTGCTCTCTTTGTTCCCAGCATTTTAAAAAAACATTCTGGCTAATATCGGCGGCCAATTCGGATGATCTTAAGTATTTACGAACAAAACGAAAAACAACATTATAATGTCGGTTATAAATTTCGGTGTACGCAAACTGATCGCCACCCTTTAAGAGAGATAATAATTCTTCGTCTGTTAAAAAACTGTGCCTCACCTAATTAATAATTTATAAAAATCAAATAGCAATAAATTGCACATCAGGCCGACTATCCCTGATTCTTGTTCATTATCCGTATCAGTTTTCGCCTTTAAAAATCCAACAACATCTATTAAGAAGATATTTTACACTACCAGCCACTGTTTCAGGATAAGCCCAGTTGCTTATTGCTTAAAAAGGAGCCCCTTCGGGGCTCCTTAACCATTATAACCTATTATAATCAAGATTCCCCTTTGATTATCTCTTTGAACCGAAAGCATAAATCCTTCATCTCTCGGTTTTATTTTTATATTTTACCTTTTCTATTTCACAGCATTTATTTCTGAAAAGCTTGACATTGAGCTCAATACGCTATAATTGCTTGTGCTGGTTAGTCTAAAACACTTTGCCTTAACAGGTTTCTGCAACACGAAATAACGGCCGAAGGATAAGCACAAAATGATCGGGGCTACAGCAACAATACAAGGTAAAGTAAGGCCGCAGATATGAGGCTGAACTTTTTTATTCAATGCGGCCCCAATGGCGTCACGATCATCCTCCACCTCATCGGATGTAGGCAGATTTTCTACCCATTGTTTTAAAAACCAGGTTTTGGGCAAGGCCTTTTCACTTTTTGTACAGGTTCCCGACTCATATTTTAGTAATATGGCTTTTATTTGCTCTTTGGTCATAATTGGAAAAGCACTGAAATTTCCTTGTAAAAGATATAGACCGCTGAGTCTAACCTATGGCCCAGATAAAAATGAAATAATTTTAAAATATTTATTGATAAAGCTTGAAGGGCATCTTATTAAAGATATTCTCTATAGTACCTTATCTGTATCGAGAGGAATACGCTAACTTTTGAGGGCGATTGTAGTTGAAGATTTATCCTTGTACCTGCACTGGATGTTAAACAATATACATTTCAATCTTTCGGCGCGCAGTTTGCCGAAGTATGGGTGGATCAGGATTTTGGAACAATTCGCGTAAAACGCTTTACCAGCGTAATGGATGTGGGCCGCATCATGAATGAAAAGACGGCGTGTTCGCAGATCATTGGGAGTGTAATTTTTGGAATAGGCGCGGCTTTGATGGAAGCGACAGAATATGATAAACTTTGGGGCAACCCGGTGGTACGCACCCTGGCGGATTATCACATCCCTGTTCATCTGGATGTTCCGCTAATCGATGTGCATTTTATTGGCAAACCCGACCCGCATATTTCACCCATTGGAGCAGGGGGTGCCGAGGAGATTGGTATCACAGGTGTATCAGCAGCGATTGCCAATGCCGTATTCAATGCAACGGGGAAAAGATTAAGAGACTTGCCATTGACGCCAGATAAATTAGTATGAAGTATTGACCGATGAAGGAAGTCAATATGATTATACAAGTCTATGGAGCTGCCTGACACCGAAAGGACAAAAGGGTAATATTAAACACTATGCTTACTGCGGCGTGTGGGAATTTCGGAATGGAAAAACAGCCGGGTTGCGGGCTTTTGTTATCGAAATTAATTCATAACCCATCATGGGGTGAAACACGTTTTAAAATATAAGATAGCAGGGCTGCGAAAAAAACGTAGCCTGCGAAAATAAAATAGCCCGGCTGTAACGAGGTTCCATTTGAGGTTATTACATTTAACGATTCGCTGTGAATATTGAGGTTCGACAGCTGGCTTTTTAAAATACCATTTAAACCGATATAAGTCATTAACATACCAACTATCATTACATCTGACATATCCCATTTACCCAATTCGAATGTGAGGTAACGAACTATGCCATTGCCGCCAAACTTTTGGGGACTAAGCACATAAATCCCTTTGGCGATAAGCCTCAGGAGGGGTAGAATGAGGATAAACAGCAGAATAAGTATACCAACAACGATAGCATCTGGTTTGGACTGAGCGATTAATGTTTCAACCACCCCCAGGATACTTTTGCTTTGATAAAACAGCACCTGGTTTTTAAATTCCACCTTACCATTTAGCAGCCCCAGATCCAGCGATTGGATACGCGCATCCACCTCTATTACAGGCAGCAGGCTACCTGTTATCAACATCACCATGGCAAAAATCAACGCGAAAACAAATAATGGCGTTTGCATATGCACCTGCTTTCGCAAACTAAACCACAGTAATAGAGCCAATAATACACAACCCAGCATGATACATACATATTGTATAAGCTGTATTTTCAACGCAGAAAGCCTTTGATCTATACGCTGGTTAAAAGCAACCGGATTAGATACCTTATATTTTTTGTACACATATTTAGTAACAGTGTAATTGGCTACACTAACACTGTCATAGATCTGTTTAGTCAACTGGTTAACCTTGCTTCCGGCAATGTTTTTCAGCCGCTTTTCGCTTTCAGGGCTGCTTATTTTAGCAACAACGGTTTTAGCGAAGGGCTTTACCTGCGCTTGTAATTCGGCCGAGTCGACCAGCGTATTGAAGGCCAGTTTTTTCAACTTGCCCCCTAGCCCCTTCTGAGGCTGATTGATCTCAGCTACGGTTTTGCTAATCAGTTCATGCATTTGCTTTTCCACCATCACCAGCAGATCTTTTTGCTGCGCTTTTGTTATATGAAAATCCTGTATCTGGCTGCTTAGCACATCGGTAATACGGTCTCGCCACTGATCTATAGAAAATAAGCCGAATGAAACACTATTGGATAAGCTATAATCTTCCTTAACCTGTTCCCGCTCGGCAGAAACCCCTGCCAGGCGATAGCCCGAATAAACCGCACCACCTAACAAAAGGCTAAGCCCGATAAGTACAATTATATTTAAAATGGTGTACTTCATTTAGTGAGCATTATAGGGTGTTATATATTTCAGAATAGTAGATAAGATCAACCCGTACAATACAAAGCTGATAAAAATGATATATCCAGGCTGCAATGCCGTGTTATTGGTCGTGATGAGCGTCAGGTCATCACCGCGAATATTGAGCATAGCGAGTTGTTTGTCTAACAAGCCGTTCAAACCGATATAAGTCATTAATATAGCGATAACGATAACATCGGCCATGCTCCATTTTCCGGATTGAAAAGCAAAATATTTGATCACGCGGTTCTCGGCCAGCTTTCTTTTGCTAAGCAAATGGATACCCGTGGAACTAAGTTTCATGACCGGGAAGAGGATACTAAAACAAAGGATAAGTATACCTACCGCAATAGAATCAATGGCCGGTTGTTTCACCAATACTTCTACTACACCCAAAATGCTCTTACTTTCGTAAAACAATACCTGATCTTTAAAGGAAACGTGCTCGCCAAGCAACACAAAATCAAGCGTTTTAATACGGCAATCCACCTCAATCATCGAAGCGCTCAGCCCTACTGCCAGTAATACAAATGCAAATAATAACGAAAGTATAAACAGCGTGCCGTGCAGTTCGGTACGCTTACGCAATACCCACCACAGTACCAGAACAGCCAGTATGCAGGCTAGCATAAAAAAGCAATAACGGTACATTTCCACACGGACAGCCTGTAGTAAGCCATCCAGTTTTTGATTCAGCTGTTCTTTAGAGTGAACCCCATATTTATGGTACATGTTATCAAACAGGGCATGATTGGCCCGCAATGTACTGTCTATGCTTTCGGTATGCTGCAACTGGGTAAATTTACCCATCGCCAGGTTGCTCAGTTTGGTCTTTTGGTTGGGATTGTCTGCCTTGGTGATGATAGATCGGGCTAAATCAGGAACCTGCGCCTTGATCTTATCTGTTTTAACGAAGGTTTTTATGGCAGCCTTGCGAATTTTTCCGACCAGGCTTTGAGGTTTTTTCTCCACCATAGCTTCGGCTTTATTGATGAGGGCGTAAAGCACAGATTCAACTTCAGTCTGCAGCTCCTTTTTTTGTTTGGATGTCAATTGGAAATGTTTTACCTGCCGGTTCACGATGCCCGCTACTTCGTCGCGCCATTGATCTACAGACAATAAACCGTAGGATATATTATTAACGGTGGAATGGTCGAGCTTGATGGTTTCCTGCTTTGCCGATAGCTCGTGTAGCCGCCAGCTAAAAAAACCTTCCAGGCCCAGTAAAACAGTAAGACCCAGGATTAAAAGTAGTTTTGGTAAAAGATTTTGTGTTTTCAAAATGTGATAAATCAGGCGACTAATTTTTGTAACTATACCGTACGGCCGCGTCGCTTTTAAAGCGATTGTCAATTTGCGTTTTCAATAGCAAAGATGCCTGAATAGAAAAAAATGGTTCCATACTATTAGGTTTAATTACCTATCATACAATATCATGCCATTGCCTTTTCATGAATGAAAAGGAACGTTAATTGCTCTTTCTGTATTTTTTTTCGGACAAGATTTACAGGTTCGCGGAATGGAACGTTTCCATAAACTCTTTCCAAGAATAGTTATATAATATACCTTTCTGATAGCGAGGATTTAAAGAAAATTGTACCCTTTATGCGCAATAAGTTTGAACTGCACATGTTCAGGCATTTATATTTACTTATTTTTCAAAAAGCCGCACTGTTCAAGACGCGGCTTTTACTCAAATTGATGATTTGTAGGATTTACATATCCCTTAAACCTTTAATCGTATCATGACTTGCGTTAATACTTTGTCCCTGAGTTTGTATTAACTGACGAGCTTCTGGCTCCAGTTCAGTTTCTGTCAGTGCATCACGGTAAGCTTTTTTTATAGCATCTTCACCACGTTCACATTCTTCAAGTATGCTTTTACGATCACTGCCGCCAAATAAAGCTTTTACGTCGATCCAGGCACGGTGTAATGAGCCTGACACACTGGTGCCTGTTTCCGGGGCGCCATTATTTCTACCTACCGCGGCTGCCAGTTCGGTTACGTTTGTACGGCTCTGCTGTGCCAATTGATCGAAAGTAGCTTTTAGATCAATGTTTTCATCATTCAGATCAGCAGCAGCTTTTTCAAATCCTGCGGCGCGGTCATTGTTGATCTCAATCAAGTCATTTAATATGTCGGTTGTTTTCTCTGTAGTTTCCATGAGTGTTTATTAATTATTATTGATCATTATTTATGTTATCTATTATCTTATTATCTCTAAGCGCGATGGTTGATCCTATTCAGAGACGGCCTGTTCATTGATGGAGGTTTCTGCAAGCCCGGTCAATGCATGATCCGTCGTTTTTTCATTTTCCAGTGTTTGACCTAATAATGCCGCCACTTCCGTATGTCCCATACTACCGGCGAAAGCTTTAAGTGTTCCATAGGTAGCGATCTCATAATGCTCCACTTTTTGTGCGGCCAGGATCAGACCTGCATCGCGAATCAGGGTTCCTGCTTCCGTATCTTCTACTATGCCATTAGCTTCTTCAATTAAACCTGCCATAGCATCACATTTTTTTGCTACCGCTTTTTCACCTAGTAATCCAAATACTTTTTCCAAAGTGTCTACATGCGTTTGGGTCTCCTGTGTATGCTTATCAAAAGCTGCGGCCAGTTCTGGGCTTGTAGCCGCCTTTTTCATTTTTGGTAACGCCTTGACCAGGTGTTTTTCGGCCCAGTAAATATCTTTCAGTTCGTCTACAAAGAATTCATGAAATTCTGAGTTCTTCATTTTTCCGTTTTTGCCAATCGTGGTCTTTGTGCCGTTGTTTTCTGTTAAAGTTGTCATAGGATGTTGTTTTATAAGATGTTCTTTAACAACCTTAATAACAGACTAAAGTTTTAATTGAGTTGTTATTTTTTTATCAATTAGTAAATTATTTATTTTTTAATTAAATAATCAAACATTAAGATTCATTTCTTTGTAGTAAATAAATCCCGTCCCGCCCAGTAAGCTGCTATATTAAAATTTATGAAAAGATTGAAATCTATAGTACCGATGGTTTGCCGTTTATGGTGTTGCTCAGCTACGGGGGCAATGAGTAAAACTTAAAATCAAATGATGATGGTTGATTTAAATGAAGTATTGATACATGCAGCCCGAAAATCCAGACTGGTTTTGTAGCGTTTGGCCGGGGAATAAAACCAGGAACGATATTGCCATTAATGGGGCTGGAAGATATAGCACCCCTAATCAACCTTAAGTTAAAAACCGATGGTATTCTTTACCCAGGCATCCTGTCGCCGAAAAAGTAAATACAACTCATCCCATAAACATTAGAGCTTAAAGATCATATCCATAGCGATGCCAGGGTAAACAATAACGCTACGGTCATGATCAAAAATCCAAGTTTCAGGAAAGCCCAGGCGCTCACGCTTTGCCCTTCCCTACGCAGGGCTACCAGCCATAAGATCGTAGCGAGGGAGCCGGTTATCGAAAGATTAGGACCCAAATCGACACCGATTAAAGCAGAACTTTTGATGATGTCAGGTATATGACCGCCCTGTATAACGCTACCCGTTATAAGCCCCACAGGCAAATTATTCATCAGGTTGCAGGCAAAGGCAATAACAATACCAGTTCCCCAGGCGGTTTGGTTAACTGCATTTTGTGCATTTTGGTGCAACAGAATATTCAACACTTGAATTACACCCGTTTTGCTGAGGGCTTCAACCAGTACAAAAAGTCCCGCTACCAATGGAAGTACACTCCAGGACACATCTTTTACAACTATCCATGGATTTTTCCTGGCCCTGATGATCACAATACCTGAGGTGATTATTCCAGTAACCGCTGTAGGGAATCCCAACTGAATATTTAAGGCCGAAGCTACCAGAAGGATCACAGCAGTACCAACAATACCAAAAATCGCTGTTCTACCTCCTTCCGAGAGTATGGGTATTAGAATATTGGTTTCAATTTTCTGCTTTAGGGCGTTTCGCTGAGTCAAGTAAAGCATCAGATATGTTATGCCTATAGCAACTATCGAAGGTATAATATATTGTGACAGCCACAGTAGTAATGGCGGCATATGATCTCCGTAAATAACCAGGTTGGCAGGATTTGATATGGGCAGCACAAAAGAAGCGGCGTTGGCAATGAAGGCGCAAATTAAAAGATAAGGAAGTGGCTTTTGAACCTTAGCCGCCTTTACCGCAGCAGCTACTGCAGGTGTTAATACCACAGCCGTAGCATCATTGGATAAAAACGTGGTAACAACAATGCCAACCAGGTAAATTAAAAAAAAAAGGCGGGTTGATGATCCTTTAGCCATCTGCGTGGCATGGGCAGCCAGCCAGTCAAAAAGTTTTTCCTCCCGGGCTGTTTCGGCTAATAGCATCATACCCATTAAAAACAAATAAACGTCGGTACCTTTGGTAATTCCTAAAAAAGCATCCGCGGGTGAAATGAGCTGTAGTACAACCAGCAGAACAGCACCAGATACAGCCCAAACAGCTTCCGGTATTTTAAATGGTCGGATAATAACGCCCGATATAGCTAAAAAAGTAACAATCCAGATAATATAATGAGCCATAAGAGCGTGTGTTTTGCCGACAAATGTAATCATGTTTTAAAGGCTGGCTGCAATAACAGGTTTAACAACACAAGCCTTTCTTATTATTTTAGAGAACATCAGCCATAAAAATATAGACATTACCGCAAAACTCCCCAAAACCAGGAAAGCCGCGCTAAAGTTCATACTTTGAGCTATCCATCCACCTATGGCAGGGCTAAGCGAGGCGCCAAGTCCCTGGATAGTCATTACAGCGCCCTGTCCAATATTTATACGCCCCGTACCATTCAAAATATGAGCCACCAGACCTGGTACTGCCACACTTTGTAAACCTGCGCCAACGCCATCCAGTATTTGTACCGGATATAACCCCACATGACTAATCATATGGGCCGCGATAAAACCGCGAACCGGAAGCGCTAAAAAAGAGATTAACATTACTAACCAATAACCGTTTTTAGCTGCCATTCGCATCGCTATCACCGACATTCCAATCATGGATAATTGTGCAATAACAATAGTCATAGCTACAAACATAATAGGATTTCCCTGATTGTTTACCGCAGCCGCCATTCCGTAGAGAGGCAGCATTGCCCCATTGCCTAAATGGAATGCCGCAAGCGCCCCGGCGAGGATTAAAAGAGGTTTGCAAGTAAGCAGGGTTTTAAGGCCACTGGCTTTTTCAGCCATTGCTGTTTCCTTTCTTAAACCCCGGGCGGCATCATTATCAATTGTTTTAGCAGGTATCAACGATATAGATATAATAGATAACATTCCGAAGATGGCTGCGAGTCCAAACACTGCAGGCATGCCAAACTTCATACCCAAATAACCCGATAATCCGGCCCCTACTACATTACCTGCATGGTTAAAAGCCTGATTATAGCCATTTTGACGATTGAACCCGGATTGTTTTACAATACCCAGTGTAATGCCAATTACTGCAGGCCCAATTGCCGCTCCTGCTATAGCGGTAGCTACCTGAGATATACTTATCAGCCAGAAATTTTGAGATATTAAAATTACTCCGGAAGCAATAATGGTAAAAACACCAGGGATAACAACGTACATGCGCTTACGTTTTGTCGCATCGATCAGTGCACCTGCAGGCGCAGTCATTAACATGCCGGCAACGCCGCCTATGGTCATTACAAAGCCTATTAAACCGCTTTTCCATCCATGGGCTAATAAAAATATACCCAAGAAAGGGCCAATACCGGCCTGCATATCAGCCATAAAAAAATTAAGGGACTGGAGTGCCGGAATAACTTTTTTATCAATATAGAGGGAGGACTGTTTGTTCATGCTGCAAGTTTCAACAGCATTTGATCATCAATGTTTGGGTTTAAATTATATTAAACAAAACATCGATGGCTATTCCCCTTATGAAGTGTTCTTCAATTAAGATGGGCTAAAATTTAACCAGCAGTTTTTCTGAAACAAGCTTGCCATCTTTATAGTATTCAAAGAACCAGCTATCGTTCTTTTTTAGTACCACGCCGTTAGAAGTTCCATTGCTTGCTATAAAATAATCCTGAACTGAAGTTTTAGTAAGGGTTAAAACTATTTTGGGTGTAGTATCAATTAATTGATATCCGTTGGCTATAGCCTGGGCATATAAAGTTCCGGTGGGCTGATTTGTTTCTGCTTGTGCCGGTTTTGCTGCGGTAGTTGCATTAGCAGTTGCAGCAACAGTTGAAACAACTGCAGGTGATGTAGCAATTGCTGGCTGGGTAGTTGTGTTTACAGCCGTTAAGGAAGGAGCAGCTGTGGTAGCTGTTGACTGTGTCACTGGTGTATTAACGCCACCGTTATAAGCATATGATACTGCATCTAATGATGTAAAGGATTCTCTTAGGGCCAGATTATAAGAAACCCGGTATTCCTTTTCTCGGCTTTTACCCTCTTTGCACTTAAAAACTATATTACCCTGGCAATCTTTTAATAAAAGCGTAACACTGGTAGTAAACATGGTATTTTTTTCTAACAGGTCAACATTCAGTGCCTGGCATTTATTATTTGCTATTTCACTTGGCAATTCTGCATTATCAAAATAAACAGTAAAGCCTTTCTCTGCTAAAAGACCTTTGGTCAGAGTGTTTAACCCATACTGATCTTTTTGTTTCAGAAAGCTAAACTTCTCAGGCACTACAACATATTTATAATTGTTGATGGTATTTTGAGCATACACAGAAAATGAGCTGAGTAACAGGAATAATAAAACGTATCTTTTCATATAGAAACAAGTATGATGTAACCGCAGGCTTAATGATTGATTTGTTTGAAAATCCATTATCAGAAGCTTTACAGGTTATGATGAATGGCACTAAAATTAGTAATATTTTCTAATATGTTTAAGTCATTGAACGTGTTCCAATACTTTTTCTGCCTGGCTGCTGTTATACGTTTGTAAAACAATTAACCACCTGATATTTTTGTTTAACATAATTTAACTAATATTTATTTGGTGGTTTGAGTTTGCTTTCTTTAATTTATAACATAATGCTGGCATTCTTATACCCACTTAAAATTAGAAAGTTATCCTTTATCACCCTGTTTATTTTACTTGCACCGGCACCGCTCTTTGCGCAAAATCTGTTTTTAGAAAAAATAGATATATGTAATGCGGCCAATTTTTGCATGGATTGTGGCGATCCCAAAGCAACCTGTGATCAGTTTACACTTGATTATATATGTGATCAAATCAATCGTAAATATATTTTGAAAGATGCTTTTGGATCAATATCCTTCCAGGTATTGGTTGAGCCATCTGGTTTCAGTTGTGTATTGAGCCACACCGACGTTACAAACGGTCCTTTAACAGCAGAATTGATCAGGTATCTGAACGGTAATATATGGCGAGCTGCCAAAATAAATGGCAAGACTGTTTCTGCATCTGTTAACGTAATTTTCCGATTTGCGAATGGGAGAATATCTGCTCAAATGCAAAGGATGGATTTAAGCGAACTAAAGCCACCCGGTGATCCAACTATTTATAACAAAACAGTTGCTTATACCAATCCATCTTTGAACTCTTATGAATTCACCACCTGGACCAAGTATAACTCTCCCCTGCCGGATAACATCAGCAAAACTTGCATTGTAGATAAAACTGATGTGTTATGGTATACTACCATTAAAGGGTTGACTCGTTTTGATGGTCAAAACTTTAACCCTATCAACGAATTTAACTCTCCATTTACTGCCGAAACAGCGGTAATGGATATCAATGTAGATAAGGATAATAACAAATGGGTATACGTTGATAATAAGATGTACAAGTACAGTGATGCGGGATGGCAGATCTTTGATTTCAAAAAGTTTGTGACTCCAGGAGCTATCCGTATCTTAAACAACCGCCACGGTGACCTTCTTTTCACTACAGAAGCCGGATTAGTTGTTTTAAGACAGGATAAGGTTGTTGTGCTGAATAAAAAAACAATTCCGCTATTACCCTCTAACAATGTTAATTATGTTTATGAAGATAGCAGGAAACGTTTGTGGATAGGCACATCAAAGGGTTGCATCATGCTTGATCACAATGTGCCAACTACTTATAACACCTCCAACACTCCTCTGAAAAACACCTATATTTCTAATGCTACGGAAGATGAGTCGGGTAATTTGTATTTCTCATTAACCGCTTGCAACGCAACTCCGGGCGATGATGACAAAGAAGGCATAGCAGTGCTGAGGCCCAATGGAACCTGGCTTCATTATACGGATAAAAATTCCGGCTTGCCATCAAACCACGTTAACGACATGTTGTATGACAAGTATGAACATGTTTTGTGGATCGCTACTGAGCAATCGGGACTGGTAAGGTTTAATTTGAAAGATGGCTGGGAAAACTATCACAACAATAATACGCCTATGCCTGGTTATACCATAAATAAATTGGCCCAGGATTCCAAAGGTGTTCTCTACGCGGCTACAGCTAATGGTTTACTAAGGATCAAAAAGAGGAGATAAAAGCGTGCGGGCTGTTATGAAGCCGGTGTAAGCTTTTTTATAACGGCATGTTTATTTGCTATCGAAGATACAAAGTTATCCGTTCTGGAAAACTCATATCCTTTTAATTGTGCCCACGCTATAAAATTTTTTATCCGATTTATAAATGGCTCTCCAGAGTTTCTGGATATATAGCGTGGCAAACCATATTTTTCTTTATGATACAGATTGGTAAACTCCCATGGATGGAAATAAAGGTTCAGATACCCATCTTTACGGTGCGTGGCTGCGCTCATTAGCTTGATCAACGGCAAAGGTAAATTATGGAAACTTAACCAAAAAAGCGGAAAACGGATCAATGGTGATACCGAAGCCGGAATTTGTAAAACATCATTGTCATAAAACCAGGTACGTGGCTTATCAAAATTATTATAACGCCCGGGTAGCCAGGTAGGGTTAATAGATGAATTGTAAATATATCCGGCGTTCTTTATCTCAGCTTCATCTACAGGCATCATCCTTGCCATACGGAAGCCACTTACTTCAACACCCGAAATATCCTCGAGTACCTCTTTGGATTGTTTTAAATGCTCTGGTTTAAAATCGGAATGATAATAGCCATGTGATGCTATTTCATGCCCCTCGTTTACAATTTTAGCAATCACATCTGGTTTGTGAAGCGCGTAATTCGCGGTACAAAAAAAGGTAGCCCGTATGTTTGCGGATCTGAGTAACTCCAAAATTGAATTTGTGCCATTAGTAGAGATCGATAGTTGCTCATCAAAAGATATTGACCGACCGAATTCTAAAGGCAAATCAAATTCCTCAACGTCAAACCCCAATAAAATCATTATTTACATTTTTGACGGTTAGAAGATTTGTTGAACGAATAATATAATTAGGGCGGTGTTTTGACTGCATAAATATTTTACCCACATAAACCCCTATTATGCCTAATACCAATAGTTGCAAACCACCAAAAAAAGCTACAGTGGCTATTACCGAAGCCCAGCCAGAAACGGCATATCCGGCAAAGTAGCTAAACAATACATACGGAATGTATAATATAGCCATAGCCGAAAAAAACAAACCTATACCTGTAACTAAATATAAGGGGCGGGCGCTAAACGCCATAATACTGCCTACTGCAAGTTTAACGAGTTTAAAGAAAGAGTAACTGGCTTCGCCGGTATGCCTTTTAGATGGTGTATAAGGAATACCAATCTGTTTGAAACCAGCCCATTTGATTATCCCTCTGAAAAATATTTCATATTCATCAATCAGTTTTAACTGCTTTACCACTTTCTCATCCATTAACCGGAAATCGGCGGTGCCATTTTCCAGTTTGATATCTGAAAGCATATTTATGCCTTTATAAAACAGCTTTGAAGTGGCTTTCTGATAAGCTTTAGCGTGCGGGTTACTGTTTTGCCTATAAGTGTATATAATGTCATAACCATTTTCCCAATATTTTAACATTTTTAATATTAACTGCGGGGGATGCTGCAGATCGGCATCCATGGTTATTACGGCATCACCGTGAGCCATTGCAATACCCGCCTTAAGCGCATGATCTTTCCCGAAGTTTTTTGAAAGCTCTATATAAAAAACATTAGTATGCAGTTGAGCATTAAATTTTATCTCATTTAAGGTATTATCACGGCTCCCATCATCAACAAAAATTAATTCATAGTCATAATTTGAGTGACTCAATGTTTCATTGATCTGTTCAATTAAATAACTTATATTTTTTTCTTCATTGTGGGATGGTATAATTACCGATATTTTCTTTTTTATAACGAATGTCATGTTATTTTAATAGGGGCTTTAAATTGTGACAGGTAACTAAATACTATATTGGTCAGGTTTACTCTTATAATTTTTTAATCAATCCTTCTGTAACAAACATGATACGAAGAAATAAGCAACAATGCTACAACTCCATTTGAATAAAAAGTATAACACATTAAAAAAAGAAAATACTCTTACTTTACAGGTGTAACTTTGCTGTTACAAACATAAATAATTAATAATGATTTAACCATAAAATCATCTACAATTAGCCATAGAATTGTAAACATATTAACATTCACCAGAGCTCTGATGTACCACAATGTCAACAGCTTATACAGATTTAAGCTGTTCTGGCTTTGAAAAGTCCCTTGTTAAGGTTTCATAAACTATTTTTAGCCAGATCAGGAAACATGGCAGAGCCTTGAGTTTGTATGGGGCAACATACTCCGTTCTGATAAATCGTGGAAAAAGATCTGATGGGGAAAAGCTGGTTAGTATAATAGCAAAGATCAATAGAAATACCTCATACCGGGTAACTGGCCTATTTAAATTTATGTACCAGATAGCAACACCAGTAAAAGCGATAATATAAGTTGATGACTCTGATGAGCTGCTGAAAATAACAGCGAATATTAAGGCAGACGAAAGGATAAGTAATTGATATTGTCGCAATTTAAAGCTTTTAAGCCTTAAATAAGAGAGCATAAAGAGCATCAGCCCTGGCGCTATAACATATATATTCTTTAGTCCTTGATAATTAAATATATTTCTGATCAATCCCATAATGCATATTTCCTGAAGATCAGATCCCTGGTTATGGGCATTTTTGGCCACCAGATCATTGTACCAGTCATGATAGGTTTGAATGATAAAGGTTGGCGATGAAATAAGCATAGGTAATACAAATAACACTACCGACCAAAAAAGAAAACTTCCAATAAATTTTAGTTTATTTTCTGAAAAGAAAAAGAAGGCAAGCCCTACTATCCCATATAACTTCACAAAGGTTCCAATAGCTATCATCAGGGCGGCCCAAAAGTCCTGTTTCCTTTTGATAAAACTAAAACTTAAAATAATTAACCCGGCTATCATGGGGTTACTTTGCACATTAGCAGATGCTGTCATTAATTCATGTGCGCAGATCAGCAAAATAATTACATACTGATTTTCTTTAATGGGTAACCGTTGTATGGCTTTAAACAATATAAAAGCATTAAACATTACCCACAGCAAAACACCTATACTATCGGGCATCAACGCGAATGGTGCGATTATTATAGAAAATACAGGACCATAATGATTAAGATCGTAAAAATGTTCTGGTTGATAGGTATAAAGATTATGCTGATGAATAGTATTTATAAAATTGTATTTGAATACCAAATAGTTATTAAATACCTGGTGGGTTAAAATTCCTTTAAGGACGATCAGGAAACTTAACCCGAACCATAAAGAAAACACAAAGGGCTTATTGTAGATAAGTTTAGTTATTTTTTGCATAAAACAGGGGTATTGGGTTGCGAATATACAAAACAACCACATTACTCGTACTTTATGTTTGATTTGACGAAACTCTCATTACATTTATATTTTACAAAGAATTAAATTTACAATTAACAAAAAAAGCCACCCATTTAGAGTGGCTCCTGTTATTAATTGGTAAAATATCAAGACCCAGGAGTACCTGCATCTAATTTTACTTCCAAGGCTGCCCGTACATTTGCCGGCAAGCTTGATAATAAAGCGTAACCCGTTGCCAGTTCTATATCTTTCACGGTTACGATATATTTTGTCCAGTCGCTATTGGTAGTGTTAATATTAGGTGTATTTACAGCGATAACCCTTGTTGAACTGGTTACCCTGCCCAAATCATTATCACCAACTGGTATAATAACCGCCACCTTCCATACATTACTTGGCACATTAACATGGCCATTGTTTATGGTAGTAGCCGAACCGTTTGAGCCGGCCCCCCCGGTACCATAGCTGCCCATAATGATATATACCTCGTTACCTAAAACTACCTGCTCTCGAAGATAATTCTCCAGATTGGCCCAGGTATGCTGATTGTTATTTGGCGCCTGCGGTATCATATTAGTCATCAGGAAAGTAGCCGAATTAGCATTAGCCGAACTGGTACGATCAGCCGAAGGACAATTATGCCCCCTGTCAAACCCGCTGCCAGAATAGGCATTATCATTAACCATATACCAATTTGCAGGCAAGCTGGCCCAGCCCGCGAAATTATTCAACCGATCTGAAGCACCAGTGATATTTGTAGCATCCAAATGCCAGCTCACCCAATTCGGCTCGCCTTTGGTGGCATTGTATGATTCGGTATAATATTTCTGATCGATAAGGTAGTTATCCATAGACGATGTACTGCTTTGCGCGTTTGAGGGGTTACCAAATAGCAGATCGCTATTGTCGCCGGTTGACGGCGGAGCGTCTGTACCCGCTGTTACGTCCCTTGGAGTAGATGCAGGTGCTGTTGGTGAACCACCGCCGTCATCACCACCGTTATCGGGGGTACCTACAACAATCCCTGGGTCGCCTTCACCTTTAAAGGTAATATCGTCAATATTGACACGGTTATTTGTGGTGGTTCCCGTTCTCTTGATTTCAAAACGTACTTTACCGGTTACTGTTACTTTGAAAGTATCAGTAACCAATTTTGTATTGTTTTCATTGATATCCTTTCCAATCTGCGTATAAGTTTTGCCGCCATCAGCAGACATTAATAATTGCCATACAGAAACAGGATCAGAACCGTACTTGGCATGTTTAATAAGCAAGGTATCAATACCATTAATATCAAAATTCATGGCAATATCTCCGGCACGCAGACGTACAGATGCAAGACCATCTTTTACATCGGGTGCCGTATTCCCAATCAATGCATCGTTAAAATTCCAGCTGCCGGTAAGTAAAGTTATATCAGCGGCGGCATAAGCGGTCTTCTTACCCTGCTCAAAGGTTTCAGTGATACTATAAGACGGAATTACAGGTGGTGGAGGTGTAGTTTTTGTTGTATCGCCCGAGGTGGTGGGCGGCATGTCTGTTGATTTTTTTGAGCAGCTTGCCATGGTTAATACCAAAGCAAAGCCCAGCAGTAAGTTTTGAATTTTCATCATTATTTGTTTTTGTGTGATAGATAATAGCAAAGCATGGCCATGACATAGATGCCCATGAAAAAATTATACTAAGAGTGATATGAATAGAGGAGTAAAATCAGGAGCATGTGTAAACCATGCTCCTGAAGTATAATTGCCAGTATATTTTAGCTTTTAATTACAAAAGCAGATCCATTGTAGGTAAATGTTTTGGTGGCATTTGATATAGCACCAAATTTATAAACCGCATAAGTAACGTTAAATATCTGATCCTTGATAGGGCTGGTGTATTTATTTGCTAATAGAGCTATAAATGCGTTATTTAGGTCTGTATCGCTCCAATATGTAGCATCTGTAGAAGCACTGATATTGAAATCTTTATATTGTGCTACGTTTGCCCTCGCTGCTGCGGTGCCGGCGGTTGTGGTTCCTATAAAGGTATAATCAGCGGATGATAGTGTCAAATATACCGTAGGATCTGGTATCCATGCGCCATTGTTTTTCAGAAATGATGCAGTTGATTGTGTAGCATTTATTACCCAATTTGCACCATCATAAGTAAGTACTATAACCTTTTGATAAGTAGTTAAATAGCGATAATTCACATATTTAACATCGCCTTTTTTAACCGTTGTTGAAACTAGCGGATCAGCCTTTAAAAAGGTATTGATATAAGATGGAATAGTGTTGTTACCTAAGTCTGAAGCAATGAACCAATTATTGTTTCCTCGCCCCACAGATGCATATTGAGCTGCAGACACACGATAAATTTTTTGCCATGCCCCATTCAAATATAAAAATGCATCCGTAGCTGGCACACCTGAACTTGGAGTAGCGCCCGACTCAAAATAGGTATAACTCAATACCGCCAATTGATTAGCTACCGGACTTGTATACTTGTAAGGGAGCCAGCTTAGTATTTGAGCTGTGCTGAAGTCGGTAAACTTGTTGCCTGGTAACAGAGTGTAGTCGTCCTTAGTAAGCGTATAAGCTGTATTCGCGTTGGTTGAATCGGCTAAAACAATAGATAATGGAGCAAGTGTAAAAGTAACAATTGCAGTTGAACCATTGCCCAATTGAGGCTCTTTTGCATTTAAAATCTGTGGGATATAGGTATTTGCGTCGGCAATTGACTTAAAATTATATGATTTAGAAGGATATTTTGATGTATCCAACAACTTATAATCTGCTTGTGCCAGGGTAAGGCTCATGACCTTGGTATATGTTGCGGGGCTTATGTTTGGCTGCTTTTGGCAAGCTGTTAGTACTACAGCTATAAAAGCAATTAAACTATATATCTTTTTCATGAAGTTTCTTTTTAAAATTTAACTTTTATACCAGTAGTAAATGTTCTGAGCAAACCATAATACACGCTCAGATTAGCTGGTGAGCCGGTAGCAGCTGCGTCATATCCATCGGCTATATACTTGGTGTTTAACAGGTTATTTACATTACCATTTAATGAAGCATCTAAACCAGCAATCTTAAACTTAAAGGAAGCGTTAAGGTCCCATAAAGAATAGTTTGGTATTTTATATGGTTGTACTCCCGGGCTGGTAATATTGGCAAAATTGAAACTTGAATAGTAATTACCGTAGAAGTAATAGTTTGTACCCAGTTTTAAATCAGGTAAAACTTTAATATCTAAGCCAAACGCCGCTGTGGTTTGCGCTGCATCACCTACTTTAATTCCTTTTATTAATACTTCCTTAACGGTACCGATAGCCTTTTGCTGGTTATTAAATACGGTAGCCGGACCTGCGTTTTTGGTGTAGTACCAATCGCCGTAAGAGAACATACCATGCAACGTTATTGCCTTAATTGGCTGATATGATAATTCCAGTTCAGCTCCCTGGTGCATTTCACTAACCCCGGATATGTTAACACTATATATCAGGTTAGTAGCATTATCGGTAAACGAAGATGAAAAAGCCTCATCCTTATATGCACTACGGTACAGGTTCAACTTAGCTAAAAAGCCCGATTTTTTAAACTGGTAGCCTAATTCGTAGCTGAATAATTTTTCATCTACAGTTCCGGTGTTAATGGAATTAGTGAATTTTTGGAATACGTTATCAAAGTAAGGTGGCTTGGTAATGTAACCAATGTTAGCAAACACGTTCATCTGATCGTTCAAGTTGTAATTTGCTCCAGCTTTGGCCTGATAACTCAGGAAGTTAACATACCGGCTTGATTGTGCGGGGTCGCTGTTCAGATAGTTGTATAAGTCAACCCTCTTATCGCCGGTTCCTGAACCCGATAGGGTTATAAATGCCGAAAAGTCGTCTTTTGCATACTCTGCTTGTGCATACGCCCCTCCTGACATCACATAGTCCTTGTTGTAGTAATCAATTTTATCACCAACTACTGCACGATGATTTGGATTGTTAATATCCCCAGATCGGCTACCGGCTGCCTGGCTTGCAGTATATGGATCATACACGTAATCAGCACCTAACAGATCTTTAACTTCCTCGTAGTGGGTGCCTTTATAATATCTTAAATCTAAACCGGCAGAAAGGTTCAAATAATTACCAAATGTAGTGGTGTAAGTACTTCTTAAACCATACCAGGCATGATCATTATGTGCCGCATACAAATATGTTGAGGCAGAACCATCCGGGTTAGCGGCATTACTTTTCTGCACGGCATCAAAATCAAAAGGAGAGTAAAAATTACTCACTCTTGGGGGTACAGCGGTACCGGTGGCAGACGCCCCTATTGCACCACCACCACCAGTACCATATGTTGCGTATAATACGGTAGACAGGCTCGACTTTTCGTTGATAACCCAGTTATGGTTTAATGAAAATACCGGTTTGCTGAAAAAGTTGTTATAAGGATTTATTTGTTTACCATCTTTTACACCCAGGTCATAATTCCATTTAACTCCCTGTGGAGCACCAGCGTAATCAGTTAATGGACGTTCTGGACGCTGACCATGGGTTTGAGTTGCACCCATCATTGTAAAAGATAAGGTTTGACTCGGAGTTAATACTTTTGACAGGTTAAAGAAGTAATTGTAACCTAAAAAATTCAATCCATCAGCATAGCCATCCCCTTTGGTTCTGCTACCCTGAAAAGTAGCGGCCCAACCATTGGCATTTAAACCGGTTGATACCAACACTGCTGTTTTTTCGTAATTATTGGTACCAATAGTTTGTGAAATATATCCACCCTTTTCTGCGTCTGTTGTACGTGTGGTGATATTAATGGTACCGCCAAATGACGGAACGATAATTTTTGAAGCCCCTAAACCACGTTGTACCTGCACAGAGTTGGTTACATCGGTAAGACCCGACCAGTTTGACCAAAAGATTGATCCGTTTTCCATGTCATTAACAGGAATACCGTTAATGGTTAGGGCAACGTTACCTTTCTTGGAACCACTTGAAAAACCACGGATACTGATACGAGAATCGCCATAACCACCACCCTGCGCTGTAGCCATTATGCCTGGTGTACTTTGCAACAATTGCGGAATATCACGGCCGCCCAATTTTTCTTCAATATATTGTTGATTGATGCTTGATACTGCTATCGGTGTTTTACGATCAATAGCCAGATCGCCGGTTACTACAACCTCTTTCATGGCATTGGCACTTGATTTTAGTAAGATCAGGCCCAGATCATTTTTACCGGTAATTGGCACTTCTTGTGTGACATAGCCGATGTAGGAAATCACCAGTATTTTAGTATCGTCATCACCTAATTTTAGCTTAAAATCACCATTAAGGCCGGTTGAGGTGGCTTTGCCGCCGCCTTTTACACCAACAGAGGCACCGATAAGCGGTTCTTTGGTGTCGGCATCAACTACTTTACCCGTATACACAGAGGCTAACATAGCTTGATTAGCCGCTGATACTGGTTTGCCCGATTGTTTTTCTTTAACAACAATGGTGTGACCAACTATAGCATAGGTAATTGGCTGGCCTTTGAACACCTTATCCAATACCGCGGTTAACGCCAGGTTTTTCACGCTAAGTGATACTTTGTTGCTGTTGGCTACCAATTCTGTTTGCATAAAAATATCATAGCCGCTTTGCTGCTCTATTTTATTTAAGATGCTCTCGATACTGGCATTCTTTTCGGAAAGGGTAATGCTTTGGCTAAAGCTCGCGGCGCTCAGATGAAGGCATACGGCAAAAAGTAAAGCTGTGATAAGTTTAATCCGCATAATAAATTTCCTTTTTGTAGCCGGATTTATCCGGGAAAAACAATTGGTAATCTTATTAATTTTATTTACCCGCGTGCCTTCACATACGGGCGCAGGAAATGTAGAAAAATCCATACTTTTGTTTGGGTTGTTTAGTAAAAAGTGTATTTAGTCAATATGATTTTATATGGTCAGCCCATTACTCCGGCCGGAGGTGCTCGTAACACTTTCCGGCTTTTTTATGAGCCAATCTCGGTCGCCCGGCCTTGCCGGTTGCCGTTATCAGGCTTTATGATCTTACTATAATCTTCCTCCCGTCAATTGTGAAGTTTATGCCGCTTGTTTTTAATATTTGAAATATCTCTGACACCGGTACATTCCGCGAAATACGGCCCCGGTAATGTTTTTGTACCACATTGCCCTGGTATTCCACATCTACATCATACCACCTGGATAATTGGCGCATAATGGTATGCAGATCGGTATTACGGAAAAGGAATTTGCCGTTTTTCCAGGCCACCGCCTCATCTATATCTGCATTTTCCTTTACTTCAATAGCGTTTATTGTATTTACCGCCTGTTCTCCTGGTTTAAGTTTGGCGCTTGCTCCGGTTGCATTCCCGGTAACTTTTACACTACCTTCCAGCAGTGTTGTTTTGGTAGCCGCTTCATCGGTATAGCTGTTAATATTGAAATGCGTACCTAAAACCATGACCGTTTGAGTAGCGGTTTTTACATAAAAAGGTTTTGAGGGATCTTTACTTACTTCAAAATAGGCTTCTCCGTTAAGTTCAACCCTACGTTCATTACAAACAAATGCTGCAGGATATTTTAACGACGAGGCCGAGTTTAGCCAAACCCTGGTACCATCAGGTAAAACAATTTGATACTGACCACCGCGTGGTGTGGCCAGCATATTCATCACTACTTTTTCAAATTGCGGTAATTCTTTTGGTTTAGCGGATTCAGCAGCCTGATAAACCAACTCTCCGCTTTTATCTTTAGTAATGATAATATTTTGCTGATTGGCTATTTTTCCCTGTTTGGAATCATCCAAAACAACCTTTGATCCATCGGCCAATGTCAGAATAGCTTTATTGCTTCCGGGCGGAAGGTCTTTCTGCGGCTTAATAGCCATCTTCTGCTCACCTGATGTATTAAAATATCTGGTTAATGTAATAGCTGAAGCTATTAATACGATTATAGCTGCCGCGTAGGGCCACAATTTGGCGGCAGTTTTTTTACGGGTGATATTTTTAAACCCCGTTTTTTTTACAATATTTTGCCACGCTTTATCCTTATCGTTTGCTTCAAAGGTTTCCAATTCCGAATCAATTGTAACTTCATCGGTTAGTTTTCTGAATAATTCCTGGTTGCGTGTATCTGCTTGAAGCCATTGCTCCAGTTGGTCTTTCTCCTCGGTGGTAAGCTCCTTTCGCAGATATTTCGCGATCAGCTTACCCAGATCAAAATAGGGTTGGTAATTATTCATATTTCCGTTTCGTATATAAAGACACCCTTGTTTTTAAAAAGGATAAAGAGGTCATCAAAAAAATTCATTTATTTTTTACCTGGTGTCCAATTTGGGTCTATTCGCTTGATATGCAGGTGTAATTCATATATTTATTAACGATTAAAATTTGAAACAATGGACGAATTCATTTTAATTTTCAGGCACGAGGATGGTAGTAAAGTAGCTTCACCTGAGCAGATTGAGGTTTGGATGAAACAAACGATGGACTGGATAGGTGGCATCGCGGCACAAAATAAATTCAGCAGCGGCACCGGTTTACCTTTTGATGACGCCAGGGTAGTTTGGCACAATAATGTGGTTACTAATGGCCCTTTCGGCGAGATCAAGGAAACCATCGGAGGATACATTATTGTAAAAGCCGATTCTGTGGAAGAAGCGGTAGAGTTTGCTAAAGGCAGCCCGGTATTACAAGGTGATGGTAATAGTGTAGAGGTGCGCAGGATAGCCCGGCGCGACGGTATCCATTAAATTATTGAGGCCAAATTATCAAACCGTTACTGGTTTTGCATCACCTACGCATTGAGGTTAAGCCGGTGATATTTATGCAAAAAGTGGGTTTACATGGGTTTACACAATTTACGATTAACATTGACTTATATAATTGATAATAAATTAGTTATGAATTTTTTTAAGAAAATTGTGTAAACCCACTTTTGGGTTAATTGAGTCAATCCAACGCTCATCTTACCATGCAAAAACAGGAACTCATACCACACTTGTTCAGAACCGAATACCGGAAAATAGTAGCTGTACTTTGCCGCCGGTTTGGCTTTGACCAAATGGAAACTGCCGAAGATATTACCAGCGATACCTTTTTAGCAGCGGCACAAACCTGGAGTTTTCATGGCGTTCCGCCCAATCCAACTGCATGGTTATACAATGTGGCCAAAAACAAGTCTAAAAATCATCTGCAGCGCAATACCGTTTTTGAAAGCAAGGTATCGCCAGAAGTAAGAACTGCTGCTCCTGAATTTCATGAGTTGGACATCGATCTGTCGCCACAAAACATCAACGATAGCCAGTTACAGATGATGTTTGCCATTTGCCACCCGGCCATATCTCCCGAAGCGCAGATTGGCTTATCGTTGCGTATTCTTTGCGGTTTTGGCATTGACGAAATTGCCGAGGCTTTTTTAACCAATAAGGAAACCATCAACAAACGCTTATTCAGAGCTAAAGAAAAAATCAGGACCGAAAAAATAAAAATTGAACTACCTGCCCCTGCCGAAATTGATGAGCGACTTGAAAATGTATTAACAACTATATACCTGTTATTTAGTGAGGGTTATTATTCCGTTAGTCAACATCAAACCTTACGTAAAGAGCTTTGCCTTGAGGCTATGCGTTTATGTTATATGCTGATCGAGAACAGTAGTACCAACAAACCACCGGTAAATGCCCTGCTATCTTTAATGTGTTTTCATGCTTCACGTTTTGATGCCCGCGAGGGTGAGAATGGTGAACATATTTTATACGATGATCAGGATGTTGATCTTTGGAACGCGGAACTGATTAGTAAAGGCGCTTATTTTTTAAAATGCGCCACAACCGGCAACACCCTTTCCAAATACCATATTGAAGCTAGCATAGCTTATTGGAGCACTCAAAAGAACGATACCAAAGAAAAATGGGAAAAGGTACTGCAGTTGTATAACCGTTTATTACAAGTAGCCTACTCCCCCATTGCCGCGCTCAACCGCACATTTGCCTTATCAAAAGCCAACAGTAAAGCCGAGGCGATTGTGGAAGCCGAAAAACTAAAGCTAACAGATAACCAATTTTATTTTACCCTATTGGGTGAGCTTTATACTGGTATTGATAATGATCAAGCAAAAGCCAATTTTGAGACGGCTTTGTCTATTGCCAGAACCGTAGCCAGTAAACAAGTGATCCAGAAAAAGCTTGAACAGTTACAGTAGTAAGATTATTTCCTGAAAGTAAGCAGGGCTAATGTAAACCAGGTAAATAACTCGGGCGAAAGTTTTACCCGGAGCAGTTCCAGGGCCCTTTGTTTCTGCTTTTTTACCGTATTGATAGACATATTGAGCTCATCGGCTATTTCCTGGTTCTTTTTACCATCAAAATAACCCATGATAGATATGGATCGATGGCTATCCGGTAACGCATGGATAGCGGCGTGGATCTCGGCCATAGCCTCGGCGGTGATGATGGCTTCAATTACAGGTGGTTCTTCGGGCTCCGTATTTCCGTAGTATTGTATGTAACCCTCCACCACTTTATTATGCCTGATGCTGTTAAGGCTTGCATTACGAACGGTGCTGTACAGGAAATTCTTAACGGCTATATTGTCCTGCATTACCGTATCACGGTGGTGCCAATATTTTATAAATGCATCCTGGACAATATCTTCCGCATGATCTTTATCCTTAACCAATTGAAAAGAAAAATATACCAGCCTGTCATAATGCTCTTTAAAAAGAACATCCAGATCTATTTCTTCAATCGATCCAACCGACTCACTTTTGTGCGTAAATATTCCTTTTACAATACTCATCTATCCGTTGCAGAAATAATTTATGAGCATCATTTACGCCATTACTGGCTCATCATAAATACCCGGTTCAAAGTTGAACTTTACGTGTTCAATTTAAGTTAAATCCGGGTTAATAAATAGTTTCATTACGGTAACTTTTCAGTTGCAAACTTTAAATAAAACTGCACCATCGATGTAGAAATCACCGTGTATAATCCAATAGTTCCCCGCTATCTTCCATTTCATTACAAGGACTTTTGCTGTTGATTTGCACTATAAAACAACAAGTTAATGAAAGATTATAAAAAGTTAATTCAGGAAATATTTCAAAACATTTTTGAGAAACCGGGTTATGACGAAACGATCGTAAAGCGCTATTTTAGTACTGATTACGTACAATATGTAGACGGTAAAACGCTGCACTTTAATGAGTTCATCAAACATATTAAAGTACTTAAAGAGGCCATAGCATCCATGACTTTAGTTTTTGATTCCATGGCCCAGGATAATGATATTGTTTTCACCAATCACCGGGTGAAGGCGACTACTAAAGAAGGTAATACAGGCGAGGTTCAGGTGATAGCTGAATTTCACATTCAGGATGGGCAGATAAATTATTGCAACGAACTTACCCGCCAAATAAGCGGTGACCCGAAAGACAGTGATCTGGGATCACGGCATTGATCAGTCGGTACAAAGCAATAAAATCCACCCAAACAACCGGGTGGATTTTATATATAAATGATCTGCTTATAAAAGCTCGCAATAATATCCGTTATTATTCATCAGTTTGATGACTCTGGGCACTGGGACATGCTCCCCCTCAATTCGTAAAACGCGATCACAATCTTCCAGATCAAAGTTTATTTCGATACCTGGAATATATTGCCTGAGTTTGCGGATAAGCTTAACCGATTGATCAACATTTTGAACATCTGTTTTAAAAACTTCTACCATAGTATCTGTCATTCTTGGTGCATATGCCTGTTTAATCATCATTCCTTTATTTTTAGGATAAATTGTATAGTTTGAGGGATAGTTTTTAAAACCGGTAATTAATACCTGTTGATACCGCCACACCTGTTTTCTTTAATTCGGTTAAAGGAGCTCCCCGTTTGTCGAGATTGTTAAACGGTACCCAGTTAACTTTTTGATCTTTATCATACAGATCGAGCTTTTGGACAACATTATACCCGGCACTCACCTCTACCGAGAAATTCTTGGCCAGCGCATAATTGTAGTATAGCGAAGCCTTGAATTGCTGTGCCTGGAAGTAATCGGAGTTCATCTTTTTTGACAAACGGTAAGTACCTCCACCGATGCCAAAATCGCCGTTGAAGCCGAGATTACTTTTTTTGGATAGCTTATAGTTCAATTTTTCAGAAACCGGGATTGTTCCTGATAAGCTTAGTTTGTCGGAAATGTTCCAGTCGATGCCAAATACCGGAACAAGCACTGAACCAAAGAACTGTTTTGAATAAACTACCCCTATTGAGTAAGTAAATTTAGCTGATTTCCTGATCTTTAACATTGCCACTCCGGTATAAAGCATATCATCACCAGAGATATCCTTCAGATCAGAAGATAGTGTTGGTACCGCTGAAATGAGCAAGGCATATTTTGGCGAAAATGCCTTTTGAAAAGTAAGGGGAACCGAAATGGCATGAAAATTATCGCCGCCAAACTGATTGCCCATGCCAGAAAGAAACAGGCCGCTATACCCTACTCCTGCCAGTAAAAAATCAACTTTTCCGTTTTGCATTTTGCTGTATAAGGGCAAAGTAAGATTTCCGTTTACTTGCTGTATATTCAGGTCTTTACCATTGATTTTAAAGGGAGAATAGGTATAGTCGGCTTCAAAGGAACCCAAATTCGGAACCGTAGTTATGGGTGCTGACACACCCTCTTCTACGGGTGTGCTTTGCTGTGCCTGCGTCGATAGGGAGAATGATACTGTAGTTATCGCAATTAAAGACAAGATCTTAGTTTTCATGAGTTGTTATGGGGTTATTTTAAATGATTTGTTTGCCAAACTGGCTACCTGGTGGATCCTTCCCTGCATACAGTTTGATGTTGTTTTTTAATTCATATTTCTCTTGAAACACGCTTAGGTACATTTACCCTTACTCTTCATGAAAATTATTCTGATATACAGTCAGGCTATTTCCCCTTTACCCTTAGCCTATATGTAAATTATTTTCCGTAAATGACATTTCTATGATCTAGGCAGATTCAAAAAACCATGAAACTACATTCATAAATTTTTGGTGAGTAGTTTATTCCTTTGTGTTTTATTTTAAATAAGCTATGAAACATTATCGATTTTCCATACTACTACCCTTATTGTTCGCGGCTTGTACCCAGACCACTTCAGTAACCGATCGTACAACTGAGAACAGGAACAAACAGATCATCCAAACCTATTTTAACGAGGCATGGAACAAGGGCCGGTTGAACGTGCTGGACAGTATTTTAAGCAAGAATTATATCAACCACACCCCATCAACACCTAACCCTCCGAAAGGCCCTGCAGGATTAAAACCTATAATTACGGCCATACGTGCGGGATTTCCGGACTTGCATTATGAAATAAAAGACATTATTGTAACCAACAACAGAGCCGTTGCGCGTGTAGTTATGACCGGAACCCAAACAGGCACCTTATTCGGGATAGCGCCTACCGGGAAGCATGTAGAAGTTAATCAGATCAACATTGAAAAAATTGAGAACGGAAAGATCACAGAACACTGGCGGGTAACCGACGAGCTGGCCATGATGAAACAACTCGGGGTGGTCAAATAAAGTGCGTCAAAAAACTTTTTAAACCTTAAATTTTAACAAATTTCCGCTCAAAAACGGGCTAAAAAAGATTAAAAATCACTCAAAAAAGTCCAAGTTTAACGCTTTTAACAAATTTCAAGGCGATTTTGATGCGTTTTTAAATTTTAAAAAGTATTAAATTTTGAAATCCACTTAAACAAAAAGCAGTTGATTTTTGCTCTGCTATTTTGCGTCATTCTTGCTGACCGACAATAAAGCTAAAACATCATTTTTCAAATGATCGGGTATCAGGATGATGCTTTGGGAAACCTGGCCCATATCCCGGATGCCAACAGGCATTTCCCGCGTTGGCTCGCGGTAACCTTTCAGGATAAAACAACCTTTTTCGTTTTCATATTGCACAGTTATCCGAAGTTCGGTAAGCAATTGGATATCGCGGTAAAGCGTACGCGTGCTGATGCGGAACTTTTCTTTTAAGTAATCAACCGTTACCACCTTTTGGGTTTGTAAAACGGCCAGTACCTCCAATAACCTGTCTGTCCTGTTCATTTGGTTTGTATTGCTATACAAAACTGGTGCAGCGCCGTGACAGCAGTATGTCAGCAGGATTTTTAGAACTGGGGGACTATGGGACTTTGGGGATTGTAGGACTTTGGGGAATAAGGACTTTGGAGAATAAGGATTTGGGGAACAAAGAAAAGATCCTTATTCCTTGTTCCTCTTATCCTTAATGTCCCCACAGGGCCTCTCGGAGAGGACCCTGTGTTTTGAATTGCCAGACGGCGAACCTCAGGGTCCCTTTCAGGAGACCCTAAGGGAACAAAAGTGGCCTATCACCCTGAGCTTGCCGAAGGGTCGCGCGCAGAGGCCTTCCCACCATGCTTCGACAAGCTCAGCATGACACCCCTTTATTGTCATCTTCCCCCTACCCGTATATCTCCTTACTCAAGAAGTCGTTCCTAAACTTTCCTTTTGGGTCAAACTCAGCTACCAGCTTTTTAAAGTCATTGAGTTTTTCGTAGCGCGATTCCAGTACTTTGGGCGCCATGGTAAATATTTTGCCCCAATGTGGGCGGGCGTTAAAGGGTGAAAGTTCTTTTTCAATCAGGGGTAACAGTTTCAATACAGCAGCTGTTTCCTGTTTCCAGGTAAAGTGAATGGTAACTGAGGTTTGATTATGGCAGGGGCTCATCCACAGCTGGTCGGCAGCAATGGTACGGATCTCGGTGATAAACAAATGCGGCCCTATCTGCTTACCTAAACGCGCTATAGCGGTTATGGCTTCTACTGCGTGATTCATCGGCACAAAGTATTCAGATTGCAGTTCCTTACCGCTGCTGGGGGTAAAACCCATTTTAAAGTGTGGCAAGCGCTCATACCAGGGTCCGGGAACGCCCATTTGCTCGGTACAGTTTTCGGCAGAGAGCGCGATAATGGGGTGCACATTTTTGGTGGCGGCTTTGGCGCCATAAAATTCGGGGCCGTTATGATCTTTATCCCTACCGATACGGCTTTTTATCCAAACCTCGTTGATGCTGTCGTGCTGCCAGTCGGTAAATAAACTCACGCTATAACCGGCAGATACTATTTTTTCAAAGTTTTGCTTAACCTGCGCCATGGGCATTTGGGTAAACACCCGCTGCTGCATCATAAAGGTGGGCTCTATCTGTAAGGTAACTTTGGTAACCACCCCGAGCGCACCAAGACCTACCACGGCAGCGTTCAGTTTTTCAGGATTCGCTGCTTTAGATAAGTGAACAATACTGCCATCGGCCTTTACAATTTCCAGGGCGGTAACCGCGCTGGATAGATTACCATTTTTTACACCCGAGCCATGCGTAGCTGTGGTGATTGATCCCGCCACAGAAATATGCGGCAAAGAGGCCAGGTTATTCAGTGCAAAACCCTCTTTATGCAGGTATGGTGCCAGTTCGCCGTATTTGATGCCTCCTTCAACGGTAACAGTATGGGCTTTTTTATCCAGACTTATCACTTTGTTGAGCTCTTTGGTCGAGAGCAGGTTGTCCTTACTATCTGCAATGGTATTAAAACAATGCCTGGTACCCAGCACCTTCAGTTTATCGTATTTTTTAACCAGTTGCTGAACTTCCTGAACCGATTTGGGGTAAAATACATGATTGGTGCTGTAGGTTAGGTTACCAGCCCAGTTTTTTAATCGCGGAGCCTGAGCCCAGCCCTCCAATGATGATAGTAACGGTGTAGCCATTAAGGTAGTGCTTAATTGAATAAATGTTTTTCTTTTCATAGCGCGGCATAATTGGTTACCACAATGTACCCCTAAAAATCAAGAATCAATAGCATTTCAATCAAGATACTTTTTGCCCAACCAGCAATGTTTTGCTGATACATTATTCGCCCGGATAAGATCGGAACGGTAGTAATCGAGTAGCTTTTTCTTTTTCCCCGGCTTAGTGGCTTCTCCCTCGTCAAATTCTTTTGCATGATCAGTTATCACATTGATGTCTAAAACCTCAGTCGATCTTTCAAATGATCTGCTTAGGGCAATGATATCTCTCACTAAAGGAGACTGCAAGTGCATCAACGTATCTCTTTCTATTTTTGGCTGTTCGTTTTGCCCGGTTTTAACAGTGACATTTTGTTTGTTTGCCAGGGGTTGAACCTGTATAAGTATAAGTGCGCGGGGTTCTGTTTTCTGTATCTGTGTGATCATCTGAGGTTTGGCGGCTTGCAATACTTCCTGGTAATAACGTTCGTTAAAGCGCATGGAAATAGCCTCTTCCACGTTCCCGATAATGCCCATGAGCAAAGCCCCCAGACCCACGCCTATCCAATAACTCTTTTTCACCGTAAAAAGCAATAAGGCACCTGCAAATGCCAGCACACTCCAAACTATCCTGATACGCAGCCAGGAATGGTGGGTGCGTTCAACCTTCGGAACCTCTTCTTTAAAAAAAGCTTGTTTGTTCTCCCGGTATAAACGCAACTTTTGGGGCAGCGCTTTCTGGGTTACGTAACCATCGCCAAAACCACCCATGCCCATCACCAGACCAATAACAAGCAAAGGCAGTGATAATCCCTTTAATAAAGATAGCGGTTTGGAAAAACGCCAAAACAATAACCCGACTATTATTAGTAATACGCCAAATGCTGCACCGGTAAAGCCATGCCTTGATTCGGTATGATAGTATTGTGTTATTTTTTGAATAAAATCCATGCTAATGAGTGTAAAATATACAGGCAAAATTGTACAATAAAGAAGGTAGGAGTTTTGGTAGGAAGCTCAATTTTACTTTGCCATAAAGCTCATATATAAGTTACTCATTATTAAAACATTTGAGCTGCAGCATACGTTAAGTAAGTAATCAAAATTAAACCAAGTTACCATTATGAAACATGCATTTATTTTTGGCACCAGCATATTTTTAAGCCGCCAAAACACCCTGACCTACACAGACGGTGATAAAAGCACCGAATTTTTAAAGGTACTCTCATTTTATAAGCACGAACGGGGCTCGGAAGATCAATCGCTCGTTATCGATGCCAATATCACTACCCTATCCGGCGAAGTCATCAAAATAAGCGGCAACCGTCTGGAAAGTGGCCCATCAACTGTGCATGTGGAAACGGATGCTAACCGGGTTTGGGTGTTTCAAACAGGACATCATGAGCCGGTTTTGGATGTATACCAGTTAAATGAGCATGAATTTCATGGTTTAGGCAGTCATATAGTTAACGAAATTGGCGTACAACATCCCGACGCGGTAATCACCATCAAAGGTAATTTTAAGGTTGATGGCGCTCATTTTATGATCGAGAACGAAAAGATGTTCATCAATCATAATGGTTTTGCCAATGGTGTAGAGAATGCGCATGAAGGTATCCTTTTATCGGCAGGCGAGCCAACTCATTAAGCCCCGCAATTAACCCGAATTTGAAATACGCAAGATAGTTTACACACGGATATCCGGGTAATAGGTAATGGAACCATACATTTACTTATTAAACGGATATTCGTTTATCCAGTGAAATCCTCTGCGCATCAGCATAAACTGCTTTTCGTCAAAACGGTTAAGTTTAATTTTCAAAGAGTCTTCCATCCATTTTCCTTTTAACAGCAAAACACCGGGGCGCGGTTGTGTATAGGTGAAGTAAAACTTATCCGATGTATCGGTAACGGTGTTGATAACAACATAATGTATTTGAGTATCTACTTTAAAACCCACATACCTGTTGGTATCGTTCATTAATTTAATCTGCGCGCTATTGCTGTTGCTGATAATCAGCCGTTTCCACCGGGTAGTATCAGTGGCAAGCGGAGCCACGGTATCCTGATTGCGTATAAAACTTTCCACGTTATAAATACCATAAAGCAGCGGTTTTTTGGCTTTTTCGCCATACAAGGATGCCATCTTTATATCGTTGGTAATATTTCCGGCAAGTACGTAGATGATGATCAGGTATTTAATTACAATAAGGCTAATATTTTTCCATCGTTTTTTAAACCGGTGTGGCGAAAGACTGGCGGGTAAGGCTGTTTTATTTAAAAAGAAAACATTGATAAGACGCTCCGCATCACTCAGCAGCAGAAATATACTCATCACGACCAACGCGGTTGATAACAGCTTAACCGGCACATCAAAACAATAATTGATAACCATGATATTACCAGCTACCACCACCCCTAAAAGCGCCCCAAAAAGCGATGTGCGTCTAAAAAACAATAATAAACCGCAAGTAACCTCGGCTATACCAGCAAAGTAATTAAAGCCGGTAGAGTAACCAATGTACGTCCAGGCTAATCCCATAGGGGATGAATCACCGTAAGGTTGCGATAATCTGACGAGGGAGGGTGTTGGAAATTGCAATTTAATAACTTTAACAAAGCCGTACTCCAGCATCATGATGCCTAAATAAAAACGTACAATTACGGTAAGCCAGTAATACAGTTTACTGTAGTTGCGTGCTTTTCTATCCAACAAGGTCCATATAATGGCGGCTATTACTGACAAGGTAAATATCAACAGCAGCATAATATAATCATACCGTGTATCGCCGCTGCCACCCGTAAATGCGGTGATCGGTCTGGCCAGGTTAAGCACATGTTTTGCAAACCAGATGATAAAACTGTGCTGAGTTTCCGTAAGCAGTCCAACAACCGGATTTGGATAAGCTCCGTTAGGATTAAAAAAAATAAAACTTAGAAGAAAGATTAACACAAAGCGAAATCCGGCTTTTTTTTGGGCTGACCAGTAAACGGGTTCGGCAATAGTTGTAGTCATGATAAAGGGTAGAGTTTGGGTGCGATAATTTAGATATTATTTTGATAAAATGGTTAGTGTGTAGATGCCTGTATTTTTAAACCTTTGATTAAGTTTAAACCTACAGGTTGTTTTTGGGTCTTGGTTTATTTGTTTGAACATTTTTTTCACGGGTTTAAGCTTCAAAACCTTAGGGTTAATTAACTTTTGAATAACTTTGCCTTTATTTTCATCTTCGGTTTAAACTGAATTGTGTAAATTGAAGATGCTTTTATAAGTGTATAACCAAAATGGCCCCCAATAACGATAAGCTATTTACTGCTGATGATTCCGAGCTTTGGGATCTGTTTAGGGATGGCGATGAAGTGGCCTATACCCAGCTTATACAAAAATATTCCAAGCCTCTTTTTAACTACGGCTACCGCATTTATCAGGACAAAGATTTTCTAAAAGATTGTATCCAGGATGTGTTCCTGGAGTTATGGAACCGAAGGCTGCGCATCAGCCCCACGCCTGCTGTAAAATGGTATTTATTTAAAGCCATCCGCCTCAGGATATTCCGCGAACAATCTAAATGGAACCGGAGCGAGGCACTCGACGAAAGCTATGAGTTCCTGGTTGAATTCAATATCGAATCAAAAATGATAATCGACCTGGAAACCATAACCTTAAGCTCCAGGATTCAACAGGTACTAAACGCCCTGCCCCCGCGCCAGCGCGAGATCATGTACTTACGTTTTTATGAGAACCTTGACTTTGATAACATCGCGCAGATCATGGAAATCAGCAAACAATCGGTTCATAACCTGTTGCAAAAGGCCTATAAAAACTTCAGGGCCGAATGGGTTGTGCTGATCATCGCCTTTTCGAACCTGAATTTGTAAAATTATACAATTGTTTATCAGACAGTTATAACAAATTCACAAAAAACTTCCATTTTTTTATCCCTTAGGAGGGTAATATTCAGCCTTTTCGGAATATATAGGGTAATAACCAATTGAATCTGTTCCAGGTGACCAACTATACGAATTACGAAGTCGAAGACTTTTTGCATGACGATTTTTTTATTGACTGGGTTTTAAAAAACCAGCCACACCACCAGGCTTTCTGGGAGCAATGGCTTGCTGAAAACCCCGGCAGAAAGAAGACCGTCGATCAGGCACGCGCCATTATCCTGGCTATAAGGGTTAACCCTTTAACGGAAGAGCTGACTAATGCCGAGGTAAACGCTATGGCAACAAACATTTACCAGCAAGCTATTGAACAATATGAGCCCGCTGTGATCAAACAACGGTTTTACCAAACCGGTTGGTTTCGTGTTGCAGCTACGGTGATATTGGTTGCCGGTGCAGGCTTTTTGTTTTTTAAGAAGTATCGTCAACCTGTTTCCTCTCAAGCCGATCCGTTTTTACAGGTGATCAATCATACCCCAAAATCAAAACTGGTGCGCATGAGTGATGGCAGTCTTGCCGTTTTAAAACCAGGCTCCGGATTAAAATACCTGCGCTCATTTCATGATAAAAGAGAGGTTTTTTTAGATGGAGAAGCCTTTTTTGAGATACACAAAAATCCACAGATGCCTTTCCGGGTGCATAGCCACGATATGGTAGTGCAGGTATTGGGTACCAGCTTTACCGTAACAAGCAGGCGCAACAACCAAAATTTTAAAGTGGTGGTAAATACCGGCAAAGTATTGGTTTACAATCAAAAGGAAGTAACCAAAGAGGGTAAACGCCAACATGAGGTTATTCTTACGCCAAACCAACAGGTAACCGTTGCTGATAAACAGTTAAGCTTTAAAAAAGAAACACTCGCTATTCCATTGACCCTGTCAAAAGAAATGGCGCAAAAAGAATTTACATTCGATAACGCTCCCTTATCAGCAGTTATCGACCGGATAAATAAGGACTACGATGTAAATATTGAGTACGACAAAGCCAAACTGGGCGGCATCAGCCTCACCATATCTATTTCTGACAGGCCGCTTGACGAAAAAGTTAAGCTGATATGCAAGGCTATTAATGCCACCTGCCAATTTATTGATGGCCGCATTATTATCAACGGTCAAAACCCAAACCCTATACCAACCAATTAACCTATTATTAAACCTATTGAATATGATGAGAGAAAGAAATACTTAAACCCACCTAAAAAACAAACCGGCAATATTTGCGGTACTGCCGGTCCAAATGTTTAGCCCCACAAATGATGGATACTCATTTACTGTAACCTCTTGCAAAGGTTGAGCGGGGCTTTTTTGTCAAGTTATTAACGAATCATTAACTCTAACCAAATTTATGAAATATAAACCTATACTCGTAAAAATAATGAAGATCACATTTTTACAGTTAACATTAAGTCTCTCATTATTAGGAAGCGCAATTGCAAAAGATAGTAAGGCACAGGCTATTTTAAATACAAAGATCACGGTAAGCGAAAATAACACCGCGTTAAAAACAGTAATTAAAAGGCTGGAAGAAAAATACCATATTAACTTTGTGTTTAGCCCGGCACTGATCAATGATAATCAAAAGGTTAACGCCTCGTTTACAGAAAAAACCTTAGGCAACGTGTTAACCGATCTGTTTACGCCGCTTAACCTGGCTTATGAAGTTTCGGGCGACGTGATCATCATCAAAAACAACCCTCCCACAGTGGTTAACAAACGAGCCGACCTGGATATGAACCAGGCTCCTGTTACGGGTAATGTTAAGGATGATAAAGGTTTGGCAGTTCCTGGTGTTACGGTAACCATTAAGGGTACCAGAACCGGAACCGTTACAGATATTAATGGTAACTTTTCACTAAATGTAAGCCCGGGCACAGCATTGGTTTTCACCGCTATAGGTTTTGAAACCAAAGAAGTACTTGCCACAACCGAGCCTCTGAAAATTACCCTGGTAACATCGAATAACAGCCTTGCCGAAATCGTAGTGGTAGGTACAACCTTCAAAAAAGGCGACCTTACCGGCTCTGTAAGTAACGTAGATTCCAAAACGTTACAGGAACGCACAGTTACCAATGTTAGCAGCGCCTTGCAGGGTCGTGTGGCTGGCGTATTTATAGGTGGCGGCTCCAAACCAAGCGACGACCCCGTGATCAAGATCCGTGGTACCAACACCATCAACTCCGGCTCAACCCCTATTTATGTAGTAGACGGTTTGATCATGGAAAACAACCTTGGTGGCTTTAATTCCATCAACATGAACGATGTGGAAACGGTATCCATATTGAAAGACGCTTCGGCTACTGCCCTTTACGGTTCGCGTGGTGCCAATGGTGTTGTGGTTATCACCACCAAAAAAGGCAAAAAATCACCTGGCGATGGTACCATTAGCTATGATGCCTGGGCCGGCTTCTCTAACTATGCCAACAGGCCCGAAACCATGAGTGCCCAACAGTTATTTGATTTACGCGTGGATGCCTATGCTAACGGTTACATCAAAGATAATCCTAACGCCAACAGACAGGATTACATTAACAATACCTTGCTTAAAACCAACTTAGCTTTCTCACAACAAGAATTTGACACTTATAACAGCGGTAAAACCTACGACTGGCTTAAAGCTATTTCGCAGACCGGCTATCAGCAAAACCATGCTTTAAGCTTTGCAGGTGGTACCGAAAGAGGCTCATTTTACCTGAGTTTGGGCTATGCCGGTACAAAAGGGATTATACAAACCTTAACTCAAAACAAATATAGTGGTCGTTTTAATGCGGATTACCTGGTTAAAAAATGGTTAAAAATTGGCACCAATACCGGCTTTACCCGTACTGACGATCATCTGCCCGATGACGATGCGTACAACCAGGCCATTAATGCCAACCCACTTTTAAATTATGATCCGTACCGTGCTGCAGCTACCAGGTATACGCCTAATTACTTAACCGTGTATTACCGTGCGCTTGGTCAAAACAGCAACAATAGTTTTAACCCGTTCAACGCGCTTGATATTACCCGCAGGCAAAACCGCAACCGCCTGTCAATATCAAACTTTATCAATGTAAACCCGATAACGGGTTTGGATATACGTTCAACCTTTTCTGTTGATTACGGGCAGCAAAGCTACTCTACGTTTACACCAAACAACATCCAGGAAGCTATCCGGAATTACAATGGCGATGCACGGGCCAAAGCCGAACGCTGGAATGACCTGTACTGGCAATGGGATAATACCGCTACCTATAGTAAAACCTTTAATTCCAGACACCGCATTACTGCGTTGTTGGGTACCAGTGCCAGCAAACGCACCTCCGATTATACTTTGGCGCAAGGCGACCGTTTCGCCAGCAACGACCTGTTATACTATGACCTGAATGGTGCGGCCGCCCAGGACAAAACAACCATAGGATCAACCTTTTACGCTTACTCCATCTTTTCGGTGATCGCTCGTTTTACCTACAGCTTTGATGATAAGTATTTCGTGACTGCTACCGCACGTGATGACGGTTCATCCAGGTTTGCGCCGGGACATCAGTATGGTATTTTCCCATCAGCTTCGGTAAAATGGGATGTTGTTAAAGAAGATTTCATGAAACAGCAGAAAATATTTAACCAATTGGCTCTGCGTGTGGGTTATGGCGTTGTAGGTAACCAGGATATCACCAATTATGCTTTCCAGACGTTGTATGGTTCAAAAGTTAACAACAACAACGCATTATTGGCAAATGATGGCCTGAAGGGCAACCCGGATCTCACCTGGGAAAGGCAAAAACAAGCCAATCTTGGTTTAGATATGGCTTTCCTGAACTCGCGCCTGTCTGTTACTGCCGACGCGTTTTACATCAATAATGATAACTTGCTGCTTGATCGTCAACTGGCTACCACTACCGGTTATACGCATCAGTTGCAAAACGTGGGTCGTGTAAATAACAAAGGCGTCGATCTTTCATTAAGCGGCCAGGTAGTTAAAAGCAAAGATTGGAACTGGTCATTATCCGGCAATATATCTTTTGCCAAAAACACGGTAAAACAATTATATGGCAATGCCCAGCAGATCTATAACATATCTGGCAGCACCATACAGCGTGAAGGCAATTTATTTGTTGACCAGCCGCTGCACGGTATCTATACCCTTCGTTCGGGCGGTATAGCGCAGGAATCAAACCGCGCTGAGTGGCAGGGCCTTAACTACAATGGTAAAACAGTAGGTCTGGGCGATCTGTTTGCGCTTGATGTTTCGGGCCCTAACGGCGTTAAAGATGGTATTGTTAACCAGTATGACCTGCAGATTGTTGGTAACGAAGATCCGAAATACTACGGTGGCTTTGCAACCGATGTTTCTTACAAGGGGATAACTTTAAACGCGGTGTTTGTTTACTCGCATGGCGCCAAAAAGATCAGCGGTTATTATGAAGGTCTGATCAACAGCGTGGGTTCAAGCATGGCTTCAACCGATCTGTTAAACCGCTGGACACCAACCAACACCAATACCAATATTCCCCGCGTAATTGACAATACCAGTTACAACCGGTACAACCCGTCCGATCTGGACTATGCCATTCAGGATGCCTCGTATCTGCGTTTATCGGCATTGACTTTAGGCTATAACCTGCCTCAAAAACTACTAAACAGCTGGCATGCCAACCGCGTACGGATTTATGCTACAGGTTCAAACCTGTTCTGTATTACAAAATACAAAGGCCTTGATCCGGAAACCGGCGATTACGGTTATCCACCGGTACGGACATTTGTTCTTGGGGTAAATTTTGGATTTTAAACTTCAATGCAAAAGATCATGAAAAAAACCATTATAAATATATGCATTGCAGGAACAGTAATATGTTCGGCTTCCTGCAAAAAATTCCTGAAAGAGGATAGTTTAACCAAACTGGACGAAAGTAAGGTATACTCAGATATAGGCCTGGTACAAACCAGCTTGAAAGGCGTATATGCCAGCTGGTTAAATAACCGTGTAGATGAGCAGGGAACCGTTTTGATGATGGGTACCGACGAAACCCAACAAGGTGCCTATCAAATGAAAAGCGATGCCTCCAAAGGTGGATTGGACAGGTACGACGGCAACCTGAACTCGCTGCAAGGCCAGGTAACAACTCAGTGGAACCTCCGCTGGCCCCTGGTGAATGAGGCAGCCAAAATCATTAACGGGGTTGATAAACCTACACTGCAGGCAGGCTCTGTAGAAGCAGGCATTGTAGGTGAAGCCAGTTTCATCCGTGGCTTTATTGACTATGAGCTGGCCATGTACTGGGGCGAAATACCCATCAGGGACCTGAGCCGCGAATCGCAACTGGGTTTTAAACGCCAGCCGCTTAAAGATGTATGGACATTTATTATCGCCGATTTAACTAAGGCCGCGGCTTTTTGTCCGGACAAAAATGCCGCAGGCAGGGCAACAAGCGGCGCAGCCCTGGCTATGCTGGGTAAAGCTTATATGTCGGCCCCCGTGTCAACCGGCTTGCGCGATTTTGACAAAGCCCGTGACTGCTTTGAAAAAATGATGGGCAGATACAGCCTGGTACCTTATGCCGATCTGTGGGACTATAACAAACCCAACACGGCCGAATCGATATTCGAATTTCAATATAGCCCGGTATCTCCCAACAATAATAAAGTACAATTCCAGATAGGCTCGCGCGCGGTACAGAACACCTTTGGCGATGGCTGTTATTACTCGGGCTACGACAAGATAGTTCCTACAATACATGCCTATGAAACCGTTGCCAATGGTGGTATATGGGAAGATGGTGATGTGCGCCGTAACGAAAGCATCCGTTATGATTTTACCTATTATGGCGTTACGCCAACGCTCGACATTATTTCATGGGAAGGTTTGGGCAATGATTTTGATGAGCTAAAACCGCACATAAAAAAATATGAGGATTTCCGTACCGATACCCATAGCGGTCTGGGGTACAACAACATGTACAACTCAGGTAAAGATATGCCCATACTGCGTTTAGCCGATATTAAATTATGCTATGCCGAATGTTTAAATGAGCTGAACAGAACAGGCGAAGCTGTTACCGTGGTTAACCAGGTACGGGCACGCGCCTGGGGCGGTACACTGCCGGGCGATAAAGCATGGGGCGCGATGTCGCAGGCCGATTTCCGTACCAATATCATGGACGAACGTACCCGTGAACTTTTCGCGGAATGCTGGCGTCGTATTGATTTACTCCGTACCGGAACATTTGTTGATCGTGTTAAAAAGTATAATAAATGGACGGCGCAATCCGGAACCATCCAGGCATTTAACGCGCTTTATCCAATACCAGACACTGAGTTAAAGCTGAATACCGAAATAACACCACAAGATCAAAATCCGGGTTATCATTAATCCGGGATCACAGATCAAAATAAAAGAGGCTGTTTCCATTTTTGGGAACAGCCTCTTTTGCTATGCGATAATTAGTCGCGGCATCAGTTCACGATATTATTGTGCTTAAAGCTAAAGTACTCAATAAATTTCTTGAACCGTTTTTCCGATTTGATGAATTGCTCTAACAGGGCCAACTGATTTTGCGCCCTTACCAGGTTTTGCAATGGATAGGTGGTGTGATAATAGATATCGTCATTTAAAAAATCGGTCAGGAACCGGAGCACCTGCATATAGATCATGTATTTGCCCGAGTAAGTAAAATATTCCTTCTCCACAGGAGTCAGGGCTGAACCCATAGCCGAAATATATCCTTTATAAATAGCATAAAAACATTCTTCGTTGATCTGGATCTTTGAAAAATCACGTTCCTCTTCGTTGGCTGGCGAAAGGTAGGTACGCAGCATATCACCAACATCGCTCAAAAAGTACCCCGGCATCACCGTATCCAGGTCGATCACACACAAACCGTTATGATCCTGATCAAACAACACATTACTGATCTTGGTATCATGATGTATCACCCGCAAGGGCAGCAACTGGCGGTCGATCAGTTGCATATAGGTAAATAATATACCTTGGTACTTATAAATATCATTAATAGCAGCAGCGGCTACAGCCAATTTATCGGCCCCTGCAGTGGAGCAAGCCTCTTTAAATTGGTCGAACCGTAATTTAAGATCATGAAACCGGGGCAAAGTATAATGCAGTTTATCCAAGTCAAAACCACGCAGCAAATAGGTAAATTTCCCAAACTGGTGGGCGGCCTCAAAGGCTTCCTGCTGATTTTTAATTTCGGTTATGGTTACCGAGTTATCAATAAAAGGAAAAAGCCGGTAATACTCCTTTTTGTTATTTATTTCAACCAAACGATCGCCTGTCAGGGTGGGTATTGGCGCCACAAAAAGGTAATCGGGTGCGGTTTGTTTAAGATGATCTGCCAACAGAGCCATATTTTCTGCAATGGCTTCCGGATTTTTAAAAACGTACGGATTAATACGCTGAAGGATATAATTTTTTGGCCCGCTAACCTTCCAGGTATGGTTAATCAACCCCGCACCAAAGCTTTTTATAATATAGTTATTGGCATCGAGTCCGTATAGTTCCAGGATCTGGTCAAGCATCATTTAAGGCAAATTTTAGTCAAACGTAATTAATTACTGATGAAAAAACATGCGCAAACGTTTGTGCTTCTTTATTTTACACAAGCTAATCACCTTAACAAAAGGTCATTACAAAAAGCAACAATATTCATAACGACAATATGATAAAATATTACCGGTTAACGTTATTCAGAAGAATTAACAGTACAGGATGAAGTATTATTTTCATCGCTCACATCAAAAAAGACAGAACCGATGCGAACATTTGGTATGATGTGCCTATTGCAAACGTTTGCGTGGTATTTTGTGCAATTTTCTGTGCTGCCCTACCTATGAAAACACTAATTTCCATTATTCTATTTAAACATATTATCACATGAAATACACCATCAGCCAAAAAAATTGGGGCGAGTATAACGGTCACCAGATATTCCTTTACGAACTAAGCAATGATAACGGCATAAAAGCATCCATAACCAATTTTGGTGCTGCTATACAGTCTTTATCCGTTCCGGATAATCAGGGCAATATGGCCGATGTTGTACTGGGATATGATGATCTGCAGGGCTATATCGACGATCAGTTTTATATTGGCACCGTAGTTGGCCGCTTTGCCAACCGGATAGCCGGTGGTAAGGTAGATATAAATGGTACGACGCATCAACTTACGGTTAAAGACGGCGGCTTCCATCACCATGGTGGCAAGGTTGGCTTTAATAAAAAGGTATGGCAATCAAAATCATTTAATAATGAAGATGGCGTTGGTGTTATATTGGAATATCTGAGTGAAGATGGCGAGGAAGGTTTCCCGGGCAACCTCACTACTATAGTTACTTATACGCTTAATAACCAAAACCAGCTTATAGTTGATTTTGCAGCCAAAACCGATCAATCAACCCTGATCAATTTAACACAACACGCTTATTTTAATTTAGCCGGACACGATGCCGGGTCTATCCTGGATCATCAACTCATGTTGCCTTTAACAGATTACCTGCCCGTAAATGCCATGCAGGTACCCGAGGGCACACTTACCCCGGTAAGCGGCACACCCTTTGATTTTACAGAACCAACTGCTATTGGCAAGCGCATTAATGAGGATAACGCCCAGCTGGTATTAAGCCGTGGATATGATCATTCCTGGGTGGTAAAAAAGCAGGACTCCGATGAGTTAAAATTAGCGGCAACCGTTTTTGAATCTGGCAGCAAAAGAACATTAAACGTTTTTACTACCGAACCTGCCATACACATTTATACAGGTAATTTTTTAGACGAAACCATTATCGGTAAACAAAATAGCAGCTATCCGTTCAGAAGCGGATTATGCCTGGAAACCCAGCATTATCCGGATGCACCAAACAAACACCATTTCCCCAGTACGCAGTTAAATCCGGGCGAAGAGTTTAAGAGTCGTACTATTTTTGAATTTGGGATAAATAGCTAAGCTTATCAAACGTTTGCGGCGTATTTGAGGCCGGTGATCTGTTGATTTTAGAAATATGATCTATAACTTCAATCCCGATAGATGGTGGTAACCAAACCATTAGTTCACATTAATAAATCATTATCAAACAATAACATAAATGGACAGAAGAACATTTGTAAAAAGCAGCGCGATAGCTGCCGCCGGGTTTACCATACTGCCAGCAGGTAGTTTATTTGCCAAAGATAACGGCAAAGTACGGCTTGGTTATATTGGTGTAGGTGCCCGCGGCATGAGCCATATTTCTGAAGGCGCCCTGCGCGACGATGTAGAGATTGTTGCTATATGCGATATCCAGGAACATTCATTAAGTATCTGCCGGGATTTTTTGGCCAAAAAAGGCCGGCCCGCAGCTAAGGAATACACCGGCGGTCTTGATGCTTACAAAAAACTACTGGAAAGGAAGGATATTGACGCGGTAATCATCGCTACGCCATGGCAGTTCCACTATCAGCAATCCATTGATGCCATGAAAGCTGGTAAATATGTAGGCTGCGAAGTAATTGCCGGCTTAACTGTTGACGAGCACTGGGATATTGTTAAAACATCCGAAAAAACAGGTATCCCTTACATGACGCTCGAAAACGTATGCTATCGTCGTGATGTAATGGCGGCCCTAAATATGGTTAGACAGGGTCTGTTTGGCGAGTTAGTACACCTTGAAGGCGGTTATCAGCACAACCTGCGCGATGTGTTATTTAATGATGGTAAAGGCCGCTATGGCGGCAAAGGTGTGGAATACGGCGCAAAAGCGTTAAGCGAAGCCCAATGGCGTACCCAGTTTAACATCGACCGTGACGGCGACCTGTACCCTACTCATGGTGCCGGACCGGTAATGCATTATATTGATATTAACAGTGGTAACCGTTTTACAAGCCTGGTTTCGTTCAGTTCAAAAGCGCGTGGTTTGGCGGCTTATGTAGAGGAGCTTTCGCCGGGCCATCCAAATGCCAAGATCAACTACAAAAATGGCGACGTAACCACCACCATGATCAACTGTGCCAATGGCGAAACCGTTCTGTTATCACATGATACACATTTACCTCGCCCTTATTCTTTGGGTTTCCGGGTTCAGGGTACTAAAGGTATCTGGATGGATGTAAACAGATCCATCTATATCGATCATAAATCAAAAGAGGATGATAGCTGGGATCCGGCGAAAGAGTGGTTTGAAAAATATGATCACCCGTTATGGAAAAAACACGATGCCGAAGCCGCAGGCGCCGGGCATGGCGGTATGGACTGGTTTGTATTTAACGCCTTTATCGAATCGGTAAAACACAAACGCCAAACGCCTATTGATGTGTATGATTCCGTAACTATGAGTGTGATAGCTCCTCTGTCAACCCAATCGGTAAAAGAGGGCAAGACTTTGGAGTTCCCCGATTTTACAAAAGGTAAATGGAAAGACCGTAAAAACACATTCGCTTTAGACGATAGCGGCTTTTAAGCTTGTTTTCATAAAAAATTCAGTAATTTGAGCTGTGTTTGATCAGCTTAAAAAATTATTACCACAACTTCAAGGCTCATGGGAAAAGTATGAGAAGCTTTACCATCGCCTTGAAGTTCCTGCAAAAACTATCCTTTTGCACGAGGGGGATGTATCCAAAAAAGCCTATTATATTGAAAAGGGCTGCTTGCGGGTATGGTTCAACAATAAAGGTAAGGATGTAACATTCCAGTTCTTTTTTGAACAGGAAGCGGTATCATCTATTGAAAGTTTCCGGAAAGGCACGCCAAGCCTGGTCACGCTGGAAACTATAGAGCCCTGCATACTTCACTGGATCCACAAAAAGGATTATAACGAGATGATGAGCGAGCTCAATGCCATTCCGGAGGTGCGGGAACGATTGGCCGATGTGATGCTGGACAGGCAAATCAATTACATGACCCATTTCATGTCGTTCATCAAATACACGCCCAAGGAACGCTACCTCACCCTGCTCAAAGAAAAACCACATATCATTAAGCGCATACCACAACATTATATCGCCTCCTACCTGGGTATTACCTCGGTTTCGCTAAGCCGCATCCGTAACGCAGTCATTAGGTAATTATTGAATTAGTGAATTACTGAATCAAAAAGCACCTTTTCATTTATTAACAAATGTTATCGCAGGCCAATAGCTGGCTGCCGAAATTTGTTGAACAAATAACAAATGAAATGAAAGCAGCAGTATTATATCGGGCAGGAGAAACTCCTCAATATGCAAATTTTGCAGAGCCCATCCCCTCCGAACACGAACAAATTATTGAAATTAAAGCCGCCAGTATCAAAAATCTGGATAAAGCACGAGCCAAGGGCACGCATTATGATAAGCACGAGAACTACCCGGTAATAGTTGGGGTTGACGGTGTAGGTGTGTTAGCAGACGGCACTCGCGTATACGCTGGATCGGCCACAGGTATGATGAGCGAAAAAGCCCTCATCAATAAACATTGGTACGTTCCAATACCTAATGAACTGGATGACGTTACCGCAGCCGCGCTACCCAACCCGGCCATATCAGCGTGGTTATCATTAGCATATAAAGGCAAATTAAAGGCAGGAGATACTGTATTGATATTAGGCGCCACCGGCATTACCGGAAAACTGGCCGTGCAGATAGCCCGCCATTTAGGTGCGGGCAGGATTATCGCCATTGGTCGTAATCAACGGGCTTTAGATGATCTAAGTGCTGATGCAACCATCTCCCTCAACCAACCTGACGACGACGTTAAACAAGCTATTAAAGCAGAAGCAGCTAAAAGTCCGTTTGATGTAGTTATCGACTACCTATGGGGTAAACCCGCCGAGCTGCTGTTAGGCACTTTGGCTGGGCACGATTTGAATGCCACGGTTGATCATATCACCCGTTATGTGCAGGTTGGCGAAATGGCCGGCCCTGCTATTAATCTTCCTGCCTCTATCCTGCGTAGCACCGCTATTGAGCTTACCGGTGCTGGTGGTGGAAGCGTTTCACAAGAGATCATCGTCAAGATCCAAACCGAGATACTACCCGAAGTATTCAAGCTGGCCGCGGAAGGAAAACTATCTATCGATACGCTGGCCATACCTTTAAAAGATGTAGCCGAAGCCTGGCAGCAGGATGCGCAGGGTAAACGGGTAGTGATTACGATGTGATTTTTGTCCAGTCCATTCAATTTGTCATCCTGAGGAACGAAGGATCTGTTCTACGACCTTACCGCTGGTCAATAGATTCTTCACTCCGTTCAGAATGACAAATTTTATATTTTCTACTTACACTCTTTTTATCTACTTGCACTCGTTTGTAACCACAGGTGTTGGGAAGAAGAAAAAGTTGTCATTTCGACGAGGTACGAGGAGAAATCTTATATGCTGAGATAAGCAAATCGTACAAGATTTCTCTTCGCCCTCCCGCCCAGGCCTCAGCTTCTGCTCATCGAAATGACAACGTTCGGTATAAATTTATGTCTTCCCAACACTTGTTGTTACAAACGAGCGCAAGGTGGGATATTCATTAACTTGTCATCCTGAGGAACGAAGACCTATCCTACGACCTAACCGCTGGCCGATAGATTATTCTTCGCTACGCTCAGAATGACAAACTATGTTGTTAAAACTAATTTACCGGCAAGCCTTCCTCAAAACCAGCCTGTTCATCACTCTTACTCCTACCGGTATCGATATTCCAGGCGGAGGTCAGGAAGTGGGGCGCTTTACCCGCCGCATCTTTATTGCTGTAAGTGCATTTGATCACCCTTGTTTCGCCCGGCGCCAGCGAAATATAGTTATCACTGAATATCACCGGCAGTATATCATCACCATCCTTACCTTTCAAAGCGCGCAGATGCACAAAAAAGGCCACTGCTTTGCCGTTATTGGTTATGGTAACCGAATGCGTGGTGCTATCACTTTGAGCAGCTTCCTGAACATGGCCCAGTTTAAGCGCCGTTTTCGGAATCTGTTGTAAAGCAGTATAATCGGCAAAGGCAGATTCCGGCGTGGTGTACCAGTTTGATTTTTTCCAGTTTAGTACTTCCTGTTTTTGCGATAGCCAGTACCAGTTAATACTTTCTACCTTACCCTGACTATCACTTAACTGCAAACGTACAAAATAAGCAGGTGACAATCCGGTAATAGCGGGCAGGGCAAATACCACTTTCGAGGCATCAGCTTCAATACTTACCAGGGCGGTTTTGGTAAACTTTACCGTACCATCAATATTGTAAATCGTAGCTTTTACTTGTAAACCTGTGATTTTTTTCAGGTAAGAGTTGATAACACCTACCTCATTTGATTTGTAGGAATACATCACATGCAACGGCTCCATGGATTTTTTCATGCCGAAGTAGGTGCCTGCCGGGTACAGGTAATAATCATAAGTATGCCAAATCAACCCGGGCCATGGGTTGGCCAGCATCCATTGCACTACCCCAGTAGCTGTATTGTATTTTTTAAAACCATAGGCCTCCATCATGGCGCGGTGTGCCTCATAGTTTTGCGCTTGTGCCTTGGCTATGTAGTTTTTGATTGATGTAGATTCTCCATAACGGTTTGAAAGCGCCTTATCAAACACTTTCGTAGTGCCAAATGACCCTGTACCACAATGGTATAACCATGCCGGCGAACTGGTCGACAGGGAATCTTTGGGGATAAACTTGATCAAACTTTCATATGGAGGGATAGACGGGCCCGGAGAAATTTCTGTAGCAAAACTCCAGGTGCCGCCAAATTTATGCGTAGCATCAGTTTCCCAGTAAATAGGCGGCACCCATTCATAAGGGCCAGCCATTTTTACACCACTATAGCCGGATACTTTCGATTTGGTTTCATTAGCCGTAGATAATGTCGGATTTGGCCACTTCAACGTTTTCTCAATCTTCAGGTAATCACGCTCTACAGAGGTATCGGTTGGCGGCATATCGCTGCCATTGAGCCACACCATGAGGCTGGCTTTGTTGCGCAGCCAGTACATTACGCTGCTGTCAGATGCCATGGCTACCTTGCGTTCGGCTGTGTCCCAGTGCTCGGGGTGTTGCCATACGCCACAGCACATCCAGCCGGTCATCACCAGCATACCGTACTGATCGCACAGATCATAAAAATTATCATCTTCCATTTTACCTTCGGAGCGGATGATATTCATATTCATATCCCGCACAAGCCTCACTTCCTGCTCTTGCCTTTCAGGCGAACGGCGCTGAAAAATATCCGGCGACCATGCCGCACCGCGGATCAGAATAGGTTTACCGTTCACAATAAACTCACGCGATTCATTGTCGATCAGTTTAGAATCCATCTGGCGGATGCCGAATTTCTCCCAAAGGCTGTTACTTACCTTACCTCCTACCTCTGCGGATAATTCAACTCTATTCAGTTCGGCCTTACCATATTGCCAGGGCCACCAGATACGCGGATTTTTGATATTGAGCTGTTTATACACCTCCGGACTAAAGTCTACATTTTTGGATTCATGAGGCAACAGATGCACTTTTTGTTCAAAGCTTACGTCACTGTTGATCTGCCCTTTAATCACGGCATCCTGCGCGGTATTGGTATAATTGGTTACCTGAGCATCCACATATAAATGCGCTACGGCCAATGACGGCAAATCAAAACGAGTGGTTACCAGTGGGTACTGCACCCCTACTTTATCATAGGTTTTGATCTCCACATTGTTCACAATACCACCGTTATAATCGGGTGGATAAGGGATCCAGTCGGCATAATCAATGGCCAGGTCACCTTTGGCTTTGTTGGGTGTAAATGGTCGCGTTATTTGCAGGGCCAGCACATTGTTGCCGGTATAATTGATGTGTTTGGTTACATCCAGCTGAATGATGCGGAAAGGCCCTTTGGTTTGGGTCGAATCGGCAATTTTTACACCATTTAGCCATACGTTTGCCTTGTAATTGATGCCATGCAATCGCAGGATTACATTTTTACCGTTTTCGGCAGCAGGCAAGGTAAACTCCCGGCGAAACCACCAGGGTTTATCCAGTTTAGGATCATTGAGCTTTTTTAAGTTGCGTCCCATAAATGGGTCAAAATCATAAACTTTATTGGCCAGTAAGCCGGCTATGATGGTAGTAGGCACGCTTACTTTATACCAGTTTTGGGTATCGTAATTTTCTTTGGAGATTTTGTCGGCCGGTGCCACATTGGTCACTGCTGATTGCATTTTCCAGTCGTCCTTCAGTATAAGCTGAAAACTTTCCTGTCTGGCCTGACTGAATGCCTGTTGAAAGCACAAGGGTAAAATGAGCGTAAGTATGAATTTTTTCATGATAAGAAGTATAGTTTATTGTTGATTATCGTAATACAAAGCCGCGGCGCCAATGATGCCGCTGTTTTCCAGTTCCGATACCTCTACCCTGATCCGTTCGGCAGTTTTGGTATAGGCGAATGTTCTGATCTCTTCCCACATCGTTTGCTGAAAAAACGCATGGGCATACCGTACAGAACCACCCAGTACAATTAGCTGCGGATCATAAGCATACATCACTTGTTTTATAGCATGGCCAATATGTTTACCTAACTCTGCATATAGTTTTAATGCCTGCTCATCCCCCTTTTTGGCATCCTCAAAAACCTGCACGCCATCTAAGCCATACACATTGCTAAAGAACGAGCCGCTGCAATAATATTCCAGTATGTTATCCAGGTACGGAAACAAACCAAATTCACCAGCTCCGCAGTTAAAACCAGGGTACAATCGTTTGTTGATCATGATACCAGCGCCTAAACCCGTACCCAGCGTTAAACCGATCATCGAATCTACATTGCCCCCTTTGCCAAAATAATATTCGCCTACAGCAAAGCAATTGGCATCGTTATTTACATACACAGGTATGCCATAACGTGTTTCCATCAACTGTTTTAAATGCACTTCCTTCCATGATGGAATGTATTGCACATCATATACAATACCTTCAGCAACGTCAACCACGCTGGGTACACCAATACCAATGGCGGCTACCTGATCGTTTTTTAACAGAGCGTCAACCACCTGGTATATATCATTCATCACATCTTCAACAGAACCATCGCTTTTTATTTTTTGCGATACGATAGCCGACAAGGAGTTATCATTTACAATTGCTCCGCGGATATTGGTAGCCCCCAGGTCTATCCCTATTACTTTGATATTATTCATGAGTAGTTTTCTTTTTGATGTCGATGGTTTTATTGGTAATGAGTGGTTTTGCCCAAAAGCCTACGCTTAATATATAACCCAGGGTGATGTACAAAAAGAACATACCAGCGCGCAAGCCAAAAGCATCACCCAGCAAACCGATAACAGGTGGTATGATAGCTCCGCCGATAATGGCCGTAACCAGCAAGCCTGCAAAAGAACCGTGATCTTTATTGATAGAATTAAGTGCCAGTGAAAATATAATAGGATACATCACCGAAGCAAAGAAACCTACCAGCGGAAAGGCGATCAAAGCCACACTTGTTGGCCCAAACAAAGCCGAAGTTAAACATACTAAAGCCAGTATGGTAAAACTGATGAGCACTTTACGGCTGTCCATGATCTTCAACAGAAACAGGCCCAGGATGCCGCCTGCCGTCATCAGTCCCCAGAAATAGGCTACGGTATCAGCTCCTTTGGTTTGAGGGTCAAGATCGTGATAGGTTTTCAGAAACTGGGAGATCCAGTTAGCGATGCCCTGCTCCGTGCCCACATAGCAGAACATGGCTACCAAAAACAGGATAACGATAGGTTGCTTAAATAGGTCAAAATGCGTTTGCAAGGAGCCTACCTGCTCATCTTCTTTCAGTTCAACCTTGGGGAATTTGGTTAATATCAACAGAATAACCATCGCCAGGCATATCACAGTAAAAAGCCAATACAATGATATCCAGGGCAGATTTTCTGGCACCAACGAATGTAATAAGCCCACGATACCGCCGCTATTGTTTTCTTTTAAAGCTTTAACCATATAAGAATAAACCAGCGGGCTCAGAAAAGAAGCGAGCCCGAATATCAATTGCGCCAATACCGAGGTAAAGGCATAATTCTCTTCGCCACCAGATGTTCGGAGCAGCGGATTGATCACCACCTGCAGCATAGCCATACCACAGCCAATCAGGAACAAGGAAATAATAGCGCTGAGGTAATTAGGCTCCATCGCCAGCAAAAGCGATCCTAAAAAAGCCACCACAAACGCCGCTACCATGATCTTTTTCTCCTTGAATGTTTCCAGCATAATAGCCGATGGCACCGACATTACACCATAGGCTATAAAAAATGCCAGAGGAAGTACACCTGCCAATGTGTAACTTAGATGGAATACTTTGATAATGTCAGGTATCAGCGGACCGATCACATTGGTTAAAAAGGAGATCACAAAAAAGATGAGCATGATCAGGGCTACAATGTAGTAGTTACGTTTCATTGGTTAAGAATAAAGGTTTTGTTATAATTACGTTTTTAAAATTTACAAACTATTATATAAACAGGATCGATGGCTCTGGACAATGTTATTGATATTCTTTTATAATAAAAGTTCCGTTTGGTTTTTAACGGCATAAGAAGGACAATTGTAGGGGCAAATACCCTCAAGCCTAAGGTTAATATTTATAATTAATAATTGCTAAAGTGAGCATTGAACAAATTATCAATCAAATTTATCCTGTACCGGAAACCTCCGCGCAGAAGCTGAAACAGTTGGCTGAGGAAATCACTTTACCTAAAGGGCGCATTTTATTTGAGGTTGATAAAATCAGTCGGAACGTTTATTTTTTAAAAAAAGGTATCGTACGTGCTTATTTATTTCAGCACGATACCGAGGTTACCTTCTGGTTTGGCCGGGAAGGTGATACCATTATCTCGATGAAAAATTATGTAGATAATAAACCCGGTTATGAAAATATTGAGCTTTTGGAAGATTGTGAATTGTACCGCATCAGAACCAGCGACCTGCGGAAGCTGTTTGCCGAGGATATTCACATAGCCAACTGGGGCCGCCGCTTTGCCGAAACGGAACTGATCAAGGTAGAAGAAAGATTGATCTCCCGCCAATTCAGCATGGCAGCCGACAGATACCAGGAGCTACTCAACCACAATCCCGATCTTGTGCAAAGGGTGCAATTGTGTCATATAGCCTCTTATTTGGGCATTACACAGGTGAGTTTAAGCCGTATAAGATCCAAAATCAGGTAACTATATTATTTATCCTATGTTAATTTTTAGGCTGTTTATACTCCGGAATTTTACAGTCGAAATAAATATAAGATAAAATGAATTGGATCATATTAATCATCGCAGGTCTTTGCGAAGTGGGTTTTGCCTCATGTTTAAGCAAAGCCAAAGTAACAACAGGTACCGAAATGTACCTTTGGTATACCGGATTTTTTATCACCATGACCCTGAGCATGGTACTCCTTATCAAAGCCATACAAACCTTACCTATAGGGACAGCCTATGCCGTTTGGACAGGCATCGGCGCTGTAGGCACCGTGCTGGTCGGAATCCTGGTATTTAAAGATCCAACCAACTTTTGGCGCTTGTTTTTCATGAGCACCCTCATCATCTCCGTAATAGGGCTTAAGTTTGTTGCCGAGTAAGCATAAAACAAAACCGGCGACCTGATATGGTCGCCGGTTTTGTTTTAAAAGCCCTCCCTCCCGGGAAGGGTTTGGCTGGGGTCTATTGATTTATCCGGAACTGCTCTGTTGCGGTTATAGTTGTACGGGTGCAGGTCATGGCTACGGTGCCGCCCTCACTTGAAATATAAGCGCCATTATTACCTCTGAACGAGATAGTGCCATTTGAGTTCACAACCCAATCAAACTGCTCCCAAGGGCCAATAACAGTACGATTGCAGTTGATAGCCTGGGTACCGTTCTCAGACGATACATATTTACTGGAGTTTTGCAGAACAACCTTTCCGTTACCTGCATTAACAACAGTAAACTGCTCCCAGCCTTGTGCCGCAGGGCGGTTGCAATTCATGGCCTGTGTACCGTTTTCAGAACTTACATACTGGTTATTCGAGCCTTTTATAGTCACTGTTTGCCCAAAGGGAGGCGTAACCGGATTGCTACCACCTACAACAGGCGCTGTCGGGCGTATTGAGGTAAGAGGAATTTGTCCTTTCAACATCCTGCCACCATCGCCCGTTAAACGCAGGTAGTAATCGGCAGAGCATACGGTACCATCTTCATCCAATGATAAAAAGTTGGAACCGGCCGGAACAAAGGATGAATTTTCTGTTGTTTTAGCAATCTGGTTACCTTCATTGTATTCATCAAACATCGAAATGTACAGACCCTGTGCGCCACCACGGATCAGGTTATAAAACTGGGTCCACATCAGGTCGCCGTGTGCGCGTTGACGTAATTGCAGGTCGCCCGGCAATACACATGGTTGATAATCGATACCATTGGCATTACAATAAGCCTGATCGCCCACCTGATGATCGTTATAGAAGTTATTGGCTTCACTGATATTACCTATTTTACCGATCATCCATGGCGATATCATGTTCAACGCGGTAGCGGTTGGTAAAAAGTTGGGCTGGATATCGGTAGCATTGGTATCTCGCCATGAAGCTGGTACACCACCTATTACGTAGCAGCCCTGGCCTTTAAACCAATTGATCACATCCAAACAAACAGCCGAAGAAAATGGGTGGTTAGCATCCATAAAACCCAATCCCCAGATACATACTACCGGTTTGCCGTTTTGTTTGGCATAGGCCGATGACGAAGTATACGCCGACATTTTATTTGTCCAGTCGGTTTTGATCTCTGATTGCATGTTTGTCCAGCCGGTGATATCATACATGATATAAAATTTGCGACCAGTAGCTTCAGCGGCAGTTCTTACCTTAGCCGTTATCGCGTCACGAACCGGGCCTTCCCCACCTGTTGGATTAAAACGTTGCAGCGCGGCGCAATCAATATTATTTTGCTGCATCCATTGAAACTGTACATTTACAGTTTGGTCATTAAAGGATGAGAATAATTTTGCGGGTGTTCCATTATTTAAATTGGCAAAACCAGTTTGATAAGAGCTGGTATACTCGCGCATATCAGGCCATGATTTGATACCGATATTGTTTGTTGATGGCGCCTGGCCCGCATTCGGTGCCCAATGCCACCAAATATTAATAGGCGAACCGTCGCCAATAGCGGCAAACCATCCCTGGTAGCCTACAGTGATCTTCCCAACCACATCACCAACAGGTGAGGCAAATGTACTTTTGTTTTTTCCAGCCAATGCACTAGCTGAGTTTCTGTCTAAACCTTTTTTACAGCTGCTTAAGCTTATAATGCCAAATAAGGCCAATAAAAATATAGCTTTAATATTTTTTAGTTTCATAATTTACGTGTTTAATAATTGGTTTGATAGTAGTTAATAGTTGTAATTAGACATAGCCATCCCTAAGGGGGCATAAAAACGTATTTTTTCATAGATATTAAGGTTAAATAAACCGGAAACTTCTAGAAAAAGCATACCGGTATAAATTGGTTATCAGCATAAAATAAGCGGAAGGATATTAAAAAAAGCTTAATAAATACTTAATTTTTAAACTATTATAGATTATTAATTAAGTTAAAGGAATTTTATATAGCTTATTAAGAAACCTATAAGCTATATATATGAAAAGTAAAATATAATAAGCACTCAATAATTACCCATAAAAAAGGCCAGACTTTATAAAGCCTGGCCTTTTATTTTTTTTAGAAAACAGCAGTTTACATTACCGCCATCCACCACCCAAAGCACGGTACAAATTCACAATGGCTTGCAATTCCTGCAACCTGTCACTCACGCCACTAAGTTGCGCTGCCAATAAATTTTGTTCGGAGGTTAATACATCGGTATAGTTTGTTGCTGAGCTGTAACGTAATAACTCCTGTGTATAGTCAACCGATTTTTGCAGTGCGATGATTTGTTTACTGCGGGAATCCTGTTTTTCAACAGCGGTTTCATGAGCATAAAGCGCGTTGGAAACTTCCTGTCCGGCTACCAACAATGTTTTCTGGAAACTATTCAGAGCCTCCTGCTGTTGTGCCTGGGCGGTACGTAATCTGGCTTTATTGATACCCTGGTTAAAAATAGGTTGCGCTATACCAGCCACTGCGTTATAAAATATTGATTTGTCAAAAAAATCTTTCAAAGTCAAGCTTGAGAGACCTCCGGAAGCGGTTATGGTAAATGACGGGTAAAAATAAGTCCGCGCCAGGTTGGTATTCTCAAAGGCCGCCCTGAAAGCATATTCACTTTGCTGCACATCCGGGCGGTTGGTTAGCAATTGTGTAGGGATACCCGTTTGCAGTTCGGTGGTTACCTTTTGATCGGCTAATGTACTGCGGGTAATTGGGCCCGGGCCCCTCGAAAGTAAAATATCCAGTGCGTTCTCCGTCTCGCGAATGCTGCGTTTAATGTCAGGAATAGATACTTCGGCGGCATAACGGTTAGCCTCGCTCTGCACCACAGCCGCGCCATTAACCACGGCCCCTTTTTTGAGCTCCTTCATGGTCTCCACATCCTGAATCCGGTTTTTAAGCGTTTGCTGAGTAATTTCCAATTGCTTATCCAGAGCCAACAGGCTGAAATAGTTATTGGCAATATCCGCTATCAGCTGGGTTTGCACCGCTCTTTTGGCGGCATCACTTTGTAAAAAACTGGCCAGGGCGGCTCTTTTGGTGCTGCTTAGTTTACCCCAAATATCGGCCTCCCACGAAGTACTTAAATTGGCCTGATAGGTGGTAGTGAGGGTATTGATGTCGATACCTTCCGGGAAATTCAACCCGGCCTGCGATTGTTTTGACCGGGTAACGCTCACATTGCCACTTAAGCTGGGGAGAAAGGCGGCTTTGCTTTGGCGCAGGGTTGCCTGCGCTTCCAATATCTTTTGTACCGCGGTTTTCAGATCGAGGTTATTGTTCAAGCCTTCCTGTATCAATGATCTCAATACAGTATCCGCAAAAAGGTTTTGCCAGGGCATCGAGGCCATGGTGGTCGTATCAGTCGACTGGCTACCACGATAAAGACCTTCGGTATTTACCTCCGGGCGTTTATAGCTTTTGGTAACACGACAAGACAGCAGCACTCCCGAAAGCGAGGCAAATAGCAATATATATTTTAAACAATTTTTGTTCATGGCGATGTTTTTAATTGATGGATCAATGAGCGGGTTTGAGTTCAACCGCTTCATCCTCATCGTCGTCATTATCTTGTTTCGGTGGGCCGCTTACCCTTTCCTGCAAATGCTGGAAGATGATAAACAACACCGGGATCACAAACACCCCAAATATGGTTCCTACAAACATACCACCCACTGCCCCTGTACCTATAGATTTATTGCCATTAGCCCCTGCTCCTGTTGAAAACATCAAAGGCATAATACCAAATATAAAAGCAAAGGAGGTCATCAGGATGGGGCGTAAACGGGCTTCGGCACCTGCAATAGCTGCTGGTATCAGTTCCATACCCGCTCGTCGTCTTTCCAAAGCAAACTCAACAATCAGGATGGCATTTTTGGCCAGCAAACCAATGAGCATGATAAGGGAGATCTGCAGGTAAATGTTACTTTCGATACCGAATATCTTGGCAAACAGGTAAGTTCCCGACAAACCGACAGGCAAGGAGAGCAATACCGCGAAAGGCAGAATATAGCTTTCATATTGGGCGCTTAATAAAAAGTACACAAACACCAGGCAAAGCATAAATATATAAGCCGATTGCGTGCCTGCGGTTAACTCTTCCCGCGTTAAACCGGAAAATTCATAACCATAACCCGCAGGCAGGCTCTCCAAAGCAACCTCTTTAATGGCCTTGATGGCATCGCCCGTACTAAAACCCGGCTTAGGTTGGCCCGAAACGGATATGGCCGTAAACAGGTTAAATCGTGAAATAGACTCAGGCCCAAATACTCTTTTCAATGAAATAAAGGAAGTTATAGGCGCCATCGTACCCGCGCTGTTGCGTACAAATATTTTGCTTAAACCTGCCTCCGTAGCCCGGTAATCATAATCGGCCTGCACCATTACACGGTATTGTTTACCAAATTGATTAAAGTTAGAAGCATATAAACCGCCATAGTACCCCTGCAGCGTATTCAATACCGAATTTACCGTTACACCGGCTTCTTTACATTTGGCTACATTAACATCAACCTGGTATTGAGGAAAATTGGGGTTGAAGGATGAATTAAGGCTTTGAATTTCGGGGCGCTTGCTAAGGGCCGCTATAAAGTCGTTACTTACTTTAAACAATTCATTCACGGTATGCCCGCCTTTATCCTGCAGCTGAAACTCAAAACCATCACTGTTACCAAAGCCATTTAAGGTTGGTGGCGAAAAATAAAACACATTAGCTTCCCGCATTCCACTGGTTTTGCCATAAAGCTGACCAATAATACCTTCCTGGCTGTCGCTTTTTGATTTACGCTTATCCCAGGTTTTCAGTTTCATGATCACCATGGCGTAAGCGCTGCCATTACCTGCAATAAAGTTAAACCCAACCAGTTTCAAGGTACTCACCACAGCCGGAAAGGTATGTCCAATGCTATCGATCTTATTGGCAACCGCATCTGTGCGTTCCATGGACGATGCCGGGGGCAGACTAATAGCCGCGAATACAACGCCCTGGTCTTCATTAGGCACAAAACTGGATGGCGTGGTTTTGATCAGGTAAATAAGAACAGAAGCAAATACGGCTATGGCGGCTACCGCTATCCACTTTTTATGCGCCAGGAACCCTACCGACTTTTTATACTTACCGCTTACCGCATCAAAAGCGGTATTAAATATCACGTAGAAATGATTGATAAAACCATGCTTCTTGGTGCCTTTTTCGTGCGGCTTTAAGAACAGGGCGCACAAAGCCGGACTAAGCGTTAAGGCGTTGATGGCCGATAACATAATAGCTACTGCCAGCGTAATACCAAATTGCTTATAAAATACACCGGTAGAGCCAGATATGAAAGTTACCGGTAGAAACACTGCCGACATCACCAATGTAATGGAAACTATAGCGCCTGATATCTCGCTCATCGCATCAATAGATGCTTTTCGGGCCGACTTATAGCCTATATCGAGTTTAGCGTGTACGGCTTCCACCACCACAATGGCGTCATCCACCACAATACCGATGGCCAGCACCAATGCGAATAAGGTGAGCAGGTTAATAGTAAAGCCAAATAAGTTGAGGAAAAAGAAAGTACCCACAATAGCTACCGGAACCGCAATAGCCGGGATCAGTGTAGACCGGAAATCCTGCAGGAACACAAACACTACGATAAATACCAATATAAATGCTTCAATGAGTGTGCTGATCACTTTTTCTATCGAGGCATCCAAAACCTCATTGGCATCAACCAGGTAAGCGATCTTCATTCCTTTAGGAAAGGTTTCGGCAGCCGCATCCAGGATCTTTTTTGATTCATTGATCACATCGCGGGCGTTTGATCCCGCCGTTTGGCTAATGGCCACACCTACTGATGGTTTACCATCAGTAATGATATGAAACGAATAATCCAGCGAGCCTAATTCAACCCGGGCCACATCATTCAACCGCAGCAATTGCCCATTGCCCACCGATTTAATGATCATGTTGCCAAACTCAGCGGCAGATTGTAAACGCCCTTTGTACCTGATCACATATTGAAAAGATTGATTGCTGTTTTCGCCGAATTTACCTGGCGCAGCTTCTATATTCTGCTCGTTAAGCACATCGGTAATATCATCAGGCACTAAACCATATCGCGACATCACATCCGGTTTTAGCCAGATACGCATGGAATAATCCCGGGAGCCAAACACTTCAGCGGTACCCACACCGGTTACACGTTGTATTTGCGGCACCAGGTTTATCTTGGCATAGTTTTGCAAAAAGGTTTCGTCGTATGTTTTATTGTCACTGTATAAGGAAAAAATAACCAGGTTGCTGCTCTGGCTTTTGGCCACCGTAACACCCGATTGCGTAACAACCAGCGGCAGTAAACTGGTTGCCCTTGATACCCTGTTCTGCACGTTCACCGCGGCCAGATCGGGATTGGTGCCTACTTTAAAGTATACCGTGATCGATGCTGAGCCATCATTAGAGGCAGACGAAGTCATGTAGGTCATGTTCTCCACCCCATTGATCTGCTCTTCCATCGGGATGATCACGCTTTTAAGTACCACATCGGCATTAGCGCCATTATAAAAAGCAGACACGTTTACCGTTGGCGGCGCTATATCTGGATATTGTGATATGGGTAGATTAATAAGGCCCAGTATACCCAGTATCAGCAGTAAAACGGATATAACAGTTGATAATACCGGGCGTTCTATGAATTTTTTAAGCATACAATTGCTTTAACAGGATTGATAAATTAAACTCCACTATTTAAGGTTGCCATAAACAGATGCCTCACTAACCGGATTGACTTTTATGGTGGTTCCATCCGGCAAATTATTGGCGCTTTCCAGCACTATTTTATCGCCGGCATGCAAACCGTCGGTAACTACGTAAAACTGACCAGCGGTGTTATCCATCACCTGAATAGCTACGTTCTTGATCTTGTTCTGTTTATCAACCAGGTAAACAAAGCGTTTATCCTGCAGTTCATAAGTGGCTCTTTGTGGTACCAGCAAACCCGATTTAATCGTGTTGGGGATTCTAACCGAAGCGCTACTGCCACTACGGATAATACCCCGTGGATTTACAAAATCGGCACGTACATTGGCAGCGCCTGTAGCGGTATTAATTAATCCGTTCACCGTTTCAACACGGCCTGTATACTCGTAAGTAGTACCATCAGGAAGTATAAGCAGCACATTGGGTAGTTTGCTTAATTTTGATTTGAAGGAGGTTGTACCTGCGCTATCCTTGCTAAAATCAAGTAATTGTTTTTCGTTCAGCGCGAAATAGGCGTAAATATTGGAGGTGTTATAAACTGTAGTTAAAGGATCTGTTGTGGTACTGGTTATCAAACTACCCAATTTATAAGGCAGCGAACCAATAACGCCATTTACCGGACTGGTTATGGTAGTATATCCCAAATTAACCTGCGCGTTTACCAACGCAGCCTTTGCTTGTGCTAAAGCGGCTGCTTTTGACTGCTGTGTATATTCTGCCGATTCCAGCTCGTAATGACTGATGATATCTTTTTCAACCAGGGGTTTTACTTTATTTACCTGCATTTTGGCCAGGCTCAGATCGGCCTCCGCTGTTTTAATACCTGCTTGCGCGGTACGTACATCCTGCTCATATTGCGGGGCATTGATCTTAAAAAGCAATTGGCCCTTTTTTACGATAGAACCTTCGTCTACGTATATTTTTTCTACGTAACCATCTACTTTGGGTCTGATCTCGATATTCTGTTGCCCCTGGATACTTGCCGGGTAATCCACATTTAAAGTAGCCGACCGTGGCTGAAGGGTAAGTACTTTATAATCCAACACCTGTGCTCCTTCCTGCCCGCCGGCTGCCTGTTTGTTTTTATTCCCGCAGGAACTCAATATAGCTGCCAGTAAGGCAGCGGTAAAAAATACAGCCCTATTCTGAGGCGAAAGTACATAGTAAGTTTTGCAGAAAGGTTTTAAAAGCATCATAAGTAAAATAATCGTGAAAATATAGCGCGTAAGGATTTACGCCGCTAAATACGGCATTAATTAGGTTTTTTGACTGTTAAATATAGTTAATGTTACAGCTTATTTTAAAATCGCGCAGATGTAAAGATCAGACGTCGATTAAAATGGCTTTTATTTTTTGGTCAAGATCATGCGCGTCAAAAGGCTTTGCCACAAAATCGTTCATGCCATGATCGATACACTTTTCCATTACTTCCCGGGTGGCATGGGCGGTTATCGCAATAATGGGAATAGTATTTTTGCCATTATCCTCGCCTCTGATTGCAGCGGTTGCCTCATAGCCATTTAATTGGGGCATATCCAGATCCATCAGTATAATATCGTAATGATTCTGCTGTAATTTCTCCAATGCCTGTTTTCCATTATCAACAGCATCAACACAATAACCACGCTTTTCCAATACTTTAATGATCAGCAACTGATTCAAATGATTATCATCCGCAACCAATATCCTGGTGTTTTTTGTTTCATTTTCCGGAGCACAACCGTTCGATGCATTATCAATTACTGGTTGCTCAGCAATTACCGTATATTTATCAAAGGGAAGCAAAAATCTGAAATCGGACCCCCTGGGCGTACTTGTTTTGATAAATAAATCCCCTCCATGCAAATCGACCAGGTGCTTGGCCATGCTCAATCCAAGGCCAATACCACCTAAACCCTTATTTTGCCTGAATTGATCAAGGCTCTCAAATATTTTATCCTGCTTTTCTGCGGGGATACCTATCCCTGTATCCTGAATACTGAAACCTACCCAGATGACATCATCGGTGTCATCAATAACATATGCCTCCACCATAACAGCGCCCTGATGGGTAAACTTCACCGAGTTGGAAAGCAGGTTTAATAATATATGACTCAGGCGCATCTCATCGCCCAAAATCAGGTCTGGAATGTCGGCATCAATATGATAGCTGATGGCCAGCGACTTTTTATTAACTTCCGGTTTTAACATAGCCACCGCGTTGTGCACTACATCACGAATGCTTACAGGCTGCTTTTCCAATTGTACGTTGCCAGATCCAATCTTCGATAGGTCAAGAATATTATTAAGCAAACCTTTTAAAAACTCACCCGATTTCATAATAGCCCTGATATACTCTTTTTGCTCGGTATTCATTTCTGATTCTTGCAACAAGCCGGCAAAACCCATAATAGCATTCATGGGCGTTAAAAATTCATGGTTCATATTGGCAATGAACACCTGCTTAATTTTTTCAGATGCCTCTGCCCTTTCCAGTTGCCGGCGCTCTTTAACCTTGGCGTTTTTCAACTCGTATATAGTATGCTCCAATTTATCGGTCATTTGGTTAAAGGCGGTTGCCAAAATACCAATTTCATCCTTTGAATAAACTTTTACCCGGGTATCAAACTCCTCTTCTGACACTTTTTTAGCCCCGGAGATAATTTCTTTAATGCCTTTTTGCATACCATTGCTTATAGATATAGCGATCAGTATCCCCGTTAGTTCAACAGTAAATGCCAAACCAATTAGAATTTTAAGTACAAGGTTTTCAAACCATCGCGACCCTTCACCTAAACTATAGGAAAAGCCATCTTCCATTGGCGTAAACTCGGCATCGATTGCAGAAATGTATTCTAAAAACTGTTGAGTTTCTAATGCAGTTGTAGTTCCGGATAGCACTTTATCATGTAGTTGCTTGCTCACGGGGATCAGCTTTATCAATACTCCCTCGGCCTTTTTCCAATAAAAAATGGTCTGCTTTAGATATTTCACCTGATTAAACCGCAGCATTAATTTAATCATACCGTCAATATCATTCGGATGATTACGACCTTCCAGGAAACCTAATCGGGCTGCATCGTAATCTGGAGGCATTCTTTCAAGGGCAGTACGAGCTGCACCATCCCCCAGTGGAACTTTTAAAAATTGCTGAAAAGCCTGATAATCCTGTTCATTGTGTGAATAAGCGTAGACTTTTAAATGGGATAAAGCATCTTTTTGCGCCTTTGACCAAAGCCCCTCCCCGCCAACATATGACCTAACTGCCGAGAGTGTTTTTATGGCAAAACTAAGCGTAAATAACTCTATTATAATCAGAAAAGCCATTATACCTATAGTAAAATATAATTTCTTCGCGATCGGAATATCCCTAAACCACTTCACTAAAAAGAATGACTGCATGCCGTGATAAGCGTTCCATGTTTTAACCTCTAAAAGTAATTTAAACTAAATTGTTATTTCTATTCATAAATTACAGAACAGTTCATTTTATTCACTATAAAAACCTGCTATTAACAGGCAAATCTATAAACACAAAACCAAAGAAGGCCTCCTACCGGTGGCCTTCTTTTATAAACAGAACTATACTTATTTAAATATTAATGAAATACGAAGGTAGCCGGGAAATAATAGCCTGTATAGGGGATATCCTTAGTTTGAGATCCGCTTGATGCATCATAAAAAAACAGGTCGTTTACACTGTAGTTAATACCATACCCGGATTTTACCGTACTCACTACCAACTGATTCAATTTGGCATTAAAAGCCAAACCTGCGCCATACAATTCCTTGCCGGCTGGTACGGTTATAAAAGGAGTGGTAAATGAAGTACTATTGCCTGGGGTATATTTATAGATTTCGGTACCACCGCTATATGGGCCATTTTTAGCCAGGAAAATAGTATTCTCGGTGGTAGAGGCTGCAATGGAGCCTGGATGCCAAGCACCCCATGAACCATTAACAGTAAATGGCACAGTGATATTTTGTACATCAAGCGTTGCGGGGTCTATACGCACCAACTGGTTGCCGCCTGCCGCCCATATAGCACCATCTTTGCTACGGGCGAATGCTACTTCTAAGCCAGGAATAGTTTTAGCAATGGTATAGTTAGAGGCGTTTAGTACCACTACCCCGGCCGATTGTGATAGCGCGAATACATAATTACCTGCTTTGATCAGGTCACCTACCTCGCCGCTCACACCGCTGATCTTTGTACCCAGTTTAACCGTTTGCAGATTAAGCTGATAAATACCATCACCTGTACTCACTAAACCGGTATTATTATCGATGCCGACAAACGCCCGCCAATCGTTACTACCGGCAGAATCTATACGGCCCGTTTCTTTAAGCGACATATCATCAGTTACCACCAGGGGACCGCCTGCTTTTGATAACAGGTACAATTTATGATTATAAACCGTACCGAACTCCAATGATGAAGTAGCTGGCAGAAGTGTTTTACCGGGGTTTTCTTTGGTAAATATGCTATCGGTTAAAGTCCCTTTTGCGTAATCGAAAAAGCTTACGGAACCCGTACCGTGACCATACCAGCCCTCATTTACTATAAAGAAACCGTTTTCATATTTACCCGGAGGCGCTATTTTAACATCGTGATCCTTTTTACAGGAAGCGATAGTGGCCATTAACAATACCGGAATAAGATATGTTGATAGCTTTTTTATGGTGAGTTTATTTTTCATGCTTATTGTTTGTGATATAAAGAATTAATGAAATACCGCTATAGAAGGAAAGAAATATCCTGTATAAGCGATATCATTGATCAATGCTCCTGTTGAGGCATTATAAAAGCATAGGTCATTAAAGCCATAGTTAGTGGTAAAACCGGAGTGTACCGTATTAACAATAACCTGGTTATGTGCAGGATCATAACCTACACCCGAACCATACAACTCTCTGCCTGTTGGCACGGTGATAAATGGCGTAGTAAATGAAGCGCTGTTGGTTGAGGTATACTTATAAATCTGTGTACCACCAGAAAATGTAGCGTTTTTGGCTATAAAGATGGCGTTTTCGGTAGTAGAAGCAGCGATAGAACCCGGATGCCAGGCCGCCCATGAGCCGTATATGGAAAACGGCACAGTAATGGTTTGTATAACCAAAGTAGCTGGATCAATGCGCACCAGTTGTGTGCCACCGGCGGACCAAACAGCACCGTCAGGGGTTTTGGCAAACGCGCATAACATGCCAGCAACAGAGGTAGATGTAACCACCGAATTATTAGAAGCATTCAATACGATCACTCCGCTTGATGCTGATAGTACAAAAACATAATTACCGGCTTTGATCATATCGCCCACCTGACCGGTTACGCCACTTAATTTGGTACCCAAAGCCAATGTTTGCAGATTGATAGGAAAAATACCCGAATTGGTACTCACCAGGCCATTGTTAGCATCAATACCCACAAAAGCCCTGAAGTCATTACCACTTTTGGCGGCAATACGGTTTATTTCCTGTAAAGTATGTGGATTGACCACTACCAGGGGGCCTCCAACTTTACTTACCAGGTATAATCTGTCGTTAAAAATAGTACCGTACTGTAAGGTGCTGCTGGTTGGGTTCAGGTTCTTACCCGGGTTTTCTTTGGTAAACAGACTGTCGCTGAGCACGCCAGTACCAAAATCGTAAAAGCTTACCGTTCCGGTACCGTGTGCATACCATCCTTCATTGATCAGGAAAAAGCCGTTATCATATTTACCTGTGCCACGCACTTGCAATTTGCTGTTTACCTGATTAGTATTTGGTGTAATGTTCGCCGCATCTTTTTTACAGGAACTTACCATTCCCATCAATAATACAGGAACAATATAGGGTAGCAACTTAATAAGGGTAGATCTTTTTGTTTTCATGGTGTGTTGATTGGTTATTTATACAGATTGTTTATTGATCTAATTTCACTATGCTAAGGTCGGCGGCACCGCAAACTTCGGTTGATTGTTCTCCAAGCCACCCCATATCATATAGCACCCCGGTTTGCACTTTGATAAAATCGATACCTTTCAGCTTCACTCTTTTTCCGTCCTTATCAATAGCGTTGGAAATATCAACCTTATCGCCGCCATAAGTACTGTCAGAATAGCCAAAATCAAAAGGCCTGCTTGTGATATATTGCGGGTTGCTATCGTCAATATTAGTTGAGGGTAACAAAGTTCCGGTTACAGTAAGCGTTCTGCCATTTACCCATCCCGGGAAATAAGTGGGCTGCGTGTTATATTGGTTCCTTTTTACAAAGCCGGCACCGCCCTGATTGTCTGTCCATGGTATGTCATCAGCATCATTTGCCGGGCGGGTATAAGTTACCTGGTAATTGCGCACATATCCGTCATGATCAAATTGGCTGCCTTTCAGTTCATACCAGGTATCATCCGGTTTACCGTTACCATTTTTATCATCCATCACCCATATCACGCCGGGCTCGGCAAATATGTTAGGTATAGGATTACCAAAAACAATCAGGTCATTGGCATTGGGTACATTCAAAACGGTATGGTCAAATCCCAGTACAATATAACCGCCCCAGGCTCCTAATGAAACCAGCCCCTGAGTACCTCTTAATACCCCTTTGGCAGCTGTTGAATCGCCAAGAGTGGTATTGATAAATTGGCCCGGAGCAGGCTTAAAATCAAAAAGTGCGGTTACATAGGGGTTACTTGAAGCCGTTACAGGCCTGATAGGTGAGCCCGGAGGCTCGGGTGGAGCTACAGTATCGCGTTTAATAACTGTATCAACCCGCAGTTTCTCAACTATTTGTACATCCTTTTTACAGGATGACAGCAGGGCGACACCAATGATGACCGACAGGAGAAAAACTTGGTAAAGATTAAGGTTCAATTTCATTTTATTGATGAGTTTATGTAAGTATTAATAAGCGAATGCAAAATGGGCCGGTATATCCCCGGCCACTACCGACCATTTTTTCTTTCCCGACGGATCGAAGCAATACAGCGTTCCCGGTGTAACGTAGTCTTTAGCATCAGTAACCAATACTTCTTTAGTTACCGGGTTTACAGCTATACCGTAGGGAACCTTGATCTGGGTTTCGGTGCCATCGGTAATAAACTTCGTATTCAATACGGTTTCATCTTTTACATTAAGCATGGAATAGGTGGTGGTATTTGAGTTGGTGTTGTAATTATATTCGTAACCATACATATAGGCGATATCACCATCAATCCAAAGGTTACTTACGCCAAAATCAAATTGCTTTTTAACCTGGTCTGTTTTGGTGTCAATTACAAATAACTTGGAGGGAATGCTATAATAATCGCCGCGGGAGGTTACATAGATATCGCCGTATTTATCAGCCTTTACCCTATCCAGGTTGATGGCCACATCTATGCGTTTCAACTCCTTAAATGAAGGCAGGTCGATAACAGAAACCGTACGCTCATAATTTGGCGGACTATAACCGCCTGAGTTAGCTACATACAGCTTTTCGCCTACTATGGCCATCTCTTCGGGTTGGCGGCCAACGGTAACCTTGCGTGTGATCTGAAGTGTAGAAGTATCTATCTCATTAACAGCACCATTCGGCGCTTTGGGATCGCCTACTTTACCCAGGTAAGCACTCACATAGGCTTTGCCATTATGAAAGGTTACGTAACGGCAGTTATCGATATTGATGAGCGAGATCCGTTTACCGGTTTTCGCGTTCAAAATCTCCACCTTGTTGGATACGTTAACTACCACATATACCTTTGAGCCATAAATGCCAATATCATTACCCACATCGCCCAAACCTTTGGTAACATCCGGGTTGGTTTGATTGTAAATATTACGGCGATACTGCCCGGTAGTATAATCCAGGTAGTCAAGCGAAGCCTTATTCATATTCATATTACCCTCATTAAGCAAATAGAAGCCTTTAACCACAGCTGTGGGATCGGGGGGCAACAAGGACTTATCCTGCTCTGGGATGGGTTTAGCATCTTTCCGGCAGGCGCTGTAGCTCAGAATAATGCATCCGAGCAGCAGATATTTCATGTGATTTATTTTCTTCATGGCAAATGCTTAAAATGTTGAACTTATGGTGAAGCGATAGTTGCGCCCCGGCAAGGGAAAATTGTATATCACGTCGTAATATTGATTAAGCAGGTTATTGATTTCGGCAGTAAGTTTAAGCTTGTGGCTATTGAGCTTTGTGGCATAGGTAAACGCTATGTCGTGCGTATACCATGGCGGCATATAATTGGCTGCTTCATGATATTTTTGATTATATCTTTCGCCGGTATAGATATAGCTATAGGTGAAGGCCAGTTTATGCCACTCAGCGCCTATCAGTACCGAACCGCTGTTTACAGGGGTATAAGGTATTTGCTGATTATAGTTGAGATCAGTTTTATCAGTTACATCCACCGATTGTTGATAGGTGTATGAAATGCCGGTATTCAATAGCACACTACCCCATAATTGCCACGTAGCCTGCGCGTTTACCTCGGCCCCCTTAATATGTACTTTACCCAGGTTAATGATAGACCACCGACCCAGATCGGCTCCCGGTACCGCCACTATTTTATCCCTTACCTGGTTGTAATAAGCATCGGCCTGTATCGCGAAGTAGACCAGCGTTTGCTGATGCAGTGTACGGTTATAAGTAAAGCCCAGATCATACTGCTTGTTAAATTCTGGCCTTACCGTAGCGTAACCTACAAAAGTGTAATACAGGTCATTAAAAGTTGGCAGCCTGAAAATGCTCTTATAAAAACCACGCAACCTAAAATCAGGGCTTTCTGTGGGTTGCCATGAAAACAATAATGCGGGTGTATACTCGGTTTTATTATCTGAATTAGCCTCAACCGGAACTTTGTCCCGAACAAAAGTACCCAGCACATTAGCCTGTAAGTTAAACCGGGTAAAATGCAATTCGGTGGCCAAGGCCGTTAACAGTTGATTACGAATAGGCGGTGCAAACTTATATTTAGCCGAATCATTCTCGGTGATGTGCAAGGTACTCCACTCATAATCTGCCGAGGCCGCCACATCCCAAAACTTATTGATCTTGTATTTATTAGCTACCGAAAAGTAAAGTTCATGTTCATAATAACGATCATTTAACAGCCCGGTAGTTGTGGTGATATCGGGATTGGTATAATGGCTGAAAGTATTGGCATACTTACCACTAAGCATCAGACTGTACCTGTCGCCAAAATTTTTGTTGTAGGTAGATTGCATAAAGATATCCCTGTTCCACAAGCGCTCATCCGAATCAAATTTATTGGATACAATGGCGGCCGGTAATCCCCTTGCCGAATTATACAGATACCCTTTAACTGCCCATTTACTACTATCCGGCAGCTTTCCATTTAGCCCGAGCTCTGCCCGTTGCGCGGTGATATCGCTGTTTTGCCGCACGGCTGTAGTATCATAAACACCATTAGTATAACGGAATTTGTTGCGGCCATTGGCATGTACAAACTCTGTACTGAAGGTACTGTAGGTATTATCACTCAGCTTATACTGCCAAAAGAATGACGGATTAACCAAACCTGATGAACCGGTTTTAAAACTCACTTTACCAGCAGAACGGCTACTATCCTCAAAATGCGGCTGACGCGAGGTAAGGCAAATAGCGCTCCCGGAGGCAAAGCCCTTGGCCGACTGAAATATGGTACCCTTTTGCGCATTGTAAAGGGCTATTTCATCAATGTTATCCAGCGAAAACTTACCCAGGTCAACCTGGCCATTTTGCGAATTGCCAAATTCGACACCATCATAAAAAACACCTACATGATTACTACCCAGACTGCGCACATTAATGGTTTTGAGACCGCCTACGCCGCCGTAATCCTTCAATTGCACACCTGAGAAATAACGGATGGCATCGGCCACCGAAAAACTATTCAGCTTTTCCAGCTCCGCTCCTTTGAGTATTTGCAGTGGTGTTGCCGAAGTATTACGCGAAGAAATCCGGCCTGCACGAACGGAAACCTCTTTCAGATGGTGACTTTTAACAGTATCTGCTGCAGGTTTATGGCGACTGGTATCCGCCACCTGCGCCTTAGCGTTACCACAAAACAGGCCCCATACCGCTGTAAGGCAAATAAAAAAAATCGGGAAGCACAAATATTTGTACAAGTGTTGCAATACGTTCTGTTCGTGAAAAAATTAAACAAACAGCCAACAGGGTACCATCAATGGAAATACGCAACAACGTGAGGTATCTTCATTCCAGCTTCAATCCCCGAAAGCTATGAATACATATCATGCAATGGCAGGTCTTCTGACTTACTCCCCGCTTACCCGGCCTTCCCGTCGCGATCATATCGAAACAGTGGCTATAGAATGGATAGCGGTTAACAGAGCTTACAGCTGCGGGACAGTTCCGGAATTACACCGGATTCCCTTTTAATCCCCAAATCATAAAGGCCTGGGGAACCAAAAGCGAGGCAAATATAGAAATAAAAAGCACAAGGACTTTGATGTTTTGGTATGCCGCATAGATAGCATAATTTTCAAACAGGATACCATACCTAATTCATCAACGAAAATCATGCGGAGCAAAACAATAAAGCTTTCATTCAATTATAAAATTTATATAATTGAAAATCTATAGTTTATATCTACTATTTAAATTTTTTATTTTGTAAATTTTTATCTCAATGCTTGTTCAGTTTTTCTTCAATACGTTTTTGCAATTGCTTTTTGTACTCATCATCCAGCTTCAATTCGCTGATCTTTGCCGGATGGAACAGCTCGCACACCATTTTATTGATCATGGAGCTTTGCTGTTCAAACACCCTGCATACCGAGCAGCCGGCCAGGTGGATCTTCAATTCCAGCTTTTCGCGAAGTGTTAAGTGGTCAATCAGCTTCTTCTCAATTAAACGAGTGGCTTTGCGACAGTTGTACGCTATTTTTGTCAATTCATCCATATTCCTCCCCTATTTTAGATTTATACTATAGAGTTAGTCGTTCTGCATAACAGTCCCTTACAATTTTTGAAAATAGTTTCTTACTCCAAGAATCGTTATTCGCAAAATCCTTGCTCTTTGCTCCCAAAGTCCCCCAAATCCTTGCTCCCAAAATCCCTACCTTTGCAGGCAATGGATTATTTCAAAAGGCTCCTTGATCTGCTGAATAAAGAAAAAGAGGAGGACCGTAACGCTTATCTTAAACTAACCGAAAACTCATCAGCTGCCGACCGCCGGGCACAAGGACTTAGCTGGTATCCTATAGCCATTCGTGGAACCGAGCCCGGCCGGGGCGATTATATCAATGTAGAGGTTGAACGAACTACACATAAGGACCTGGCTCACCAGTTGCGTTTTGGAGTACCTGCAGCCCTGTTCTCCAATCACGATCCAAAGACCGACCGTGCGGAAGGCACCATCACCTACCAGGGCGGCGACCGCCTAAAAATCACCCTATATACCGACGAACTGCCAGATTGGACCTGCGACGGCAAACTCGGCATCGATCTGCTTTTTGATAACAATAGTTACGACGAAATGCAGAATGCCCTTAAACAGGCTTCGGCCATAGCCGTAAAGCCACAGGAAGGACGCTTGATCCAGATCCTTACGGGCGAGAAAGCTCCTGTATTTAATACTACCGCCCCTGTTTCCGCTCCACGCTTAAACGAGTCGCAGACAGAGGCGGTTAATAAAATAGTTTCGGCGCAAGACCTGGCCGTTATTCACGGGCCGCCGGGCACGGGTAAAACCACTACTCTGGTACAGGCTATTAAAGCGCTTATCGGGCAAAATAAAAAACAGGTTTTGGTTGTGGCTCCAAGTAATACCGCGGTTGATCTGCTCAGCGAGAAACTAACAGACGAGGGGCTAAATGTATTGCGCATCGGTAATCCGGCCCGGGTATCCGAAAAACTGTTGTCCTTAACGCTCGACAGCAAGATTGCCGAACATGACGATAACAAAGAGATCAAAAAACTCAAAAAACAGGCCAGTGCTTACAAGGACATGGCCCACAAATACAAACGCAGCTTTGGCAAAGCAGAGCGCGACCAACGCAAGGCCTTGTTTAATGAAGCGCATAAGATCATGAAGGATGTGGCCGCCTCCGAGCAGCACATAGTTGACGATTTGGTGAGTAAAGCCCAGGTGATCACCGCTACACTGGTGGGCGCAAATCACTATACCATACGCGATGTAAGGTTTGATACCGTAGTGATTGACGAAGCCGGTCAGGCATTGGAACCCGCCTGCTGGATCCCTATACTAAAAGCGCAAAAAGTAATACTGACGGGTGACCATTGCCAGCTACCACCGACGATCAAATCGGCAGAGGCGGCCAAAAATGGACTGAGCACTACCCTGCTCGAAAAATGTGCATCCCTGCATCCAGAAGCTGTAGTATTACTGGAAGAACAATACCGTATGCATCAGGATATCATGGGCTTTTCATCAGCAGAGTTTTACCAGAGCAAACTGAAAGCACATACTTCTGTAGCGCAGCGTTTGCTTTTCCCCGGAGATATGCCTGTATCTTTTGTAGATACCGCGGGCTGTGGTTTTGATGAACAGCAGCAGGGCACCAGCGTAGCCAACCCCGAAGAGGCCGTGTTTTTATTAAAGCACCTTAATAAGCTGGTTAGCAATTTAAATAGCACCGACAATTTCCCTTCTATTGCTATTATCGCGCCTTATAAAGAACAGATCAGGGTGCTGAATGAGTTGCTGGCTGCCCATCCTGATTTACTTCCTTACAGCAGTTATATTTCGGTAAACACGGTGGATAGTTTCCAGGGACAGGAACGCGATGTGGTTTATATCAGCATGACGCGGAGTAATTCCGAAGGCGAGATCGGTTTCCTTTCAGATATCCGCCGGATGAACGTAGCCTTGACCCGCGCCCGGAAGAAACTGGTGGTTATAGGGGACAGTTCCACCCTTACCAGGCTGCCATTTTATGCCGATCTTATCGACTATACCGAACGCCTGGATGCCTATGAAAGTGCCTGGACATATGCCGGTGAATAATACACCTTGCTAACACCTTTTAGTAGCCATTTTTACACTATCAAATCCAGTTACGCAATCGTTATCGACGATAAATATTGCCAAATTGTTTCATTTTAGGCTTTTTTATGATTATCTTGTCAGCAAACCAACAACAAATTAATACGTAAAAATTACACTAAGCCTATGGCACAAGCAAAAACATTAGGGCAATTTATCATTGAAAAACAAGCGGATTTTCCGTACGCTAAAGGTGAGCTTTCGCGTTTGCTGCGCGATATAGGTATCGCGGCAAAAATTGTTAACCGCGAGGTAAACAAAGCAGGTTTAATGGATATGCAGGGAGAAGCAGGCAGTACCAACGTACAGGGCGAAAGTCAGCAAAAATTGGATATTTACGCCAATGAGCAATTTATAACAGCCCTTAAAAGTGGCGGGGAGTGCTGCATTGTAGCATCGGAAGAGAATGAAGAGATTGTAATGCTGGATACCGATGTATCCCTGGATGCCAAATATATTGTAGCTATTGACCCATTGGATGGTTCGTCTAATATTGATGTAAACGTATCAGTAGGTACTATTTTTTCTATATACCGCAGGCAAAGCACCAGCGGCCGGGCAACGCTGACGGATGTTTTACAAAAAGGCGTAAACCAGGTTGCCGCGGGTTATGTGATCTACGGTACTTCAACCATGCTGGTTTATACCACAGGCAAGGGCGTTAACGGCTTTACGCTGGATCCATCCATAGGCGAATTCTGCCTGTCGCACCCGGATATGAAAATACCTAAAACGGGTATTATCTACTCTATCAACGAGGGTTACTATGTGCACTTCCCGCAAGGAGTAAAATCATACATCAAATATTGCCAGGTAGAGGATGAAGCTACTCACCGCCCCTACAGTTCACGTTATGTGGGTTCTATGATAGCTGATCTGCACCGCAGCATGATCAAGGGCGGTATATTCATTTACCCGGTAACCGCGGCCACGCCGGGTGGTAAATTACGACTGGTTTACGAATGCAACCCCATGTCGTTTGTTATTGAACAAGCTGGTGGCAGGGCCACAGATGGTAAAAACCGCATCATGGAACTGGATGTCACTTCCCTGCACCAGCGTACCCCTATTTTTATAGGCTCCGAGCAAATGGTGCTCAAGGCCGAAGAGTTTATGGCCGATGCCGTGGAAGAGGAAATAAGTATGGATTTGGCGGGGTAAGTAAAAAATTGTCATTCTGAGCGCAGCGAAGAATCTATTATACGATAGAAATGCCGCTGAATAGATCCTTCGCTGCGCTCAGGATGACAAACCATATTAAAGAGAAACATTAAACCAAAAGACCCAGCAAATTTGCCGGGTCTTTGTTATTTGAAAAACGAAACACAATTATTTATTATCCAACAGCTGTAATGTTGGGACCAACAGAGCAAAGCATTCCATCAGAAAAGCCCTTATACTGGCTGCAGTTTTTACGGAAAAGTTCAGCCAGGTGACTAGCTGTTTCCTCGTAATCATAAGAGTCGGCCCAGGTATTTGCGGGGTTCAGTATCTGCGATGGCACACCGGGACAGCTTTCCGGTATCATTAGATCAAAAATGGGTAGCTTTTGATAACTTACGTCATTCAGTTGACCTTTGAGTGCGGCCTTGATCATAGCGCGAGTATAACTCAGCTTAATACGTTCGCCTGTACCGTATGATCCTCCTGTCCAGCCGGTATTCACCAGCCAAACATTCAGTGGGTACTTATCCAGTTTTTCGCCCAGCATTTCGGCGTATTTAGTGGGATGTAAGGGCAGAAATGCCCTGCCAAAACAAGCAGAGAAAGTAGCCTCGGGCTCATTAATACCATATTCTGTTCCGGCAATTTTAGCCGTATAGCCCGAAAGAAAATAATACATGGCCTGCTCCTTAGTCAATTTAGAAATTGGAGGCAGCACGCCAAAAGCATCGGCCGTAAGGAAAAATATATTCTTCGGGATATCACCGATTGCCGGTTCTATCGCGTTGCTGATAAAATGCATCGGATACGAAAGACGGATATTCTCTGTCTTGGACAGGTTATCAAAGTCAACCGTTTTTGACCAGGGTTTAAAACAAATATTTTCCAGAAGCGCGCCAGACTGCATCGCATGATATATCTGCGGCTCTTTTTCGGCGGTCAGTCCGGCTATTTTAGCATAACAGCCCCCTTCAAAGTTAAATACCGAATTTTCGCCCCAGCCATGCTCATCATCGCCAATCAGCTGTCGGTCAGGATCAGCAGAGAGTGTGGTTTTCCCGGTACCCGATAAACCAAAAAAGATGGCCGTATCACCATCCACACCTTTATTAGCGGCACAATGCATGGGCAAAATGTTTTGGCGAGGTAAAAGGAAATTCAACACGGCAAATACCGCTTTTTTGATCTCGCCGGTGTAACCCGTCCCTCCTATCAGGATAATTTTTCGGGTAAAGTTGATGATTGAAAAATTATGCTGACGGGTACCATCCACAGCCGGATCGGCCTTAAAGCCAGGTGCCGACACGATCGTCCATTCCGGATTAATAACCCCATCCGGACGCAGGAACAGGTTATAGGCAAACAGATTCTGACTGGCTGTTTCGGTAATCACGCGTAAGGTAAGGCGACTATCTTTTTCGGCACAGACCATAGCATCACGTACAAAAACAGGTTTGTTATACAGGTAAGCCATCACCTTAGTGTACAGACTATCAAACACTTCCACATCCACCGAGATATTAATATCACCCCACCAAACGGTATCTTTTGTCACACTGTCCATTACAATAAAACGATCTTTTGGCGAGCGGCCGGTAAACTCACCGGTGTCGATAGCTAACACTTCATGATCAGTTAAATAGCCTTCTTTGCGTTCCAGGGCGACTTTTATCAAATCATCCGGTGATAATTGATAGTGAATTTCCTGGGCCTTGTTCAGCTCAGGAAATTCCGTTTGTAAGCTTGTTTTTTTATCAGTGATTTGTCCCATATCACATTAATTTTGTTATTGGTTTGGGGCAAAACTAAGACTACAAAGACGCAATTCAAAATATATAATAGCTGATAATCAAATAGTTGTATTCAATACACTAAGATAATTCAACCTACTAATCAGGGGGTTATCAGCAAATTCAGCAAGGAATTATTTCCGAAATATTTATACATGTAATATTGACAGAAATAGGTCAAAAATGGCCATTTTCGTGAATTTTTAATATTTCCGTCCTTTTTATAAGCTAGTTCATACGTCATCGCTTGAGCTATAATAACGGCGAGCGTCCCGGTGATACCAGTATACCCCCAATACAACGCAGCCACCGACCAGCCGATGAGCTGGCATTTCCAATAAAGGGATAGAGATAGCTTTTTTTTCAATTTGGCTTTTATTTATTACCCAAAGCAGCAAAATCTATCCGCAACAAAAAAATAAAGTACAGGAACGAGGTATTTTGGGTATAAATGTGTTATAAATCCCTCACAGCAAACAACATATCTGGTACAGCCTTATCTATCTTCTATACCTATACTATTTAATAATAATTATTACAAACAGCAACAATAAAATTGATTTATAATTAATTAACCATAACTATAATGTATTTTTTTGATACAAATCGCTATATTAAACGCAAATCTTATTAACTATGAAAATTCTGTACATTAAAACTTCATTATTATTGGTGTTATTGGCCAGCACTAATATATTATTTGGCCAGGGCATTAAAGGAAAAATAACCGATGCGGCAAACGGCGCAACCATGCCGGGTGTAAGTGTTTCGGTTGTGGGCACTTCGCAAGGTACTTCGTCAAACGAAAAAGGTGAATACTCCCTCAAAATATCACAGGGCAGTTATCAGCTTAAAGTTTCCTTCATCGGGTACGAAACCCAAACCACCAATGTAACCATTACCAGTGGTACCCAGACACTTGATTTTAGCCTCAAACCTTTGAGCAACGCGCTTAATGAGGTGGCGGTAGTTGGTTCACGATCAACCAAACCGCGCACCAATATCGAATCGCCGGTACCGGTAGATGTGATTTCGGCAAAAGAGATGCGCAGCTTTCCGCAAACGGATATTACCCAGGTATTAAATTATATAGCCCCCTCCTTCAGCTCCAACCGGCAAACCGTGGCTGATGGTACCGACCACATCGACCCGGCATCGTTAAGGGGTCTGGGGCCCGACCAGGTATTGGTACTGGTGAATGGCAAACGGCGCCATACCACCGCTTTGGTAAATATCAATGGCACCTTTGGCCGTGGTACCGTTGGTACCGATATGAATTCTATCCCACTCGCTGCTATTGACCACATAGAGGTTTTGCGCGATGGTGCGGCCGCCCAATACGGATCGGACGCTATTGCCGGGGTGATCAATATTGTATTGAAGAAAGTTACTCCATTGGTGATATCGTCCAGCTACGGACAGTCGGCCACATCAACAAATGGAAATACCTATACCGATGGCAAAACCTACCAGATAGACGGCAGCAAAGGCTGGGACTTGAACGGGAAAGGTTTTGTGAACGTAGCCGCCCAATACCTCGATCGTGGGGCAACCAATCGCGGAGGCCTGGACACCCACCCTTTGATCTATTCGGCATTGCCTACTAAAGGAGCCAATGAGTCTGAGGCCGATTTTGAAACCCGTTTTGCGGGCATTAAAGCCGCCGATGACGCCAAAGCTAAAGCTGATGGCTTTAACCGCGATAATATGATGGTTGGGAACTCCCACTCCAAAAATTTCGGAAGCTTTGCCAACGCCCAATATAGTGTAGCCGATTGGGCCAGTGTTTACCTCGCAACGGGTTACACACATAAAACAGGGTCGGCAGCAGGATTTATTCGTCTACCAAACCAGTTTACCCAGATCGACGCTACTATTTATCCCGATGGTTTTTTGCCCTTTATCAATACTTCTATCAATGATATCTCGGCAAGTGGTGGAATTAAAGGAAAACTCAGCAACTGGACCTATGACCTGAGCAATACCTTTGGCGAAAACAACCTGAGCTACACCATTGATCATACCCTGAATGCCTCATTACCGATAGGCACCAGCCCTACTTCATTCAAAGCGGGTGAACTGATCTTTAAGCAAAACACGGTTAACCTTGATGTTTCGCGCAAGTACGATTTTACCGGTTTCCTTACCTCATTAAATATGGCTTACGGTGCCGAGTACCGCATTGACAATTATGAAATAAAACCCGGTGAGGAATTATCTTATTCCTTCGGTCAGCCTTCAAAGGGCATCCCGGGCAGATTAGTGGGTACTACTCCGGCTGCTGCGGGCGCACAGGTATTTCCAGGCTTTAAACCCAGCAATGCTATAGACAAATCAAGAAATAACCAAAGTTTATATGCCGACTACGAGGCAGAATTTGGCCCGCGTGTAATGTTAGAAGCCGCAGGCCGTTATGAGCACTATAGCGACTTTGGTTCAAACTTCTCTTATAAATTCACCGGTAAAGTAAAAGTGATCGATCAATTGTCCATCCGTGGCGCCATCGCCACAGGTTTCAGGGCTCCGTCATTAGCCCAGCGGTATTTTAATAATGAGAGTACACAGTTTGTGAGTGGCAACCCTACCCAGGTATTAACCGTGAATAACGACAATCCCATTGTGCGGAAATTTGGCGTGGGATCATTGAAACCTGAAAAATCAAAATCGTATAGCTTAGGCTTGGCCGGTAAGATTACATCTGGGTTTACATTTACGATAGATGCTTACCAGATAGATATCCGAGACCGTATCGTGTTCTCGAGCCAGTTTACCCGGGCTACACCCGCCGTGGCCGAGATATTGAATACAGTTGACCCTAACGGCCAGATCAACAGCGTACAGTTTTTCACCAATGCTATCTCCACCCGTACCAAAGGTTTGGATATTGTTTTGGCCGACAGGATCAGCATCAATTCGGCCAGCACTTTAACACTTTCGGCAGCGGCTAACTTTAACCAGACCAAAGTACGTTCGATACAAGGTTCGGACATTATAGAGGGTAATGCGGCCTTAAAGGGCAAACTGTTCGACCGTACGGAGCGTTCGCGTTTTGAATCGTCGGTACCGGCCAGTAAGATCAATCTGAGCGCTTTGTATAACATCAAAAAGTTCGATTTTTCGTTAAGATCGGTTTATTTCGGCAAGGTAACCTACCTCAATTCGGTTGATCCGACCATTCCGACCAATAACCTGCCTTTACAGATGGATCAAACCTACTCCGGCAAATGGGTGACTGATCTGGCGATAAGTTATAAAGTGATCAAACAATTGGGGGTTACCATAAGCGCCAACAACCTGTTTGATGTTTACCCGGATAAAAACTATATAGACCCACGCGATAATGAGCACAACCTAAGCGGCGATCCGACCAAAAATTACACCAATGGTCGTGATAATACGTCAAACGGTCACTTTGTGTATAGCCGCGCCGTATCCCAATTTGGTTTCAACGGCAGGTTTTTATCTGGCAAGGTGGTTTACACTTTTTAGCAGAATAAAGACACATTCTGGAGACACAAATATGCGTCTCTACATTTTCTTTTCTGTAGAGACGCATATTTGCGTCTCTTTTCATTTCCCCATTATTTCCCCACCACAGGCCAGCCATTTCGATATTGAACCGGACTGATACACATGACCCGGCCTTTTTCTTTATGGGCTATTTCAATAGCGTGATAAGCTATAAAACTTTTACCTTTTTCGTCCTGAAATATAGAGTTGTGGCCCGGCGCGGTATAGACTTCGTCTTTTTCCAGTATTACACTGTTCAGAGATCCGTTACTTTCTCCCAGGCGGATAAAAGGGCCTTCTGGTTTATCGGCTTTGGCAATCATAACTGCATAATTGGCTTTGGCACCGCAGCAATTATCGCCGGAGTAATACAGGTAATAAGTGCCCTTATCATAATCGAGCCAGGAACCTTCAACCAGGTTACTGTAGGTTTTGTCCTTACCCGGGTATACAATGGCGGTGGCGTTCGTGCCCGGTTTAAAAGCCGACCAATCATCCGTCATTTCCTGAACACGTAAAGGTTCAAAATCCGAGCCCCAGTACAAAAAGTGCTTACCCGTTTTTGGGTCGACAAAACCTTTGGGGTCTATACAATGAAAACTCGATCCGCGCAGCAGCGGTTCACCCTTATCTGTAAATGGGCCCAGCGGGTTGTCAGCATAGGCAACAGCAAGGCATTTACCGGTCAGTTCATCGGGATCAGCAGAAAAGATCATGACAAACTTTTTTAGCCGGGCATCAAAAAACACATCAGGCGCCCAAAAGCTTTGTGTGTTTGACGCCCATTTAGGTTTCTGCGGTAATGCATCACCCTCATATTTCCAATGCTCATGATCGGCCGAGGAAGCTACCTGTATATTCATCATTTTGCCATTGCTCATCCCTTGGGTAGCATAAGCATAATAGGTATACCCAACGCGAATAACCGTTGGATCGGGAAAATCCCGATCCAATACTACATGAATTTTACTTGCAGTTGTTTGCTGTGCATACCCCCTCGTATACAAGCAAACTACGGTTAATAAAAGGAATAGGTATTTAAGCTTTATTTTCATCATAATCTGCACATCTGTAATCTACACATCCACAAATCACTTCCCTCTCCCCGTCAGGTTTTTAATCAGTTCGGTTTCTTCCGGCTTGTAAGGCGATCCATCCTTGCGAAAAATATCATGGAACCATAGTTTGGGTTCACTGCCATCCGGTATCGGCGTATCCCAGGCATAAATGGTATTGGTTTTGCCCGATACAAAACCCCAGTTAATAGCCCCAACATTTTCTTTCTTCAACATGGGCAATACCGTGCTGAACAAACTATTGCGCGGACGCGCCATATACTCGGTACAGATCAACGGGCGACCATACATTTTCAAAAACTGCACTGTTTTTAAATGATCAGCCTCTGGAGTATAATCATGATAGGTGATCACATCCGAATTGGCTACCTGGTACTGGTTCAGGGTTTCCAACCCCCAGCTCCATACACCCGCGCTTACCGGCTGGCTTGGATTGATAGCTCTTGCCCATTTAAAAACAGATTTTAATAAGGGTAAGGATTTATCGCCTTTGCCAGAGTTGCCGGGTTCGTTATACAGATCCCATAGTAATATGCGTTTATCGGCTGCAAAACGTTTCAACACGTCTTTTACATATTTTTCGAGCGCGGGAAAATTGGCGGCATCCTCAGAAGCCGGCTGACCAGGATCCTGCATCCAACCTGAATTATGGATACCCGGTTTGGGCTCGGGTTGTTTCCCTATTTTGGGTTCCTTATTCCAGCAATCATCAAAAAATACAAACATGGTTTGAATACCATGCTTGCTGGAAATAGCCAGGTATTGATCCATGCGTTTTTTAAAGCCCTCGGGATCCTGCTGCCAGGCCAGGTGGTGTAAAAACACACGCATTACATTCATACCTATACCTTGCGCGTAGCCCAACTCTTTGTCGATGGTATTGGGATCAAAAGTATCGGCCTGCCACATTTCTAACTGATTGATGGCTGTGCTGGGTATAAAATCGCTACCCACCAACCATTGATGTTTCGCGTACCATGTTTTTGCCTTTTGTGCCGACCATACCTGTGCCGGAGCCTTTTGCTGTGCCGAAGCCGCCACATGGAGCAGGATGATCGATGCGATGACCAGTAATTTCAGTTTGTTTTGCATGTGTTATTATTTAATAAGTGCTTTTTTATTGATTAAATGTCCTTTGATCATCCAAATAGCTGTATAATTATTATAAGCATCGGTTGAGGTAAGGGCGATAATGCTGCCATCGTTAAGTACACATAATGAATTCCATAATCCACGTTTATTTAGTGGGACGTTAAATGGGGTAGCTGTATTCAAAAAATCCCTGCCCTCACTATTGCCTACAGCTACCTGCATGCAGGCCAACTCCCAGTTGCCGTTCCTGCCAAAAGTGCTCTGGTAGGATAAAACCGTTTGGCCGCCTGGTAATTGACGCAGATATGGCGCCCCGGCATAAACGGTATCGGGTAGCCTGGGTGTTAAGGCATAAGTACGTTCAGGATCGTTAGCGCCTACCGTTTTTTGCCAGTTTTGGCTAAAACTATTACGGATAATGGATGGCTTAAACTGGCGATCTGCATTGTCTTCAATAGAAAACAAGATTTCTTTTGTCCCTTTTAGTATAATGGGCACGGGCATACCATCCCTGTGACCCGGCGTAAAGGAAACTATCTCTGGTTTTTGAGTCCACGTTAAGCCATTATCAGATGACCGGAAAATAGATATATTTTGTTCGTTGGAATGTGTATAAACCCCCTCATTAGAGAAGTACAATTGAATTTCGCCGTTGGGCAGCTGTATTTGCACTGGTTCCCAGCAGCCATCCTCGAACTGATAGCTGGCCTGGTATATCAACCGTTCATCGCGCCAGGTTTTGCCCTCGTCGTAGCTTTTTTTGGTGCGGATGGCAAAATGTTTAGTGGTATCCCAACTATCATTTATTTTATGAGGGCGCGGATTATAAGACACCAGCAACGAATGATCTTTTAATTCCAATATCTCCGGCACAGCCATACTTACACCGCTAATTGTGGAAGCTATAATCACCGGTTTAAGCCAGGTTTTACCCAGATCATGACTTTGCGTACACTCCACGCCGCCATCGCTTTCATACACGCACAGGAGGTTACCATTATGCAGCTGTATCATACGGGCATAGTTGGCGCTCTTGTTACCAGATAGCGGTGCCACTTGTTTTAGCGTCGACTGATCCCACACGAGGCCCATCTGCCCCATCGACACCAACGGGATAAACAGCAAAATCAACCAGGCGAATGTTTGTTTCATGATCATTATTTGATATCGTCGAGCCAAAAATTAAATGGTTTATCCCTATCACAGGTAAGCGTGCCATTGGTAAATTCAAGTTCTGCGGCATGTATTGAAGTTCGTTTGGATGAATAGGAATATGTTCCGTCCTTATCGAACCCTCCATCATCCTGGTGCATTTTCCGGCCGGGATGGGTAAAATAAATAATGTAAGCATGATCATTGGATATCACTACATCGGCATGGGCGCCGGTAGGTGTATCCTCCTGGCGATGTCCCGGTGTATCCAGCACGAGCCCCTGTCGCTCCCAGGTTTTCGCATCATTGGAACGATAAACCCGCTGACCATGCCATTCGTCGGTGATCATCCAGTAATAGTTTTTGAATCGGAAAATTTTAGGTCCCTCATGTGCTTTACCTCCAATGGCCGGTTTATCGTCAGCTTTCCAGTTGATCAGATCGGTGCTTTCGGCCGTCATGGTAATGCTGCCCAGCTTCTGATCTTTATACCACATGTGCCATTTACCATCGGGTAATTTGATAAGTGTAGGGTCGATAATGTTATGATCGGGCAGATTCAATAGTCCAACATATTTCCAGTCCCACAAATTCTTGCTAGTATAATGCACCAGGTGCGAATCGCCGCCCCATTGACTGTAAACGCCCCGGATATAAACCACAAACATATGATAGGTGCCGTTTTCATAAACCACATCCGGAGCCCAAAAGGTATTTTGCCCTTGTTCAAACTCCAGATTTAACGCGCCTTTATAAACCCAGATATGACCGTGATCTTTAGAAGTAGCTACTCCGATGGCCGTACCATAACAAAAGGCCACACCCGGCGACTCCACATTGGCCCTACGTTGGGTATACAGCATCGTCCATTCCTTCTCGGTATGGTTATAAGCCAATACTGGGTCGGCAGCACCGTCATATACCGGGTCACGGTAAAGCGGTGATGGCGGCTGATGAGTTATAGCCGGGTTATTCTGGGCCTTACTATCAATCGATAACAAAGTCAGGACTGTTAATATCAGAAGGCCTTTTAACTTCATTTTGTCAACTATTCTACAACCGGGAATGATGAAATCCTTAACCTTGCGCCACCCATAGGCACCAGCGTTAATTCAGATACTGGCTTATCCGTTTTTATCGGACTTTGAGGCAACACGCCACACAATCCATACTGGTCTATCGTCCAACCCGAAATTTGACGTCCCTTTGCCTTCAGTTCAATAGGCGCGTTGGCATTGGTAAAAGGATTATTGTCCTTCGGCCAGCTACGATGGACGATCTCGATAGATTTTTCCGGGTGCTGTTCATCGATCACCAAGCCGTAGTTCCAGGCTGATGCCGGATGAATTTCATACGAGGGCCATTTCTGCGGATCGGCACTGGCTTGCCAGTGCGAATCGCCCTGGGTTGATTTCCGGCCATCTTGTTTGGTATACTGCTCGTCAATTTTGAGTGAATAAGTAAGCGGCCCATAATTTATGCTCACACTGTTCTTATTGGCCGCCCACTCGCGAACTTTGAGTTGCATAGGTAAATGCAGGGTTATTTTATCGCCGTTTTTCCAGGCTTTATTGATCTTTATATAATTCCCGGCAACAGCGTTTACAGGTACGGCAACGCCATTTACTTTTACGCTTGCGCCCTTGCTCCATTCAGGAACGCGCAGGTACAATGGAAAACTTACTGGTTTAGACGTAGTAACTGCAAAATCCACCTGATCTTGAAATGGATACCTGGTGGTTTCTGTCAAGCTTACTTGTGTACCGTTACCTACTTTAGCGTTTACCTCTCCTTGCGTATACAGCTGTGCGGCAAGACCGTTATCCGGAGTGGCCATCCAGCTGTTTTCGGCGTAATAAACCCAGCCTGCCGCATGGTTATGCTGGCAGCAGCGGCTACTAAAGGGGTTCATCATTAAAAAAGGCCCCTCGTTAGATATGCCAGGGTGGTGGTCTTTGCTATCACTCACCACCATATTCGGTGCAGTTAAGTAGCGTAGCGAACGGTAGTCGGGCATGAAAGCCGCAGAGAAAGTATTAAAAGCTACATCTTCGCAATTCTCCGCCCAGAAAGTATCGCCGGTTGAACCCAGCAACATTTGGTCTGATGTCATTTGCTCCACCATACCGCAGGTCTCTATCGCCTGGCGCGGATCGTCATAGCCTTTACGGGCGTTTTCATCGGCGCCAAACATACCGCCGGGTACCTGTCCGTAGATGGTGCGGATGAGTTTAAAGTCGTTATAGGTGGCATTCAGATCCTTAGGGTCATGGCTTTGCAGATAATAGGTAGCCGGTTCACGGAAACACTGAGCCACGTTTACATTGTGCCAGTTGGGCAGGGTGTTAGTCTGCCGCCAATTGGCAGTGTTCCTGTCGAGCTTGGTAGCCAGGTCGAGCAGGAATTTATCGCCGGTACGGTTATACAACCAGTATACGCTAAGCATATTATCACCGCCGCGGCTATTTTCCCAATAATCTTCTAAAAAATGATCATCCGGAATCGACAGCTCATATTTGAAATATTTGGTCATGAACGGGATAACCCGCGGATCCTTGCTGTATTCATAGTATGATTGCAGGCACCAGAGCATCGGCATGTTTGTCCACAAATCACGGTTGCCCTTGTTTGTCCTCGCCGGACCGAAATCGCCGTTATCCCGTTGATTGTTCAGTACCGCGTCTATCCAGAATTTGGCCTCGGCAATCATCTTTTTATCGTTCAGCATATAACCGATATCGGCATAGCCTTTTAACCAGTACGGAAGTTCCTCCCAACCATACTCACCTTTACCCTCTTTATTGAGCCAGGCATTATTGGTTTTGGATAGCCAGATACTGATCTCGCCCAGATTGCCAGTGAGGCCGTCTCGCTGCAGCTCCAGCGCTTTCTTTAGCCAGCCTCCTGCTTTGATGCTCCCAACGGGTAATTTGGTAAAATATTGCTTTTGCAGCGGTGCGCGGTTATTGATGTAAAAAGCATTGACTTGTCCATTATCAACTTTGGCTACTGCAGTCGCTTTCACACCTGTTTGGGCCGTTGCTACTATACCCGAGCATACAAGCGCAGTGGTGAAATAAAATCCTTTTTTAACAGCGTTTATTTTGTTTTTAAAGCGCATAATCAGCGGTTATTTATTTTACTAAAGATGGATCGTACAACTTGCTATTTACTTTTTGCAGCGACTCCACCGGCATTTTGATCACTTTGCGGTCATAGGTCATAAAGCCGTTTACTTCCCCCTCCACATCGGTGGTTTGAGTATATACCGCAGCTGATAAGCCTAATTTGATCAGCTCCTGTAATCTATCGGTAAACGTGGCGTATTTTTTAAACAGATCATCGCCATTTTTAAAATTCTGGTAACCCCAATTTTTATTGGCTTGCCAGGTATGACCTTCTACCGGCCAACCCAAGCCGCCAAACTCACCCAATACTACGGCCTGCGTTTTACCGAAGATCTCGGCACGAGGCATAGCCGGATGAGGATAGTTATGCAGATCGACAATATTACCGGTAGCATAAAAATTGCCACCGCTGGCGCTGTTCACCAGGCGCGATGGGTCTTTTTTCATTGTCCACTCGGTGATCTCTACTGTTTTAAACTGCCCCCAGGCTTCATTAAACGGCGTCCACACTACGATGCATGGGTAGTTGTATAAGGCATTGATAATAGCATTCCATTCTTTGCGGTAATAGCCTTCAGACTCCGGCGTGCGCTGCTGATCGGTTGCCCTGTCATAAACACCCGGGCGGTTTTCCCAATGGTTACCCAAATCACCGCTCGGCATATCCTGCCAAAGCAGCATGCCGGTTTTATCGCAATAGGCATAATAACGGGCAGGCTCTACTTTAATATGTTTACGGATCATGTTAAAACCCATGGCTTTTAGCTTATCAATATCAAAGCTCATAGCCTCGTAAGTTGGCGGGGTATATAAACCATCTGGCCACCAACCCTGATCAAGCGGACCGTATTCAAATACAAATTTGTTGTTTAACAACATACGCTGTACGCCATTGGCATCGGGGCCTAATGATATTTTGCGCATGCCGAAATAGCTTTTTACTTCATCAACCGGTTTATTGTTACGGATAACGGCTACGCGCAGATCGTATAGAAAAGGATCGGTAGTCGACCATAATTTTTCATTTTTAATATCCAATACTGCGGTTGCACCGGCATCTACTATCTTTTCATCAACCTGTGTCTGGCCATCCCAGGCACTGATCTTTAATTTGTCGCCAGGCTGACTGTTGGAAACTTGGGCCGAAACCGAAAGGGTGTGCTCATCAATATTGGGTGTTTGTTTGGTAGCGTCGATATGCGTTTTGGCTACACCTTCCAGCCAAACGGTTTGCCAGATACCAGTAACCGGGGTGTACCAGATACCTTCGGGTTTTTTAACTTGTTTGCCACGCGGCTGCGGACCATCATCCGTAGGATCCCAAACACTTACTTTAATTTCTTGCGTTGAACCGCCTTTTAAATAAGGGGTTATATTGAAGGTAAAAGGATCGAAACCTCCTTCGTGCACACCGGCGCTTTTACCGTTTACAAATACTTCGGTACGCCAATCGACAGCGCCAAAATGCAGTAAAACATCTTTCCCTCTGATGGTTTTATCGAGGGTAATGTTTGTTTTATACCATAACATGCTATCCTTGCCTACCGTTTTGCCTACACCTGATAATGCCGATTCCACAGCAAAAGGAACCAGTATTTTGCCTTCATATTTAGCCGGCCCTGTAGTTGCTTTGGGTACTATGGCATAGTCCCACAGGCCATTCAGATTTTGCCAGTTGGGGCGTACCAATTGAGGTCGCGGATACTCCGGTAATGGTGCTTTTGGGTCAACCTTTTCGGCCCAGGGCGTGGTGATCCTGTCTTTGATGAGGTGCCAATCGTTTTGTTGTGCTCCGGCCGAGAGGGAGGTTAAAATTAAAAAAGATGCGCAAAAATTCAGTTTTTTCATCAGGGATAAGCAGATGTATGGTATATAGAACTAAGATTTATTTTATAAATATAAGGGGGCCACCACAATGTATGGCCCCTTTATATTGTAATTAATAAGATACTTTAACTACCGGCGAAAATATCATATCCTCTACCCCAGCTATCCTGATGCCTACGCGGGCATAAACATAATTCTGTGTTACCGGAAATGAAGGTATATTTACGCTTAACGACAAGTTTGACAGATCGGTGATAGCACCACCATCCAAATCAACTTTTGCAGCATTATCACTTGGTGATACAAACTGTGTTTTATTTACAAATAAACTCACCGTTTGTATGTTTTTAGCCGTGGCATCGGTAATTATTTTTTCGATACTGAAGTTGGCGTTTATTTTACCATTAGCCGCTACTATTTTTGCATTCCTGACCATGTAGTAAGGCGTTACTTCGATATTTACAGTCTGATCACCAGTGAGCGCAATATTGATCGTATCCCTTCCACCTGACGGGAGCTCTTTCCATTGAAAAGGACCCTGCCCCGGCTGAATGGTAAATTTATAATTACCACTAAAGGTTAATACGGAGTAGGCACCATCCTGGTCAAATGTACCGGTAATGGGTGTATTGCCTTTATACCCTGTTTGATAAAGCTGAAAAGGAACCTGGTTGTACTCAACCCCAATAGGCGAGCCTTTGTACATTAACTGCCCGGTAAGCTTAATTGAAGGAGGTTTAACATTATCCAGCTTACAGCCTGCCGCCGAAAGCATGAGGATAAACATAGCTATGTGATGAAATTTAATTTTCATGATCTTTGAATTATAATAATATGCTTATTGATTTGGCTGTCTCTTGATCTTTGGATTAGCAGAAATGATAGCATCACTGATCTGCGAATAATAATTACCCAATTTGAAAGTAAGTACACCCGTTACCGGCGATGGCAATACTTCCCTGAATACCCATTTACCATCGTTCGGGCTACCTGGGCTGTAATATTTGTACGGATACAGGCCCCATGGCTGCGTATTTCTCTTGGTTGCAGAGCCAATATTACTGGTCAGATCTGCCAAACTTTGTGGATTTCCGTCCCAAACTTTGGTGGCTATTCTCCAGCGTTTCATATCAAAAAGCACATGGCCCTCAAATGAAAGTTCGGCACGGCGCTCATGCACTACCCTATCAAAATAATTAGAAGCGTTTAAAACGATAGGCGTTGTTAAACCCGCCCTTGAGCGTACCTGGTTCATATAGGTTGATGCTGTGGCGAAATCACCCAGTTCGGCAGCAGCTTCAGCGGCATTTAATAACACCTCGGCATAGCGGTACCGGATAAAGTTAACATCACTTTGACGACCTCTACGGCCCGAACCTGTTGCCGGATCAAGATATTTGCGGACATAAAATCCGGTTTGGGTACGAAGTGGTTCACCGGTAGGTGTAGGACCATCTTTACCAACTACCTGTATTGGTGTTGTTGTACCAGGCAATGCGGCATAGTGTGTAGCATCATCGCTGCTGATGATATTGCCATTAGACAGCAAATATCCACCCCAAATATCGATATAAGCAGTTTTCCAGAAATAATGTGGCAGCATTACGGTACCTGCCAATCGGGCATCCCTGCCTGCAAACGGATCCTGCTGATCTGCATAATAGATCGGGTTTCCGGAACCGTCTTTAGTGGCTATCGGAGCAAAGGTGTTATCCAGCTTTTCAAATGATTGTACCAAGTTCAAGGAAGGATCTAAACGACCAGCGTCTGAAGCCTCGTCTGATACAGAATAAGGCTGATCATTGGTGGTAAATGAATGTACCTTACCGGCCAATGCTTTAAAATCCTCAACCCATATTGATTCCTGGTTTACGCTACTTTTATCCAGAAATATAGCTGCAAAATTATCTGAAAGATTGGGCAATACCTGGTAAAGTTTGTATGATCCGGCCGAACCGTTGATGATCTCTTTAGCTGCTGCCAGAGCTTTGGTATAATAGCCTGTAGCCATGCCTGATGGAATACCTACCTCACCGCCTGAAAGCGAAACCTGCGGTGTTGAAGCGCCATATTTTGCTATAGAACCTGCATATAATGCAGCTCTTGCTTCCATAGCCAGTGCAGCAGCCTTGGTTGCTCTTGATTTTTCGGTCGGATCAGATGGCAACAAACCTTTGATGGCTTCGGCTTCGCTGATCACAAAATCATAAATATCTGACTCCTTTGCTCTTGGAAATTGTAAAGAACTTACATTACCACTGTTATCATAAGAAAGCGATTGTGTAATCAAAGGCACACCACCCATTCGCTTAACCATTTCAAAATAATAACTGGCACGTAAAAAACGGCCTTCGGCCAAAAATCTGCTTTTATCAGCAGCTAGTAGTTTGGTTGAAGCGGTTACGTTTTCAATAAACAAGTTCAAATCGCGAACATATCCGTAGTCCCAGGTACCCCATGTGCCGTAACCCCAGCTCCTGTTTTGAACAATGTTGTAAAAACCATTATCTGAGGGGAATGATTCTCCAAAATCGGCAAAAGTTGTCCAGCCGGCATCCAGGCTCGAAAAATCAAGCACTCTGTTATACAGATCGCCCAATACAGATAATACCAGCGCCGGATCAGAAAAAACCACATCAGTGGTGACCACCGATTTTGGCGGCACATTTAAAAAATCGCTATCTTTTTTGCATGACTCAGCACCTATCAGTACAGAGATCATAGCTATCGTGAATATCTTTTTCATTGAATATTTTACTTAATGTTTGTATTAAAAGGTTAGGTTAACACCAAAATTGTAAACCCTGCTTTGGGGTGTTTGCAAACCATTATCGTCATTAACTTCCGGGTCAACTCCGTATTGGCGCAGGTTGTCTATAGAAAACAGGTTGTACACATTGGCATAAAATCTCGCCCTTTTAATTTTCACCTTCGCTAACAGGTCTTTGGGTAAAGAGTAACCTATTTCAATTGTCCGTGCTCTTAAGTATTTTACATTATGCAGCCAAAAAGTTGAATTAACCGCATTTTGACCATCGCCATAATCATAATGAGTAAAGCCTACGTTGTTCCGGTTTACCGGATATTTACCAGGCACCCAGGCACTGTTCACGTCGTTAGGGTTGCTCAGGTGCCAGCTATCCTGGAAAATGGTGTTTAAGTTACCATTATTCTGGAAGGCCCATCTTGATTCCCAGTTCTGGTTCCAGGAATAGCCAGAACCACCAGAAAAGTCGGCGTGAAAGTCAAATCCTTTATAACCAAGTCCCAGTGAGAAACCAAAGTTCGTATTAGGCTGCGATCCTAAGCCATAACCAATTGGGCGGGCATCGTTACCGTCAATTTTACCATCACCATTCTGATCTTTATAGATTAAATCGCCCGGCAATACGGTGCTGTTACCTTTTCCGTCCTCATTCACTTTGTAACCATTGATCTGTTCGGCCGATGTAAATTGTCCTATAACCTGGTATCCCCAAAAAATATTGGCCGTACGGTTATTTTGTGAACGGAAATACTCATCAAGCGAGTTGCCAAAAGGAGTATCAGCATAAATACCTGTTTTTTTACGGCTGTAAGAAAAGTTTCCGCTGATGTTGTAGCTTACTTCACCAATTTTATTGTTGTAAGCCAGGGAGATCTCAGCTCCGCGCTGTGAGTCGCTGTTTTCATTGATGCCTGGCAAACCAAAGCCCACCTCCACCGGCAGAACCACACTATAATCGGTTCCAACAATGCCGGTACGTGATCTTTTAAAATACTCTACCGCACCGGTTAACCTATTGTTCAAGAGACTAAAATCGGCACCTACGTTAAATATTTTACTTTTCATCCAGGATACGTTAGTGATCGGCACGCCTTTATTAATTGAGGTGGAAACCGGATTACCATCCAATATGGCCACATTACCAGCAGCCCCATTTGCATAGTTATAACCTGGTAAATAAGCATATGGAGTTACAATAGGCGTATTTCCACTTGCGTCATACGGGCTTCTGTCGTCACCCAATACACCATATGATGCACGGAACTTCAAATCATTCAGCACGCTATTATCACCCAGCAGCTTTTTCATAAAACCCTCGTTGGTGATTCTCCATCCAACGGATACGCCCGGGAAATAACCTACACGATGAGCAGGGTCAAACAGGTATGATGCATCTCTTCTGCCCAATGCTTCTAAATAATAGCGATTGTCATAGTTATAATTAAAACGGGCCACATAACCTATACGAGCCTCAGAATCATCACTATCCTGGTACTGATCCATGGTTGGGAAATAGATCAATGGCAGGTTATTGGAGATAGGGTTAGCGTGCAGCCAGTTCCTCAGGTGCTCTTTGTGGATACGCTCGTTAACCAATGTTGCACCAATGGTGCTTTTACCAAAAGTGTTATTATAGCTTAACTGCAGCTGAGTGGTAGTATTGAGCTCTTTACGTTGCTCACGCTCACGCCATGGATTGGTAACGGCGTGGGTTATATCATAGTTACCGGTTTGTTGATTATAGGTATAGGCATTGTAAGTGTACTCATGGTTGTTGAGTAACTCATCAGCATAGTAATAAGAATAGTCATACTTTGCGGTAAGGCCCTTGATGCCCGGAATGATATACTCGGCCTCAAAGTTGGTTTGCAATACGCGCCAGTCCTGGTGCCAGATACCGGAAAGCTTATCATTTAAAAACGCGTAATTGGCCTCGGTATGCGGACCATTATCTCTTAAATAAGCAGGATTATCATTGGCATAAGGACGATCCAAAGGCGTATTTTCCAATATACCCAGTTTGGCCAGTACATAGTCATCGCCACCCGGAACACCTGGATTTTCACGTGTTTCTATCCTGCCGTTAATATTCATACTTACCGAAAGGCCGGCAGCTACCCTTGCCTTTACGTTTGACTGGATATTGGTACGCCTGAAAAGATATTCGGCACCGGCGGGCGAATTTTGGGTAAGGTGGGTACCAGCCACATAATACGTTACTCTATCACCAGCACCGGTAAAATCGGCATGAAAAGAGTTTAGTGGTGCACCCGAATTTGCTAATACAAACGGTTTCCAGTTAAAACTCTGATATCCTGGCTCAGTACCTGCTTTGTATTTTGCCAACTCGGCATCGGTGATGGAGGTGCTGCCATTGGTAATTACCTGTGCCGCGGCCAGGGCTTTCATATAGTCATAAGAGTTGGTGAGTACGTTGGGGAATCTGTCCCAGGATTGAAAACCCAGGTAGGAGTCGACATTGATACGGCCTTCGCCAGAACCCCTTTTGGTAGTTACAACCACAACACCATTACCGGCGCGCACACCATAAATAGCAGCTGATGCATCCTTTAACACCGAAATACTTTCCACATCATTTGGCGCCAGGTTATTAAACTGACCTTCATCCTGTTGAATTCCGTCAATTACATACAAGGGGGCACCCAAATTACGGATCTGAACACTGGCGCTGGCCCCGGGGCGTCCTTCGGCCTGCTTAAAGGTTACGCCGGGTATTTTACCGGCTAAACCAGTACTAACGGTTGAACCGCCGTGCACCCTTTCAATGTCTTTACTGGTAACGCTGGCTATTGAGCCTGTTATAGATGCTCTTTTCTGCGTGCCGTAACCGGTTACTACCACTTCTTGTAAGGCTGCGTTACTTGCTTTAAGTTTTACATTAATAACAGAACGACCGTTTATCGGCACCTCTGTTGATACAAAGCCTATGTAGCTCAGCACTAAAGTACCGTTAGCATCAGGAACATTAAGGGTAAACTTTCCTTTGATATCGGTAGTTGTCCCTACTTGCGTTCCCTGAACGCGGATAGCAACACCCGTAAGCACTTCGCCCGTGGTATCTGTTACTGTACCTATCACCTTGAACTTATTCTGCGCCGATGCAGAAGATGGGACAAGCAGGTAAAACATAAAGAAAAAAGCAACTAATGCCAATTGTAGGCCCCATTTACTGGGTGGCCATTGCAAGCGGAAGTACTCTACTTGTTTGAGTAGTAAAAATTTTCTCATAAATGATTTATTTAATTGGTTAAGTGTTTTGATTTAAAATGTAGGTTTGACATATTTAAATCATACTGTAAAGAAAAAGCATTTTAGCCCGCATCTATTAACCAAATCATATCAATTATTAGTCAAAACGTATCATTTTCTACCGGGACGAAAACGCTTGCCGAGAATGGTTATATTTGCTTACTGAACGATTTTGAAACCTGTATTTTTAGCTTCTTTATTATTACTCCTTTCGTTTAATATCTGCTGTGCACAATCATATTATTTCAGGCATTACCAGGTAGAACAGGGGTTATCAAACAACACCGTTTACTGCATTACGCAGGACAAACGCGGCTTTCTGTGGATTGGAACCAAGGACGGGCTCAACCGCTTTGACGGCTATACTTTCAAAACATTCAGGCATGATGTTAAGGATAAAAAAAGCATTTCGGGCAATATGGTGCATACCCTTTGCCTGGATAAGGATGGCAGTTTCTGGGTAGGTACAGATCATGGCCTCGATAAATACAATCCTCAAACAGAAAGTTTTATGCATCTCACATCAAACAACAACGCTATCAGATACATAGCAAAAGACAGGTTTTATAACTGTTGGTTTGTTTCCCGGTCGGCGTTGATGAAGTATGATAAAAACACAGGTAAAATAATTGATTACAAGCTATTTCAACATTTTGACGCTACTTCTGTTGCTGTTAATGAATCTGGTGATGTTTGGGTGTCATCCACAGCAGGCAGCCTGGAAAAATTGGATACTGTCACACGCTCTTTCAGTAGTTATAGTGTATTCAAAAACTCGCCGCCCGTTGCTTCAAAATTTATCGAGAAAATATATGGGTCGGGCAACAAAATATTTATCGGCACTACCAATCAGGGCATTAAACAATTTGATTGTACAAATGGCACGTACCGCGACTTGTTAACCTACAACGCTAATAAAACCGAAATATATGTACGTGATTTTATAAAGTATAATGATCATGAATTCTGGATAGCCACAGAATCGGGGATATTTATTTATGACGACCTAAAAAATACCTTTATCAATCTGAAAAAACAGTTTAACGATCCCTACTCCATATCAGACAATGCCGTTTATACGGTTTATAAAGACGCTGAGGGTGGGCTCTGGGCCGGAACATACTTTGGCGGAGTAAATTATTATCCTAAACAATACTCCACATTCAACAAGTTCTATCCCGGATCTGACGAAACAGGCCTGCAGGGCAATGTAGTACGCGAAATAACAAAAGATCAATATGGCAACCTGTGGATGGGTACCGAAGACAACGGCTTAAACAAGCTAAGCCCGGATAAACATACCTGGACACATTATTATCCCGGTGGTAAAAACACCATATCAAATACCAATATACATGGCTTAATAGCTAATGATAACGAGCTTTTTATTGGTACGCTGGAACGAGGATTAAATATTCTGGATATCCCCAGCGGTAAGGTGATCAGGTATTACCTGGCAGGCAATGCAGCAAACATGCTCAAAAGTAATTTCGTTATTACCTTCTGTAAAACACGCTCAGGACTTATCCTGGTTGGTACAACCCAAGGCCTTTACAGGTATAATACCCTTACCAAGGACTTTACGCAGATCAGCGGGGTACCAACTCATGATTTTATTTACAGTATTACCGAAGATCATAGCGGAAAAATATGGATAGGCACCGTACATGATGGCGTTTACTTTTATGATCCGGACAAAAATTCAGGTTACAAACTAAAAGATGCACAAGGCGTAACCAATGCGCTGAACAACAGCACCGTCAACGGTATTTTTGAAGACAGCGATCATCAACTCTGGTTCGCAACGGAAGGCTTGGGCTTATGGAACTATAACCTTACACAAAAAACCTTTAAATTTTACGATCTCAGCAACGGCTTCCCCAGCAATTATGCGTTCCGGATATTGGAAGATGACCATAAAAATTTATGGATAAGCACTACCCGTGGACTAGTATGTTTAAATATTCCTACTAAAGGCATCAAAATATATACCAAAGCCAGCGGTTTATTAAGCGATCAGTTTAACTACAACTCGGCTTTTAAAGATACCGATGGCACCATGTATTTTGGCTGTGTAAAAGGTATGGTTAGCTTTAATCCATCGCAGTTTAAAAAGAACGATTTTGTAGCGCCTGTATATATCACCGGGATACAGATACACAACCAGGAAATCTCTGTTAACGGCAGCGATTCTTTACTTCACCGGTCAATCATCTGCACCAAACAACTCAATCTTAACCATAACCAATCATCATTCAGTATTGATTTCGCGGCTTTGAGCTACCCTTCGCCAGAGATGAACCAATATAAGTATATGATGAAGGGACTTGATAAAGGCTGGACCCTCCTGAAAACCAACCGCAAAGTATACTTTACGCAATTACAGCCCGGGCGTTACACCTTTATTATTAAAGCGGCCAATAACAGCGGGCAATGGCTGGCCAAAGAAACCAGACTCGATATCACCATAACTCCACCATTTTGGGAAAGTATCTGGGCTTATATGATTTATATGTTATTGATACTGTTGGCCATGTATTACATATTGAGACAGTATCACATTAAAACCCGCGACAAGAATAAACGGCTTATCGAAATATTGGAGAACGATAAAGAAAAACAGATATACAATGCCAAAATTGAATTTTTCACGAATGTTGCGCATGAAATACGTACTCCGCTTACCCTCATTAAAGGGCCAATGGAAAAGGTAATTAAAAAAGCTGGCAGCGTTCCGGAGATACAGAACAACCTACAGATCATGGAAAAAAACACCGATCGTTTGCTGGAATTGACCAATCAACTGTTGGATTTCCGGAAAACCGAGACCAACGGCTTCAGTCTTAGTTTTGTTAAAGCTGATATCACCGAGTTGCTTGCCGATACTTTTTTGCGGTTTAAACCAATGGCCGAACAAAAGAGTATTCAGTATGAATTTAAACATCCGGTAAAAAATCTATATGCTTATGTTGACATCGAGGCCTTTACCAAAATAATAAGCAACCTCATTAATAACGCTATCAAGTACGGTCGTTCAGTGGTCGAAATAGAGTTATTTGACCTGCAACCCGATGAAAGCACTTTTTCGCTCGAGATCAGTAATAACGGCCACATAGTTCCATATGAGATGCGCGAGAAAATATTTGAGCCATTCTTCCGTCTTAAGGAGTCTGAAAAGCAGATCGGTACCGGTATCGGCCTCTCTCTTTCGCGCTCACTTGCCGAGCTGCATAAAGGCGTATTGGTGCTCAGCAAACCAGTAGATGATCTGAACACATTTTTGCTCACCCTGCCCGTACACCAGGACGAGGAGTTTGACCTGTACAATATACCCGATGATTATGAACTAACTGATAAAACCAGAGAGGAGGATCTTGATTTTATGAAACCAATTATACTTTTAGTCGATGATAACCCCGAAATACTTGATTTTATTTCGGACGACCTGAGCGAGAAATATTCGGTAATCAAAGCACTGAACGGTCAGGAAGCGCTGGATATGATCGAAATTGAGAGCATTCAGCTTATCATTAGTGATGTGATGATGCCAGTGATGGATGGCTTTGAGCTATGCAAGAGAATAAAAACCAACTTTGACCATAGCCATATCCCCATCATCCTGCTCACAGCCAAAAACACCCTGCAAAGCAAGATAGAAGGACTCGAAGTAGGTGCCGATGCCTATATCGAAAAGCCTTTTTCGCCCGAACATTTGCAGGTGCAGGTGGCTAATTTGCTCATTAATCGCAATAAGATACGGGAACATTTTGCAAGCTCACCGCTGGCTGGTATCAATACTATGGCTTACTCCAAACCAGACGAAAGCTTCCTGGACAGGCTTAACGCGGCCATCATCAAAAACATCCAAAACCCCGAACTTGATGTAGAGCAAATTGCAGGTTTAATGAACATGAGCAAACCTACCCTATATCGTAAAGTAAAAGCCATATCAAACTTAACCATCAATGAGCTCATCAACATTACCCGGTTAAAAGCCGCGGCCAAACTACTGGAAGACGGCGATTACAAGATATACGAAGTAGCTGCCATGGTGGGTTACAGTTCGCAATCGCACCTGGGGCGTAACTTCCTGAAACAATTTGGCACCACCCCTACCGAATATCAGCAAAACAAAAAAAATCTTAAAACCAAGTCGGTTAATTAAACATTGCATCTTATTATATATGAAAAAGTTATCCTTTACTTTTTGTCTTTTCATACTTAGTATATCGGCCTGTATGGCCCAAAATACTTTTACTAATCCGCTGCTACCATCCGGTGCCGATCCGTGGGTTATTTACCACAATGGTTATTATTACTATACCAATTCAACCGGGGACAACCTGGTGATCTGGAAAACTAAACGTATGCCGGATTTGAACAAAGCCGAGAAAAAAGTGATCTGGACACCGCCCACAGGCACAACACATTCTAAAGAACTATGGGCTCCCGAGCTCCATTTTTTACAGGGCAAATGGTACATGTATTTTGCTGCTGACGATGGCGACAACAACCATCACCGCCTGTATGTATTGGAAAATGCCTCTTCCGACCCGCTACAGGGCGAATGGACATTTAAAGGCCAAATTGGCGACAGTACCAACAAATGGGCCATCGATGGTTCTGTGTTTGAGAACAAGGGGCAGCTTTACCTGATCTGGGCCGGATGGGAAGGCGATACCAACGGTCAGCAGAACATTTATATAGCCAAAATGAAAGATCCTTGTACCGTAAGCAGTCAAAGGGTCAAAATATCAAGTCCCCAGTATCCCTGGGAAAAATATGGTGACCTGCACGATGATAAAAATCCAGCCCATGTAAACGTAAACGAGGGTCCCGAAATACTCAAACATGGCAACAAACTGTTCCTGATATACTCAGCAAGCGGTTGTTGGACAGACTACTACGCCCTGGGCATGCTCAGTACGAGTGCCAACAGTAATTTGCTTGATGCCGACTCCTGGAAAAAATCGCCGGAGCCTGTTTTTAAACAATCGCCAGAGAATGGGGTTTACGCACCGGGACACAATTCTTTTTTCAAATCGCCAAATGGTAAAGAGGACTGGATCTTATACCATGCCAACTCCAAACCCGGTCAGGGCTGCGGGCACGACCGCTCGCCGCGGGCGCAAAAATTTACCTGGAATAAAGATGGTTTGCCAAATCTTGGTGTGCCCCTAAAAACGGGAGAACCTCTACCTGTGCCTGCCGAGTAAAAACTTTTTATAAGGTTAAGTCACATCTCTCTCACCCGGCCCACGCTTAGCCAGAGGCCACCCCTTTTTCTCCTACAATACACCTCCATCCGCGCGTCATTGCGAGGAGTAACGACGTGGCAATCCCCTACTTACAGAGCGCACCTGCTAATTGGGGATTACCACGCTACGCAATGACGTTATTTTTTATCAGTTTATTTTTTTGACACACCTATCATTTTTCTTTCAAACTTTATCCTTAAACTGCAGTATTTTATATTTAAACCCAAACCGCTAATTCTTAAAAACAAACACATCATCCTGTATGAAAATAATTATTGTAGGTGCCAGCGGCACTATAGGCAAAAAAGTAACAGAAGCCCTTCGCGGCGAAAATGAGATCATTACCGCGGGCTCCAAAAGCGGCGATATACAGGTGGATATCACCAGCAGCGAATCTATCGAAGCCTTTTACAAACAAACAGGCAGTTTCGACGCCTTGGTGAGTGTTACCGGCAGCGCGCATTTCGGTCCGCTTAAAACCATGACTGCCAAAGATTTTGACATCGGTTTGCAAAACAAATTACTGGGACAGGTAAACCTGGTGCTTATCGGTCAGCATCATATCAATCCCAAAGGATCGTTCACGTTAACCTCAGGTATACTGGCCGATGATCCTATTGTGCTTGGCGCCAACCTAAGCGCAGTGAACGGGGCCATCAATTCTTTTGTCAAATCTGCCGCCATTGAATTGGAAAATAACGTACGCATCAACGCCATCAGTGCTGGTGTGGTGGAAGACGCTCCAGGCTATTTCCCTTATTTCCCGGGCCATATCCCCGTAACTATGGATAAAGTATCCAACGCGTATTACAAAAGCGTATTTGGCGCTTTAACCGGGCAGGTGATACAGGTTTGGTAAAATAACATATGTCATTGCGAGAAGGAACGATGTGGCAATCGCGTAGCTATTCCTATCCATGAGAACGCGAGGAGATTATTAATGTTTCTAATTGTTTTTTTGAGGCATTAATGAGCTCCCATTGGTCGGTTGTCCACGCTGCGCAATGACGTATTAAGTATTTCCCCTCTCCCCAAAAGAGGGGATATGCAGCATTTCATTTGAGTTTTAGGTTTAAAAAACATAAGTTTGATGTCTGTAAATCCTTTTTAATTTAATGAGCCAGTTAATTACATCGTCAACTGTTCCCGGCTTTATACGCAACGTTGTAGCCAATGTACATCCGGATAGTCATACTTTTTTAATGCATAAGGTAAAAGATACCTGGGTTGAAATCACCTACAGACAGGCATTAGAAAAGATTGACGCTATATCCGCCTGGTTCCTGCATATGGGTGTACAAAAAGGCGACCGGCTGTCGCTCATTATTGAGAACGGGCCGGATTATGTTTATTATGATCAGGCTCTGCAACAAATAGGTGCCGTAAATACCTCCATCTACCCTACACTTAGCGAAAGCGAGATTGAGTATATCCTGAATGATTCGGGTGCAAAAACCATTTTGGTGGGCAACCCTTTCCTGTTGCGCAAAGTTTTAAGAGTGGCTAATAACTGCGAGTCGCTGATCCGCATTATACCGGCTTTTGAGGATTTTGAAAAACACAGCGATAAAGTAAGCCTGAATGCCGGCGTTGTTGGCTTTGACCAGGTGATACAGGAAGGCCTGGCGTTGGTTGAGCAATACAAACACGCTATAGCAGCAGCACGCGAAGCCATTTTAACTACCGATATTTCCTGTTTGATCTATACTTCGGGAACTACGGGTATCCCTAAGGGGGTTATGCTGACGCATCATAACCTTACCCAAAACGTGATCAACAGTTTGATCCAGATCCCGTATATCGAAAAAACAGACCTGTTCCTGTCGTTCCTGCCACTATCACACGTGTTTGAGCGGACGGCTACTTATCATATTTGTCTGTCGAAAGGTTGCACCATAGCCTTTGCGCAAAGCCTGGAACTATTGGCCAAAAATATGGCCGAGGTTAAACCAACCGTACTATGTTGCGTGCCCCGACTGTTGGAACGCATACATGATAAGGCCATTAAAAACGGGACATCCGCCGGAGGCGTAAAATCAAAGATATTCCTTTGGGCACTGGAGATAGGTAAAAAATACCGCCTGGTTCAGGAAGCCGGCAAAAAGCCAGGTATCGTTTTAAAAAATCAGCATAAAATTGCAGAAAAGCTGGTATTCAGCAAGATCAAGGAAAAAACCGGCGGTCGGTTGAAATTTATGGTATCAGGCGGCGGCGCATTGCCGCGCAATATTGGCGAGTTTTTTGGCGACCTGGGTATTGTGATACTGGAAGGTTTTGGCTTAACAGAAACATCGCCGGTTATGGCCGTTACCGAATATCACCGCGTAATATATGGCACCGTAGGCCGTATTATTCCGGGTATTGAGGTGGCTATTCAAAATGTAGAAACGCAGCATATTTATACCATACAAACTCACGAAAACTTTAAGGAAGACCTGCAATCGGAAGAAGGCGAGATCATTGTGCGCGGGCATTGTGTAATGAAAGGCTACTGGAACAAACCCGAGGAAACCGCCACCGTGATTGATAAGGATGGCTGGTTCCATACCGGTGATATCGGCAGGTTTTATCGTGGCAACCTGCAGATAACCGATCGTTTGAAGAACATGCTTGTGAATGCCTATGGCAAAAATATTTACCCTACCCCGGTTGAGAACACCTATCTGAAAAGCCCTAAAATTGAACAGATATTTTTAGTGGGCGATAAACGCGAATATATCACTGCCATCATTGTACCATCGCGCGAAACCATGCAGGAAACTTTTGGCCTCAAGGACGCGTTTTTTGAACAGCGGGATGTGTTTATTGAAGATAAGGAACTGGTTGATTGGATTGGCCAGGATCTGCGCAAGCTAAGCAACGAACTCGCCAAGTTTGAGCGCATCAAAGCATTCAAAGTAAAACGTAACCCCTTCAGCATGGACGATGGCGAGATAACCCCAACCATGAAAGCCAAGCGCAAAGTGATCGAAAAGAAATACGCCGCAGATATTGACGAAATGTATTTGCAGGAAACAGAAGCTGACTAAACCGCTGATTTTTTTGATTACGCTGATGGCGTTGATTAAATAATCATTTAATGATATTATTTGTAGAGACACATAACATGTGTCTCTTTTTGTTTACCCACTACGTCATTGCGAGCGTAGCGTGGCAATCCCCGACTTACAGAGCGGCTCTGCATATCGGGGATTGCCACGTCGTTCCTCCTCGCAATGACGCATGGACAAAGACCTCTTCTAGTAAAAGCTTCAGAAAAAATCAACACCATCAGCGTAATCAAAAAAATCAACGGTCTTTTTTGCTAACTTTGTTAGCATGAAACGATCAGGGAGTGCAGATATGCCTTTACATTATGGTTATGTGCCGCAGTGGCTTGCCGAGCGCATGGCCAAGCTGGGTCTGGCCGTAGTAGAAAACATTGTACTGGATTATGGCAAGGACGAGGTATTACGTCGCCTAAGTGATCCTTTCTGGTTTCAAAGCCTGGGCGCGGCGATGGGTATGGACTGGCATTCATCGGGCATTACTACCTCGGTGATGGGCGCGCTTAAAAGGGCTATTAACCCGCATAGCCGTGAGCTGGGCATTTATATTTGCGGCGGCAAGGGCAAATACTCCAAACAAACCCCAGCCGAGCTGATGAAGATCAGCGAAAGCACTGGTCTGGATGGTAACTACCTGGTGAAATGCAGCAAGCTGAGCGCCAAGGTTGATAATACCGCCATACAGGATGGCTTTCAACTATACCTGCACAATTTTATCCTGAGCGATACCGGTAAATGGGCCGTGGTGCAGCAAGGCATGAGCGATGCCAGCGGTACAGCACGCCGATATCACTGGCATTCGGAACAACTGAGCTCCTTTGTGAACGATCCGCATACGTTCATCTATGGACAAAACCACGGCCTTATCCTCAATATGACCGCTCAACAAGCTGATGCCGCGCGCAATGGCGTGATGCAGATAGCCACCGAAAAACCTGAAACCATGCTGCGCGAAATCAATAAACTGGTAATGCCCGGCCATCATCATGTAACCGCTAAGGATGTCGACCTGAAACGCCTTGGTGCCGTACTGTGGCTGGCCCATGAAAAACAACCTGCCGATTTTGAAGAGCTGTTATTATTGCAGGGATTAGGGCCGCGAACATTACAATCATTGGCGCTGGTGAGTGAGGTAATACATGGCACGCCCTCGCGGTTTAAAGATCCGGCCCGGTTCTCGTTCGCGCATGGTGGTAAGGATGGTCATCCCTTTCCCGTGCCTACCAAAGTTTACGACGAAACCATCGGCACACTGCAAAACGCCATCTATAAGGCCAAACTGGGTCAATCGGAAAAGAATGAAGCCATCAAACGCTTATCGAAAATAGCCGAGAATGCCGAAAAGGATTTTACGCCCAATGCCAATTTTGAACAAGTGATAGCCCGCGAACGCGAAGATTCCTGGAAGTATGGCGGTCGTACAGTAATGGGCCGCTCCAAACCACCGGTACAACAGCAACTGAAATTATTTTAATACCGTAGCCAAGGTCTTTTCCGACTCCAATCTCGCCCGTAAAATTGGCAATTTGATCTTAGCAAAATCCACTACATTGGCATTGCTGTTACGCGTGGCATCTTCAAATAAACCAATAAGTTGCTGCTGTTCATTAATTATTTCCTGTAAACAGGCCTTATCAAATTGAACTCCGTGCGTTTTCGCCAGCTGACTTATCATTTACTGATGCACATCACTCACCGAATCGGCAGAGGTTACAAAGTTATCGGACTTTAATTTTCGCAGCTCATCAACAAGTTTCATATTATCCACGGTAACCTTTTGAGCAAACTGGATAACCAATTGGTTTTTAGAGTTGGATACAGGTAAGCCCGAAATTTTGATCATGGTAAGCCCGGCCTCTGTACTGCTATTCAGAAAGCTTAGTCCCTTATCATCAACCAATGATTTGTTATTGTAATTGCTGGGACGCTTATTATCTGTACAACTCTGTACCAAAATCAGAGTGATCAATCCTATTAATATTCCTGTTATCTGCTTCATTTGCTACTTACCTGTATTTTACATAAGGTTTAACAAAAATTAATGCTCCTGGTTTAGCAAAGCATCTATATATCTCGCAATCCATCCCAATTGTTACTTATACCGATTTTTAATTTTTTAATTTGCGTAACCAAAAGGTTTCATTTATATTTGTAACCTAAAGGTTTCAAATAACTATTAACTATGATTCAAAGAGACGTTTTTAAAGCAATTGCCGACCCGACCCGACGCGAGATCATCAATTTGATTGCCCACAACAATATGAATTTAAATGCCCTGGCCGATAATTTTGATATCAGCAGACCGGCGGTATCAAAACATATTAAAATATTAACCGAATGCGGATTGCTGGTGATTAAACAGCAGGGCCGCGAACGGTTTTGTCAGGCCGATCTGCGTCAGCTGCAGGAAGTGACCGATTGGGCCGAGCAATACCGTCAGTTCTGGATGCAAAAACTGGATGCACTGGGCGGTTTCCTGGATAAAGAAGGAGCTTAAAAGCGGAATGCATAAAGCTGAAGCTAAAACATAATTATAAACTTAAAATAAAACCTATGAGTGCACAACCATTTGTTATCGACCGAGTTTACAACGCCTCTGTTGAGCGCGTTTGGCAAGCCATTACCGACAACAACAAAATGAAGGAATGGTATTTTGACATACCTGATTTTAAACCCGAAGTTGGCTTTGAATTTACTTTCACCGGCGGAAGCGAAGAAAAAACATACGTGCACCTTTGCCGCGTAATTGAAGTGATTGAGGGCAAAAAGCTATCGCATACATGGAGATATCAGGATTACGAAGGAGATTCGGTAGTTACCTGGGAGTTATTCCCTGAAGGTGATAAGACCCGGGTTGTACTTACCCATACCGGCCTGGAAACCTTCCCACCGCTCAAGGATTTCGCCAGAGAAAGCTTTACCGCCGGCTGGACCGAGATTGTTGGCCGTATGCTGAAGGAATATGTAGAGAAGGCGTAAGTTTTGGTAACTCACAAAAATTGTCATTTCGAACGTAGAGAGAAATCTTATATAGCTTAGATGAATAACGTATAAGATTTCTCACTCGTTCCTCGTATCGAAATGACATTTTGGCTCCTTATCACTATCTTCGAATGAACGTTATGCTAAACAACCTGACCAACCATATCAAAAAATTCGTAGAGCTCCATGGCATCGATGTGGAGTTGATTAATTCAGTGGTAACGGTAAAGCAGGTTAAAAAGAAAACTTTTTTACTGGAACCAGATCATATTTGCCGAGATCTATACTTCGTAAGCAAAGGTTGCCTACGCCTGTATTTCATCAACAAAAAACTCAACGAACAAATAACCCAGTTTGCAATCGAAAACTGGTGGATGAGCGATCATGGCAGCCTCGAAAGCGGTAAACCATCCAGTTATTTTATACAAGCGGTTGAAAATTCCGAAGTCATCAGCATCAGTAAGCCTAAACTGGAAGAGCTTTTTGAAAAGGTCCCCAGCCTGGAACGTTATTTCCGGATAGTGCAGCAGCGCGCTTTTATCGCCTCGCAAAAGCGTATTGAATACATTTACAGCATGAGCGATGAGGAACGCTACCGCCATTTCAACAGTCTGTTTCCCGATTTTATACAGCGTATACCGCAATACATGCTGGCCTCCTATCTGGGCTTTACGCCGCAGTTTATGAGTAAAATACGGGCAAAAAAAGTTTAGTCAGCCTCCGTATTTCTTAATCTTGATTCATTTTTTGAGGCTTGTTTTGTCCTGATCTTTGGGTATCACAAAAAACAAAAGAAAATGAAAACAAGAATCTTAATCGGAAAAGTAGATCCTGAAGCATACAAAGCATTAGCTGTTTTAAGCAATTACATTGAACACAGCAGCTTAACCAAAACGCATAAAGAGCTGATCAAAATACGTGCTTCACAAATAAACGGCTGTGCTTATTGTATAGACATGCATACCAAAGATGCCCGCAAAGCCGGTGAAACCGAACAACGCATCTACGCCCTGAACGCCTGGCGCGAAACTCCTTTCTTCACCGAAGAAGAGCGCGCTATACTGGCTTTAACCGAAGAAGTTACCCTGATACAAAACCATGTATCCGACAAAACCTACGAAGAAGCAGAACGCATCTTAGGCGAAAAATACCTGGCCCAGGTAATCATGGCCATCATCAACATTAGCGCCTGGAATCGTGTAGGTATAGCTACCGGTATGCAGCCTGCTTTGTAAAACAAAAACGATTGTCATTTCGAACGAGGTACGAGGAGAAATCTTTTACAGTGTATTTATCGCGCGCAAAAGATTTCTCACTATCGTTCGAAATGACAACCTTTTTCAAACAACCAAAAAAGCCGGGTCTTTTTCAAGAGCCCGGCTTTTGGATTTGGATTTATAATTCAAATTAGAACATGCTAATTAAAATACTTGGTCAAACTGGTTAACGGCGTCTTTGCTTTCGAGCACGGAGTGTCCCATCAAAAACTCATCAACCTTGCGGGCTGTTTCGCGGCCCTCGGATATAGCCCATACCACCAGTGATTGTCCGCGGCGCATATCGCCGGCGGTAAATACTTTGCTTATATTGGTACGGTACACACCTTCTTTCGCTTTTACATTTTTACGCTCATCAAGCTCCACGCCTAATTGCTGTATCACACCAACATGCTGCGGATGTAAAAAGCCCATCGCCAGGAATACACGCTGACAAGGTATTTCGCGCTCAGAACCTTCAACTACATTGAATTTTACCGGGCGACCCAGGAAATCCTGCTCCCACTCTACATCAACTACTTTAAGGGCCCTTAGGTTACCTTCAGCATCGCCTAAAAATTCCAGCGTGTTTACACCCCAGAAACGCTCGGCGCCTTCTTCGTGCGAGCTGGTGGTTTTCATCACCATGGGGTAAGTTGGCCATGGCATATGCTTGGTGCGCTGCTCAGGCGGCTGAAACATCACCTCAAACTGTTTAATAGAGCTGGCACCCTGGCGGTTTGATGTACCCACGCAGTCAGAGCCGGTGTCGCCACCGCCAATGACTACCACATCTTTACCGGTAACCAGGATATCTTCACCCTGAACCGGGATGTCGCTTACCCGTTTATTTTGTTGTTTCAAAAAGTCCATCGCGAAGTGGATGCCTTTTAACTCACGACCGGGGATGTTGAGGTTACGTGGTATAGTTGAACCGCCTGCCAGTACTACAGCATCATGGCTGCGTACCAGTTCATCAGCGGCTACGTTAACACCAACCTCGCTGTTGCATTTAAATACAACGCCATCTTTCTCCATCACTTCGATACGGCGCTCTACTACCCATTTTTCCAGCTTAAAATCGGGGATGCCGTAACGTAACAGGCCTCCCGGTTTATCATCGCGCTCGTAAACAGTAACGGCGTGCCCTGCTTTGGTCAGCTGCGCTGCCGCGGCCAGTCCTGCCGGACCTGAGCCTACCACAGCTACCTTTTTACCGGTTTTAACCAGTGGTGCAGTTTGTTTTACCAGGTTTTTCTGGTAAGCGATCTCGATAATATGTTTCTCAATTTCCTCAATAGCTACAGCGGGTTTGTTGATACCCAGTACACATGCCGACTCACACGGAGCAGGGCATATACGGCCTGTAAATTCAGGGAAGTTATTGGTTGACGATAAAATATGGTAAGCCTCTTCCCAGTTTTTGCGATACACCGCATCGTTAAACTCCGGAATAATATTACCCAGCGGGCACCCCGAATGGCAAAACGGAATACCGCAATTCATACACCTGGCCGATTGTTGGTTCAGCTTTTCGTCGGTATATAAATTAACAAACTCTTTATAGTTCTTTACGCGTTCAGCAGCCGGGGTCTTGGTTGGTAACTCCCTGTTAAACTCCTGAAATCCTGTTGGTTTTCCCATTGAAATTTAGCCTATTGTTTGATATTGTAATTTCTCGATAACTTTTTTATACTCTTTCGGATACACCTTCACAAATTGTGTAGATGCCAGCGCCCAATCCTTCAGGATCTGCTGTGCCAGTTTACTGCCGGTTAAGCTGATGTGCTTGCGTAACAATGCCTGTATCTGCTCCTCGTCCTGTAATGATAACGGGTCAAGATCCACCATCTCAGTGTTGCAGTTTTCGGCAAAAGTACCTTCGGGATTGTATACCCAGGCTAAACCGCCGCTCATACCTGCTGCGAAGTTTCTGCCTGTTTGTCCCAGGATCAACGCGCGGCCACCGGTCATGTATTCGCAACCGTGATCGCCAATGCCTTCCACTACAGTAGTAGCACCAGAGTTACGTACCGCGAAACGCTCGCCTGCCATACCACCGATAAATACCTCGCCGGATGTAGCGCCATACAGGGCCACATTACCGATAATGATATTATCCTTCGGCACAAAAGTGGCGTTGCCTGCCGGGTAGATAGCCAACTGTGCTCCCGATAAACCTTTACCTACATAATCATTTGCTTCGCCTTCCAGCTCAAAGGATAAACCTTTGGTGGCAAACGCGCCGAAACTTTGACCTGCCGAGCCTTTGAATTTATAGTTGATGGTATTATCAGGTAACCCAGCCGATCCGTATTTTTTAGATACCTCATTGGATAACAAAGTACCAATGGTACGGTTAACGTTGATCACATCGAAGGATGCAAATACCGGGGTTTTATCTTCCAGGGCAGCTTTAGCGCTTTCTACCAGTTTCCAGTCCAGGATATCGGCCATGCCATGATCCTGGCTTTCGCTATTGTACAGCGTCATGCCTTTGGTATTGGTTACCGGATGCAGGATGCCAGATAGATCGATCTTTTTAGCTTTCCAGTTGTCCAGGTGGTCTTTTACTTTCAGGAACTGGACACGGCCTACCATTTCATGAATAGTACGGAAGCCCAGTTCAGCCATGATCTCGCGCAGTTCTTCGGCCATAAACTTGAACAGGTTAACCACATGCTCAGGTTTGCCAGAGAATAGTTTACGCAGTTCGGGATCTTGTGTAGCTACACCCACCGGGCAAGTGTTCAGGTGGCATTTACGCATCATGATACAGCCACCGGCAACAAGGGCAGCAGTAGCCACACCCCATTCTTCGGCACCCATCAGGGCCGCAATAGCCAGGTCACGACCGGTTTTTAACTGACCATCTGTTTGCAATACCACACGGCTGCGCAGTTTGTTGCGTACCAGTGTTTGGTGAGCCTCGGTTAAACCAAGCTCCCATGGTAAACCTGCGTGTTTTACAGAGCTTATTGGCGATGCGCCTGTACCACCGTCATATCCGGCAATCAGGATCACATCGGCGTGGGCCTTAGCAACACCCGCCGCAATGGTACCCACGCCGGCTTTTGAAACCAGTTTTACGTTGATACGTGCGGCACGGTTAGCATTCTTTAAATCGAATATCAATTGGGCCAGATCCTCGATTGAATAAATATCGTGGTGCGGCGGCGGAGAGATCAAACCAACACCTGGTGTAGAGTGACGGGTTTTAGCGATCCAGTCATCAACTTTATGACCAGGTAATTGTCCACCTTCGCCCGGTTTTGCGCCTTGCGCCATTTTTATCTGTAGCTCATCGGCATTGGTCAGATAGTTGGAAGTTACTCCAAAACGTGCCGAAGCGATCTGTTTAATAGCCGAACGCATAGAATCGCCGTTTGGCAATTTTTCGTAGCGCATTTCATCCTCGCCACCTTCGCCGGTATTACTTTTACCGCCTATACGATTCATGGCGATGGCCATGGTGCTGTGCGCCTCATGCGAGATAGAGCCGAATGACATGGCGCCCGTTGCAAAGCGTTTCATGATATTTTCTGCCGGTTCAACCTCATCTATGCTGATAGCCTCACGGTGATGGGCAAAATCAAGCAGGCCACGGATGGTGAAATGCTTTTCGGTTTGCTCATTGATCTCTTTAGCATATTTTTTATATACCTCGTAATCATTTGTACGGGTAGCATGCTGTAATAAGTGTACGGTAGTTGGGTTAAACAAGTGGGCTTCACCACGGCGTTTCCACTGATAGATGCCGCCCTCCGGCAATAAATTATCGGCCGCTTTTGCGCTAAAGCCAATACGGTGTTTGCACAGGGCCTCGCGGGCTATTTCATCAAGCCCTAAACCGCCTATGCGACTTACGGCTCCGCAGAAATAACGATCCACAACCGATGTGTTTAAGCCTAATATTTCAAACACCTGCGATCCGTGATATGATTGCAAAGTGGAGATCCCCATTTTAGAGAAGATCTTCAGCAAGCCATCATTTACAGATTTTACATAATTTTTTTGCAGGTATTTGATATCCAGACTGGTTTCCAGGCTGCCATTATTTTTAATAGTTTCAATGGTTGACAGGGCCAGGTATGGGTTGATAGCCGTTGCGCCAAAAGCCAGCAAGCAGGCAAAGTGATGTACTTCCCAGGCATCACCGGTTTCCACAACCAAACCTACCGCGCCACGGCGGCCTTTTTTAACCAAATGATGGTGAACCGCAGATACCGCCAGTAACGATGGTATAGGCGCGTGCTCAGAATCAACAGCACGATCCGATAGGATCAATACCTCAAAACCGTCATCAACCGCGTCCTCGGCATAACGGCAAAGCCTGGCTATACCTTTTTCCAGCGAGCCCGGCATGCCATCGGCATTAAAATAAGTTTGCAGGGTTTTAGCATGGAACAAACCGGTATCAATACTGCGCAGTTTTTCTAACTGGTGATTTTTTAGTATCGGGTGTTTTAACACTACGCAATGGCAGTGCATTTTATCTTCATCAAGCAAATTACCGTTGTTACCAATAAAGGTAGCTAAACTCATCACTAAACGCTCCCGGATAGGATCTATCGGCGGGTTGGTCACCTGGGCAAAAAACTGTTTGAAGTAGCTCGACAGGTGCTGTGGTTTGTCTGACAGGATAGCCAACGGCACATCGGTACCCATGGAACCTACGGGCTCTTTACCATCAACCGCCATTGGTTTAATAATGGTGTCGATATCTTCGCGGCTGTAGCCAAATACCTGCTGGTAACGGAATACCGCCGACTCAGAAAGGCTGGCAAATGCCAAACGCGGCTCGGCCAGTTCGCTCAGGTTTATTTTATAGTTTTCCAACCAACGGCCATAAGGCTGTTGCGTGGCAATTTGTTGTTTAATTTCTTCGTCGGTAATAATGCGGGCCTGTTCGGTATCAATCAGCAGCATTTTGCCGGGCTGTAAACGGCCTTTGCGTAATACCGTGCTTTCGTCAATAGCTAAAGTACCGGCTTCGGAAGCGGCGATTACGCGGCCATCATTGGTGATTACATAACGCAGCGGACGCAGACCGTTACGATCAAGCACAGCGCCAACCAGTTTACCATCGGTAAAGCTAATAGCAGCAGGGCCATCCCATGGCTCCATTAAAGTAGCATGATATTCATAGAATGCTTTTTTAACCGGATCCATCTGCTCGTTACCATCCCATGCCTCGGGGATCAGCATCATCATTACATGTGGTAATGAACGGCCGGAGTGCAGTAAGATCTCGATGATATTATCCAAACAGGCAGAGTCAGACTGGTTATTGTCAATCACCGGCATGATCATCTCCATCTCTTCGGCGCTGAAATAGGTCGAAGCGTATGATTTTAAGCCAGAGTAGAACCAGTTTAAGTTACCGGTAAGGGTATTGATCTCGCCGTTATGGGCAATCAGGCGGAAAGGCTGCGCCAGTTTCCATGACGGGAATGTATTGGTGGAGAAACGCGAGTGGATCATGGCAAAGCCAGACGCGATACGCGGATCGTTCAGATCTGAATAATATTTACGCAGTTGATAGGTAGTAACCTGTCCTTTGTAAACAATGGTTTTACATGATAACGATGTAAAATAAAAATGCTCACCAGCGCCGGGAATAGTTTCGACGATGGTTTTGTTAATATACCTTCTTAATATAAATAGTTTACGTTCAAAATCGTCGGCATTGGTAATACTGCCTGGGCGTGCAATAAAAATCTGCTCTACATCCGGTTCAGCCTGACGGGCGGTTTCACCAACGGCCATCGAATCGACAGTAAGCTTACGATAACCTAATTTGATCAGGCCCAGCTTTTCAATAGCATTGGTGATCACATTACGGCAGGCTTTCTTTTGTGCCGAGTCCTTCGGAAAAAATATCATCCCCACACCATACTCACCGGGTTCAGGCAGGCTGATCTCCAGGTTTGAGCATTCTTCCATCAAAAATTCATGTGGTAATTGTATCAGTATACCTGCGCCGTCGCCGGTTTCAGGATCGCATCCGCAAGCGCCGCGGTGTTCCATGTTCTCCAACATAGTTAGCGCATCGTCAATGATCTGGTAAGATTTATGACCATTAATATTGGTTATAAATCCTGTTCCGCAGGAGTCGTGTTCAAATTCTGGCCGGTAAAGGCCCTGGTGGCTCTCAGTTTGATTCATCGTAAAATTTAAACCAGTTTTATAAAAAGGGTGTAATCACGAAATTACTAAATCCCACATAAATTATAAAATTATCGGTTATTTTTTAAAATATCTAAAAAATCCATTACCGAAGTAATGTTTATTTAACAAATCGATAACAAAAAATACAGAATATTATGATTAAGAAAATGAAATACGAAATTTTCTTATTTAGAATCGATATAAAGTTGCACAAACAAAGCAATATTCAGTTATAGCAACGGTAATTATTGTTATAACAGAATTTAATTTTGTGTGATTTATCGACGTATTCTATAGAATAACACTCAATTTAAACTAGTGTACTATTTACATTAAGGTATCATTTAACCTAAATTTTAGAATTGTTAACTTCGCACAAAATTTAAAACTGATGCCAGCAAAAAATAAAGCCGTTTTTTTAGATCGTGATGGGGTACTTAATCAGGAGATGGGTGATTATGTGCGCCGCCTGGAAGATTTTCATATACTGGACAATTTTGAAGCCTTGAAAACCCTGCAGGATCGCGGTTATCTGTTGCTTGTAGCTACCAACCAGGGCGGCCTGGCCAAAGGCTGGTATACCGAAGAAGAGCTGGGCAAAATGCACAGCCTGCTGAAACAAACCTACCGTGAGCACGGTGTAGAGATAACCGACTTTTTTTACTGCCCTCATCACCCCCTGTTTACCGGCGATTGCGATTGCCGCAAACCCAAACCGGGTTTATTATTACAAGGCATTGCCAAATATGATATCGACCCGGCCCAATCCTATTTCATTGGCGACCGTGAGCGTGACGTGGAAGCCGGGACGGCCGCCGGTGTTAAAGGTATATTAATAGACAGCGACCAGCCGATTAGTACAGTGCTGCATCAAATTGCTTAAATAATTAATCAATGTATGTCATTGCGAGGAGGAACGACGAAGACAACCGACCAGAGGGAGCTCATTAATACAATAAAGAAAACAAACACAGCATTAATAATCTCCTCGCATGCATAAATGCGAGGAGATTGCTACGCTACGCTCGCAATGACATAAAGAAAGAGCGATGGTTGTCAAAAAATCTGTATAACCTAAAACATTTTCCCTTCATACAACTTTTATCCCTATTAACCAGTAAAACATCACATGCAACTAAACCGCTATTTAAAAAACTACGACACTTTTATAGCCGCGCTGCTTGGATTTTTTGCTGTACGTATATTTTGTAGTTATAGCGGTATCGGCATTTCGCCCGATTCGATCATGTACGTGAGCGCTGCCCGAAGCCTGAACACCAACGGCACACTGCAAACGTTCAATCACCTACCTATAGTCGACTTCCCGGTGTTCTACCCTATTTTCCTGGGCACTATCAAGTTCATCACCCGTATTGATCCGGTTATTTACGGATCGGTATTGAATGGATTGATGTTTGCCACCTTAATATACTTTAGCGGGTGGATCATGCACCGCTTTGTGCCCACATCACGTGTTTATAAATGGCTGATGCTGGTGGCCATTGTTCTTAGTCCGGCCTTGCTGCAGGTGTACTCCTACTTATGGTCGGAGACTTTATTTATTCTCGAAACTCTGCTATTCCTGGTCGCTTTCAGACAATATCTTTTAAAACATACGCTTAAACCATTGCTGGTGGCTGCCATTATTGCTGCTATAGGCTGTATTACCCGGTATGCCGCCGTTACCATTGTGGGCACCGGAGGCTTATTGTTACTGCTCGATAGGGTACTGCCGCTTAAAAAGAAGATCATACATATCATTATATACGGCTTTGTTTGTATATCGCTGCTGGTAAGTAACCTGCTGTTTAACGCGTTCATGTCGGGCACCACCACCGGGCCACGCGAGCCATCCATTACCTCCTTTGGTAAAAACCTGTACTATTTTGGTACCGTAATGTGCGATTGGATGGGATTTACCCCCAATCAGTATTACCTGGCTACGCCTATTGCTACCATCATGCTATTGGGTTTTATAGCAGCACTGGCGTACAATTACTATCGACGCAGGCTGGATAGCTTTGAAAATCTGGCTATTACCTTTGCTTTGGTGTATGGTTTGTTCATTATTATTTCCTCCACCTTTTCGCGTTATGAGCGTATCAATCACCGCTTGCTGGCCCCTATTTTTATTCCGGCGCTTTGGGGTTATACCAGTTGGGGCCCGCTGATCCTCAAGAAGATCAGCAGCATAACTACCCGCCGTATTGTAGCTGCTGTATTTATAGTGTTGATGCTGGGCTTTGTAACCAAAGAGTTTTTTATAGATAAGCAACGCTACAGCGAACAAATAGCCGATGATTACGGTGTACCCGGCTATACTTCTGATGATTGGCTGGAATCGCCTTTTGCAGCTTATTTAAAGCATATTGATAAAAGCATGTTTAAGCCAAAGGTTACCATTTATACCGATGCGCATGAGGCGGTTTATTTCTTCTCGGGCATATCATCGTACCTGGTGCCGCACCGGTTCTTCAAAAAAGACATTGCCAGTTTCTATAAAAAGAAACACTTCTATCTTATTTGGTTCAACGTACTCGAAAACCCCGAACTAATCAATCTGAAGGATATCCAAAAAGTAAAATCGCTCAAACTGATCAAAGATTTTGGCGAAGAAGGCGGTATTTATGAGTGCGATGAGCAATAAAAAGATCAAAATTTAAAACGATCAGCCATATAAAATTTACAGAATTGCAAAATAGTTAAAGTTTGGGGCCGATTATTTTGATAATTCTAAAATTTGGCAAATTCTGATTCAAACATTTTGATTTAAAAAACATCTGTATATATTTGCGACAGCTAATCCATAGTTTTACTATATAAAAATGAACGGCATCGCACTACATCATCTTCATCTGCATCACCACCATGTGGTGATCAGCTAATATGTATGTTTCTACGCGAAATAACAATCTCCGTTTATACTCTTTTTTATCATAGTTTCTTAAATTCAATCTTTTGAAAACACTTAAAATAGCGATCCAGAAATCTGGTCGTCTCAACGAAAAATCTGTTGAATTACTAAAAAATTGCGGCTTAAATTTCGAAAATTACAAAAGCTCGCTTATCTCCCCCGTTTCCAATTTCCCTTTAGAGATCCTTTTTCTGCGCGATGATGATATTCCAGAATACGTTCAGGATGGTATTGCCGATCTGGGTATTGTTGGCGAAAACGTGATCCAGGAAACCGAGGTTGAGGTGAGCTACCTGCAACGTCTGGGCTTTGGTAAATGCTCGCTCAAAATAGCCGTACCCAACAACAACGATATTCAAAACCTGAGCGATCTGAACGGAAAAGCCATTGCTACTACCTATCCTGTTATTCTAGGTAAGTTCCTGCAGCAGCAAGGTATTCAGTCAGATATCCGTACCATATCCGGTTCTGTAGAGATCTCTCCAGGCCTTGGTCTGAGTGATGCTATCTGCGACCTGGTTTCCACAGGCGGTACATTAAAAAGCAACGGACTGAAACCATTTGCCGATGTAATGTCGTCAGAGGCAGTGCTTATCGGTTGTAAAACCATCGAAGATAATCACCTGGTGCAGGAGCTTATCCAACGCATTCAATCGGTTTTACGTGCTAAAGAAACTAAGTACGTTGTACTTAACGTTCATAGAGATAACCTTGATGCGGTTACTGCTTTATTGCCGGGCGTAAAAAGTCCGTCGGTGGTAAGCCTGGCCGAACCTGATTGGGTGGCAGTACACACCGTTATCCCTGAGCGTGATTTCTGGGATAGGATAAGTCAGCTTAAACAAGCCGGCGCGCAAGGCATTGTGGTTATGCCGATTGAGAAGATAATACTTTAGTTAGTGTGCAGTTGGCGGTTTGCAGTTAGCATTTTAAAACTGTAAATAAAGCAAACTGCCAACTCAAAACTGCAAACTGAAATGAAGACATACAACTATTCAGATTTAAACAGCACCGACATCCAAAAACTGGTTCAGCGTAATGTTGACCCGGCTAATGAGATCCGCACCATTGTTGAGGAGGTTATTGATAACGTACAACAACATGGCGATAGTGCCCTGTATGAATATGCCAGAAAATTCGACAAGGTTGAATTAAGCAACCTGTACCTGGATAAAACAGACCTGGAAGAACTGGCCGAGTCGGTATCTGCCGAGCAAAAAGCCGCGCTGCAAACGGCTTACAACAATATTCATAAATTTCACAAAGCCCAGTTAAAAGCCGAGGATAAGGTAGAAACCATGCCCGGAGTTACCTGCTGGCGCGAGTTAAGGCCGATTGAAAAAGTGGGTCTGTACATCCCCGGTGGAACGGCTGTTTTACCAAGCACTTTTTTAATGCTGGGCATCCCCGCACGCATAGCGGGTTGTCATGAAATTGTGGTGTGTTCACCACCGCAAAAAAACGGTAAGGTGAATGCTTTTATAGCGTACGTGGCCTTGCTGTTGGGCATCGATAAAATATACCTTGCAGGTGGTTCACAGGCTATCGCGGCCATGGCTTACGGAACTGAAAGTATTACTAAAGTTGATAAGATTTTTGGCCCTGGAAATCAGTTTGTTACCAAGGCTAAAACCATCATCCAATCCACCACCACAACGGCTATTGATATGCCAGCAGGCCCATCAGAAGTATTGGTGATTGCTGATGAAAGCGCTACCCCGGCCTACATCGCCGCCGATCTTTTGGCGCAGGCCGAACATGGTATTGATAGTCAGTCGGTATTGGTATGTACCTCTGCCAAAATAGCTCAGGAAACTCTGGCCGAAGTGGAGAAACAGTTACCTACTTTACCCCGTGCCGAGATCGCTAAACTGGCTATTGATAACTCGTACATCGTGGTTGCTTCTAATTTAGAGCAAGCTATGAATTTCAGCAACCAGTACGCGCCGGAGCATTTGATACTGGCTACCGAAAGATGGAAAGAGATCACCGGTTTCATCATCAATGCGGGCTCGGTGTTCCTGGGTAATTTAACCCCGGAAAGCGCCGGCGACTATGCCTCAGGAACTAATCATACGCTGCCAACCAGTAGCTATGCCAGGGCATATTCTGGCGTATCGGTTGATTCGTTTGTCAAAAAGATCACCTTTCAGCATATCACCCGTGAGGGCATCCAAAATATTGGCCCATCAGTTGAAATTTTGGCCGAGTTGGAAGGCCTGCACGCGCATAGGAATGCGGTATCAATAAGGAATAATAATTAAAAATTTGTCATCCTGAGGAACGAAGGATCTGTTCGACGATTAGATTCTTCGCTACGCTCAGAATGACAGGAAAAATTTGAAAGAATAATGTACAATATCAACAATATACTCCGCGAAAACATCAAAAACCTAACCCCCTACTCTTCCGCGCGTGATGAGTATCAGGGCGAGGCCAGTGTTTTCCTGGATGCTAATGAAAACGCGTTCGGGTCGCCGTTGAACCAGCAGTTTAACCGCTACCCCGATCCATTACAGTATCAGTTAAAACGGCGTATCACCGAAATTAAAGGTGTACCACCCCGCAATATTTTTATAGGCAACGGCAGCGACGAAGCCATCGACATCCTTTTCCGCAGTTTCTGCAATCCGGGTATTGATAATGTGATCATCGTGCCGCCTACTTATGGTATGTACCAGGTATCGGCCAATATCAATGATGTGGAAGCCCGCAAGGTGCTGCTTACCGAAGATTACCAGCTTAACCTGGAAGGTATTGCCGAAGCTATTGACGAGCGTACCAAACTGATCTTCATTTGCTCGCCCAACAACCCTACAGGTAACTCCATTAACCGGGCAGATGTGGAAACCCTGCTGGCCAACTTTAACGGCCTGGTGATTGTGGATGAGGCTTATATCAATTTCAGTCGCCAAAAAACATTTATACAGGAACTTACTGAATACGCCAACCTGGTGGTTTTACAAACCCTGTCAAAAGCCTGGGGACTGGCCGGTTTACGTGTAGGTATGGCCTTTGCCAGCGAGGAGATCATTGAGGTGATGAACAAGGTGAAACCGCCATACAATGTGAACGAAGCATCACAACAATTGGCTCTGGAAGCACTCGCCAATATCGACCAGATCAACAGCTGGATCAAGGAAACATTGACACAGCGCGACAGATTGGTGCTTGAACTCAAGAATTTTGATTTTGTGCTGGATATTTACCCATCGGATGCTAACTTTATCCTTGTGAAAACAACCGATGCCAACCGTATTTACGACTATCTTGTCGGCAAAGGCATCATTATACGCAACCGTTCCAAAGTGGAGCTTTGCGAAGGCTGTCTGCGCATTACCGTTGGCACGCCCGATGAAAATACTACCCTACTCCAAACCCTACAAAACTTTAAATGAAACGGAAAATATTATTTGTTGACCGCGACGGCACGTTGATCAAAGAACCTGCCGATGAGCAGATAGATTCTTTTGAAAAGCTGGAATTTTACCCCGGCGCGTTAACTTATCTGCCCAAAATTGCCAAAGAGCTTGATTTTGAATTGGTAATGGTAACCAACCAGGATGGTTTGGGTACAGCATCGTACCCAGAAGACACTTTTTGGCCGGTGCATAATTTCATATTAAAAACATTTGAGGCCGAGGGTGTAAAGTTTGATAACGTCGTGATCGACCGCACCTTCCCGGCCGAGAAAGCGCCGACACGAAAACCAGGCACTGCCCTGCTTACCCAATATTTTGATACCGAAAAGTATGATCTGCCAGGTTCATTTACCATCGGCGATCGTAAAAATGATGTGTTGCTGGCCCGTAACCTGGAAGCCAAAGCCATCTGGCTTAACAATAATTCGGGATTAGGAGGCGCTGAATTTACCGAGGCCGATCATATCGGCGAGACCATTGTGCTGGAAACTACCGATTGGCAACAGATCTACGAATTCCTGAAACTGGGTCAGCGCGTGGTTGAGCATCGCCGTGCCACTAAAGAAACAGATATCTACATCAAAATAAACCTGGATGGTACCGGCGAGGCCAAAGTATCAACCGGCCTGCATTTTTTTGATCATATGTTAGATCAGATTGCACGCCACGGCAGCATCGACCTGGAAGTAATTGCCAAAGGCGATCTGCATATCGACGAGCATCACACCATTGAAGATACCGGCATAGCCTTAGGCGAGGTTTTTGCGGAAGCTTTAGGTAACAAAAAAGGCATTGAACGATACGGTTTTTGCCTGCCGATGGATGACTGTTTGGCACAAGCGGCCATTGATTTTGGCGGCCGTAACTGGATAGTTTGGGAAGCGGAATTTAACCGCGAAAAAGTGGGCGATGTACCAACAGAAATGTTTTATCATTTTTTCAAGTCGTTCTCAGACGCGGCCAAATGCAACCTCAACATCAAAGCCGAAGGGCAAAATGAGCATCATAAAATTGAGGCCATATTTAAAGTATTTGCCAAGGCAATAAAAATGGCCGTAAAACGTGATGTAGATAAGATGGTTTTACCAAGTACTAAAGGGGTACTATAAGAGAGGCAAGATTCTTAGAATCAAGAGACAAGATGTTTTTCTGTCCTGATTCTTGAATCTTATATCTTGACTCTAACTAAAAAAATGACAGGCATCATTCTATACGGAGCGGGCAATATATTTTCCCTTACAGCGGCTTTGGAGCGGCTGGGCATCCCCTATGGCTTTATCAACAGCCAGGCGGATTTTGATAAGTTCGACCGTTATATCATTCCGGGGGTAGGCCACGCCGGCGCGGCTATGGATAAGCTGGAAAAAACGGGCCTTGTGCCCGCTATAAAGGCGCTTAAAAAGCCAACGTTGGGTATTTGCGTGGGTATGCAGCTGCTTACTTCCTACTCCGAAGAAGGCGACTCCAACTTATTAAATATCTTCCCGATCAAAACTTTGCGGTTTCAGGATAGTGCCGAATATAAGGTACCACACACGGGCTGGAACCAGGTGTATCCCGAAAAAGACAATCCATTATTTAAAAATATACCGTCGGGTTCACATTTTTACTTTGTACATTCATACTTTATTGAGTATGATAAGGCATACACATTACTATCTGCCAATTACAGTACCGAATTTTCGGCATCAATTTGGCATGATAATTTTTACGGCGTACAGTTTCACCCCGAAAAATCAGGCGTGTACGGCGAAACATTATTAACTAACTTCTCTAAACTATAAAAAACATGTACATTATCCCTGCTATCGACATATTGAACAAAAAGGTAGTGCGTTTGCGTGAAGGCGACTATGGCCAGGTGACTGAATACGATGTTACGTTGGAAGAAATGATTGAGCGCTACCAAAGCAACGGTACCAATTTCATCCACATCATTGACCTCAACGGCGCCAAAAACGATTTCAGCAACCAGCAATACCTGTTTGATGTGATCCGTAAAACCGACATGAAGGTGCAATACGGCGGCGGTATCCGCAGCATTGATAAAGTGAAAGAGCTGATAGATGCCGGCGTTCACCGCGTTATTGTAGGTACTCAAGCCTTAACCAATCCAAGCTTTTTACCCGAGCTGGGTTCCGAGATCTGCGGTAAAGAAAAATGCTCAGACCAGGTAGTTATCGCTATCGACGTATTGGACGAAGTAATTAAATACTCCGGCTGGATGGAAAGCTCGCCCATAAAACTGATGGATTACGTTGATAAATGCCTTGCCCTCGGTTTCTTCCGCTTTTTATGTACCGACATCAATAAGGATGGCAAACTGGGCGGTGCAGGTATCGAGCTGTATGAAAAACTGCTTGATCATTCGCCTTTTATCAAGCTGATCGCTTCGGGCGGTGTAAGTTCCATGAAGGATATCGAGCAACTGAGTCGCCTAAAAGTTGAATCATGCGTGGTAGGCAAAGCCATCTACGAAGGGCATATCACCATCGAAGATGTTAAGCACTGGAACCTGGACGCGTTAATCTCCATTTAAATAAAAACGTCATTGCGAGGAACGAAGCACTTAAAAGGTTTGTCATTCTGAGCGGAGCGAAGAATCTATCGCCGATTAGATCCTTCGTTCCTCAGGATGACAAAAAGAATTAAAATTGCTTCGTTCCTCGCAATGACGCTCTAATAAAATTCATGCTTAGTAAAAGAATCATCCCCTGTCTTGATGTAAAAGACGGTCGCACGGTAAAAGGAGTAAACTTTGTCGATCTGCGCGATGCCGGCGACCCCGTTGAACTGGCCTGGAACTATTCGCGCCAGGGTGCCGACGAGTTGGTTTTCCTGGATATTACCGCTACGGTGGAGCGCCGTAAAACCATGGTGGAGCTGGTGAAAGCAGTGGCTCGGCAAATCAATATACCCTTTACCATAGGTGGTGGCATCAACGAAATTGCTGATGCCGACGCGCTTTTAAACGCTGGTGCCGATAAAATATCCATCAACTCGGCCGCGGTGCGCAACCCCGCTTTAATTGACGAACTGGCCAAAGCATTCGGCGTACAGTTTGTGGTGATAGCTGTGGATACGCGCCGCATAGACGATAAAAACATAGTGCATTTGAATGGCGGTCGCCTGCCAACAGAACGCCAAACGCTGGAATGGATAAAAGAGGCCGAAAGCCGCGGCGCTGGTGAAATATTGCTCACCTCTATGGATCATGACGGCACCAAAAATGGTTTCGACAATGGGCTGCTCAAAACCGTGAACGATGCGGTGCACATACCGGTAATAGCATCGGGCGGTGCAGGCGCGGTACAGCATTTTGTCGATGTTTTCGAAAAAACCAATGTCGACGCGGCACTGGCGGCATCCGTATTCCATTATGGAGAGATACTAATACCCGATTTGAAAGCCGTGTTAAAAAGTAATAATATTGAGGTAAGGATATGATGAAAGTGCCGGTGTGCCGCACAAAGAGCGAGAATAGAATTTTATGATATACAAATTGGCTCATTCACTCCGGCTCTTCGCACCTACACGCTAACACCTCACAACTGATAAAAAATGAATATAGATTTCAACAAAACCGACGGACTGGTTCCGGTGATCATACAGGATGAGCAAACGCTTGAAGTGCTCATGCTGGGCTATATGAACCAGGAAGCCTATGATAAAACCGTACAGGAAAACATAGTAACCTTCTTTTCCCGCTCCAAACAACGCTTGTGGACAAAAGGCGAAACCAGCAGCAACTTTCTGCATGTAAAAAACATCAGTATTGATTGCGATAGTGATACGCTGTTGATCAAAGTAAAAGCCGATGGCCCAACCTGCCATACCGGCTCGCGCAGCTGCTTTAAAACCGAATTTAATCAGAACTTTATTCTCGAACTGGAGAACATCATTGCCGATAGGTATGAAAACCCGGTTGAAGGTTCATACGTGAATAAACTGCGCAACAAGGGACTCAACAAAATAGCTCAGAAAGTAGGCGAAGAAGGTGTAGAAACTGTTATAGCCGCTCTTGCAGAAACAGAAACAGACCTGATCAATGAATCGTCTGATCTGGTGTTTCACTTATTGGTACTCCTGCGCGAAAAAGGCCTCGATTTGAAAACAATAGCCAAAAATTTAGAGAGCAGGCATAAGTAGCGATGAGGATGAAAATATTTAGGAATTTTTATTTGTCGCTTTTTTGTATTTGCGGCCTTAGTGTTGCAACTAATGCCCAAACCAACAGTTTAAGGAGCAGGGTCACCGAAATAGCTAAAGAAGGCAAAGGTACCGTTGCGGTTTCGATATTAAACCTGGATACCCGCGATACTTTATCCTATAACGGCCATGCGCATCTGCCCATGCAAAGTGTGATGAAGTTTTCGATAGCCATTACCGTTTTGCATGAAATTGACAAAGGTCGCTTTAAATTAGATCAACTGATCCACGTTGATAAAAGTGATTATTATGATACTTACAGTCCGCTGAGAGATAAACATCTGGCTGGCAATTTTGATATTACCATCAGGGAATTATTAAGCTACATGGTATCCTTAAGTGATAATGTGGCTTGTGATATATTGTTAAAAACGCTTGGAGGGATAGATAAAGTAAATACCTACATCCACAGCATCGGCGTACCCAACATCGCGTTTAAGGCCAACGAGTACCAGATGGCGCAGTCATGGGATGTACAATACACCAACTGGGCCGAGGTTAACGGTCTTACCCATTTGCTTGATCTGGCCTTTAAACCCAACTTTCTTTCGCCCGCAAGCCACGCTTACCTGTGGAAGATCATGCGCGAAACCTCAACCGGGCCAAATCAGATCAAAGGTCTGCTGCCTGCAGGTACAGTGGTTTATCATAAAACCGGAAAGTCTGGCACCAACAAACAAGGTATTACCGCCGCTACTAACGATATAGGCATCATTACCCTGACTAATGGCAAACAGCTGGCCATAGCCGTTTTTGTATCAGATTCTCCTGTTGATCAAACCACCCGTGAATCTATCATATCCCGGATTGCCAGGGCGGCTTATGATGAGGCTTCGAAGTAACTCAAAAATTATAATTTTGTGAATTGATGATCCTTATCATAATATATGGATCACCAATTTTAAACACTCCAAAATGACCGCAGAAAAAATAGCAGAACTGACCGGGCATGGCAACCCCATTTTTACGCTGGAGCTTTCGCAAAAGCCGGGTATTTTATTTACCGGTGGCAACGACAAGGGCCTGGTAGAGTGGAACCTGGAAACTTTCTCGTTCATTAAAGTGATGTTCCCGGTGAGGGCTTCTATTTACGCTATACACGGCCCTGTTGGCTATCCTATATTATTGACAGGTTTACGTAGCGGCGAAGTAATGGTGTTTGATTTTATACAGCAAAAGCTCCTGAAATCACTTGCCCATCATCTTAAGCCCGTCTTCGATATCAAATCGGTGAGTAAAAAGAATGAGCTGCTGATAGCCTCCGAAGATGGTACGGTTTCAATTTGGAACCTGGCCAGTTTACAGATGGTGCACAGCATCAAAGTATCTGCCGATACGGTACGCTGCATAGCCATATCGCCCGATGAAAAACAGGTGGCTTTTGGATGCAGGGATAATTCTATTAAAATTTACGACCTGCATGATTATACCTTGCTTAAATCATTGCATGGCCATACCATGTCGGTTTTTACACTGGCTTATAGTCCGGATGGTACTTACCTGGCATCTGGCGGCCGCGACGCGCAGATCAAGATCTGGGACAGTGTAAATTATCAATCTATCAAAAACATTCCCGCGCATTTGTTTGCCATAAACCATATCCTGTTTCATCCCACAAAGCCATATTTTGCCACAGCAAGTATGGACAAAGGCATCAAGATCTGGGGAGCCGACGATTTTAAGCTATACAAGATCATCAGCCGCGAAAAAGGACATCCGGGGCATGTACTTTCCATCAACAAACTGGCCTGGAACGGCGATCAGCTCCTGTCTGTAAGTGATGATAAGAGTGTGCTGGTATGGGATATTAAGTTTGATTGAGGATTCTTGAATTAACAAATTCCCTCCCCACGGGAGGGGTGCGTTGGAATTGTGTTGTAGCAGGGAGGGGTTTATACAAGCGATTCAAACACGTCATGTTTACTAAACCCCTACCTCCCCTTCCCCAAGGAAGGAATCGCACTATCCCCACTTTTCTTTGAGTATTACATAAACCTCTTAATACTATGCAGCTTATGCGTATGGCGTTTCTGCTCCTGCGAGTAGATACCATCCTCGTCTATCGTATCAATCTTAACTTTTCCTGAAGCGTGGATGATGTGTTCATTATTCAGCATAATACCTACGTGGGTTACTTTACCGGCTTCGTTATTAAAAAAGACCAGATCGCCTAAACGGGCCTGCTCTATGCTTTCAACCAGCGTACCCTCCTGCACCTGCTGACTGGCATCGCGCTTGATCTTGATATTATTCAGGTTAAATACCACCTGTGTAAAACCCGAGCAATCAATACCAAAATGGGTACGTCCACCCCACAGATATGGCGAGTTTAAAAATGATTTGGCCGTGGTGGCTATGTCTTCCCGCTCTCCTATTTCACCAATGATCTCAAAACGCTCATTACCTATGCGACAGGTAGTACCCTCCAAAAAGGCCAGCGAGCTGCCCGCCGGCAGATAAACAACACTGTTATCGGCAACTTTCCAGGCTTGTGTTACCGCCCTGTAGGTAAGCGGTGGTTTTACATGTTTAAAGCTTTTGTAAGCGATATGACCGAGCATAGCAAATTGCAGGCGACCTATCCAACCTTCATAACCATCACTTTCGGTGATGATCTTTACCCAGCGTTCGCTCCATTCTATGATCTCAAATGCCTCGCCAAACAATACCTGCGACACTTGTTCGCTGCGGTCACTGGCCTCGGCTCGCAGCGGGATAACCGCCAGATTACAAATACCGTATTCCATTGATAATAGTGAAAAACAAATATAACAATAAAAATAATTTATATATTTGTAAGTACTTACGTAATTACTATGAGTTTAATTGATGATCTGGAAGAATTGGCCGTTGGAGCAAGGCTCAAACGGTTATATGAATACTTTGCAAAGGATGTTGTTCAGATATATAAAGACGAGCAACTGAATTTCGAACCCAAATATTTTACCCTTTACTACCTGATCAGCAAACAGGGTGAAGCTGCGGTAACCGAAATTGCCGAAGAGCTGGGCTGTACCCATCCGGGCGTCATTCATCTGGCTAAGGAGTTGGAAGCATTGGGCTTTATTGAATCGGTTAAATCAGCAAGCGACAGTCGTAAACGCATGCTGCGCCTGTCGGAAAAAGGGAAAGACTCCCTGCCAAAATTTGAACGGGTATGGGCCAAGATCCTCACCCTCAACAAATCATTATTTAATAGTCAACAAAACAATTTATTAAGCGCTATTATGGAAACTGAAGCACAACTCAACGAAAAACCATACTACCAACGTTTTCAGGAAATGTTTAATCCACAGGGAAACAATCCGGTAACAGTAACTACCTACGATCCTCAAAATGCCCGTTATTTCAAAAACCTGAATATAGAATGGATCAATACCTATTTTACCGTAGAAGAGCATGACTTGGAGCAATTAAATCATCCCGAAGAATACATCATTGCCCCTGGTGGCGAAATACTTTTCGCGCATATCGACGACGATGTTGTTGGCACCTGCGCGGTCATCAAAACAGGCGAGGCCGAATACGAACTGGCAAAAATGGCGGTAAGCCCAAAATACCAGGGCCGTAAAATTGGCAATGCCCTGATGGACGCGGCTATAGCTAAAACAAAAGAATTGGGTGGTACACGCCTCTGGCTGGGTTCAAACACCCTGCTTGCCCCAGCCATTAGCCTGTACAGAAAATACGGCTTTACGGAATTTAAAGTAGCTGATACCCCCTACGCCCGGGCCAATATCCACATGGAGAAGGATTTGCGATAGATATGAGACTTGAGAACCTCTTTCCCGCGATCAGTGCCCTCTCGAATCGCTAAAACCCATCGGGGTTAAAGCTTTGTAGAAAAAAAATCAGCTTCCGCGTCAGTGCCGTAGGTACTGCACTCAGGTTGCATACCTACGGCATGCTAAATTCTTTTTTCATTTTCTACAAAGCTTTTACTCCTACGGAGTATCCTCTCCTCGATCCGTGCCCTCACTGCTCGCTTAACAATTCATAAAGCACAAAAAAAGGGATCAGTACTGATCCCCTTTTTTATATCTCATGTTTCAGATCTCACATCTGAATACTATTCATTGATGTGCAGCCAGTCTTTTTTAGCTAACAATTCTTCTTTGCTTTCGCGGATATCTTCATCATCTACACAACAATCTACAGGGCATACTGCAGCACATTGTGGTTCGTCATGAAAACCAACACACTCGGTACATTTATCGGGTACAATGTAATAAATATCATCAGAAAGGGCAGCTTGTGATTCTTCGGCATTTAATGTGTTACCATCGCCAAAATCAATAACCCCTTTTAACCCCGTACCATCGCTAAAGCGCCATGCCGCGCCAGCATCATAAATGGCATTATTTGGGCACTCCGGCTCGCAGGCTCCGCAGTTTATGCATTCGTCGGTGATTTTAATCGCCATATTTCTAAATATCTAATATTCTCAATTAACTTTGCCTGAAATTAACAAGCGTGCAAATATAACAAAAAAAGGGTTTCGGGGTTTACAACCTTACCATATATATGTCAAAAATTAATATAAAAACCGCAATAAATTCATTTTCAGTCTTAGGAAAGCAATTAGCCGAACCTAATGAGCAGTTAATGGCCATTGTTAACGACGAACAATACCACAACGCCTGGTTTACACCCGAAAGTGTTTTACGCGCCGTTACCTCCATTGGCCAAATGCTCAACGAGGCCGATTTAACAACCTGGCTGTCCAGATACGACCTTTCCAGGGACGCCCAACCCAAAAAAGTAGGACTAATCCTGGCCGGTAATATCCCGTTGGTAGGTTTTCACGATGTGCTTTGCGTACTGGCCACAGGCAACCACGCGCTCATCAAAACATCATCGCAGGATGCCCATCTCATCAAACATGTATTGCAACTCCTGGTTGATATCGACAGCAATTTTGCAGCACAGTTCAGCTTTATAGAGCGCCTTACCGACTTTGATGCCATTATAGCTACCGGCAGTAATAACAGCTCACGCTATTTTGACTATTATTTTGGCAAAGTGCCTAATATCATTCGCAAAAACCGTAACAGTATTGCCCTGCTTACCGGCAACGAAACAGCCCAAGATCTGTTTAACCTCGGTCATGATATTTTTGATTACTATGGCCTGGGCTGTCGTAACGTATCCAAACTGCTGGTGCCAGAAGGCTACAGTTTTAATTTCTTTTTTGAATCGATAGAAGAGTTTAAAACCATTATCCATCACCACAAATACAGCAACAATTACGATTACAACAAATCCATTTACCTGGTAAACAGTGATAAGCATTTTGACAATGGTTTTTTAATGGCCAAGGAAGATGAACGCATAGCATCGCCCCTGGCTGTGGTATATTACAGCCATTATACCGATCTGCAGGCGGCGCAGCAATTATTGGCTGATCAAAGCGAAAACCTGCAATGCATCGTCACCAAAGCACCTATTGAAATACAAAACCAGGTGGTAGGTTTTGGCCAGAGCCAGCAACCCGCATTATGGGATTATGCCGATGGGATTGATACAATGGATTTCTTGGCAAATCTTTAAAATAACAATACCTTTGGGGAAAAGCATATAGTTGATAGTTCATAGATCATAGCTGATCTTTTTAGCTTTGAAAAACCATGAACCATGAACCATGAACCATGAACTAACATGTATATTATAAAAGTAAAAGGCGTTGCCAAAATACCCGATTATGTGCAGCTGCGCGATGATAAATTTACGCTGCTGGCCTATTTCAGGGTTGACAGGCCTGATAAATCGCTGGATAAGGTGGGACTGGCCGACAAGGCCGAATATATTATGAACATAATCAAAGACCTGCCTTTCGGGCAGATCTTAAAATTAGAGCTATAAAACAAGATGATCGGAAATTCTATTATTAAGCTAAACAATGTTGATATTTTTCAGCAATCGCACCTGGTACTGTCAAACGTTAACCTGCATATTGATAAAGGCGATTTTGTATGGCTCATTGGCCAAACCGGATCGGGCAAGAGCAGTTTGCTTAAAGTAATTTACGGCGATCTGATCCCCAAAGCCGGCACCGGTCATGCCTGTGGCTACGAACTGAGCAAACTGGCCAGTCGCGAAGTACCTTATCTGCGCCGTAAGCTGGGCATTGTTTTCCAGGATTTCCAATTGCTTACTGATCGTTCTATCGAACAAAACCTGTTATTTGTAATGCGCGCCACCGGCTGGACAGACAAAAAACTGATTGCTGACCGTACCCTGGATGTGCTGGAAAAAGTTGGCCTGCGTTCCAAACTCAAAAAAATGCCGCATGAGCTATCAGGTGGCGAACAGCAACGCGTGGTAATTGCCCGCGCCCTGTTAAATGATCCCGAAATTATCCTGGCCGATGAGCCAACCGGTAACCTTGACCCCGAAACATCCGAAGAAATTGTGCTACTATTAAAACAGATTAGCCAATCGGGCACCGCGGTATTGGTTGCTACCCACGATTATCACATCATCCGCGCTTTCCCATCACGCATTATCAAATGCGAAAACGGCAAAGTATTGGAAGACGCGGAGATATAACCGCTGATTGTCTGAATCAGAATTTACAGAATTAAAGGATTTTCAGAATAAGCATTCATTCTGTTAATTTTAAAATTCTGTAAATTCTGATTCAGACAAAATCAACGGTCAACCTGTCACCCTTGCGTAAAACGTGTCACTCCTTCCTGATATTAAAATACACCACTGACAGCTTGTCGGCTTTATGCTAATGGCAGGATACTTGATTGGCACTATCAGCTATGAAATTTAACGATATGTTGAAGAAAAAGAAGAAAGAAAATACGGACACCCCAGAAAATATGAATACGGCAGAACAGGAAAATTTAAACGAGAACGGGCAAGAACAAGCTCCAACCGAAACTACTGAAGCAACAACAGCAGAAGTTTTGTCTGCCGAAGACAAATTGAAAGAAGAATTGGCCCAGGCAAACGACAAATACCTGCGCTTATATGCCGAATTTGATAACTTCAGAAGGCGTACCATCAAAGAGCGCGCGGAAGCCCGTGAAACAGAAGGTAAAGAATTGTTAGTGGCTTTATTGCCTGTACTTGACGATTTTGAGCGCGCGCAACGCTCCATGGAAAACGCGGTTGACGTTGCCCCGGTTAAAGAAGGCGTTACGCTGATACAGAACAAACTAAAAAATATACTGGGTCAAAAAGGACTGAAGGAAATGACATCAATTGGCGAGCCTTTTGATGCCGATCTGCATGAGGCCATTACCAATATACCAGCCCCTACCGACGACCAGAAAGGCAAAGTGATAGACGAAATGGAAAAAGGTTATTATCTGAAAGACAGAGTAATACGTTTCGCCAAAGTAATTGTAGGAGCATAATTAATTAGTGAATTATTGAATTAGTGAATTCTTTCACCTTCCGGTTCAATTGTTCGCGCGTTAATATTATTTAAATAAAAGGAATTGAATTATTGGTTATTCTAAATCAATCACTAATTCACTAACTCAATAATTCAACATTGAATATATGGCTAAGAGAGATTATTACGATATCCTGGGAGTCGCCAAAGGTGCCGATGCCGACGAGATAAAAAAGGCATATCGTAAAATGGCTATTAAATATCACCCGGATAAAAACCAGGGCGATAAAGAGGCGGAAGAAAAATTCAAGGAAGCTGCCGAAGCTTATGAAGTGCTGAGCAGTTCTGAAAAGCGCCAGCGTTATGATCAGTTCGGTCATGCGGCCAATGCATCCTCACCAAATGGTGGCGGCGGTTATGGCGGCAGCATGAATATGGACGACATATTTAGCCAGTTTGGTGATATTTTTGGCGGTGGCAGCCCGTTTGAAGGATTTTTTGGCGGCGGCCGTCAAAGTGGAGGGGGTGGCAGGCGCGTGGCACGCGGCAGCAACCTGCGTATCAAAGTACGTTTAACGCTTGAAGAAATAGCCAATGGCGCCGAAAAGAAGATCAAAGTAAACAAACAGATAGTTTGTAAAACCTGTGATGGTTCTGGTGCTAAAGATAAATCGTCCTTCCAAACCTGTAAAACATGCGGTGGCTCTGGCGCGGTGCGAAGGGTAACTAATACCATACTGGGTCAGATGCAAACTACCAGCACCTGCCCTACCTGTAACGGCGAAGGCTCAACCATACTGTCAAAATGTACGGTTTGTCATGGTGATGGCGTGGTTCGCGGCGAAGAACTGATCACTATCAATGTGCCTGCCGGTGTAAGCGAAGGCATGCAGCTGAGCATGAGTGGCAAAGGTAATGCTGCCCCACGCGGCGGTGTACCGGGCGACCTGATTATACTGATCGAAGAAATTCCACACGAAACGCTGAAACGCGATGGTAACAATGTGATATATGACCTACACGTAAACTTTGTGGATGCCGCTTTAGGTACCACAGTTGAAGTGCCCACCATTGATGGCAAAGCCAAGATCAAAATTGATGCAGGCACTCAGGGTGGCAAGATCCTGCGCCTAAAAGGCAAAGGCGTTCCGGAAGTGAACTCTTACCACCGAGGTGACCAGCTGGTGCACATTAACATTTGGACACCAAAAGCCTTGAGCCGCGAAGAGCGCGAGTTGCTGGAGAAATTACAGAACTCACCCAACTTTAAACCCAACCCGGGCAAAAACGAAAAAAGCTTTTTTGAACGGATGAAGGAATATTTTGAATAACCTTTAGAGGTGAAAAGATAAAGGCGAAAGCCAAAAGATTTAAAAGCCAGGAGTTTATACTTCGGGCTTTTTTGTTTTGATAGCTTGGTGGTATTATTTATTATTGAGCCATGCGTAAATCGTTAAAACCCATTCTTGTCGGAGCCTTGTTATACTGCTGCTGCGACAACCTACTTGCTCAAACTCCTGCCATCCGCAATAACTATCAAACCGAGGCCGGTGTACCCCGCTTAAAAATTGAGCGGAGTATGATCTACTCGCCTGATAAGGAATGGCTGTATAACCACCACCCTTCGATTATTCATTTCAAGGATCGGTTTATAGCGATATGGAGCAATGGGCTCATCGATGAAGATTCACCGGGTCAGCGGGTGGTTTATGCTACATCCACAGACTTTGCGCATTGGTCGAAACCTGAAGTACTGGCATCGCCCCCAAAATTTAAAGACACATTTAACGTGCTTACCGCTGCCGGTTTATATCAATACAAAGGCATCCTGGTGGCCTACTATGGCGAATACACCAAACACCGGCAAAATACCCGCCTATGGGCCAAAACCAGTACCGATGGCATCCATTGGAGCAGCCCGATAGATATGCATGTACCGCTAATCCCTAACCACGGCCCCGAGGCTACCAATGGCGGCAGGCTCATCATCAGCGGTAATTTTATGTTTCCGTATACCGATGACCCTAAAGGTATTTCGGGTTGGAAACTAAGCAGCTTTTACCCCGACTCGCTATACACCCAGGATAACTCTGCCGCTTTTTATGCCCCCGCCGCCAAACTGGGCTTACCCCCTTTGTGTGAGGGCTCATTTTTTGAAACCGACGATCATATACTGCACATGCTGCTGCGTGTTACTGGCAAAGGCTGGAAAGGCCGCTTATGGCTTACGGAAAGCAAGGATAATGGCCAAAGCTGGTCGCGCCCGGTGGAAACCGCATTTTCTGATAACGACAGCAAATTCCATTTCGGTCGCCTGCCCGATAAGCGTTTTTACTACGTAGGCATCCCGGATACGCTGCATCACTATGACCGTAATCCGCTGATACTATCATTATCCAAAAACGGCGAAGCATTTGACAAAAATTACATTATTGCCGATGAACTATACCACCTGAAAAAGGAAGGCTTATGGAAAGGCGGCCAATATGGCTATCCGCATACCATCATCTACAATGGCTATATGTATGTGATCATCTCCCGGCAAAAGGAGGCTATTGAAACATTAAGATTTAGCTTAGATCAGTTAAAATGACATTCCTGTAACATTTTAAAATCCCCCGTATCTAAAGCGTACTTTTAACATCATAAACCAATTACATGTTAAGTATACGCAACATTGTTAAACAATACGCTGGTCACCGGGCTTTGGATGATGTAAGTCTGGAAGTGGAAAGCGGACAAATATTTGGCCTCTTAGGGCCGAATGGCGCGGGTAAAACTTCCCTTATCCGCATTGTAAACCAGATTACCGCTCCGGATTCCGGCGAAGTTTGGTTTAATGGCCAAAAACTCAATCCATCCCATATCGAACGTATCGGTTATCTGCCCGAAGAACGCGGTCTTTACAAAAAAATGGAGATCGGCGAGCAGATGATCTACCTGGCCCGGTTGAAAGGATTGAGCCGTGACGAAGCCAACAAGCGACTCAAGGCCTGGTTTAAAAAACTGGATATGGAGAGTTGGTGGAAAAAGAAAATAGAAGAGCTATCCAAAGGCATGCAGCAAAAAGCCCAGTTTGTGGCTACCGTACTGCATGAACCCGACCTGATCATCCTGGATGAACCATTCAGCGGTTTCGATCCGGTGAATGCCGAGGTGATCAAAGATGAGATCCTGGAGTTGAATAAAAAGGGGGCTACTATCTTGTTCTCCACCCATCGTATGGAATCGGTAGAGGAGCTTTGCGATTCGATAGCCCTTATCCATAAATCGCACAAAATACTGGATGGCAAGGTTAAACACATCCGCAACTCCTACCGCAATGATGTTTACCTGGTGGAATATTCGGGCCAATTATTAACCTTTGAAAACGGACAACCTTTTGACCAGATCGGCGAAACCATCAGCGACGATGACCGGCATACCATCAGGATCAAACTCCAGGATGGCCGCAGCTCCAATGATGTGCTGCAATACCTTATCCCCCAAACCCGGGTAACCATGCTGCAGGAAGTGATACCCAGCATGAATGATATTTTTATTGAAAAAGTAAACCTAATGTCTTAACCATGAATAAAGTTTTGCTCATTATACAACGGGAATATTTGACCCGCGTACGAAAGAAATCATTCATCATCATGATATTTGTGGTGCCACTACTTATCCTGGTGATGGGTGGCGCTATTGCCATGATAGCTAAAAACAGCGATCAACTGACCAACCTGCAGGTAGTGAACGTGGTTGACAATACAGGTACTTTTGCAAAAAAGCTGCACGATGTACCCAATATAAAATTCACCATCACTCATCACGATATCAATGAGGCTAAAGCGCTATCGAAAAAGGATGAGAATATTTCTACCCTGTATATCCCGGAAGGCTACCCTCAAAAAGGTAACATTCAAATTTTTGCCAAAAAGAAATCACCTATCCAGCTTACAGATGAGATCCAGAAGCAATTGAATGATATTGATTTCAACAACAGGATGATCCAGCATCATATTGACACCGCAGCTATTCATTCTATCAAAAAATCCGACATCGCTGTTAACGCCGTTGAAATTACCGACAAAGGCGACAAGGACGCCAACGTTGGCGCCAATATTGCCGTTAGTGTAGCCTGTGCTATACTGATATACCTTTCGCTTTTTATTTATGGCGGCCAGGTAATGCGTGGTGTTATTGAAGAAAAAACAAGCCGCATTATTGAGGTGGTTATTTCATCGGTTAAACCATTTCAGTTAATGCTGGGTAAGATTATTGGTGTGGGACTGGTAGGTTTAACACAATTTGGGGCATGGATAATTTTATCCATCATATCATCAAAAATAGCCGGTCACGCTTTCAATTCGCCGCAAAGCCCTATGACTGGCGCTTTGGCGGCGCTTCAAAATATACAGTTTGGGTATATACTGGGTTGCTTTTTGTTCTACTTTTTAACCGGTTACCTGTTGTACAGCGCTTTGTTTGCCGCGGTGGGCTCGGCTGTGGATAGCGAAACAGAAACCCAGCAATTCATGTTTCCCATTACCATGCCGCTCCTGTTCACCTATATTTTATCGGTATCGGTGTTATTCAGAGCACCAGACAGTGCGCTGGCAGTTTGGCTTTCCATAATACCGTTTACCGCTCCTGTGGCTATGATGGTACGTTTGCCTTTTGACCCGCCGGGATGGCAATTGGCCATTTCTATGTCATTAATGGTGATAGGTTTCTTGTTTACCACCTATGTTGCAGCGCGCATATACCGGGTTGGTATCCTGATGTACGGTAAAAAAGTAAGCTTTAAAGAGCTGGGTAAATGGTTCTTTTATAAAGAGTAAGGAAGGTGAAAGATGAAAGGTAGTCAAAAAGAGCTTTCATTTTTATCTTTGCTTTTGTCCTTTTACCTTTAAGAGCATTATCTTAGCCGCATGAGTAAACGCGTTGCTGTAATGGATTTGGGTACCAATACTTTCCACCTGCTTATTGTGGAGGGTACGATAGATAATTATCAGGAAATTGCACATGACCAGGAGCCAGTAAAGCTGGGCGAAGGCGGCATTAACAAAGGCTATATTTTACCTGAGGCCTTTGCACGCGGTATAAAAACCATGCAGCATTTTCAGGAGCAGATCAGTGCTAATGCGGTGCACCAGGTAAGAGCCATGGCAACGTCGGCGCTGCGCAGCGCATCAAACGGAACGGATTTTATCAACGAGGTAAAAACCCAAACTGGTATCAGCATCGAAATCATTAACGGCGACCAGGAAGCCGCTTTTATTTATGAAGGGGTAAAAATCAGCGGTTGTTTATCGGCCAAAAACTCCCTCATTATGGATATTGGCGGGGGCAGTGTTGAATTTATCCTGGGCAATGCCGATCATATTATCTGGAAACAAAGCTTTGAAATTGGCGCGGCCCGCTTAATGGATCTTTTTCATCGAACCGACCCTATTCCACCAGCCTCTATCGAGGCGCTGGATGTGTATCTGCAGGATAACCTCACCGATCTGTTTGCTGCGGTTGAGGGTCATGAGCTGGATACACTCATCGGTTCATCTGGCGTGTTTGAATCTTTTGCCGCGCTTATCGAAACAGAAAAAGGTCACTCCTTCGATCTTAAAACCACCAAAACTTATAGCTTTGACTACGAAGAGCTCCTGATCGAAACCAATAAAATAGTACAATCAACCCATCTGCAAAGGGCAGGTAATACAGATATTATCCCCGTTAGGGTAGATATGATCGTGGTGGCATCGCTTATTACCCGCTTCATTATACACAAACTTGGCATCCAAAAGGTAATGCTATGTACTAACTCATTAAAAGAGGGCATTTTGGCCGGGATGCTGGATTAATTAAAAAATGCGTTTAATTTTATTCCAGGTTCGCTGAACAAATGATAAACGCCTCACAATCACAACCTCACCCGTAAGTCTGTTGGCGCTTTCTTTCATAATAATGTTATGGAATTGATCTGCCGATGAATTGATCTTTATTTCCTGACTATCAAAACCTATAAAAGAAAAACCAAGCACATCCTCTGGTTTGGCGCCAAACAAAACAAATTTACCATCGGCGCCGGTTACTACACCTGCATTAGATCCCTTAACCCCCACTGTTACACCAGGCAAAGGCTGGTGATTCTCATCCGTAACTTGTCCGCTCACTTTTACATGCTTACTGGTATCCGGTGCGGCTATTTTACCTAATATTTCATTAGAGGTTACCGGTTTAGTTTGCTGGGTAACTACCGGAGGAGATTTGGTTTGTGCCGTAGCCTTATAAAACACGGTTTGGCTCAGCAATCCAATAACCATTACCCACCTTCGCCAGATGTTCGGTTGCAGATTTTTGATATCCAGTCTGTTATTGAGGCTGCTCAGTTGTTCCTGCCCAAACCTGCCGCAAACATCATGACTTGTTGCCAGGTAAGCAATGATCTCATCGTTGCTCATCACGGTAAAATCGGTAACCGTTTTGCAGCATTGCTGGCAGTGTCTGCCCTGGTCAACCGGGGTCATTTGCTGCCATGATTCGTGGCAGGCTTCGGGAATGCTGATATTTTGAATTGGTGTCATGGTATTTATCTTTTATACCATGATGCGATTAATCATCGCATTCCATAAACAGGCATTGAAAAAGGGCAAAAAAATGAATTATTATATATCCAAATTGGCGAAATTTGAGTAAGCATCCCATAATTCAATGTTTCATATGGACATACAAGAACAGATCAAAACGTATATCACCGGCCAGCCCCAACCAAAGCGCAATGATATGCAAGCGTTACACCAGCTTATACTGCAAACTTTACCAGGCTGTAAATTATGGTTCGAGGATGGTAAAAACAGCGAAAATAAAACGGTTAGCAATCCCAATATAGGCTACGGGCATTACACCATAAAATATGCTGACGGGAAAGCCAGGGATTTTTTTCAAATCGGTTTAAGCGCCAACAAAACCGGCATCTCTGTTTATGTGCTTGGGATAAAAGACAAAACATACCTGGCCCAAACCTATGGGAAAGAACTGGGCAAAGCCAGCGTGACCGGCTATTGCATCAGGTTTAAAGCGCTAAAAGATATAAACCCCGATATACTTGCAGCGGCAATACGCTATGGGGTTGAGGCTACGGGTGAAAATTAGATTTTAAATTTAAATATGACATCTATAATTACCCTTTGCCGTGAACTAAGACGACATGAAACTAAAGCAGAGAAAATATTATGGCAGCATCTCAGAAATAGAAGCTTGTACGAAATGAAGTTTTTGCGCCAGCACCCTATCTTGATACAATCAATTTTAGGCAGAAACTTATATTATATTCCTGACTTTTATTACGCAGAAGCCAAATTAGTTATCGAAGCCGACGGCCCGGTTCACCTATTTAAAAAGATTACGATAAAAACAGAGACGAAGTGATGGCAGCCTTAGGGTTACGCATTTTAAGATTCGAAAATAAAGTGATACTAAACAATATCAATGACGTTTTAAACACTATAAAAGCGATCTTATCGCCCTGAAAAGACTCACCCCGGCATCGCTCCGCTTGCCGACCCTCTCTACACCTGCGGTGCAAAGAGGGTTAAGTCATTTTTTATTCTTACATAGTTTCTTAACTTTCCCTTTTTCAACCCTCTTTGTGGCGAAGCCGTAGAGAGGGTGATCCAGCGTAGCGCAGATCGGGTGAGTCTTCTGCATCTTTTTAAAACTCTCTCCCATTTTTACCCTCATCCTTTGTATATTGTGGCCTCAAATTCCCTTATGAAATTAAAATTTACCAGCCTTGGCTTGCTTGCTATTTTCGCTTTGAACGTGCAGGCCCAGCAACGAAAGATCAACCCTAACGATACTACTTCCAACTATAATGCGGCCGAAGCTTTTTCGCCGCAATTTTATACCGATAAGGGTAATGATTTTCATTCGGCCAATGGCAATCCCGGGCCACGATACTGGCAAAACCGGGCCAATTATACCTTAAATGTTAAACTGGATACCGCGGCCAAAACTATTGGCGGTACCGAAACTATCGACTATATCAATAACAGTCCGGATGCTTTACCTTTCCTGTGGTTGCAGATGGATCAGAACACCTATAAAAAAGATGCACGCTCTAACTTCGTAACCGGTTTTGCACCCCAACTGGCCGATCACACCGATGGCTACCAGATCGAATCGGTGGCGGTAGAAGAAGCAGGTGTTACCAAAGAAGTAAAATATGTGGTTACCGATACGCGCATGCAGATCCGTCTGACTAAAGCCGTAGCGGCTAAAGGCAGTATCCGCCTCAAAATCAAATATCATTACACCATACCCGGCGCTTTTGGCGCCCGTACCGATTATACCGATACCAAAAACGGTAAGATCTTTGAAATAGCCCAATGGTTCCCGCGCATGTGTGTATATGATGATAGCCGCGGCTGGGACACGCTGCCATTTTTGGGTAGCGGCGAGTTTTACCTCGATTATGGCGATATCGACTACAGCGTAAACGTACCCTGGGACATGATCGTGGCCGGATCTGGCGAACTACAGAACCCCAAAGAGGTGTTGACCGCCAAACAAATAGCACGACTGGAAACCGCCCGCAACAGCGACAAAACCATCATGATTCGCGATCTGGCCGAGGTGAACGATCCGGCGAGCCGCCCGGTGCAAAAAGGCACGCTTACCTGGCACTTTAAGATGCTCAACACCCGCGATGTGGCCTTTGGCGCATCCAAAGCATTTATTTGGGATGCCGCAAGAGTAAACCTGCCCGAAGGCAAAAAATCACTGGCCATGAGCGTTTACCCCGCCGAAAGCTATGGCAATGATGCCTGGGGTCGTGCAACAGAATATCTCAAAAAATCGATCGAATATTTTTCTGAAAAATGGTTTGTGTACCCATACCCCGTTGCCGTAAACGAGGCTGGTATAGCCGGTGGCATGGAATACCCGGGTATTGTGTTTGATGGCATTACCGATAAAGGCGCTGTACTGTACTGGGTAACCGCGCACGAGATTGGTCATAACTGGTTCCCGATGATCGTAGGATCAGACGAGCGCCGTTTTGCCTGGATGGACGAAGGGCTGAACACTTTTATTGATGTGTACGCTTCCGACGCGTTTAACAAAGGCGAGTTTGCGCCCAAACGCGACAGCGAATATGCCGAAAAAGGCGGCAACCCGGCCGATGAGATCATTCCTTTCATCACCGCTCCCGGCTCACCCAGCATCATGACCGCTCCCGATGCCATCGCCGAAAAGTACCGTCACCCCCTTACCTATTTTAAACCGGCTTTCGGCCTGGTTTTACTGCGCGAGCAAATCCTGGGGAAAGATAAATTCGATTATGCTTTCCGCAATTACATCCATCAATGGGCCTATAAACATCCACAGCCCGATGATTTTTTCCGTTCGATGGAAAACGGCGCGGGCGAAGATCTGAGCTGGTTTTGGAAAGGGTGGTTCTACAATAACTGGACGCTCGACCTGGCCCTCATAGATGCCAAACAGGTTGACAGCAAAAATGAGAAAGGCGTAAACATTACCGTAGTAAACAAACAAAAACTGCCTATGCCCTTCACCATCGAAGTAAAATATAAAGACGGCAGCAAAAAACGCACTTACCTACCGGTTGAAACCTGGCTGCAAAACAAACAGATCACCCTTACCCTGCCCGGCACTCAGGACGCCGAAAGCGTAACCCTTGATCCGGACAATGCGCTGCCCGACTTGAATAGAAGTAATAATACACTGAAAGTAAAGTAGTGAATGGTGAGTAGGGAGTGGTGAGTTTTGAGCAGTAAAAAGTAAATAACAAACCCCAACTGTCATCTCGAACGAGGTACGAGGAGAGATCTTATATGATTTGCAATTTAAGCCTTGCATCATGTAGAAGATTTCTCCTCACTTCTCCCCCTTCGTCCATCCCTGTTTGTCGAAATGACAACTTTTTATGGAATTTTGATCTTTCAGTACCCTGACCTGCAAATAAACGCAGGGGCGAAAATTAAACCCTTAAAGAGCTTCTGACAGTTTTAACCAGTTGATGCGTTAACGGCAATGCTACATAATCTGTTGGTTCTTTCCATGACGAGAACTTGGCAATTACCATATCATTAGCCCGGTCAATAAAAAGATTCTGGCCATAAATACCCATAGCAAACATTATTTGGGGTTCATCATTAATCATATACCAACCGTTACGATAGCTCATGTTTTTGCTGATAGGTGCAAAAGCTTTACCCCATTGGCCATTGGCCCAGGCATCACCGTCACCATTGCTTGTGATATCATTTATTAATGATGGGGGTATAATTTCCGTCGAATTATGCATCCCCTCGTTTATAATGAGTTGGCCTACACGGGCAAAATCACGGGCAGTTACGCAAAGTCCACCCGTACATCTTGGTGCCCCGTATTTATCAACCGTTATGTAAGCCTCATTTTCGGCCCCCATTGGCTTCCAGATCAGATCGCTCAATAGTGTATTAAATGAGCGCCCTGTGGCGCATTCAAGGGCCCATCCTAACAGATCGGTATTGGCGGATACGTAACTAAAATTTTGATCCGTTAATTTTCCGGATGACTTCAACCGGGTAAAAAAATCGTGCAAACCCAAAGGCTCATTTCCTTCGGGTACCGGTTCCCAATTTGTCGCTATATCATACTGCTTTTGCTGATCTTCATCCAATACTATCCCGGCACGCATATCCAATAGCTGGCGCAAGGTTACCTGCTGATAGATTGTTCCAATAATTTGCGGAATATAGGCGGAAACGGGAGCGCTCAGATCTATTGCTCCTTGATGTTCAAGAATACCAGCAACAAGCCCAACCACCGCTTTAGTAGCAGACATCAGGATATGCGGGTTATGTTCATCATTGCCGTTGGCGTATGCTTCATATACAATTTTACCTTTATGAAGAATAACTACAGCATCAGTTGCCGTAGCCTTTAACAGTTGTTTAAGTATAAATCCCTTGATAGATACCGGAGCGTTTTCCAGCAAATTTTGATGCTGAATATCATTCGCGATGGCTATTGAGGGAATAAACTTTTTAACGTGATGAAAAGACCAGCGGTTAAACGGCCTGGTTTTCCAGTTGTTGATATTGGCCCGGTTTTTTTCCGTAGCCATTGTGGAGTTTGTTAACATTTCATTAATATTAGAAACACCAAAATTGCGACTACCTTAGCGCATTTTTTTTGCCATATGGCAAAAATTAAATGATCTTTCTTCTAATGCGACTTAAAGAAGATTGCTTAATCCCCAGGTAAGAAGCAAGAGCCGATAAGGGTGTCCGGTTTGCCAGGCCTGGATAAATTTTCAGAAATTCCAGGTATCGCGTTGTCGCATCCTGCGTAAGCATATTTTGGCTTACTTTTGATTTATTGGTTAATGCCGTAGCGGTAATTTTTAAAAGAATCTCATTCCAGCCAGGAATTGCATTCGCCAGCCCGGCCATGTCTTTTTTGGAAAAAACCAGCAATTTGCAATTAGCAATAGCCTCAAAACAAACTTCAGATGGTGTTTCGTTATTAAAACTTGAAACGTTTAGCGCAAAATGATATTCCGGTATAAATGCTCTTGTAATATCCTCGCCAATTTCGTTATACCAACAAACCCGTAAAACTCCTTCCATTACAAACCCAAATTGTTTAGCTACCCGGCCAACTTCTAAAAAGCAATCGCCCTTTTTTAAGTTTAATAATTTAGCCTTGCTGGTTATCAATTCAATATGCTGCCCACTAAGTGTACTGTATTTTGATAAACAATTTATAAACTCTTCCATTATTCACAACTTTATCATAACCAAATACTAAATTACGTGAAGTATGTATAAATGAGTTATCAAAATGCTTAAATTAAAAAAGCCCTTAAATCATAATCAGGCATTCGCTACTGCAAAGCCCCGGCCTTTAACTTATATAAGCTAAGGGCCCGTTATAATTATCTGATAATTTTTTTGTATATTGTATAAAATACCAGCCCGGTTCTCCATTAACGAGAACCGGGCTGTTTAGTTAAAAATAAAAAGAGCACAAAAACCGATCGCGTGGTATTTAGTTATTTGACAATCAATAAATTAATACTTTTTAAAGTTTTAAAAGTGCGTCAAAACAGTGTTCAAATTTGTTAAAAAGTGTTAAAATCGATGTTTTTAATAAATTTTGAGCCGTTTTTATCTCGGTTTTGAAGCGAAAAGTGTTAAAATTTGAGGTTTAAAAAGGTTTCTCCGGAGGAAATATTTTTAAGATGCATGGAATCCTAAAAATAAATTTCAAAAACAGCAAACTCATTAATTTGTCAATCTTACTATCCACATGAAACTATTCATCGTCTAAAACTTTATCTTTGTTAAATGAACACAGCCGATCTGTTGCAACGCGCTTTGCGGTTTGATTTTTTAACCCAGGACGAAGGGGTTTATCTATATAATAATGCCTCTACTGCCGATTTGATGTATACCGCCAACGAACTGCGTAAAAAGCAGGTTCCGCATGGCAAGGTTACCTGGCAGATAGACCGCAATGTGAACACGACCAATGTTTGTATCGCCAATTGCAAGTTCTGCAACTTTTTCCGCAGACCTGGCCATGAGGATAGCTACATCACTGATATCGAGACCTATAAAAAGAAAATTGAGGAAACTTTCCGCTATGGTGGCGATCAGTTGCTGCTGCAAGGAGGTCACCACCCCGATCTGGGTCTTCAGTTTTATACTGATCTGTTCAGGGAGTTGAAACAGCTGTATCCTAAGCTAAAACTACACTCATTAGGTCCGCCGGAGATAGCGCACGTAGCCAAACTAGAAGGTATGGCTCATATAGATGTGCTGAGGGCCATGAAAGAGGCCGGACTTGATTCATTACCTGGCGCCGGCGCCGAGATCCTGAACGACCGTGTTCGCCGCCTGATATCCAAAGGTAAATGTGGTGGCAAAGAATGGCTGGACGTGATGCGGGCAGCTCATCAGCTTAATCTGCCAACATCAGCTACCATGATGTTTGGCCATATCGAAACTATCGAAGAACGCTTTGAACACTTGGTTTGGATTCGCGAGGTACAGTCAGAAAAACCCGAAGGTGCATATGGATTTGTGGCCTTTATCCCCTGGCCTTTCCAGGATGACGGCACATTGTTACGCAAAGTTCGTGGCATCACCAATAATGTAACCGGTGATGAATATATCCGCATGATAGCGCTAAGCCGTATTATGCTGCCTAATATCAAAAACATACAGGCCTCATGGCTCACCGTAGGTAAACAGGTGGCACAGATATGTTTACATGCCGGTGCCAATGATTTTGGCTCTATCATGATCGAAGAAAATGTGGTATCAGCAGCGGGGGCTCCCCACAGGTTTACCGCCAAAGGCATCCAGGATTCTATCAAAGAAGCTGGCTTTGAGCCACAACTACGTACCCAGAAATATGATTGGCGCGACATTCCCGCCGAAATTGAAGAACAGGTTATTAACTATTAAAGTGAGTGGTGAATAGGGAGTGGTGAGTGGAAAATAGGAGTTACCTAACCATTCACCATTCACCATTCGCCACTCACCACTCACCAACATGGAGCATCATATAGAGGCATTAATTTTCGCGTCGGAGCAAGGTATTCGTATGGAGGAGATCATGTACTGTCTCCAGGCGGCCTTTGAGCGTGATTTCACTGCCGACGAGGTGAATGAAAGCTTAACAGCTATCAAAAACAAGTATAGTGATGACAGCCTGGCCATTGAGTTGGTAAAAATCAACAATGGGTACCAATTTCTCACCAAAAAACAATACCACCCGGTTATTAACTTATTACAGCTGCAGCGTTCCAAAAAAAGGTTAAGTCAGGCTGCTTTAGAAACACTGGCTATTATTGCCTACAAGCAGCCGGTAACCAAAACCGATGTGGAGCAGATACGCGGTGTAAATTGTGATTATTCGATACAAAAATTGCTGGAAAAAGACCTGATCGCTATAATTGGGAAGTCGGAAGGCGTAGGAAAACCCATTTTATATGGCACCAGCGGCATGTTTATGGACTACTTTGGTATAAATAGCATAGATGAATTACCTCAGATTAAGGATTTTACAACCAACACCGTGGCCATAGGCGAACAAACAGAATAATTTTAAAAGATATTTTTAATAAAAATGATTTTAATTATTTTTACTACTGAATTAGCCGCCAGAATAAAAACAACCTAAGGCCGATTTAAATTATATTGATAAAGTTTTACTAAAAAAATCCGTTACAATGGGAACGCCAAAAAAACCGAGCACTAAAAAGATCGACAACTCAGAAGACGAAAATGATGACGATGATGATCTATCGCTTACTCCAAAAAAGAAAAAAGTGATTGATGAGGATGAGGATGATTATGATCTACCTTTAGATGATGACCTGGGCAGAGGAGGATACGAGTCTTTTGACGATGACGACGACGACGACTTTTAATTTTTAAGATACACCCATTTACAAAAGCATTCAGTGGCATGCCCTGGATGCTTTTTTTTATATTTGGCCGTCAGCAACATCCCTATGACCATTACAGAAGTAAAAAAAACAGTCACTAAAAAAGCATTCTTAAACGTAGCCCGTATTATTTATAAAGATGATAAAACGTGGGTTTGTCCGCTTGATAATGATATTGAAGCTGTATTTGATCCGGCAAAAAACAACTTTCACCAGGATGGAAAATGCACCCGCTGGATACTTACCGATGATAACAACCAATTAATTGGCCGTGTGGCTGCATTCATCAATAATAAAAAGGCTTATCATTACGAACAGCCAACCGGTGGGATGGGCTTTTTTGAATGTATTGATAACCAGGATGCTGCTTTTCTATTGTTCGATACTGCTAAAAAATGGCTGCAGGATAACGGCATGCAAGCTATGGACGGCCCTATCAATTTTGGCGAGAACGATAATTTCTGGGGATTACTGGTAGAGGGCTTTACCCATCCCTCCTACGGGATGAATTACAATCCTCCCTACTATAAGGCCTTTTTTGAAGCTTATGGTTTTAAAACCCTTTACGAACAGATCACCAATCACCTGGATGTGCATAAGCCTTTTTCAGAGCGGTTCACTAAAATTGCTAATTGGGTGATCAAAAAACCGGGGTATGATTTCCGGCATTTCCGGGTAAAGGAAATGGAAAAATTTGCCGCCGATTTTATAGAGATATACAATGACGCCTGGCGCGATTTTGAAAATTTCGTCCCCATAACGCATGCCACCATCGCCGAAAGCTTTGAGAAGATGAAACCCCTGATGGATGAAAAACTCATCTGGTTTGCCTATATCGACGATGAACCAGCCTCATTTATCATCATTTTACCCGATGCCAATCAGATGCTTAAACCACTTAACGGAAAGTTAAACCTGATCGGCAAACTTAAATTTTTGTATTACCGCTGGAAGGGTGTATCCCGTATGCGTGCCATTGTAATGGGCACCAAACAAAAATTCCAGAAGCATGGTTTGGAATCGGCTATATTTATCAAGTTAAAGGAATACGTTTTGCCTTTAAAGCAATATGATGAGCTGGAACTATCGTGGGTTGGAGATTTTAACGAGAAAATGATAGCTATCCACAGTGCTGTAGGGGCCACATTTGGCAAAAAGCATTTAACAATGCGTTATATTTTTTAACTAGCCCGGCATTACACCGGGCGTTAAAAATTATGCTGTAGCTTTTGAGTGCCTTAATTCTTCGAATAATTCGATCACTTTCTTTTGCAGATCGATAACCTCTGTTTCCCGATCCATCAAACGTTTATTAACGGTTTCAAGTTCATTAACAAATTTCTGATCATGCTCAGCATCATTAAAGGTAAGCAACTGAACAACAGACATTTCGAACAAAGTTGCAATTTGTTCAAGTCTCGATAAATTGATGTCTGTTATTCCGGTTTCAATCTTTGAAAAGGCCGGAATAGAGATATCTAATCGTTTTGCAACATCTTCCTGGCTCCACCCTTTTTGATGACGTAACAGTCTGATTTTTTTCCCAAGTGTTTTCATGTAAGTTTAATAATAGTAATAGTTAGGTTTCGCGAAAGTTAATTACTTTACAATAGTATTTATTATTACGCTAATTATCAACTAATTTGCATTTTTTTTTATTTAAAAGTGAAACTTTTTTAAACAATCTTCGTTTAAGGTTTTTTTGCTGCACAGAAGTGTATTCTTAACAATCATTAAATCAGCACATTAATTCTTAATTAAGTTATTATTTATCAGCAAAAAGTAATTTAATGTTAATATAATCAAAATCCTCATTGTTATAAAATTATAAATCCTACTTTTGTACTGTAACTTTTTTAATTACAGATGAACGGGCAATTTCAGATAGCAATCCATATCCTCACCCTTCTTGACCAGGCGGGCGATGATCTGTTATCGTCTGAGTATATTGCCGGCAGCATCAACATAAACCCGGTATTGGTGCGTAAAGAAATACGAAACCTGCGCAACTACGGATTGATCAACAGTAAAGAAGGGAAAACCGGCGGATATAGCCTGGCAAAAGCTTCGGCCAAAATTGTATTGGCCGATGTATACAAGGCAGTAAAAAGCCACCCGGCGCTGGGACAGGCAAAAAATCTCCCAAATCCCGCCTGTGCTGTTGGCCGCCAAATCAATCAACACCTGGATGATTTGGCTGCCGAAGTAGATACGGCCATCGTTGGTAAATTAACTAAAATTACCCTGGCAGATTTTAGCCAAAAATTTAAATAATTTTTTTTAAACAAAACTGTAACAAATTAAATTACATATAAAAACAAATCCATTATGAAATTAGCATTGATAGGCGCCACAGGCAATGTAGGCCAAACCATTTTAAAAGAAGCCTTATTACGCGGACACGAGGTAAGCGCTATTGCCCGCGACCCCAAAAAACTAAATATCACCAACAGTAAATTAACCATAAAAGCTGTTGACGTATTTAATGTTGATAGCCTGGCTGATGTACTTAAAGGTCATGACGCTGTAATTAGCGCTTACAACTCTGGTTGGACAAACCCTAACATCTATGATGATTTTATCGCAGGTTCTGAAGCTATCCAGCAAGCGGTAAAGCAATCAGGTGTTAAGCGCCTGTTGGTTATTGGAGGCGCAGGAAGCCTGGAAATAGCCCCTGGTCTTCAACTGGTTGATTCTCCTAACTTTCCTGCAGCTTACAAACCAGGCGCCTCTGCAGCACGTGATTATTTAAACATCCTTCGCAAAGAAGAAGATCTGGATTGGACATTTTTAAGTCCGGCGATTAATATGCACCCTGATGCGCACGGCGAACCCACCAGGAAATTCCGTTTAGGTACCGATCAACCGGTATTTAATGAAAAAGGAGAAAACAATATTCTTATTGAGGACCTCGCTGTAGCAGTTATTGATGAACTGGAAAATAACCAGTTTATCAAACGGAGGTTTACTCTGGGTTACTAATAGTCCTTCTTTACTTGTCATGCTGAGCGCAGCGAAGCATCTATTAGCTGACATACATAAGCGTCGATAGATCCTTCACTGCGTTCAGGATGACATATTAAAAGAGTTTGCTACTTTACAAACTTGGCAGCTACCCAGTCATTCGTTTTTTTGTGGCTGATGTATTTTAAGCCATGTTTCCGCGCCTCATCGGTAATGATCTCCAGGTCTGGCGACTCATAGAAACCACTGAAATAAATTTCTCCTCCTTGCTTTAACACCTCGGCGTAACGTTCCATTTGATCGAGCAGGATATTACGGTTAATATTGGCCAGGATAATATCATATTGCTCATTCGGGATCACTTCTTTTGAGCCACACAACGGAGTGATATTGGTTATATGATTAAGGGCAGAATTTTCGATAGTACTGTCATAGCATACCGAATCATAATCTATCGCGGCAATTTCGGCAGCGTTCAGTTTAGCGGCCATAATGGCCAGGATACCTGTACCACAACCCATATCCAGTACTTTTTTACCAGCGAAATCATTTTCCAGGATCAATTCCAGCATCATAGATGTGGTTTGATGGTGCCCTGTACCAAAAGCCATCTTCGGATCGATCACGATCTCATAAGGAAACTCAGGCTTAGCCGGGTGAAAAGTAGCGCGCACGTATATTTTATCCCCTATCTCTATCGGTTCAAAATTACTTTCCCATACTTCGTTCCAGTTTTTTTGCGGGATAAGGGTTATCTCATAACTAAAGGTGAACATATCCTGGTACGGCAACAATTGCTCTTTCAATTGCTGTTCATCAAAATCATCGGTCGGTATATAAGCCTTAAAGCCAAATTCCAGTTCTTCAAAAGTATCAAAACCAATCTCGCCCAGAGCATTGATCAGCAGGTCCTGCTGATAATCTTCGGTAGTGATGGTGGTAAAAAGTAATTCGTAATAGTTCATTATTAATGATTAGTAAAATCAGGGGTGAGTATTTCTTTACACCGGGGTTTCAACCGCTTCTGGCATTGGTGTTTTGGCAAACTTGCGCCTGTCCATCAAAAACAGAATGACAAAGGTAATTACCCAGTAAAAAAGCTGAATTTCTGATAAATACCACCAAAAGCTATAGAAAGGCTTAGTCCCTTCGGCCTGATCCCATATAATGTAGCTGATAGAGCCCGCAAAGGCTATACAAACTACCGCAATACAAACCCCGATAATTAAACGCGCTTTGAAGCTTTTTACAGCGTAGTTATCCCATAAGGGCACTACGATGAGGTACTGAGTTAAAATGCCAACCGCAAGTAACAGGGGCCAGAAAAGGTGAAAGTAAGCCATTAAACTGTATAAATTACCATCACCTATCTCAATCAGCTTCATGGGGTGACTGGGCATATTATACTCAACCACGGCCCAATAAATGCCGAAATCAATTAAGATGGGTAAAATAACTTTTAACAGCTTCCTCATGCAGATTTGAGATGTGAGATATTAGATTTGATATTATTGGATGCTCCATTAAACACCTTAAAGCCTATTCTGTTTCAAGCATAAAAAAGCTTGGTGTTATTTGCCTCATATCCCATATCTCACATCTCTTATCTAATTTAATTGAATACTTTTACAATATCCACAAAATCGCGCGATTTAAGGGAAGCGCCGCCAATTAACCCACCATCAATATCTGGCTGGGCAAACAACTCGGGGGCGTTTTTAGGGTTGCAGCTGCCTCCATATAAAATAGTGGTGTTATCGGCTACTTCCTGGCTGTATTTGGCAACAATCTCGTTACGGATAAACGCGTGAATTTCCTGTGCTTGTTCTGATGACGCGGTTACACCTGTGCCAATAGCCCAAACTGGTTCATACGCAATAACTAATTTGGAAAAGTGAGCGGCATCCAGGTGAAACACACCTTCAACCAGCTGGCTTTTGATGATATCAAAATGCTGGTTAGCTTCGCGTTCTTGCAGGGTTTCGCCAATGCAAAATATCGGACGAAGATCATTTGCCAGTACAGTATCTGTTTTTTTGGCAAGCAATTCATTAGTCTCGCCAAAATACTGGCGGCGTTCTGAGTGGCCCAGGATCACATAAGCGGCACCTGTAGATTTGATCATCTTAGCAGATGTTTCGCCGGTATATGCTCCGGATTCCGCCTGGTGGGCGTTCTGTGCCCCTAATGAAACTTTGGTATATCCTTTTGCCAGTTGTACCAGGCTATGCAGATGTATGAACGGACTGCAAATAACCGCTTCCTGTGTACCGGTCACTTCATCTTTTACCATATTGATGATCTCAGAAAATACACCCAAACCTTCATTATAGTCAAGGTTCATTTTCCAGTTACCGGCAACAATTTTTTTTCTCATGATGTCGTTTTTAGTTGATTATGTTTAGTGAGTTTATGCAGTTGGTTGGGTTGATTAGGTTGTCTGAATCAGAATTTAAGAATTTTCAAAATTGATAAGCCAAAATCTTGTTAATCCTTAAATTCTGAAAATTCTGATTCAGACAAAATAAATAATACTAAAACCGTCTGTATTCTTCAGTTAATTCAAATATTTTCTTCAATATATCCTGTTCGGTTTCATCAAACGTCCGGTGTTCACGGCGTTCAAAAACTTTTTGCGCGGTTTCGAGCATTTTATGGAGCACGTAAACTTCAAAACCGGCTGCGCCCCCCCATGAAAAATCAGGTACAAAATTACGCGGAAAGCCTGCACCAAAAACATTAGCCCCTACCCCTACTACGCTACCGGTATTGAACATGGTATTGATACCGCATTTGGCATGATCGGCCATGATCAAACCGCAGAATTGCAGTCCTGTTTTACGGAAACGCTGCGTCGTATAATCCCACAGTTTTACCTCTGCATAATTATTTTTGAGGTTGGAGTTATTGGAATCGGCTCCAATATTGCACCATTCACCCAGTACAGAGTTACCCAAGTAGCCTTCATGCCCCTTAGATGAATATCCCCAGATCACCGCGTTATTGATTTCGCCGCCAACTCGTGAATATGGCCCAACCGTTGTAGCGCCATATATCTTTGTCCCCATTTTCACCTGCGAATGTTCGCAAATGGCAAAAGGGCCGCGAATGTGGGTACCTTCCCAAACTTCGGTATTGCCGGATAAATATATTGGCCCGTTGGTGGTATTAAATGTAGAACATTCGGCAACCGCGCCTTCTTCGGCAAAAAAATCATTACCGATAATTACGTTTGTGCTGCTTACAACCGCACTCGTACGTCCTTTGGTAAGCAATTGAAAATCCTTACGCAATTCAATATCATTCTTCCTGAAAATATCCTCCGGATAACGGATAGCCACAAAAAGGCTTGTATAACTAATTACGCTACCAAACCCGGCTTCCGGATCAAAATTGCCCGCGTCGGTTTGATTTAGCCTTACAGCCAGCAGTAAGTCGTTATATTTAAGCGCCTGCCCGGTTTGCAGTTTATCGATAGCCTCCAGCAGGTTTTCATCCGGGCAAACGGCTCCGTTTATAAATAAATTATCAGTACCGATCCTGGCAGGATATTTAGCCTGTAAGTAATCGGCAGTATGAAAAGAAGATATTGTATTTAAATGTCTTGCCCACTTTTCGGCTATAGTTAATATCCCCAACCGCAAATCAGCAACAGGCCGGGTATGTGTCAGGGGTAATAGCGTTTGGCGTGCGTTATCGTCAAAAAGAATAATAGACATGGCACAAAAATAAAAAAAGTCGCCCGATGTATCGGGCGACTTGTAAATATTTAATTCAACAAAAAATTATTTTTTGTTGTAACGTGAGCGGAATTTATCGATACGTCCTGCAGTATCAACCAGTTTCATTTTACCGGTGTAGAAAGGGTGAGATGTATGCGAAATTTCTAATTTCACTAATGGATACTCGTTACCGTCTTCCCATTTTACTGATTCACGGGTATCGATGCAAGATTTAGTTATGAAAGAATAGTCGTTTGACATGTCTTTGAATACAACTAATCTATAGTTTGATGGATGCAGATCTTTTTTCATTATATATAAACTTATACCTTCTGTACTTTTTAAAAGAGGCGCAAATATAATTAAAAATTCAAAATTAAAAAGTCAAAAAGCTAAAAGTTTTATTTGATGTCAAAATCAACCAATAGCACCCGGGAACTACTTGTTATTGAGCACAAAACACATCTCAGCTTTATTTTAATTTACTTCAGACCACAGCCCTATCAATATTTATTTACTCTTTTAAAGTATAAAAAAAACCACTTATTGATTATGAGCTCCTGACTTTGGGTCATCCCTTAACTATACAAATCCGTCTTTTTTAATAACTTTTCATATATATTATCGCCAGTTGCCATATCATTTATAGCAATACTTACACACCTTACCCTGTTCATGTCCAAATATTGTAAATTAAAGGTCAGGATTGATATTTTACCAATTGTTTTGAATGAATTTAAATAAAATCTTGCGTATCTTTGTTCTTGTTAATATACTTAAGATATGAATATCCCAATTTATTTAGATAATAATGCAACAACTCCGATGGATCCACGGGTCCTGGAAGCGATGTTACCTTATTTTAACGAGAAATTCGGTAATGCTGCAAGCCGTAACCATGCTTTTGGATGGGTGGCTGAAGAAGCTGTTGATTATGCACGTGAGCAGGTAGCCAAATTAATCGGCGCATCTGACAAGGAGATCATTTTTACATCGGGCGCTACTGAATCAGATAACCTTGCCATTAAAGGTGTATTTGAAATGTATAAAGATAAAGGTAACCACATTATTACTGCCGTTACCGAGCATAAAGCTGTGCTTGATGCCTGCAAACACGTAGAAAAATTGGGAGGAAAGGTTACTTATCTTCAGGTAAAAGAAGACGGGTTGATCGATCTGGCTGAGCTGGAAAAAAACATGACACCAGAAACCATCCTGGTATCTATCATGTATGGCAATAACGAGATTGGTGTAGTGCAGCCAGTTAAGGAAATTGCAGCCATTGCACACAAACATGGCGCATTGTTTATGACGGATGCTACCCAGGCTGTTGGTAAAATACCTGTTGATGTTAATGCTGATGGTATTGACCTGCTGGCTTTATCGGCACACAAAATATATGGTCCTAAAGGCGTTGGTGCTTTATACGTTCGTCGTAAAGGTCCACGTGTTAAAGTTACAGCTCAAATGGACGGCGGCGGTCACGAACGTGGCATGCGCTCAGGAACTTTAAACGTTCCCGGTATTGTTGGTTTAGGTAAAGCTTGCGAGCTTTGCGGCCAGGAAATGGAAAGCGAAGCAAAACGCCTTTCAGCTTTACGTGATAAACTGCAAAGTGCATTAACTGTATTGGAAGAAAGCTATGTAAATGGTAACGTGGATCACCGCTTGCCACACGTAGCTAACATATCATTCAAATATGTAGAAGGTGAAGGTTTGATGATGGCCATGAAAGATTTGGCTGTATCTTCAGGATCAGCCTGTACATCAGCTTCATTGGAACCATCATATGTACTGAAAAGCTTAGGCTTATCAGATGATCTGGCACACTCGTCTATCCGTTTTGGTTTAGGCAGGTTCACTACCGAAGAAGAAGTTGATTATGCGGTTGAAGTAACCAAAAAAGCGGTTACCCACCTGCGTGAACTATCACCACTTTGGGAAATGTTTAAAGAAGGCATCGACCTTAACTCTATTGAGTGGGCAGAACACTAATAAAATATGCAGATGTGCAGATTAACTGCGTTGAAGACTTCGCCGTTTCAAATGTGCAGATGCTTTAAAAAAACAAAATATTACGAGTTCAGATTATTCACTAACTCACTAATTCAATAATTAAAAGAAAATGGCATATTCAGATAAAGTAATCGATCACTATACTAACCCCCGCAATGTGGGCACTTTGGATAAAAGCAGCCACAAAGTAGGTACCGGTTTAGTAGGTGCCCCTGAGTGCGGCGACGTAATGCGTTTGCAGATACAGGTTGATGATAACAATGTTATCACCGATGCAAAATTTAAAACTTTCGGATGCGGTTCGGCTATCGCTTCTTCATCTTTAGCTACAGAGTGGTTAAAAGGAAAAAGCATCGACGACGCAATGAAAATAGACAACATGGACATCGTTGAAGAATTAGCTTTACCACCGGTAAAAATTCACTGCTCAGTTTTAGCAGAGGACGCTATCAAGGCGGCTATTAATGATTTCCGCGTAAAAAATGGCTTAGCGCCAATTGAAAGCGAAAAAGTACATCATTAATAAGTGTCAGGTAGTTAGTATCAAGTATCACGATTTTGGGTATTGACTAGCTACTTGAAATAAAAAATGGTAAGGTATTTGCGAGACATTTGTCTTGATACATGATACTAATTACTTGATACTAAAAAGAATAACAATGGTAACTGTAACTGATAAAGCAAAAAGTAAAATAGACCACCTGATGCAGGATGCGGGGCTTGATGCCTCTTATTTTCTGCGTGTATCTGTTCAGGGTGGTGGATGTTCTGGTTTATCTTATAATCTTGATTTTGATAACGAAGAAAAAAAGGGTGATCAATTTTTTGAAGATCGTGGCTTGCGTTTCGCGCTCGACATGAAATCGTTCCTTTATCTGGCCGGTACAGAGCTTGATTTTTCTGATGGCTTAAATGGTAAAGGCTTTGCATTCAATAATCCCAATGCCAGTCGTACCTGCGGTTGCGGCGAAAGCTTTTCTGTATAACAATTACCATGAATATATTTAAAAGAGGCTCCAAATTGGAGCCTCTTTTGTTTTTGCCGTACTTGATTTGCACAACGTAGGGCTTACAAAGTTTTAAAAACTTCATAAGTCTTACGTTGTGCTTGTTTGTCATCCTGAACTTGTTTCAGGATCCCTCAGGACAGGTTAACCAGCATGATTATGCTTTACTTGTGGGATACCGAAACAAGTTCGGCATGACGTATTTGTTGATGTATCAAAACATAGCATCCGGCTCCACCCCATCCGGGATTGTCTGCTCTACCACCCAGTGTTCGGCTATTTTACTATGCTCAACCCTGAATATTTCATAAAATACGAAAGCTTTTCCAGCTCGTTTGAACTCTGATTGAACAACAACAAAATCACCTTCGCCAATAATGCGGTGTATTTTAATTTGCCGATCACTATCGGCGGTCAAATAAGCACCCAGGCCTTTACCGCTATAAATTACTGCTGGATCATGCTCCACATAGTCTGGCTTTATCAAATCAGTTACGGATACTTTTTGAATTACAGCCTGATAAAATTGATCAATAACGGCTTTACTTTCTGTAGCAGAGGCACTTTGGTCAATTTCATTGCTTCCATTGGTAGCGGTTATAGCCATACCGGTTTGATCCGGCATCGTTTGTATCGCATCCCAGTGTTCGGCCAGCATACCATTCTTTAGTTTAAACAGATCGATAACAGCCATACGCTTACCCATAAATTCGATATCCAGATGGGTCACTACCAGGTCGCCTTCCTGTATAGCCCTGATGATAGGTGATTTGGCACCGGCCGGTGGTAATGGTAACGTTTTTAGATAATTGATCATTTCGGTAATACCTACCCTACCCTGTTTTACGGTTGTATTATGCTGAATATAATCTTCCTGCACAAATTCAGGGATCAGTTCGACCCGTCGCTGACCAACAATTAGTTTATAAAATGACAGTACTTTTTGTTTATTATTTGTAGTATCCATAATGGTATTTGCTTTGGCGGGCAAGCCGGAGCACAGTAAAATGCACGATACAGCCATTGCCTGCAGATTGGTAATTTTCATTACTATTGATAAAAAAATGATGTAAAATTTAGTTCGCGGAAACACTGGCACTAATAGTTCAGTGCTCTTGATAACCTGCTTAACAGGCCGGATTTTTGGCAATCCTTGTTTGATATGTGGTAAAAGTAATTATGCTTTAAAGGTAGCAATATTTTCGGTATAAAGGTAAAATAGGTGCCATCCAATACGAGTAATTTATGGCTTAAAGTGGGTTAACATAAATTCAACAATATAACAGTATTTTTTAATTTAAATAATTGATAACCAACTATTTAAATATATGTAAACCATAAAAAAGTGTAAACCATGTAAACCCACTTTTGCCTATTCCTCGGCCGGAGCAGCATAAAACCTACCGTCGAAATTAACCAGGAAAAGCTCGGTGGTGGCGCGGGTTACGGCGGTATAAAACCAGCGCAGAAAATCCATGTTGATCATTTCGTCGGTCACATAACCCTGATCAACAAATACCGCGTCCCATTGCCCACCCTGGGCCTTGTGACAAGTAATGGCGTAAGCAAATTTGATCTGCAAGGCATTATAATAGGGATTTTGCTTCAATTCATTGTGCATAGCCCTTTTGTTGACCATTTGCTCATAATCCTTCATCACCTCTTCGTAAAACCGTTTTTGATCGGCCTGGGATAGGGCCGGGGAATCGGCATACAGCGTATCCAGCAATATTTTACAATCCAGCACCGGATCTTCCGCATAATCAATAAACTCAATTTGCACATCAGCAAACCTGAAACCATACATATCCTCTATCCTGCGCACTTTCCTGATCCGGGCAATATCGCCATTGGCTATAAAGTTTGTGCTGCTTTCGTCCTGTTCCTGCAGCCAGAAGTAGTTATTTTTCACCACCATGATCTGGTCGCCGCCAGTAAGTTCCTCTTCCCGGTACAATATCCGGTTCCTGATCTGCCCATTGTACAGGTTGGCGTTTTTATTAGAGCGACAGATGATCAGCGTACGATCATATCCATATTTGCGGTAGGCATATTCCAACCCCTCGGGCAAACGCTCCCCCGTCATCCGGAATACATCTTTATATCCTTTGGTGACTACTTTTGGGGCACTTATTTCCTTTGCCCGGATAATATCACGTATGCGGGTAGCATTGTACAGTATCCCTGAGTCTTTTCCCTGCCTAAGCACATCAGTCAGTTCATAGCCAAACACGGTTAGTCCAAACTTATCCTTCATCAAACCTCCATCAAGCGCAGGGCTGTTTTCAGAGCCTACAGGGGGCAATTGGGCGGTATCACCCACCAATACCAGTTTACAATTTTTATCGTTGTAAACGTATCGTAAAAGGTCGTACAGCAACGATGTACGGTTTAGGCCGCCCGGCTCGTCAGATATCATCGAAGCCTCGTCTACAATAAAGAGCGTGTCGCTGGCCAGGTTATCTGCAATGGCAAAGCCATCATCCAAAGTCAAAGCCGATTTTTTGCGATAGATCCGCTTGTGTATGGTAAATGCTTTACGCCCCGAATAGTTGGTGATTACCTTAGCCGCGCGACCGGTAGGTGCCAGCAAAACGGCTTTATATTTATACTCCCTTAAAGCCTTTACTAAAGCGCCCAATACCGTGGTTTTTCCCGTACCGGCGTACCCTTTGAGTATAAAACACTCATCCCCATCATTGCTCAGCAAAAATTCATGTAAGCGGTTAAACAACTCCAGTTGCTGCCCGGTAGGTTGATGCGGAAAGGCCTTACGTATATGATCAAATTCAGTCACTTTGCAAAAATGACGATAAGTTAATTACTTATCAGCATTTTTATAAATTTGACCATGGAATTTGATGAAGATAAAATAGAAGAAACCGGAGGAGACTATGTTGAAATATATTCCAGGCGAGCCATATTCTGGTTTGCTGTATTCAGCCCATTATATGCAGGTATATTGCTCATCATCAATTTATGGGTAGCGGGCTATAAGTGGGTAATAAGCCAGGTAATCCTATTTTTATTGCTGGGCAATGTTCTTTTGTTGTTTATTGTTAAGGCACTTAATATTAAACCCGATCTGGAAGCATTTCGAAAGTTTGCATCAGGCGGCACCCCGGTAACATCGTTTAGCCAGATAATGCCTATTTTTCAATTATTTTGTATAACCCTATTTTTCAATATTTTAGCTGGTATTGTTTTGACAAGATATTTCTTTAAGAAATATTTTCCCGACGATGATTATTACCCCAGGTCTGTTTTATGGCCAGTGCTCATTTATATCCTTTTAACGTTATTTTTGGGCGGACGGGGCTTTTAATCAAACAATGCTTTTTTAATTGCGGTATCTAAAGTATCTGCCGAAAAATATTACTTTTGTTAAACTGGCATGAGCGAATACAATTACAACTACCATGATGATAACTTTAGTCTTGATGAGGCCGAACGTTATAATTTATTGATACAGATTGATAAAGCCACATTTTCGTACGCGATTACTGATCAGGATAAACTGGTTGCGTGCGCCGATATGCACCCTCTGGACGAGTTGACCAACCCGCAGGAGTTACTCGACCTCCTATCAGCCAAGTACAAACAGGTAGTTGTAGGTTTGCCGGCTAATGGTTTTACCCTGATACCGCAAAGCCTTTTCAGCCAGGATCATGTTACCGATTTTGCCCGCTTTTTGGACGTCCAACCAGGCGAAAAAGTATCCGCTCAAGCTTTGGATAGCCACAACACCATTATTTACAAAACCGACAGCACAATTATTAACGCAGCCGAAGAATTTGGCCTGCGTAACAGTGTTTTTTCGTCAAAAGGGTGGATAATGGCCATTGCTCAAAATAACCCAGCCGATCATGATCTGTATCTCAACTTAAATGAATCACAAGTTGAAATTGTGGCCTTTAAGGGGAATGTTTTACGTTTTTATAACCGGTTCGCGTTCCAAAATAACGACGAGCTAACTTACTTTATAGCGCTTGTAGTAAACGAATTGGGTTTGCAACCAGCCGATGTTCATATCTATTTAAACGGCGATATCGACACAGACGATAAAAGGATCGAACACTTAGCTGAATTTTTTGGACAGGTGCAGCTTAACCGGTTACAGATAGTGCAAATCCCCGCCGAAATCTCCGCTCACCAAATATTGTCACTCGCTGCTTTATCTTTATGCGCATCATCGGGGGCAGTTTAAAGGGGTTACGGCTCAACCCACCCAAAAATCTTCCGGTACGCCCTACAACTGATCTGGCTAAGGAGGCCTTATTCAATATCCTCCAAAATCAGATTGAATTTGAGGATATTAAGGTACTTGACTTGTTTAGCGGCACAGGTAACATATCTATGGAATTCGCTTCCAGGGGCGCCGCGCAGGTGATCTCTGTCGACCGTAGCATTCATTGCGTAAACTATTTGAAAGATATATCCCGCCAGCACAGGCAGGAACAGATAAAGACCTACAAGGAGGATGTTTTTAAGTACCTCCTAATGGAAACCGAGCAATACGACCTCATTTTTGCCGATCCTCCTTACGACCTCAACAAGATCCCGGAAATTTCCAAGATAGTTTTTGAGCGCAACCTCCTGGCACCCGATGGGCTGCTGATCGTAGAACATCAATCTATGCAAAATCTCAACAATCATCCAAGTTTTGTAGAGCAGCGAAAATATGGGCATTCGTCGTTTTCTTTTTTCAGGCATGCGGAATAAGCCTTCCAAAAACTTTTTAAACCTTTAATTTTAACAAATTTCGGTTCGAAAACGGGCAAAAAGGGCTCAAAATTTATTCGAAATCATCGATTTTAACACTTTTTAACAAATTTCAATCCGATTTTGGGGCGATTTTAAAATTTTAAAAAGTATTAATTTATTGGCTATCAAATAACTATAGGAAAAATAATTAATTTTTGCCCCGTTTTATCCCTTAATAAAAGAGCCCGGGTCTCTGTAGAAAGAGACCCGGGCTGCTTATGTTATAAAGATACGAAATTTTTCTGACAGACAGTTCCAATCCAGCATATTATCCTGAATAAATTGGATATTCACTGTTCTACCCCACCTGCAAAATAGTCAGCGCGGTATCTTTAAATCCTGCAAGCTTTCCGTCATCAGCATTGGTGATAACCGCTTCAACCTGGTTGATATCGGCAAATTTGAGGTAGGTCTCCTTGCCTACTTTGCTATCATCAAATAATACATAAGTGTAGGCGCTTTGGCTGATATACATCGATGTAATTTCGGCCTCCAGCTCGCTGTTGGCAAACAAACCACGAGCAGATATACCATCCACCCCCAAAAAAGCCTTACCGGCATGATACCTGGCAATGTGCTCATTGGCTATTTTGCCATGTGTTGCCTGGCGCTCGTTATTAAACTCGCCACCGATGATGTTGATAGATACCGAACAGTTTTGCAGCTCATAAATAACCGGCAGCGAATTGGTGATCACTTTGATCTTTTTATGTTTGATAAACTGGCACAGTCTGAAAACCGTGCTGCCGCAATCCATAAAAATAATGTCCCCATCGTTAATATGCTCAGCCGCCTTACGGCAGATATCATCCTTTACATCGGCGTTTTGCGCAGCTTTATTGGCAAAATCTTTCGGCTTAGCTAAAGGATCAACTTTCATGGCGCCGCCGTGGGTGCGATAAAGAAGGCCATCATTGGCCAATTGGTTCAAATCGCGCCGGGCTGTGATCTCCGAAATATCCAATTCGGTAGCCAGTTCTTTAATGTCAACCTCGCCAGTACGGTCCAATTGCTCCAATATTTTTTGCTTTCTTTTTTGAAAGTTCATTTAAATAATTCTACATTTGATCAAATATAATCAAAATTGATCATTTTTAATCAAATTATACATGACTGATATTAAAATTCTAAAAACAGAGGTACTATCAGACAACTGGTACATCCTCCGGAAAATAATTTTTGAAGCTACAAAAAAAGATGGCACCATACTAAAATTTAGCCGCGAGGCATATGACCGGGGCAATGGCGCTACCATACTTTTATACAACCGGGATACCAAAACGGTGATCCTCACCAAACAATTCCGTGTGGCTACGTACATCAATGGCAACGATAACGGGATGTTGATTGAGTGCTGCGCTGGCCTGCTGGATCAAAGCAATGCCGAAGATTGCATCAGGCGGGAAACCGAAGAAGAAACCGGTTACCATATCAGCAATGTAAAAAAAGTATTCGAAGCTTACATGTCGCCGGGCTCGGTAACGGAGATCCTGTATTTTTTTGTAGCAGAATATACAAATGACATGAAGATAAGCGACGGTGGCGGACTGGAAGAAGAGCACGAAAACATTGAGGTGCTGGAACTACCCTTTGTTACGGCCCTGCAAATGGTACAAACCGGCGAAATAAAAGATGGCAAAACCATTATGCTTTTACAATATGCACAACTTAATCAGTTAATATCATGACCACTACACCTTTAGTAATTTTAATAGCAGGCCCGTACCGCTCGGGTACCAATGACGATCCAAACCTGATGGCGCAAAACTTAAAAAAACTGGAAGAAATGGCGCTGCCGATATTCCGGGCCGGGCATATCCCCGTAATTGGCGAATGGTTTGCCCTTCCCCTGTTGGAGCAAGCCGGCTCAACACACCCGGGTGATGCCGCCTATGAAGAGATACTATACCCTGTGGCTCAGCGCCTGCTTACCAAATGTGATGCCGTTTTAAGGATCCCAGGCGCATCCAAAGGAGCCGATGAAGATGTGAGGATAGCGAAAGAACGTGGTTTGAAAGTTTATTTTCAGTTGGAAGATATTGTTGGGGCAGGGAGAGGATTGTAAATACTATTTGAAGACTTACGAAGTTTTAAAAACTTCGTAAGTCTTGCTTTCGGCATAACTCTTTTTAATACATGAAGTTATGCCGAATTTATTTCGGCATCCCACCAGCAAGGTGTACAACCGGGCAGTTAACCTGTCCTGTGAGGTCCTGAAACAAGTTCAGGGTGACGCATTTCCATCATAGCGCATGGTTATATCATTTCTGTATCATCCTTTGCTTTTAAATAGGAGTTGTTGTAAAAATTGGCTTAGTATTACCATTAGTTACTATCAAACAATAACCTCAAAAACATGAACACTTTACCAGAAATAGCCAATCGTTTAGCTTCATTATGTAATGAGCTTAAATTTGTTGAAGCTTATACCGAATTATACGCTGATGACGCCGTAAGCATTGATCCCAATAATAACAATGAGCCTATAACTGGTCTTCATAATCTGCTTGAGCGCGAGAAACAATTTTTAGCTATTGTAGATATCCATGATATTAAAGTATCTGAAGCAACTTTTGCCGGCAGCTACTTCAGTGTGGTTCTTTCTATGCATTTCACCATTAAGGCCCAGGATACTAAAATGCTTGAAGAGATCTGCGTTTATAAAGTTGAAAACGGAAAAATTGTTAGTCAACAGTTTTTTATAGGATAATGAGCCAAAGAACCATTTGTCATGCTAAGGCACGAAGCATCTGTTATTGAATTTGCAGTTCGTAGAATATATCCTTCACTATGTTCAGGATGACAATGGGTTTAATTTTTTATCCCATTTATCCGCCCAACTCTTGATTCTTGACTCTTGCTTCCTGGCTCTAAAAAACCTACTTTTGAGCAAAGCATTAACATCAGCCTAAAATGAAGATCGCTCTTTTCCCTGGTTCTTTTGATCCGGTTACCAAAGCCCACGTTGATATTGTAAAACGGTCGGTTAATTTATTCGACAAGGTTTATATTGGCATAGGCGCTAACAGCAGTAAACAGGGTTTGCTTAGTATAGAAACCCGCGAGCAGATGCTCAGAGCGGTTTTTAAACACGATGAGCGGATACATATTGTAGCTTACGAAGGATTAACGGTAAATTTTTGCAAAAGCATCGGCGCCACTTACATGATCAGAGGGATACGTACGGTATCTGATTTTGAATACGAAAAAGCCATAGCCCAGATGAACCATGCCCTGGTGCCCGATATTGAAAGCATTTTTATTGTAAGCAAGCCAGGCTATTCGTCCATCAGCTCAACCATTGTGCGCGAAATTATGCGTCATCATGGCGATGTGGCACAGTTTATCCCCGCAGAGGCATTAGCTTATTTGTGACCAGCTTTTCTTTATGTAATACATCCATAATTGACGGAAAAGTATTTTCCACAATAGGTTCGATATGCTCTTTTTTAAACCAGCGCACATCGGTAATGCCTTCTTCCTTTTGGGGTTTTAGCTTATCCTTGCCCTTGCTGTCCATGGCAAACCAGTGCGTTTTTTTGAGCACTACCTCACCCCTGCTAATATAAACATGGTAGGTTTTGCATATTTTCTCGTTCAGCTTGCTCACTTTTATGCCACACTCCTCCTCTACTTCGCGCACGGCGGCTTCTTTTACCTTCTCATCCTTCTCAATTTTACCTTTGGGCAGGTCCCATTTATCGTTACGGTAAATAAACAGGTAATCGCCTGCTGTGTTCATCACCAGGCCGCCGGCAGCCTCAATAAGCGTGATGTTTTTGATAACCGATTTTAAAAAAAGTTTGGCATTTCCGCAGGGCACATAGAACAACTTTTTAGGATTTGCCAGTATCCAGGTATAAATTATTCGCAGATCAAATGTCTCAGCATCAAGCCGTTCATAACTTTCTACGTGGGGTGGTTCTGATTCAGTTAACAGGATAACCTTTTCGTTGATATAAATTCTGTATTTTTGAGCCATGTTTAATAATAATGAGATCGAGCAGCAAGTTGCTGAATTCCTGCTGCAAATTAAAGCAATTAAATTACAACCTAACAATCCTTTTACATGGGCGTCGGGGTGGAAATCGCCAATTTATTGCGATAACCGCGTAACACTTTCTCATCCGTCTATCCGTACTTATATCCGTCAGCAGCTAACCATTGCTATCCAGGAAAAATTTGGCAGTGTAGGTTGTATAGCCGGTGTAGCAACGGCCGGTATACCGCAAGGCGCCCTGGTAGCGCAGGAGCTGGGCCTGCCATTTATTTACGTGCGCTCAAAACCAAAAGATCACGGAACCGGCAGCCTGATTGAGGGGGATGCCACCACCACTACCGGCAAACGTGTGGTAGTTATTGAAGACCTGATATCAACCGGTAAAAGCAGCTTACAAGCCGTTGAAGCCTTACGCGCCGCTGGTTTTGAAGTTGCAGGTCTTGCAGCCATATTCAGCTATGGGTTTGATGTAGCTACCGAGAATTTTAAACAAGCAAGCTGTCCGTTCGTTACCTTATCAAACTATAACGCTTTGATAAAATACGCCGAAGAGCATCAATACATTGCCGATAAAGACGTGGCCGTTTTAAAACAATGGCGCGAAAATCCGGCCGCCTGGGGGCAGATAGCATCTAGCTAAGACCGTCGATTTTTTTGATTCCGATAATTGCGTTGATTTTTGTTGGAACCATGATTGGCACGATTAAAGGATAATCAGGATTTTTGACTTGATCGTTTCCTAACATAAAACTTACAACGTATCACGTACAACGTAAAAAAATGAGCACATTCACCAGCAATACCAGCATTAATAAACCTATTAGCGAGGTCTACGCGTTTTTAGCCGATTTTAACAATCACCAGAAACTGATGCCGGAAAATATACAGGAATGGGTATCGACCACTGATGAAGCTCATTTCAGCATTCAGAATATGGCCAAACTTTCTTTAAAAATCGAAAGCCGTATACCTGATCAGGAAATTATCATTGTACCAACGGCTAAACCGCCATTTGATCTGAAATTAAAATGGTCGTTATCTTTTGATAACGACCATACCAATATTCTTTTTACTATTGATGCAGATCTGAATATGATGATGAAAATGCTTGCCTCTGGCCCGCTGCAGAAATTAGCGGATCATGAAACAAATAGCTTAACCGAAATATTAAGTTAAGCGCGCCATCTGCCTATCAATATACCTTTCTTTTTTGTGTGTTGTTAATGGCTATTATAATATTGATAACAACCAATGTGATGATTAATGCTGCCATGACCGGTAATATTTAATAATGTATAAATCTGTTGAGTCAAAGGCTGTTCCATTTTTTAATTCTGATTAATTTATAGTTAAATAACACCAAAACGCTTACCCTGTTTTAAATTTACGCACAAAACGGGCAAATATGTACACGACAATGTCAATTAATTGTGACGAGGATTGTACATAAATCCACAATGTGCCTCATTTTAATATCTACCCAAATACCAAAAAAATGAACTATTTACCGTATTTTTGCGCCAAATTACAGGTGCAGCATGATCACGGTATCCAATCTATCATTACGTTACGGAAAACGGACTTTATTTGAAGACGTTAACCTTAAATTTTCGCAAGGCAATTGTTATGGCATTATAGGTGCCAATGGTGCCGGTAAATCAACATTTTTAAAAATTCTTTCGGGCGATATCGACCCTACCAGCGGCTCTGTGAGTTTTACTCCTGGCGAGCGTATGGCGGTTTTAAGCCAAAACCACTATGCATTTGATGAGTTTTCGGTTATCGAAACCGTAATGATGGGCTACAAAGAAATGTATGCCGTAATGAAAGAAAAGGATGCCATTTACCTGAAAGAGGATTTTACCGATGCCGATGGCGAGCGCGCCGGCGAACTGGAAAACCTTTTTGCCGAAATGGATGGCTGGAATGCCGAAAGCAATGCCGCTACCCTGTTGAGCAACCTGGGCATCAAAGAAGAATTTCATTATAACCTGGTAAAAGACCTGGATAACACCCAGAAAGTACGCGTATTATTAGCACAGGCCCTTTTTGGCAAACCCGATATTTTATTACTGGATGAGCCTACTAACGATTTGGACATCCATACTGTAAGCTGGCTGGAAGATTTCCTGGCATCATATGAAGCCATCGTTTTGGTAGTATCGCACGACAGGCACTTCTTGGATACGGTTTGTACCCACGTAGTGGATATCGACTTCTCCAAAATGACCATCTATACCGGTAACTATACGTTCTGGTACGAGTCGAGCCAGCTGGCATTAAAACAACGTGCCGATCAGAATAAAAAAGCCGAAGACCGGGTTAAAGAGTTGCAGGAATTTATTCGCCGCTTTAGCGCTAACGCATCTAAATCAAAACAAGCTACCAGTCGTAAAAAGGCGCTGGACAAGATCAACCTTGACGAGATTCAGCCATCAAACCGTAAATACCCGGGAATTATATTCAACAACCTGGGTCGTGAAGCCGGTGACCAGATATTACAGATAGAGAATTTAAGCAAAACCCTTAACGGCGACCTTCTATTCAACAATATCAGCCTTACGGTAAATAAAGGTGATAAGATAGCCATACTGTCGCAAAACAGCTTGGCCACCACTGCTCTGTACAATATTTTAACAGGCCGTGATACTGACTTTAAAGGTACCTTTAAATGGGGTGTTACCATTAACCCGGCTGATATTCCGATTGATAACGCCGAATATTTTAAAGGTAAAGACGAAAACCTGATCGACTGGTTGCGTGAATATTCACCTGGCGAAAAGGATGATCAGTTTATCCGTGGCTTTTTGGGCCGGATGCTGTTTTCGGGCGAAGAGGTATTGAAAAAAAGCAATGTACTTTCTGGTGGCGAAAAAATGCGCTGCATGTTTAGCCGTATGATGCTGCAACAAGCCAATTTGCTGATGTTTGATGAACCAACCAACCACTTGGATCTGGAATCGATCACAGCGCTTAATAATGGCATGAAAGACTTCCGTGGCACCATCCTATTCACCTCACGAGATCATGAACTGGTAGAAACCGTAGCCAACCGCATATTTGAATTAACTCCGGGCGGTTACATCGACAAACTGATGACCTACGATGAATATATCAACAGCGATGTTGTAGAAAAACAACGGACTGATCTGTACGCTTTAGTTTAAGAAGAACGGAAGTCAGAAAAGACCGGAAGTCGGTGAGTCGGAAAGATGGAAGTAAAAAAACTTTCAGACTCACCGACTTCCGGTCTTTTCTGACTTTAAAGAAAACTCTTTCGCACTTCAATAAAATTTCGTTTATTTGCAACCCCAATAAAAAACGACTTGGTAGCTCAGCCGGTAGAGCAACTGACTCTTAATCAGTGGGTCGAGAGTTCGATCCTCTCCCAGGTCACTGAAGGAAACATTCTATTATGGATGTTTCCTTTTTTTATACCCATAAGAAAATGATAGCCAGACTGTTAGGCCACCACAAAAAAGAGCTAAAATTTCCCCTGTAAGACTTTATACTAATTTTAAATCGGATCTATTTTTATTCAAATCACCAAGCAATAACGCTTTTTCGGGGTTCAATTTTCTGTTCAGGTTATTTATTATCCGTTAATACAAACTCAGTGCTTACCATACTCCTCCAACTATTTTAACAACTTAGCCATCGTACTGCTTATCCATGTTTCCTGTTTTGGAAAATCGCGATAATTTTTAATATCGTGAAGTAATTCACTGTTTGCACTTATCCCTGCCGATTGCAATATGGCATAATCCTGTAAAGCCTCTGCGAAAACCTCCCACCTGATAGAATCATACGGCCCATCGGGGCCAGGGTAAACCACAAATGGATCGCCCTGAGCTATGCCAGGATAAGCCGTTGCAGCGCCCTCATTAAATGGATCAATAGATTGTTCAGTATCCAGCTTGTACCAAAAATTGTATCCCCAATGCAGAAAACCTTGTGCTTTTAATTTATAGAACAGGAAGCCCGACATGCGTATCTTAGCCAAAGGTGTATCGTAAAACCGGTTGAGCCACGGCCCACGTGGGCCGGTACAATAATAAACCCAGTGTGGTATGCCTTCTTTTAAATAATCTTCTGCCGAACTAATAATGGGAACCGGGATATCCGTCAGCTTATCACGACCATACCTTATATCGCTCAAAGCATCCATAACTTTCATCCAGGGAGCTAATTCATGCAGGAGATTTCTCGCTTTTTTATAGTTCTCTATATGCTCAGACCACGGCTCATCGGATAAATGGAAATAAGAGTTTTCCAACAACTTTTCCTTCTTTAAGAAGCGATGAAATTCCGGAAGATATTGCTTCAGAAAATTAATATATATGGGGTCCATCGCCTTTAAATGCTCATCCCATAACAATCTGTAAGTACCATCTTCTTTTTTAGTATATACGTGCATTGCATCTGCTACCCCCCAATACAACCAAAGGTGTGCCCACTCAAACTTCATGTACCCCAATTCACGGCACATATCAACAAACCGTTTCACATTTGTCCAGTCAAAAATATATTTACCCGGACTCTGTTCATTAACAATCAGCATTTGGCAAGGCTTTTTGAATACGGCTCTTAACTCAAAAAAGTTTTGAATAAATGCCACATCATTACCATGTTCAATCAAATTTTTCATTAGCGCGCGGGTAAGTTTCCACCAACGTTCATTGTACAATTCTGTTTTATAATACAAAGCGGTGGCCTCGCCTCTCCACCAGTGGGTTACATGAAAATCATGACGAGGTTTTATCACCAAATTGGCCACGTTAACTTTTACAAAAAGTTGCTGTTGCTTCTGCACCTTTCCTTCTGTCCAGGATAATTTTACTTTGCACTCATGTTCGCCGGGCGATATAGCTGCTGGTACGGTTAAGGTTATCCAAAAAGAGCGACTGGCGTAAGGTGTAGCGTCAGCTTTAGAAACCGGGTAAAGAGGTTCGGGCAGCATCCCCGGCAAATAACCAATACCATCTATTTCTTCCTTGCTTACATCCGTGTTGAAATTCGGAAAAGGTACCAGCCCTACATATCGTACCTGTGTTTGAATATCTCCACCATCTACCAAACAGTTGATCTGGGTTTGATCTTTCATCTGGTTATGAAATGCTACCTGAAAGGATATCTTACTATTTCGGGCGGCAAGTAAGCTCATACTATTTCTTTGCAATACAGGAGATTGCGGAAATACTTTATTTAAAGAACTTTCTAACCAAACGCTCATATGCCGGTCAAGGGAATCTGTTTTATTTATGGCGTAAATTGGCGTAATACTAAAAAGGCAATAGAAAACAAATAAGCCCGAAATGAGTAAATGAACTTTGTTTTTCATCTTAATTTATTAAGTTAATTGTTTTACTTTTCCTTTAGCAGATATAGTACGCTGCCCTGATATACTAAAACTTTTTACCGGTATTTTTCCGTATAGCACATTTAAAAATGGCTGTCCATTCTGAAGACTGATTACTCCAAAACCGGTATTTGCCGATATGAAACTTTTAAAATCTCCAACTTTTGGGTCGATATACAACACCTGGTCAACGGCATCAAAGCGCGCTCCTGTCAAGGCCTGTAAAAGGCCATAGCTGGCCATGGCACGTGCGTACCAGTGTCCACACTCATACTCATTAAATGGATTCCGAACCCGGCCATCGTAACGATCACGACAGGTACGCACCACCTCCAATCCTTCGTTTATTTGCCCAGTCAGGATAAGATGTGATGCCGCCTGGTATTCAATACCGGTCCATACTTCATCACTATATACAAACGGAATAGACAGTTTACCACCCTTTGGCCAGGAGCATAACAACAACCCTCCTTCTTTCCCGATAGCGTAAGTAGGTCTTTGTGGGTTGGCGTGTTCAGACAGATCTGTTTTCAGGTTATATCTATGTACAGAGGCCAGGTGCTGCTTAATCTTTATTTTATCCAATGCGATATCCAATCCACACATCTCAGCTATCCAGACACCCAGTATCCCGTCTGACAAGCAACCCGTGCCATACTGATATTTTGGCCCCTCCTTTTGTAATAACGCGGTTGCTTCTTTCGACAGATTTTTTACAGTAGTAGGATCTTGCACGTTAAGACCTGTCCACTGTATCTTTTGTACAAAATATTCGCCATTATATAAAGTACCTTCCAGTACTGCTTTTCCTTTAGCAAACAGGTCTTCATAATGTTGAGTAGGCTCCTTTAAAAATTTGCCCATCGCGGTAGTAGCTGTTAATGCACCCAGGTAAAAAGTAGTACACATAGGATCAGCGCCCCAAAATTCGATATCGTAGGTATTATGATGAGGTTCTTCCAATACACCACGACCACGTGGATCCCAGGTTTTGATACAATAATCCATGCTCATTTTTACCTTAGGATAAAGGCGTTTGAGCCAGGCATTATCGCCGCTAATCCTCCATTCACGATAAACTTTCATAATACCGCCTAATTGCCCATCAGATGCCGCGTGAAAATTGTGCGCCACCGGACGTATCGGTATCGACGTGCGGAATTGCTGGTGACCATCACAATTCTGACTTACCTCGAACTCTGTTTCTCGCAGCGTTCTTTCCAGTGATGGGAAAAGATGTGAAACCGCCTGCGCGTAATTCCATACGTGTGTGCATGAACCATGGCAACTCCCCCAGCTATCACCGCAGCCTTCCCAGTTCCACATACGGCCATCGGTTTGTCGTAAAACTGTAGGCGACTTGAGAATGGTTAAATTAGCTGCAACAGCTTCCAGTGCCTCGGGAGGAAGCGACGAATCATAAAAGGCGTTTTTAAAAATGGTTGATTTTTCATAAAGCTCAGTATAATTCTGCTGCCAGTATGCGGCTGCTTCCCGTATATTTTTAAATCTGCCGCTATACCAGGGTTTATGGAATTTATTACCGGGTTCGCTGCCTGATTTTTCGCATGGCTGGTCATTATTATTGCGGGGCTCATCGCCTATGCGCAGGTTCGTATCCGGCACATACCAGGTCATCAGAAGCTTAAGGGTTTTCTTCTCTCCTGCGGATAACTTTAAAGGCACGTATAATGAGGCGCCAGGTGCGCCGGACTCTACAGGCTCATTTTTACGTAAATCAGCTGTCTGTACGGTATTCCAGGCCATGGTAAAAGCATCCCACCAATCACCACGAAACCAGCAATGGTCAACCATCGTACTTTCATTATCCGTAAATATGGCAAAGTCGCCGGCTTTTTCGGGAGCTTTCTCTGTTCCATCCTGCGATAATATAAAGCCATTCGTAATAGGTTTAACCGAATTCCTGGCATCTCTTTGCTGCATAAAATTACGGCTGTTATATGAGAAAACCACCTCAATAGTCTTGCTGCTGACATTTTCAAACTCGTATTCCAAAGCGGCTACCGGTAAACTGGAGTTATCCGCGTCAGTTGGTATAAATGGGCTCCAGGCATTAATATTTACTTTCAATGGCATTGAACTGTCTTCCAGTTTTATGGCGGCAAAAGGAAAGCGGGCGGTAAACTGTACATCTTTAAAACGTGGCAGGCCCCATGTTTCTCCTCCCCCACCTAAACCAGAATCATGCTGTCCGAATTTTTTCCAGGCAGGCACCGGGCCTTCCAGCACCCTTGCACCCTTCTCCATTCCCTTTATCGAGATGGCCGCGAACATACAGGGCTCATTAAAGATCTCGGGGTTATTGCGTACCGACATATGTGATATGGCACCGGTTCCCTCGATACAAAACATACCTGCCCCCATACCGCCCAAGGGAAAGGCAACACGATTTAAATAAGCATCCGTATATGTTTCATTGTATACACGTGCAGCGGGGATCATATCATGGCACAACTGCGGTTGCAGATTAGGCGTTGTGGGTTTAGTATCAGCAAACAGATCAGCCGGAATAGCTGCCACGCCCAGTGCACCCACACCCAGGTTCTTAAGGAACTTACGCCTGTTATTATTTTCTTTCATTATCATAGAAGTTAGGTTTATATGATCATTTTATATCTATCGGCCAGTTATCTGTACGGAAGGGGCCAACGGGCAGGCCATCTTTACTAAAAAGGTTACCAATAGCCGTATTGCTAAATCCATAGCGTACAGCTAACGGTTGTAGTACCATGGTGTTCCAAACTATCAATGTATTTTTTTTCACTAATGCCTTTGCAGGATAAAATACCCGGTCACGTCCGGCAATAGCTATTTCGGTAAGGGAGTCGCCTTTTATTGTTAAACCGCGCCCTGTGTCATCAAAACTTATAATAGCCTTGTCTTTATGGATATTTATACTTTTAAATATCGGGCTTTTATAGTGGATATTTGGCTGGTGATAGGTTTCGGCAAGAGCCCAATTGGCCAGCCTAAGACCAACATCGTGCTTATTAACGGGGTGTACATTATTCACATCCGCCACCAGATCGGTTATAACCACCATCCCGGTATTTGGATGTTTCATGCTTTCGGTTTGGGATTCCCGCATCAATGCGCCCACATTGCTCAATTGATATTTAAAAGGCGCTACCTGTACAAAATAAAAGGGAATATTTTTACTGAACGCCCGCCGCCAGGCATCGATCATAGCGGTAAACAAATGCTGATAAGTACCCGCATTGATGGTATTATTTTCGCCCTGATACCAGATTACGCCTGCTACGTTGAAGTCTTTTACGGGAGCTATCATTGCATTATACGCATAACCGGCAACATTAGGGCATTGATCATTGGCCACTATTTTGGTGGCAGCCTGTTTTAATACGTTATCATTATTTATTACGCTATCAGGCGTCCACACTTCAGCCGACGAGCCCGACCAGGCGGCTTCTACCAAGCCAATGGGCACATTCAGCTTGCTATTTAAATTGCGCCCAAAAAAGTAAGCTACGGCACTGAATGATCTCAGGGAATTACTATCACAAACAGCCCATTGCGCATGACAGTCATCTTGTGGCACCCTGGCTGTAGCCTTGGGAATGTGAAAAAAGCGGATGTTGGTATTGCCTGCTATTTTATAGGCCTCTTTAATATCCTGTAAACCCCAGTTACCGCTCATTTCCATATTGCTTTGTCCCGAACATACCCAAACCTCTCCTATCATTATATTACTTAAAACGATGGTGTTACGTGCCTTGATAGCAATGGTATAAGGCCCACCTGCAACTGGGGTATTGATATCAAGCGCCCAGTTAGCGTTACCATTAGGTTTGGTTTCCGGGTAAGTTTTATTGTCCCATGAAGTGGTAACCGTGATTTTTTCGTAAGGTTCGCCCCAGCCCCAGAGCTTTATGCGGCTCTGCTGCTGCAAAACCATGTTATTGCTCAAAACAGCCGGTAAACGAATATCTGCACGAACAAAAGCACCCGCGCAAATCATCACGACCATACACGCCGTTTTTATAAATCCCTTTTTGTTATTACTATTTTTCATGGTATACATTAATTGCCAATATGGTAATCAGGACTAACATAACTGTAAACCTGATAGGCCAATTCACTCCAGGCACTTGGTTCAGGAAAAGGCTTACCAGGATATAATTGCTGACCGTTGGGTATGAATTTTAATTTAACTTTTATAGCCGAAAGTCCTCTGGTTAACCTGGCAGGTATCAGGAATTCATCATCCCTGAAACGGCGGTTGGATGTTTGTATGTTATAAACCCGTTTGCTTAACTCACCCGGCGGGCGAGAAACAACACAGGTGTTGGCCCCGGCAAGATACCATGTGCCCGCCTTTTGCCAATTTACTTTTCCTTCATTCTGCCCTTTAATAACCCGGGCTACATAAACCTCGGCGGTTTGATTTGGGAAGCTATAATCCAGTGTACGCCGCAGTAAGGCACCTAAATTATGGCGGGCAAGCGTTACGGTAAACTCCGATGCACCGCGGGTGTAACGGCCATCTTCCTGGTGCGACGGGTAGATCTCTTTACCCATAAACTCTTTATAGCCCGTTTTTTTATTCAGATCATACCCCCATGCGCCAGTCGGGTAATGGTCTGGCCCCCATTCATAACGGGAGTTTATTGTCTGCACCGCCGATGCATCCGGCGAATAATAAGCGTGCTGCTGTTCACTTTTGATCTGCCCGATATTTAAAGAATCGGTTTTAACGAGCGATGGCGTCGGCAGGCCATACCAATAGGTAACAGCTTCATAATGTTCCTGCGATACATTTTCATTATGTTCAAAACGGATAACGGCGCGGTTACCGAAAGGCATCATATCGGCCACAAGAAAACGATATGCCGACTGGATCAGATCTTTTTCATTAACTGCGGTCTTCTTTTCTGTTGATCCGCAGGGATGCCCTGCCAGCGGAAGCGTCATATTTTCACCCCCCCAATAGTCGCCACCCCCTGCCCATTCTTCGGTACCCGTGCCGTAAGCCTGCGGAGTTTGACTATCGTCAAAAAAGAAACGTGGGTCACCCTCCAAAGTACTCAGATTGGCGTTATGCGAAAATATAAAAGATGTCCCCATAAAGCTGCCCGACCAATCCCGGTGCCCTTCTATGCCGCGCGTATCCAGCCAGGTCATATCCAGGCCCAGCTCAGGCTTTGGGAGGTCTTTATAAGTTGCATGAAAATAACTACTTCGGTTCTGTGTAATCTTAGCAGGTTCGTATCTTATTTCATAATCCAGCTTCGTTTCCTGTGATGACATTGCAGTCAATTCCAATTTTGCTGATCTGAAAAAGGGCATTGGGTAATAACAGGCCAGTTCAACCTTTTTGTTGATATAATCAAAATGAATATTGATAGGCAGTCCTTTTACAAAATCGGCCTTATTCTCCCGGTTATAAAAAGTACCTGCGCCAAAAAACAAACAAAGGGGTGCATCTATCGACGGATATTTGGCATCATCCCAGGTTACTTTCAGTCTGACACGTTCCAGCTCAATAGCTTTATCAAGCGGTAAACTAAATTTCAACGCCCTGATGGTTGAATTAGTTGTCCGGATATCTGCCACTACGATGCTATCGCGGTTAAGCTTGATATTACCCCTCAAAACCTTAATGTTTTGAGGGGCGATATCAGTACCCGCGCTATTAAGCAGCTTTATTACATCCAGACTTGGCGCTTTGGCCATGTTCCATGAACTGATGGATCGAGAAAGCCGGGTGTCATCAGCGTATAAATGATAGATATAATAACCTGTACCATAAATGGTGCGTGCATAAGCTATCCGCAAGGAATCACGGAAAGGTATCGGTGTCCAGATCAGATCGGCACCTTTGGTAGTGGCCCAGGTATATGCCAATGGTTCAGGAAAAGCCCTGACCGGTATAAACTCAGTTTGTTTAAATACCTTATCGGCATTTAAGGGAGCAGCTGTGGCCGTTTCCTTTACTATATTGTCCGTACCATCTATAGTAAAATGCCATGGACTACCGTGCCAGTGGTTAGCCCTGAAAAAATACAATATCCCCTTGCCCTTCACATCCAGGGTAACATTTTCGTCTTCTTTATTCATAAATAAGAAGTGGGAAGCATCATAACCGCCCCCACCCCGATCATAGGTACTTCGCATATAAGCCCTTACACCAATGCGCTGCATTGGTAACAGATCCCAGCGGAGATAAGCATCATCACCTACTGGAATAGGTCTGTACGCTATATCACCTGCTTTTTTGTACCGTGACTGAGCTTGTGCTATCGATGTGCTCAACAGTAAACAAAGCACACGGATCCAATACCTGATGATCACCTTATTCATTCGTTTTATTTTACTTCATTCAATAAGTGGCCATAGCGCCTTACCCGTAATGCGGCTTGCTCCTTATGCGCTGCAAAACCCTCCAATTCACATAAGCGCATAGCGTACTCACCAATCATGGCACTTGCTTCTTCGGTACAGCGTTGATAGGTACAGTTCTTCAGGAATTTACCTACCCAAAGCCCACCTGTATATTTAGCCGCTTTCATGGTGGGCAAGGTATGATTGGTTCCTATAACTTTATCGCCATAGGCCACATTTGTTTCGGGGCCCAGGAACAGTGCACCATAGTTAGTCAGCTTGTCCAGGAAAAACCGAGGATCCCTGGTGAGTACTTCCACGTGCTCGTAAGCCAACTTATCGGCCTCCAGAATGGCCTCGTCTTCATCAGCCACCAAAATAATAAGGCCATTATTCTCCCAGGCCACACGAGCAATATCCGCTGTTGGTAATTTTGCCAGTTGGCGTTCAATTTCAATTACCGTTTCCCTTGCCAGGCTCGCAGAGGTAGTGATCAATGCTGCAGGTGAAGTTGGCCCATGTTCAGCCTGACCTAAAAGGTCACAAGCTACCATCTCTGCATCGGCAGTATCGTCAGCAATGATCAACACTTCTGTTGGTCCTGCAAACAGATCAATACCCACTCGCCCGTATAACTGACGTTTTGCCTCGGCCACATAAGCATTACCGGGTCCAACTATCATATCCACAGGCTCTATAGTATCGGTACCAATTGCCATGGTTACCAGTGCCTGCACACCTCCAATAATATAGATCTCGTCTGCGCCGGCCATGTACATCGCACATACCGTTGCCTGGGGGATTTTGCCATTAATCGGCGGTGTGCAGGCAATCACTCGTTTTACGCCAGCTACTTTTGCTGTTAATACACTCATATGGGCCGATGCCACCATAGGATACCTTCCTCCAGGGATATAGCAACCTACACTGTTAACGGGTATATTTTTATGCCCCAGAAATACTCCCGGTAACGTTTCGATCTCAATATCCGAAATAGAGGCCCGCTGTTGCTCGGCAAAAAACCTGATCTGCTTTTGGGCAAACCTGATATCGTCTATGACCTGTTGAGGGGTATTATCGACAATTTCTTTGATATGCTGCTCGCTGAGTTTAAACGATGTGGGCGACCAATGGTCAAACATTTCCGAGTATTGCAGCACAGCACTATCACCACGATTTTCAATATCACTGATTATTTTTTCTACGGTCTCTTTCACCCTGGTATCCGCGTCTTTAATTTCCAACGCGTTTCTTCCACTTTTTAAAACCTCTGCCATGGTTATGTTATATATTATTTTGTTATTATTCTCCCGAAGGTTTTTTTAAGTTTTGCAATGTGCTTACAGGTATGCCAAAATCTGGAGTACCATCAGCGTTCCAGGTAAATTTTTGTATCCTCGGGCTCCTTGATCCACCACAGCCCAGGCCACTTTGTGCATTGGCGTGGTAAATGATCCAATCTTCTTTGTTATCCTTTGATTTAAAGAAGCCATTATGACCAGGACCAAATACATTATTGTCGATATTTTTACTAAATACAGGGACCGGGCTTTTAACCCAGTCAGCCGGATTTAAAGGGTCGCCATCTGCTTTGAGGCTAAGCATACCCAGTCCATAATCATCGGTATTACAACTGCTGCCAGAGTAGACAAGGAATACCCGCCCTGCCGTGTTTTGTAATACCTCAGGACCTTCATTGACCGCCGATCCCTTTTTCTCCCAATCGTATTCGGGCATGCAGATCTGTACTTTAGCGGTTTTCAGTGTCCAGGGATTGGCCATTTCGGCAATGTAAATACGCTGGGTGATATCCTGTTTAGAGATTTGCCCGCTCCAGATAAAGTATAGCTTGCTTTTATATTCCAGCACTGTACCATCAATAGCGAAAAAATCGCCATTAGGATCAAAAAGTCTGCCTTTATCGGCCCATGTGCCATTTAAGGGTTCCGGGGATGAATTTTCGAGCACAAAACAACGTTGCGTACCCAGATCTGACGATGCCCCTGCTGTATAATACAAATACCATTTTCCCTGCAGGTAATGAAGTTCCGGCGCCCATATGTTCCGGGAGTTGGGCCCGGTTGAAGGAGGGGTCCATACTACTGTTGAACTGGCATTACTCAATTCGGAAATTGCAGCTGTTTTGGTAATGGAAATATTGGATACCTGGGTGCTCATGTAGTAAAATACGCTACCGCTTTTAATTACCCAGGGATCGGCACCGCTACTAACTAAAGGATTTTTAAATGTGCTTACCTTAGCCGCCGCCCCAGACGGGAGCGTTGTGTTTGAAACATTTTTTTTGGTGCAGGATAAAATAATGATGAGCGATATGGCCAATAATGCCAGCTTCAGTAAGCTATTATTCTTAACGGTTTGTATGATCCTGCTTTTAATTTGTTTTTTCATCGATAGGTTGTATGGTGAATAAAAATGATCGCTGTTTAATAACCCCACAGCTTTGGATCATTGCCTTTACTTTTGCGCCATTCGTTGCGCCAGCGGTGTATATCAACAGGACTGATCATAGGCATGGGTTTACGTGCGGCAGCACCGGGTATGGAAGGTATTCGCTCAGCTTTGTCCTGATACCAATAAGCCACACTGGCCAAATCAAGTGTCATCACATTTGAGCTGCCGTGTTCAATAGTGAATTTTAACGACCGGTCAAAATAAATCGGGTCGGCAATGTTAAAGCGGTAAATATGTGTCTTGCCCAGGAAGCCGATATCGTTATTGACTTTAGCGTAACCAAAATACGGTGTGCTGTAAGGCGTTTTAGGCGCCCCCCAGGAGGTATTAAAGTAATCTTCGGTGCCTGTTCCATTTAAAGTTGGTTTATCATCACCATCAATAAAAATCATATCATCTCCTTCGCCATACCAGTAAGGCGTGGGCGAATGCACGTAATAATTGACACCAACAAAATGCCCTTTGCCCTTAATATCGGCAATTATGTAATTATCCTTTCCGGTTTTGTTGGGCTTGTTGGGGCCAAACATCCAGTGTTCGTCTTCCACACTATCTGCCGGACCCGTAAGCTGTTTGTTATACCAGGCATGGAACCGGCCGGTATTGGCAGGCAGCTTTTTCATTTCCACGTAATCCACATAAAAATAAAACGCCTTAATATCTTGTCCCGATTGGTTTTCGATCTCGATCCGCGCCCCCTTAGCAAAAGGCATCGCGAAATAACTTACCAGGCCATTCCCGTTCATCGGTGTTGCCAGTAACGGCGTCGAAGTGAACAGATATGATTCCTGCCAACCCTGCCCAAAGAATGGGCCGATGGGTGATTCAACAGAAGGGTAATCGTTCCCGTCCCAATACATGCGGATGATAATATCGTTGCGGCTCAAAAACCGGGGTTCAGGTGCCATTGTGATCCAGATGTGATTGATGACACCCGTACCCTGTACATTAAATATCGTCCGCTTTTCGCCGGGCTTAATATTTTGCAGATTGTCGTGATTATCACCGCTCTGGTCGTAACTACTTACACGTTTTGATCTCACATCATGTCTGATCTGTGTCAAATCTGTCATTTCCTGAGCGTGCAACCGCGAGACACAGGCCAAAAGCAATGCAACGACAACGTATTTTAATGATTCCATACCTATAAGTTTAATTGCCCCATAAAAGTGGATCATTACCTTTACTCTTGCGCCATTCATTACGCCAGCGATGTATGTCACCTATATTGATGAGCGGCATTGGCTTTCGGGCCGCAGCATCCGGAATGGCTGGCACAGCAGTAGCTTCAGTTTGATACCAATAGGCTACACTCGCCAGATCTAACGTGAGTACATTATTATGCCCATGTTCAATAGTGAACTTAAACGACTTATTAAAATACAGTGGATCGGTAATATGAAACCGATACAGATGGGTACGTCCCAACCACCCTATATCATTATTTACCCGGGGATAGCCATAATATGGATGTGAGAAAATATCCTTTGGGCACCAGGCGGTATTGAAATAATCTTCAGTTCCCGTACCATTTAACGCGGGTAGCTTCGGGTCATCGATAAATATCATTTCGTCACCCTCGCCATACCACATCGGCGTGGGTGAATTAACATAATAGTTTACCCCAACAAAGTGCCCCTTACCTTTAATATCGGCAATCACATAATTATCCTCACCACGGAGATTATTGCCGGGCTTACCCAGAATACCCCATTCATTCTCCCCTTCAGTTTTGGAGGCACCTGTTAACTGCTTATTATACCAGCTATGAAAACGCCCGGTATTGGCAGGTAGTTTATCCATCGCAGCATAATCAATACTGTAGTAAAAATGATCAATGTTGCGCCCAGACTGATTATCTATCTCGATCCGTGCGCCATTATTAAAGGGCATGGTAAAATAGCATACCATCCCCCGCCCTTCAACCGGGCTTGCAGAAAGCGGCAAAGCACTGTAATTGTAGGACTCCTGCCAGCCCTGTCCAAAAAACGGGCCGATGGGCGACCATACCGATGGATATTCCTTACCATCCCAATACATTTTAATGATCACATCATTACGGCTCAGGGTGCCAGGGTCGGGCGCCATGGTGATCCAGATATGATTAATAATACCAGCGCCCTTAACTTCAAATATGGTCTTTTTTTCATCCTTTGCTATCCGGATAAAATCATCACCGCCACCACTGCGATCATAGCTACTAATTCGTTTTGAGGTTACACCCTGCTGTATTTGAGACAATGCCGACAGATCGTTATTGAGAATTTGAGCATTCACAGCAGTATTAATGAATGCGATGGAGAGAAAAATAGTAAAAATGTTTTTTTTCACGATGATATTATTGCTTTAACATGTGCTTAATGACCGGATCTGCCTGGGCTTTAATGATAGAATTCTTTGTTACGTCCCAAAAGCTGTTTTTTTGTTCAATCTGTATTTGCGAGGTTACTATCCAGCTTTGGATCCAGCCAGTTAATGTACACCAGGCGCCCCAGCCTGCGTCAGAGTTGGAAGCCCAGTAATCCCATCTGCCATAGTCAAAGGCGCGCATCCAGGCACCATCCAGATCGTGATGTTTGGTACTATGTACCTGTATGCGGGTTAAAAAATCCGACAGTTTATCAACCGCATCTTTATATTTTTTATTACCAGTGGCCTGGGCTGCTTCGTTTAAACTAAACAAGGCGAAGTTGCAGGTATACAACATACAGGATGCCTTCTCGCCATTACGAAATATAAGGGAGCCTTCATCTGTTCCATAATCTGCATTACTATTCAGGGCTTTGAACATGCCTTTACCTTTTCCCAATTCTTCCTGTATGGCACCGCTGTCGTCCTGGTATTTCAGTATCTCGTTCACCATTTTATCCAGCCATTGGCGGTGTTCGGGGGTGTCTTCTATACGTACCAGCCATGCCAGCGGCAGTATCATACGGGCACGCTGGGTTTGCATACTACTGCCCCATTTCCATTTATCAGGATAACCATCCATGGTAATTTTAATGGCTTCTTTAGTGCGAGCCAGTAATGGTTCATATTTTGTTTTACTATACAACCATAAATAACAAGCCCACATCCATGATTCAAAATGAGGCGACTCATGCACCAGATCGCGATTGTAATAGTATTGCCAACCGTTTTTAATAATGTCCGCTTCTTCAAGCCGCTCTCCCCTGAAACCTTGTTTACCCGTCGTTCTGAAATTTCCTATAATAGCCTCGGTCAATTCTTTATCCCATTTATCGGTATGCAGATATGATGCCGCAGCTATAGCGCCCAGGATGGCCCGGGAATTATCATCGCCATAAAAAGTTGTGGCATTGGGAGTCGACCAGCCTAAGAGACCAAAAGCCGGACTGTTTGGATCATTCTTATTTCCTCCACGCAGGTTGGAGGTTTTGAACAGATAGTTTACCAGATTGGCAGATTTGGTTTGATATTCGTTATTGTTCAGCAAATTACCTGCGGCAGCCATAGCCATACTTACCTCACCCTGTACATCAGCGCGCATCCAGTAACGGTATTGCTGGCTGCCATCATAGTAAATAGTAGATGTATGCCCCTCGATAATGCCCAGGCTTCCATCACCACTTAGTTTGCTTTGATTCACCGGTGGACCAATAGGTACTGTATTATTGGTCCCATCATGTTTCAACCAATCCGCCTTCCAGCTTTGGTCGATAAAAAAACGGCCATTATTAAACCACTGTGCGCCTTTTTTTATAGAGGTTAAACGAGCGTCTGCAGGTAACCGGTCTTCACGATCAAACATGGGTTTTACATCTTCCAGCCATTTGTCCAGGTTAACATTCTGCTTACCAATTGTATGGGCAAGTATGTATCTCCAAACTGTTTTTACAGCTTTCTGTGGGCCGTAGCGGCCTGTTTCAAAATTGCTGAGGCCTGTCATACTTACCAACACACCATTTCGCTCAAAAAGCAATGGATAAGTTTTGGTATCTTTTAATCCGTATTCGGCTTTATCAAAACCTACTACTTTGGCTAAAACAATGAGGGGGTTGTTTATTTCAACGGGTAAAATATAGCTGTTTTGTACAGCAAACAACGCCATTGGTTTTAAATTTTCACCAAAAACATCTTCAGTTACAACGGCACGTTCCAAATGAGTTTCAACAGGTTGTGCAGGTATAGTTAAACCAGGAAACGCAGAGGGATATTCCACATATAATTTAAGTTCTTTTTTTTGGGCCTGATCAATCAGCTGCTGATTGATCAGGTTAACGGGGTCTGTTTTGGGATAGGCATCGGCAATAATAAATACTCCTGATTCACGGGTAGCTGCATTTACAGCAGCTTGTGGTGTATTGTACTTCTTTACGTTGAAGCCTTCGCGCTTCAGCAATTGAAAGAGATCATTTTTTTCGTTGCAATAGAAATACAGATCCTTACCTTTTGCAAAACACTGGATAACAGCAGCATTGAGCAGGATGCCTATCCAAATAATGCTTTTTATGGTTGTATTTATTTTCATGCTTTTTATCATTACAATTTCAATCAGCTATTGCCGATATTTATTTGTTATACAATTCATTTAATAAACGTAAAGCCTCCTTACTGACCACCTTGTCGGTTCCTGCTTCCATGTATGACCATTTACCCGGACCTGCCTCATAACCACCCAGTTGAAACGCTTCTGCCGTAGGAATATAGCCGATATTGTTTTCGGCATAGGCCACGATTATGGTGTAGGTAAAAGGGGATCCATCCTCAATATCCTGAGCCGTTTCCACAAAGGGTTCACCTGGCAAAAAAACTATGGCTAACTCTCCTATCCTGATAGCACTAAAACGGGCCAGGGCATCCCGTCCATTAGTTATCCCACAACCCGGCCTGATGGGAAGCTGTAGCTTACTATTGGTAAATGCGAAAAGGGAACTATCTATTCTCAACAGTTTTTGATCATTTTGGGCTACTTTGGCCAGGGCGATACCATGTTCCCGGGCATAACCTGGCCCCATAGAAACCGATGGAGGATTAATATCACCCGCCGCTCCATTTAAAAACATAGGCATACCGTTTTGGGTCGAACGTTCCATTTCTCTACACATTTCGCCAGGAAATTCGGCCGAAATATGTTTCATACACATTTCATGTACCGGATGGCATATAGCTTGAACCACAGTTGCTACGCTTTCTTTTTTTTCGTTATAAAACCGAATAGTTTTAACCCGGCGATCAACGGGAAGCAAATCAAGCAATTCCGGGGCTATGGGTTGGAGGCTATCAGACATCACGATCCCTCCGGCCGTTTTAATACGGCGTTGCATGGAAAAATCATTCAGCTCATCATAAAAAACAGACAGTGTACATGGCTGCATGGCTACCAAGGCGCTCTTTATGGCTTCCCTGATCCTGAACTGAACCTTTGCCAGCCAAAACTGGTAGATCTCTGTTTGATATAAGTTTGACAAGGCTACCGATTCGGGCGCATTGTGCGTATGGGTATAAGTGAAAATTATCTTACCGGGATCGATAATATCTGTCATACCCTGCTTAAAATTATCCCATCCCTCAACTGCGGTATCATTTAAAGCAAGCAGATCTGCGGATATAAGAGCAAGCAATTCCGCCCCGGAACGAAATACTAGCACCCGGGCCTTTAATGGCAATCTTACAGACTCGAATGGTTCATAAGTGCCGTTCACTGAGGAGGTTAACAACCCAACCTCAAGCGGCGGGGTTATATCAGTAACCGAAGTTCCGACAAGTAATGGAGATAAGGTCATTTATTTTTCTTTTTAACCCAGTTTAAGGATTGCTGCCAGAACTTGTCGTAATCAGCCCACAGTTCAAAATTGATCCCCCAGTGCGGGGCCGGATCAGACATATAGGTTAATACCCGGCCTTTGCCATATTCGCCCACCACTACCAGCGGATGGCCGGTTTCTTTTACCCTTACCAGTACTTGTCCCTCAGGTTTTTCGTTTACTTCGTTATAACCAAATATGGGTGGAAATTTGTCCCATGCCAAGCCTTTTACTGCCGGATGATCGGGTACCAGAACCTCGGCTGTAAACCCCGCTGATGACTCCACCAGATCCTCGATCAGCAAACAATCAACCGGTAAAGCATCTTTCAAAGTACTCCTGCCCCAGCCCGATTTGGCCTGCACACCACTGAATGATAACCAGCCGCCCAGCATCATCATGCCGCCACCATCACCGATCCACTCTTTGATCACAGTCAACCTATCCGGAAAAGTCACTACTTTGTTTTCACGCCTGGCACGGTCAAAAAAACTTGGATACAGATGGAAACATTTGGCCTCAACATCGCTAATGATTAGGGAAACGGATTGCTCCAGATATTCCTCCAGCTTACCGGGTTCCAGGCGATATAGTTCCCAATTGGCCAAAGGGGTAACATCAACGTGATGCTCCAGGGCTTCGGTAAGGCGTTCACCGTAGAAATGCAGGTCGGCGTCTTTTGTTTCTGTTCCAAAGGGGGTTTCGATAAATGTAGGGCCAACGTGGAATACCCAGTCGCCAAGATATAGCACATGTTCATCTTTTGATCTGAACTCTTTTTTTGCTCTCATAAATTTATAGCCTATTGATTATTAATTTTTTAAAGATTTTATTCAATTATGGTCATGACAGTTTTTTGTATTTCGGTATTTTCTGCCGTACGAATGGTTAAATAAGCCAGATACGCTTTGGCTGTCTGTTTAAATATGATGAATAACACGGCAGATACTATCAGCTCTGCCAGGCTTCTGTAGTAATTCCCAAACCATGCCTCTGTTAGTCCTTGTATGAGTAATGATGTAGCTGCAAAGCCAATAACCGCGATACCCAAGCCGCGATATATGGGTTTAACAATATTGGTCAGCGGTTTTGAGCCGTGTTTTACACGGAATGGTTTCCAAAAACCTAAAGGATGCACTCGTTGGTAAAAATCATCCAATAATTTATCCGGATCTGGTTTGGTAAACAGGGCTACGGTTACCCACAAAACGGTAGTTAACGCCATCACCAGCAGGGTTGACCAATACCAGGATAACACCAGCTTTTGTGCCTGATTAATTCCCAGCCATAACAGCAGTTTAGGCCCCAGCACCACAACGCAAAAGATGATCGCCCCACCAAATGATGCCGCTACCCGTGCCGGTCCATTGAACCGCCACCACCACCATTGTGCCCAATTGGCGGGTAGCTCGGCAGCGCTGAGCTGCAGCATAAATATGGCTACATCGGTTATAATACTCACATTAAATACCACGGCAATAGCCAGTGATATAATGATAGCCATTCCTACTTTCCCCATCAGCATATAGTGTTTTTCGCTGGCCGAGCGTACAAACCATTTACGGTAAATGTCGCTTACCAGCACCTGACTGCCAAAATTCAGATTATCGCCTACTACCGACATCGTGGCGGCCATCATAGCCGCTACCAACAGGCCCATGGCTCCATGTGGCAGCATTTCTTTCATTAACCGGCCATAAACCAGTTCACGGTCGGCACCCGGATTGCGCAGTTCCGGCCAGATCACAGCGGCCGAGATACTGGGCAGTGTAACCAGCAGCAATAAAATAAACATGGTGATAGCCGCTACTACGTACATGGTTAGTGCTTCTGCCGGTGTTCGGGTTGAGAGTATTCGCTGCCCTTCCATTGCCCCTCCCATAGGCGCGGCATCGCCGCCGTAGCCTATACTTTGACCAAACATCCAGGCCATGGCAGCCGCCAGCGGAAACACATCATGCTTAACAGGCGGTATCATCTGTAACATTTCGGGGTGGGTTGAACCAAACATATGGGCAATAGCCGTCGTCATAGCTACAGGTCCGCCAAAATGTGCCAGCGTGAGGCCGGCCAGCGTAATGGTTCCGATAAAGAAAATGCTCATCTGGATCAGATTGGAGATTACCACACCCTTATAGCCAGAAAAGAAAACAAAGAGAAATGAAACCGGAACTACCAAGTATAATGTCTCTACTTTAGTTAACCCAAATGCCGGCCCCATGATCTTAAATGCCGCCAATAATGTGATCCCTGTCCAGGCAGGCATTGCTATTAATGATGTACGTATTGCTATCCATATCCGCATAGCTGACGCCGCGCGGGCTGGAAATCTTAATCCATAAAACTCCAGAGAGGTAAACAAGTTTAGGCGTCGCCAGAAAACCGCAAACAGCACACCTCCAATGAACAAGGCCAAACCAAACCGGCTTAAATACCACCAGGATATAAAGGATCCTGTTACCAAAGCCAAACCACCATAACCTGTTGCTGCATCAGGGCTAACCAGGGCTGCGGTATAAGATATCCCGTTCAACCAGCCGGGGATCTTTCGCCCGCCCAGAAAAAAGTTTTCGAGATTGGCCGATGCAAATCGCCGGTGCCACAGCGACAAGCCAAACATCAGTACCAGGTATACTGCAACTATCCAAACATCCAATTGATCCCAGTTCATATAGATTTATTAATTTGGTCTGGATTGATAATTACATATTGGCTGAAAAAGTTTTCAATCCACCATCTCCTATCTAAAAAATCAAACATGAATACGTAGTCATTTTTATTTATTATATCATTCATCAATACCGGTATTAGAAGCATTATTATCTTAACATTATTTATATTTAGGTTTTGAGCTTTACGGCGATGAATAGAATCTCAATATCCACAACTTTTTTGATCTGGACATTTTGAATGCGTATTCAAATTTAAAATTTTCCAATTAACATTCCAATAGCTGATCAAAATAAATTCACTTTTTATACCCCCTTTATCCTTTCGACCAATGGAGCCAGTTGTGGTAGGTTGCTTTCGGGCTTATCCAGATAAAAATATGCAGTCGCCGAATAGTTATCAACCCTGTAAAAATTCACCCATTCATCTGCAGGGAATTTATCATCAAAAAGATCTGGATAAGCAGGGTCATCCAATAATTTGGTTAAACTTCTTGACGTTCCTACCGATATGGGCTTCGCCTTCCCCCCGGCTTTGACTATTGCCCTGATCAGGTCGCGCCCAGCCCCTCCTATTTGTTGTATGGTTACACGGCAATCGGTATGAAAGTATATTGGATCAGGTATATGATACCTGTAAAAAGCAAATTGCTTCTTCTGTTTGTCAACAACCGTTGCACCCTGATATAATTGCGAAAATGGTCCAAGGTTCCATGCCGAGCCAATATAGTCCTCCGTACCGGTACCAGCTAAAGTGGGATATTCATTGTCACCGTCAAGATAGGTTTTTACTTCACCTTCACCAAACCAGGTATCTCCGTATATTTTATCAGCTATTACACCAATATTTGCCCCCAAATACCTGCCTTTACCATTTACCCGGGGTAATATCTCAAAATCCTGGCCTAATTCTACGCCTTTATTATTGCTCCAATAAGCATGAAAATAAGCTATGTTTTTGAGGTGCTTCTTTACCTTGGTCAAATCCACATCATAAAATAGCAGTTGGTTTTGTTTTGATTCATTAATCAGCACGATCCGGGCATGTGTTTTAAAAGGCATAGGGATGTAACAATTGAATGATTTACCTTCAGGATTAGTAAACAACGCACTTTGAAAAGCGGCCATTCGTCCTAAACCCACACCAAAAAAATCCCCCAACGGAGCCGATACCGCTGGTTTTGTGGCTTTATCCCAATACATTTCTATATGAATAGCACGTAAAGCCTCAGGATTACGGTCAATAATGGTCATCCAGATGCGGTTGATAATACCAGCACCGTCAAAATCAAGCAAAGTGACACTTTGGCCGGCATTTATCCATTCGCTGGGATGGCCTTTACCGCCTTTATTCTCCATGGCTCCCCTGCCCTTATCACCGGAGCGATTCTCGAAACTTACCCAACGGGCTTCTGCATCTGCTGGCAACTCATAAAGCTGCTGCGCTTTTACCTCAACTGTGTAAAAGCTAACTATTAACAATACTGCGGTTATTCCAAATGATTTATTCATATATAAATTTTATTAAGTCAAATAATACCGGGGCTCGCCCCCGGTATTAAACTAACCAACTAAACAATCACCAACCCGGGTTTTGTACCAGATTGGGATTTTTATCTGTTTCGCGCTTCTGCATTGGCCATAGGTAATGTTTCTTTTCAAAAACGCGTTTCTCTACTATTGTTCTTACAAAAAAGGCGGGGTCTGTTTTTGATGCGCCTGCCTGAATATTCATACCATAGATATAAGTATTATCGGTTTGTTCGGCTATTTTCCAACGGTGGCAATCAAAATAACGTTGTGTTTCAAATGCCAGTTCAATGCGACGTTCATGATGGATACGCTCTCGCATATCACTTTGCGAAAGGCCTGCTGGTAATCCTGGCATACCGGAGCGAGCCCTGATCAGGTTGACATAACGGTAAACGTCGCCTACTGGCCCCTGCGCTTCATTCAAGGCTTCCGCGTAATTCAAATACTGTTCGCCCAGTCTGAAAAGAACCCAGGTACGTAATACCGATTGTACTACCGGTCTCCAGACAAAACTGGGGTTACACAATTTTTTTACGAGATACCCGGTTTTGGAATAATTGCCCGAACCCGCGGCCTTTTTACCATCGGCGCCATTAAACCAAAATTCCAGTCCCTGTGTGCGGGTTTTCCATATATCACCTGAGAAGTGAATGGTAGCATAAAAACGAGGATCACGGTTGACATACATATTACTGGTGCCTGCTACATACTTTCCACCAGGGTCAGCTTCCGTTGTAAAACCTGTTTCCGTATAGCCAGACTCCGGGTTGATGATTGGAGTATGATCGGCATTATATCCGGTTATGGGTCGCGTGCCATTGGCCATCTCGTAATCATCAACCAGATCCTGCGTTGGGGCGTTCAAGGTAAACCCAAGTAAACTCAGTGGTTCACTATACACATCATGATCATTAAACAAACCCGCGTTGTAGGAAAAAAATGCTTCCTTGTTGTTGTTTACATAAAATATCTCCTGGTAGTTTTTTACCGGATCATTTGTTGCCGAGGTATAAAGTCCATACCCAGCCGCTTCTGTCTGATCGATACAGGTTTTGGCTGCATTGGCGGCGTCCTGCCAGCGTGAGGCAGCAAAAGCCGGAAATAAATGAGTACCCTTATCGTCAACCAGGCCAGTATAATCCGGGTTTCCGTTCCATAGCGGACTGGCCATATAAAGCAAGGTACGCGCCTTTAAAGCTAGGCAAACAGATTTTGCAGGTCTACCATATTCGGCATCAGAGGTAATACGTGCAGGGAGTAACGCAGCGGCTTTATCGCATTCTGATGTGATAAAAGCAACACATTTATCGATCGGATCACGGCGAATGGCTTTCAGATCGGCAGAAAGTGATACCGTATGATCTGAAATAGGTACAGGACCATAAACCCTGATCAATAAAAAATGAAAGTACGCGCGCAGAAAAATAGCTTCTCCTTTTAATCTTGACCTTAATGCATCTGTAAAAAAGTCGTCAAGTGGTACCTTATCAATGTTTTCAATAAAAATATTGGTTTTACGAATGGCGTTATAATTCTCAGTCCACGGATCAGGGATATTATTGCTATAAGATGTTGGGTTCCACGAACCCGCGTTCATGCTGTTTGAAAAAGAGATGGCGTAAAACTGATCCATCTCATCAGATGCACCTATGTAAGGGTTACCTTTGGTATCGTTGTCGACCTGCCTATGCTCTTTTGGTAAGGAAGCATAAATGTTGCTCAGGAAACTCTGTGCATAATCGCGGTTAGCAAAAACCTTATCAATAGTCAGGTCATCATCAGGCGCTTTATTCAAAAAATCTTTTTTACAGGATGCTACTACAAAAAGCAACAACGTGATCATAACTGATTTTACAAGTAATTTCATAATACTATTAATTAAATGTGTTTAAAAAGTAACCTGCAGGCCTAAGTTGAGTGTTCGTACCTGGGGATATCCCCCGAAACTCACGCCATTACTGTTATCCTGCTCCGGATCAATCACCTTCAAATGATCCCAAAGCAATAAGTTGGTACCGTTCACAAAAAAGCGCGCATTACTTATCCCAAGCTTTTGGGAAAAGCTTTTAGGTATATTGTAACCTATTTCGGCCGATTTGAGTCGGAGGTAATTACCATTTGCCGCATACAGAGAATTGGTAACATAATTGTTGGTATTCTTTACATCGATAACCGAAGGGTACTTGGCATTGGCATTATTTGCGCCCGGGATCCACCGGTTATCATAATATTCTTTAATAACATTATAATTACCAACCCCATCCATAAAGGCCCATACGGGTCGTCCTCCCAGAAAGAAGGTAGAGCGGGCGGCACCTGTAAAGAACACACTGATATCAAAGCTCTTATATCCCAGTGTTATACCAAAACCATACATAATTTCGGGATTACGGGCATAACCAAAGTAGATTTGATCATCCGGAGTGATCTTACCATCACCATTAAGGTCCTTATATTTAATGTCACCTGGACGGATAACGGATTGTAGCTGCGTTTGGGACGGGCTATTGTCGATATCCTGCTGATCTTTGAATAACCCTACAGCGATATAACCATATGGCCGGTCGATACTCTGTCCACGTGAGTTCTGATAAGCCAATGGTTTTACCGGCGAATCGTCTTCAATTATTTTATTGCGGGCATAAGTAAAGTTAGCCTGGAATGCATAGTAAAATCCACCGGCTGTACGGTTTCTGATCTGTATATTACCGTCAATGCCTTTGTTGTTAACAATACCTAAGTTAGCGTAAGGAATATTATCTCCAAATCCTGCCGAACTGGGGATCTGCTGACGTTGAAGCAATATACCGGTACGGTGTTCGCGAAAGGCGTCAACCTGTAATACCACCTTGCCATTAAACATCTCCATATCCAAACCCAGATTGGCTTTGGTTGATGTTTCCCAACTAATATCTTCATTACCAATACGGCTTTCGGCAAATGCTCCTGTTGGGAAAGCCTGACTGGAACCAAAAGGATAATTGTCAGCATTTTTATTAATGGTGGTTTGAAACAGGAATCGCGAACCGCCGATCTGGTCGTTACCAACTTTTCCATATGATCCCCGGATCTTCAAGGAACTGACCACTTTCTTATTCCAAAACTTTTCATTGGATATGATCCACCCAAAAGCTCCTGATGGGAAAAACCCATACCGTTTACCCGGCGGAAAATTCTCTGAGCCGTTGTAACCACCGTTAAATTCAAGTAAATATCTGGAATCGTAATCATAGGTTACCCGACTTGCCAAACCTTGCCTGCGGAATGGAATATTATCAAGTGAACTGCCGGCAGTGAGGTTAATATACTCCCTCCTATTACCCAATAACAAGCCACTTACCGAGCTCCTACCAAATTTACGGTCATAATTAACCGATGCTTCGAGGTAAACCGCGCGATTAGCGGCGCTGCCATAATAAAACCCTAAAGCAGTCTCTGTTTGGATCAGTTTATACTGATCCTGTCCATTAGTATCCTTACCCAGGTACTGATACGTGCTGGGTATCTTGTGACGTACATTGTCCGTTTCATTGAAGTAGTCATAAGAAAACAAGCCATTAAGCGACAATCCCGGGGTAATAAGCGAAGATAAATCCCATTTTGTACCTAAAGAGCTTTGTAATGTGGTACGAAATTGTTTTTGATAGCCTTCCTGCGTTGTACGAGTGTACGGACTTTCTGATAGGAATGTACCTTTACCGGGGATAGAACCGTCGGGATTTTTAAAAGGATAACTGTTATTGGGTGTATAATTTAAGGCATCATAAATAACGCCTGCACTTGAGCCCGGATAATTACCATTTGATATAATACCGCCTACATTAAGCGCTATAGAGAAACTTTTAGATAGACTTACATCAACATTTGAACGGAAGTTGTAGCGTTTTACACTGGTATTTGTAGGGTATGGAATGGTAGGATCTTCTTTATATATACCGTCCTGGATGGTGTAGCCAACATTGGTGAAATATTTAAATGTTTGATTACCTCCCTGCAGGCTTAAATTGTTGATGGTTTGGATTGTATTCTTTTTTAAGGTGGCATCGATCCAATTAACATCCGGGTATAAAAACGGATCTGAATGATTTTTATATTTTTGCACCTCTTCTGGTGTAAAAAAAGCAGGTTTCCCTACATTGGCCATGGCTTCATTTGCCAATATCGCGTATTCATAACTATTGATAAAATCAGGCAGACGCAGGGCGGTCAGCATAGCCGTTTCTGTACGAAATGTCACCTTTGGCCTGCCTTCGGCGCCACGCTTTGTATTGATCAGAATAACACCATTGGCACCACGTATACCATACACCGCTGTAGCCGAAGCATCTTTTAACACCGAGAAACTTTCCACCTCCTGTATATTGAGATTATTCATATCCCGCTCAACCCCATCAACCAGTACCAGTGGTGCCCGCCCTCCGGATGTGGTACCAAACCCCCGGATATATACACTCGAAGCGTCATAACCAGGCTCGCCAGAACTCTGCCTCGTGATAATACCCGGCAACCGGCCTCCTATAGCATTGGATAGTGAAGGTGTTGAAACCTGCTGCAGATCGGAGATCTTTACGGTTGATACTGCTCCGGTAACTGATACCTTTTTCTGTGTACCAAAGCCCACAACTACTACATCATTTAACTTCCGGCCTATCTCATCCGGAACCAGCTTTATTCGCATGGTGCGGTGATTACCTACCCTAACATGTTGGGTCTTATAACCCACAAAGGTTACGGATATTGAGTCGTTTTCACTCGCAACTTCGATCAGAAATTTGCCGTATACGTCGGTAATTGTTCCTTTTGCACTACCTATTACTTTAACCGTGGCTCCGGGTAATATCTCGTCCTTTTCGTCAACAACAGTACCAGATAACACAAACGATGCAGGATTTGACGTTTTTGGCGCGCTCTTTAGTTCGCCAAATGTAGACACCGTGGCGCTTACCTGGTTACATAAAGCACAAATAATAACAAGTAAAAAAAGCTTATAATTATTGTGCTTTGCATATCTAAAGCTCCCTTTTAGATTAATGTGGGTTTCAAGATCCAAAACCCCCGGTTTTGTAGAAATTCGCATAAATTAATAAAGTTTAGCATACGTGTATTATTTATTAATTACTCAAGATGATCGTTTAAAACACGTTCATCCACACTGCGTCATGCAGTCTTTGTTTATAGCTGTTTCAAGGTGGGTTTTCATCAAATTCTCTCATGCTTTTTGGTTTTTATGGTTTATCTATATAGTTACTCTGTTAAAGTGTCTTAAAAAAAATTTGTCTTTTATTTTTTTGAATACGTATTCAAAAAAATAAAAGACAAAAAAAATGACCAAGTCATTTTTTTTGTCTTACAGATGTTCGCACAACCAGGTGCCCTTTCATCATGATCACTTGCGGTTCTGAACTTTTATCGCTGATTTCTTTTAGCATTAACTCCACGGTACTATCAACCATGTCCTCCAAGGGTTGTTCCCAGGTTGTTAAAGAATAAGAAGGCCACTCAGACATCCTTATATTATCAAATCCGATGACCGATATATCGTCGGGTATTTTTAAGCCGATAACCCGTATAGCGTCCATTACACCAAGAGCTATGATATCATTACCACAAAAGATACAATCAATGTTCTTATTACGTGTTATCAATTCCTGGGCGGCTTTAAAACCGCTTTCATAGGTATAGTTGCCCGGTTCAATTACCAGGTTACTAATTCCCCTGTCATCAAGCACTTCTTTAAAGCCCTTCAATCTGTCGATAGTGGTTGACGTGTCTGAAGGGCCCGAAATAAAAGCAAACGACTTGTGGCCCATCTCCACAAGATATGTTGCTATCTGCTTGGCAGCAAGATAATTATCACAAAAAACAGCACTACTCTCCAGCTTTTCGGTATAACGGTTAAATAAAATTACCACAATGCCGTTCCTGTTAAATTTTTGTGAAGCTGATGAGGATAATAAAGCATCCGTAATAATCACGCCCTCAACATTATACTCTAACAATTGGGTTATCTCCTTTTCCTGGATCTCTTCGTTTTCTGAATTAATAAATATCAAATGATAACCCAGTGCTGCTAAACGGTTATGAAATATCTCTAAAACAGCTGAATAAAAAGGATTTCGGATATTTCGCATAACAATACCAATCATCATGGTTTTTCTGGTGATCAGGCTCCTGGCATGGGCATTGGGCTGATATTCTAATTTTTCTGCAGCATCTAATATTTTCTTTCGTTTTTTTTCGGACACATTGGTATTACCTGCAAAAACTCTCGAAACAGTAGACTGCGAAACGCCCGCTAGTTCCGCTACATCCTGAGAAGTGTAATTTTTTTTATTCAAACTTATAAGTGATTAATAAGAACCATAAACATACTGAATACGTATTCAATAATCAAATATAATTTTTTTCTTTAAAAAGAGATTAATTTATTTACTTTTTTTTCGCTTGATATCAGTATAGCGAATTACAAAAATTCGATTAGGATAAGAAAGGCATTCGGATTATAATTATGCACTTATTGAAGCTAATTTCTTCAAACCCTCCATAGAAGAGTTCGAAAACTGTAGTCGCAAGTCACTGAAGGAACATTCCATTATGGACGTTTCCTTTTTTAATGCCCATAAGAAAATGATAGCCAGACTGTACAAAGGAATGCTTTTTGCCTAGTCCATATTAGACATGCGAACAAACCTTTAAGTGAGTTGCTAAAAGCCCGTTCGACTCTACATTAATATCCAATTCCATCGAAAACATTTCGAGTCTCATCAGTACTTAAACACAATTAGCGATAGAAGCTAGTTTCTTCAAGTCATCTATAAAAGGGTTCGGAAACTGCGGTCAGACCATCACTTAAAGAGGCAACACTAATGTGTTGCCTCTTTAAGTGATAAAAATATACAGATCAAATAATTACAATATGAACGACCTAAAAGCATTTCATATTCATTATAAGTTAGCCTTTCCAATGTACCATGTCATAAGGATAATAAGGATTATCTTTATAGCTGCTATCATCAAGTCCCATTATTTTAGTTACGGCACCAGCCTCCCAGCACCAATACCCCCGGTATGCACGTTCTTTTTTATGAGCATCATACCATGGATCATCTTTATGCAGCTTGTACCAATTTTCCAAGTAAGTTTTCATGGCCTTTTCAGCCTGATCTTTAGGCAGTTTGGTTAATGAAAATATTTCACTATACAGATTTTTATAAATTACGTCATCCGGTATTTTTCCTGTAGTGGTTTTGGCGTTGATGATATACCAAAGCAAACCATCGGGTTTCCACTCTTCAAAACTTGATCCTTCATCAGCCTGTGCCACATAATTAACAACTTTTTTAAAATCTTCGTCCGGGATATTTAACAAATAACCTAAAGAGACCATATCGATCATATCGGCATAAAAGGCATCTGCATCCCAACCTATTCCATAGTATTCAGTAGCTTTTAAAAAATCATCATAACATTGGTTAATATTGTTATTCATAGAATAATTGATGTATACCAAATCAAGATACTCCATTGCAATTATCCAATGATTATAGGGCTTAAGCTTGCTCTCGCTTTGCAGTTTCGCGTTATCTTCCGAATACATTTCAAGATTACGCTGTTTCTTTTTGATCATTGAATCAAAAAAAGCCTCATCTTTAAACTGGGCCCTTATCGGCTTCGCGGTTTCGGCCTTAGAATTTCCAAATATGCTGTTAAAAAAACCCATTTTTATATATTAATTATGTTTAAAACCAACTTGCAATTGTTTTACCCAGGCCACTACCGGCGATCCCCCCTATCACCCCTCCAACTATTCCTCCTACAACCGTGCCAACACCAGGACAAATAGCGGTACCTATAATGGCACCCAACTCCGCTCCTGCGATTCCACCGGCCAGCCCGCCGGCAGCACCGCCAACAGCCTCTTTTGTTTTTTCGCCAAAGCCCCCCTCTTCTTCGTAAGCCGAATATATGTTATAAGCATCAATAGCAACACCAACAACAATAAGGCCACGGCCGGCCACTTTCCCAGCAACACTTAAAGCAGGTGACCTTGCTATTGCCTGGCTCGCTTTAAATAAACCATCGTTAGCTCCTGTAGCGTATTTACTGCTACGCACCGCCTGGGAGAAATTTGACTCTGAAAGTGCTGTTAAAGCTTTTGAATTGCGCAGAGATGAGCGGACACTATTCATCATATTGCCTGCCCTTGAAGTTTGAATCTCCAATGCCTCGCTTTGTCCTCTGGTAGCCTTAAACCCCCTGTCATTCATGGTTTCTGACGTCATGGTACCATCGGGTTTTACTTTAGTGACCTCTCGCGTAAGCGTACCATTATTATTAGCCCTTGCAAATGCCTCTTCATCAGCAGGGTTAATAGCCCCATTATTATCAATATGGTTTCTTGTCCAACGGGCGCTTAACTCACGCCCATTATTGGTATTGGCAATGGTGGCGGTATTATATTTGGTATCGGTTATTTTAAGTTCATCGCCTTTGGCATAGGCACCGTCTATACCAGAAGCAGTGGGCTTATCAATGTTTATTAGCGGGTGTTCGCTCCTAACATCTCGGTATCCTTGCTGCCTGTGATAAACATTATCTTTCATTTCGCCATAATTGCCCTGCCGCCGGTAATCGCTTGGACTGTTTGGCCGCACCAGGCTCAATTTACCGTTTTCCACGTCGTAAATAGTGCCTCGTTGTAATATATCTAAAGTATTGGTATAATCTCCATAAGTAAATACGCCAGCCCCCAATCCGGTTAGGGCTCCGTTACTGCTTCCACTGGGGGCATTAAAATCTACTTTTATTTTACCTCCTTTTTTGCAAAGCAAATTAGCGTCTTCAAATAATAGTTTATAACCATTTACCTTTACGCCCTTATTTGTTTTATCCCAGTAGATAGGTTCAAACTGACAAGGGCCACCCGTAGCTGAGCACCTACCCATTGGCTGAATATTTTCACCGGGGATCATGTCCATTTCACTGGCCAAATACTCACCATATATTTTGGTATTGTTATGATGGGTAACCTTCAGCCTGCACGGGCTCGAACCCTTATCGCAGGTAAGGCAGCTATTATCCGGAATATATTTCTTTGACATCTTATATAACTTTAAGGCGGTGTAACACTTCCTTTATATTATACCATTAACATACTATTCTTAAAAATGCTGGCTTTTTTACCATTTGATTCGGGTAGTTCAGATTGCTCTATCCGCTTGCACTGATGTGCGTTTACCACAGTATAAAAAGATGGTACATGTAACTGTAAATACAGATCAGCGCTTTGCAATACGTTATTTTTAAACAGGTAGATCTCCTCAATTTCGGTTTGCAGATCAACCTTTAGATCATAAGTATTGGTAAGATCTTTCATCATTCGTACAAAAGCTTTCCGGTCAAATTTTTCGTCATCGATTTTTGCGTCATTGGTTATTTTTACCCAATCGCCGGTCTGCTCGTTGTTAGCGTGAATGATCAGCGGCAGATCAACCGGGCCAAAAAAGCCCTTGAGCAATAAGGGATATTTTTCGGTTATTTCTAACGCTCTGTAAAAGGGTTGAAAAAAACAGCGATAATGGCTATAGCCCATAAAACTTTGTAAAAAACGTTTGGGATCCTGTAGTAATTTTTCGGTTTCGGAGAGCATCACATGAATACCTTCATGGTTTTGGTATTTATTGGCAATTTTTACCCGATAACCGTTATTCCATCGGGTTATAAAATGGTTAAAGTTATTAATGCCAATAAATTTTCCCTCAAGATCGGTAATAACCTGTATCGGCGATTGCAGCCATTCCATATCGCCGGCCCATTCGTGGATGAGCGCCGATCCCTCCATGTCCTGATCAAGTAAGGAATACTCAAAAACCCGTTGTTTTTCGTCCTGACTTATCAACTTTATTTGTACCCATCTGTCCTGTACAAACTCCAATACTTTTGTACCGGTAATGGTACGACTGGATGACGTAACCTGATACCAGGCACTTTCAAAATCGGTTCCAAATGATAGTTTCATGATTAGGATTGATTAATTTCAACATCAGCCGCGATGATATGTGCCAAACTGCCTCCATCGATATTCATTTTATCAACCGAACTTATCTCCGCTGTTTTACCCGAGGCCGAAATTTTTCCTGATGGAGCATCCATGGTCACATCTTTTGCCGTGGCAGATAGTTTTACACTTTCTGTTTCACTGGTAAACGAAATATCCTTTTTTGCATTGGTGGTTATCCCTTCATCCTGTGCAGTAACACCGATTGACTTTTTGGCTGTCATGTTGATTACGCCATCCCCTCCACCTTCTTTAGCAGGGGCGGCCGTTATATTTATACTATTACCCGCATTTATATTAATATCTTTTGATACCAGGGTGATGGTATTTGGCGCAGAAATAGTTACCGTTCCATCACCATTGAGCGTAACCACATTACCACTCGGATCTTTGACATTAACACTGCCGTTACTATCATCCAATATTACCGTATTACCGCTTCTAGTCGTGAGCGCCTTAACTTTATTATTCTGGTTACCGCCGCTGCCCGTTTTGCCGCTGAACATGCTACCTATAATAATAGGCCGGGCTATATTGCCCTCTTCAAACGCAACTAAAACCTGATCGCCAACCTCAGGAATAAAAACAAACCCGCGATTCTTGCTTACTTTATCAGAACTGCCTGCATCCGGTGCAACTACCCTTAACCATTCTGTAACATCATTGGATTGGCATTGCCATTTAAATTTCACCTTAATACGTCCATGTCCGTCGGGATCCGCGTTGTCAACCACATCAGCCAGTTGCATATCCGGATTAGGCTTAACGGCTTCATTCACCGGCAGGCGTTCTGTATCAGCGGTTACGCCTTCAAAAGTATTCTGATAATGGCCTACACCATCTATCTGATGATAAACTGCCGTAACCAGGAATTTTCCGAAATCCTGCAATTCAAAACTGGTAGCACCCCGCATACTTGTACTCACATTCAGCACTTTTCCCAATCCTACCTGTGGATTATCGCCATTGCCTATAATATTTACCAATTCAGCTATCTGCGCCTTTTGCTCATTATTTACAAAATCACTTATTTCTTTTTGCGAATTCACACGCACCTCCATTGGCCCATTAAAAACCTTGCTAAATACTTTATTAGAAGCATCTATCGCATGTGCCACATCCGGATTGCCACCTGCCGCCCCTTTCGGTTCGGCTTTAAGCAACTCGTCTTGTTTGGGATTATAAGCAAACTTATTTTGTTTAAGAGGAGCTATCTGCATAGCGTACTGCAGGCTATGGAGGTCGCGGCCATAGATCAGGCTTACTTCATCAAGCTTATCTGGCTTTCCAAAATTTAGTTTTTGCCCATCATAGTAAAACCATTCATAATACTCAGCCGACAGTCGATTGATAAAGTCATAATCACTTTCGCGGTATTGGATGATATAATCAATTGGAGAAGTATTAGTTGGTTTAATATTGAATTTCAGATCATTTTGAGGTGCATCCTGCGTAGCCAGTTGAATGATGGTTTTAAGATCCTTATTCAGGTATGAACCCAGATCAGGCCCTCGGTCTATCAGTATACCCGGACTAAAGCCGCTAATTAATATATCTCCATGAAAACCATGACTTTGTGATAGCTCTACTTTGGTTACGATCCCGCTAAATATATTTTCGCTACCACTGGCTACCCCAAATTGTACCGTTATGTTTTTACCGATAAAATCTTTAGAGTTTTGCAATGTTACCTGGTTATACTCTTCAACCTGATCATGGTTAAAGCGTAACTGAAAAGTGTGGTGCTCGTTAAAACGCTGATCAAGGTTAAACGTTGAAAAATGCGTTATTGGAGTGCCTTCTATGTTGATATCAACTATTAATTTCTTTTCCATAATTCAGTAGATGATCCCTAGCCTTTGAGTGGCCAAGGGCAGAAATAACTTATAACTTTATACTGGCCCTTTATCTTCCCAAACACAAAACCGTATGAAGTTTCTTTACCGTTTTTTTGTTCATATTGCTGTTGCAGTTCATACAGCTTACTACCTTTGTCAGTTGCTTTTTTTAAGGTGTTGTAATAGTTATCTTGAGTAGCCGGATCAATTTCAGACAGATCGTCTTCTTTACTTAGAGGTATTAACCGCAAGGCATCTTTACTAAAAATAGCTCCTTCGTATATCGGATACTCGGTAGCACTAATTAGTCCTTCTGCAGGATTTATAGTAGTAGCCTTCATATCTTCAGCAGTCCATTGAGGAAGGGTTTGCAACGGAAAGCAGCACATCATTTTCAGCTGTATTTTGTCATGTTTTTTTGCCGCTTCTTTAAATTTTTTTAAAAACGCTCTAAACTGCTGTTCATCATTATTGTTAACAGGAATATCAATTTGAGCCATCTTACCGACCTGTTGTACACGAGAAGTACTAACTGCTGCTTTATTTTGCACGGGCGTATTACCCTTGCAACCCATATGTATGCAAGTCAGCAAAATAAGCTGAAAAAGCAAAATATATGTGGTCTTTTTCATCATGATCAACTTCTTGGTATACTGATAATGGCCCTGTCTTCCATTCTTTTTAAAATTACCGCAGCTCCTAATTGTTTGGATACAGCGTTGACATCAAAAACACGATCCTTTACATACTTACCTTTGGTATAATGGTTAGAAAAGCTCCAGAGGTATGGTGTATGTATTCCCTTACCGGCATAACCAAAGCCGTTATAACCTTCTAGTTTTTGTAATATAAAAGGCAGGCTCCAGTTATTTACCTTATCGTATTTCATGAGCTTAAGGGCGTCAACCGCACTTTCCTCAAAGGTAAAAGGCGGCCCGTGCCCAACCTTTGGCCTGTTGGCGGGCACCTGCACTGTGTAACCCGTTAAAGGATCGCCATTGTGTAAATGTTTTTTAAAACTGAAGGAGCATTCCAGATAATGTACACAAGCAATAAAATACCATGGGATAGAAGAGCCTCCACCAAAAAAATTAACCGGTGAATAAACATCGCCACCAAGTAAAGTAGCACTATTAAAAAAATTATTGCCCAACATAGTATTCGTTTGTGGCTGTGGTGCTACATTCAATAAACTATTTTGTTGTGATGCACCAATCGTTGGCAAATTAAGCGAGCCCGCACTAAACCTGTCAAAAAAAGAAGTATAACTGGAAGCAAATAAATTTCTGTTTGCGGGCGGAAACAACATACCATTGCCTAAGCGAACCAAGCTTGAAATGTTTTCATACCGGTTACGGTTTACGGTTACATTTTCATCAATCACTTTATCAACCTGGGCAACCTTTTCTTTGTTGATTACACAGGTGTTAAAAAGCAACAGATATTCCATAGCCGTTGGGATGGATGACTTTTTTACCTTTTTTTTAGTGGTAGGTACAGGGGCACGCGTTATTCTTTTCTTCTTTTTCATAGGTATATCAAAGAAATAAATAAGAACAAACTAAAAAAATACGGAGAAAATACATTTACTTACTTTCTCCGTATTTTCAGTTTATATAAACGACGGCTTATTTAGGCCAATCGTTTTCGTGCTGGGCATTACCCATTTTTAATTTGCGTGCCGATATCACAAAGCTTAATGACATAGGATTGTTGCCAATGATCGATATACCTTCATTATATTGGATGATATAACCTTCCTCAAAGTTCAACTCCTTCATTTTGGCGTCTTCATCTGATTTTTTGAAGGTAATAGTCCCATTGACGGGTTTGTATTGATTATTAACCATTGATTCGATAACCGATGTATCCTCAGTTGATTCAACCTCAACTTGTATGGTGCCACCGTAAACACCAGATGACGGACGGCCTTTCGCGTCCACATCCCTGTTTAATGAAAAGCTGCATTGCAGCACATCAAACTCCTTTGATCCGAGGGTAATTCTTGCTTTGAAAGCCATTGTTCTAAAAATTTTAAATTAAAAAATAACCAGGTGCACATAAGCACCAGTACAATTTGGTCAAAAAAAATTAAATAATTTAATTTTTGCCCGGCCAGTCATTTACATGCTCTGCACTGCCTAATTTAAGCTTGCGCGCAGAGATTACAAATTTGAGGCTCATTGGAGTAGATCCAGTAATGTCAATCCCTTCAGAATACTTTACAATGTAACCATCTTCAAAAGAAAGCTCTTTCATTTTAGCGTCTTCTTCAGATTTTTTAATCAGCAAAGTACCCGCAATAGGTTTGTACTGGTTGTTTACCATCGACTCGATGATGGAAGTGTCTTCGGTTGATTCGATCTCGATATCGATCGTACCACCATAAACGCCAGAGGAAGGGCGTCCTTTTGAATCAACATCGCGGTTAAGCGCATACGAGCAAGTAAGTACATCGTAATCCTTGCCCGAAAAATTTAATCTTGCTTTGAAAGCCATAACGATAAATTTTAAAGGTTAATAATTTAAAAAAATACAGTTTTTCTGTATCCTTTATAACTACAAATAAGAATTATTATTGTTTTGGTAAATATTATTTTTTTATCAAATAAGCTTTAACCCAAATGAATATAATTTTTGGAGCCATTTTTTGCTGTATTCATTTTGCAGAGAGTACAAATGCCCTATTGTGCTGGTATGCACAGGTTTTATCTGACGTTTTTCAAGAATTCCTTTTTTGATAGCCAGGTATGTAGGGTGCTGATTTTTTTGCCAGTCGTCCCAGGCTGGTTCATCCAGTATAGATATTATTCTGGCAGATTTTCCACTAAAGTTAATATCCATACGCCCGGCAGAACTGATAAATACTTGGTCGGGCATAAATATGCGGTCAAAAAAACCTTTGATACGGGTATTAATGGAATCTTTATAAACCGGGCAAAAAATAGCGATGTGGGTTGCCCATTTTAACATATTGATGGATTGCAGCAGATCGGGCTCCGTAACGGTATTGGGAACAGCAAACTGTTTATTGGGATTAAACTTTAAGTCGGCTATCACCAGCTCTCTTACAACACTCTGGGCGGCTTCTGCCCCATCTTTATAAGCGCCGATCAACGCGGCCGTGTTCTCTCCTTTATTAATATCTGCGTTAATGATCAATAGTTGCCTCATTGGCTACAAACATAGCCAGTATTTAACAATAAATAAAGCTAACGGCGAACTTAAATTAACATCAAACAAAAGAGCCATTTAACAAATGCTAAATGGCTTTTTTGCAGTTATTATTTATTATCTATTGTTGCTTATATTCGGTATCCCAGGTAGTACTGTCATCATCACCTTTCTGACCATCAAGTTTCACAACGAAACTTTTTGCCGGAAAATAAGGGATAATATTGATATCCAAATGAATGCGATCTTTCTGTTGTTCATCGCGTTCAAAACGAATGATTTTAAAACGTTCGATCAACCTGTCGGGGCCTTGAATGTTATCAAGGAATTTTACGATCTGTGAGCGCAGATCCTGCTCGGTTTTTGAGTTCCAGTTTTCAAAAGCACGACGGTTCAAAAAGTCAAACAATACTTTAGTGATATAGTCAAATACACGAACCACAGAGTATGTCTGAAGGCCGATATTATCACCATTAAACAATGTTTTGGCCGAAAATGCCATCACCTTACCATACTCATTAACCATAGGCACTAAACCTACACGCTCCAGGTGCGATATTTCACTTTTCTTTAAATCAAAGCGCACACCGTCAACCTCATTTACCGCTCCATGTTTTTTACCGGCAGTAACCTGCGACATAAGTGTGTAATACATTTTACCGGCCAATGCTGCAGAGCCTGGCACATAAAGATCATCCACCTCACCAGCTTCTGATACCTTGCCCCTGCCTACCAGCCAATTACAGGTCATGATGGTATTCGACTTAAAGGCATCGCCACCAGTTAAATTGGCGGCGGTAAACAAATCCAATACATCATCCGGCTGTTCCAGATCGGCAAAATCGGTAACCAGCATTACCTTATTATCATAAGCTATTTTTGACCACCGCTCCACAACTTTATTGGAACCGAGATAGCCTGGAATAACCAGAATGGAATAATTTTGGCGCAGATCCAATCGATCGTAATTTTGTTTTAACTCGTTGGCGGTAAACTCAATAAACCTTGGGTTATCTAATTCCTTCAACTGATCAAGCGAGGCATTCATCACCACAACATTTTTCAACTTGTCGGCCTCTGTATTTTTATAAAACAAATGAACCGAACGATATGCCTGCTCCAGCTCGCGTGTAGCCTGTAGCGTGTTCAGCAGGTTTTTGTTTAAATTCTCTTCGGTGCTTTGCAGGTTTTCAGTGCTTTTCTCAACAATATCACTTACCGAATCGCCATTTTCCAAAGCATCAATCCACTGATTAAGTTTTAATTTTAATTCCTCACGCTCTGTTTTCTTTTCATCGTCGGTTAAAAATATTTGTTTACGGGCTTTGCGTTCGGGATTAAGGTTCTGTAAGCCTTCAATAGCGGATTCGAGCAAGTCGAACCCACCTACACGTGAAAGTTTATCAAGACTTGATGATAACGATAGCTCCTCTTTCTCTTTAGGTTTATAAACCTGACCAGATGACTGATCATTAAGTATCTGCTCATTAGGTGTTGCCATGATCGTATTTTTATTTGTTTAGGTTATTATTGCTCCAACTCTTTAACTATACCTTTCAGCGCGTCAATAAATGCCTGTTTGGTTTCGGCACTATCAAGGGTTGTTTTTAATGTTTTATTTGTTTTTAACTGCTTAATGATATTCTGATACATTTCGCGCTGAATATTGAGCTTACGCAGATAATTACTTTGCTGAACCAATCTTTTCGGGGCAAAATCGCCCAGGTTGGCAAAATGAAAAGTCTCATTAATACTTGATCCATCCGTCTTTTCAAGGGCCACATTAACCTTGGGCTTGTAATGACCAAATACTTCCTCCACATTTTTCAGCCCTTCCACTTTTTCGGGCCTAAGCGGTTCATTATCTGTAAGTTTTTGGATAAATAATGTTTTATTGGGAGCTATATCATTAAATGCTTCTGAGGTATCGACTTTCTTCTCGTTTCCTCCTATTTCGTAGTTAAACATAATTTCTTAATTAAATGATAAGTATAGAATTGTAAATATTAATAATGTAATTACTCGCAAATTGTTTTTACTGTGGTTTAATTCTTTCAAAAAGAGTTACTTAATATCCCATAATAGCTCATCGTTACCGGTATTTTTACTTATGATCACACTATTTCCCTTTTTTAACTCCCCTGAAATAATATATCGTGAAATGGGCCTTCTAAGCTGGTTGCGTATCACACCCGATAATTGCCTTGCTCCATATTTGGGTGTAAAACCTTTCAATGCCAACATACTCTTGGCCTCGTCGCTGATCTGCATACCGATGCCCATTTTTTCCAGAGCCTGAACCAGGCTTTTGAGCTGAATGTCAAATATCCGCACCACATTTTCTTCTGATATTGGTGCAAACGGCACAATTTCAGATAAACGCGCTAAAAATTCCGGCCGGAAATTTTTACCCATTACCTCCATTAATTGAGAAGATGTTGGCATATTGCCTTTTTGTATTTCGCCTGCTACCCATTCGCTGCCAATATTAGATGTAAACAGGATAAGTGCATTGGAAAAATCACCTTCTTTACCTAATCTATCATGCATATGACCTTCGTCTAATATTTGCAAAAAGATGTCGAATACCGATGGGTGCGCTTTTTCGATCTCATCAAATAATACTACTGAGTATGGCTGCTGGCGAATTTTATTCACCAAAAGACCACCTTCTTCATATCCTACGTACCCCGGAGGAGCGCCATACAATAAGGCCGCGGAATGCTCTTCTTTAAATTCAGACATGTCAAAGCGAATCATAGCTTTTTCATCGTTGAAGAGAAACTCTGCAATTGATTTAGCAAGCTCAGTTTTACCCGTGCCTGTTGGGCCCAATAAAAAGAACGAACCAATTGGCTGCCCCTTTTTATTTAAACCACTGCGCGATTCCAGGATGGCGTCTGATACGGCTTTCAACGCCTGATCCTGTCCTACTACACGTTTCTTTAGAAAGCCTTCCATGTTTAAAAGCCTTTCTTTTTCCTGAGCTTGTATCTTGCCTAAAGGGATACCTGTTTTATAAGATATAATGGCTGCGATATCCTGTTTATCAACAACCTCTGTTTTATTGCCGGCCAAAGCTTCCAGCTGACTTATATTTCTTTCAAAATAAGCATCAAACTCTTCGGGAGTTTCCAGACTTTCCACCTGTGTTTCGTCCTCCAGTTGCCCCAATAATACGGCACTGATCTTATTGCGCAGCAGAGAATATAACCATTTGTAAGAAAGGATCAGTTCGGGATCATCGTTGCTGTTTTTGAGCTCTTCAAAATGCGCCCGCAATTCGGCTAATGAAGTTATTGAGGTATCGTTCATTAAGCGGATAGCCGCCATGGTACGATCGAGAAGATCAAAAGCGGCATCGGGCAAGCGTCTATCTTTCAGATAACGCTGCGCCAGGCGCACACACTCTTCTGCCGCGTTGGCATCCACTTTTAGGTTATGATGAGACTCATAACGGGGCACCAGCTTTTTAAGCATTTTTATGGCCGTGGCTGTATCCGGCTCATTCACCTGCAATACTTCAAAACGGCGACTAAAAGCCTGTTCGGGCTCGATAACCTTTCGGTATTCATCAATAGTAGTAGCGCCTATTACGGTTATTTCGCCCCGGGCTAATTCCGGTTTGAGCAAATTACCTACCCCACCGCCAATCGGGCCTTTATTATCTAATAACGTATGTATCTCGTCAATAAACAAGATGGCTTTATCCAGCTGCTTTAATTCCCGGAGAATATTCTTCAGTCGATCTTCAATCTCGCCTTTATAAGATGCCCCTGCTATTAATGAACCCAGATCCAGCTCATACAATTGTACGTTTTTTAACGAATCGGGTACCTGGTCATTTACAATATCCAGAGCAAAGCCATCAACCAACGCTGTTTTACCCACCCCGGCATCACCGGTTATCAGCACATTGGGTTTTGTACGGCGACTTAATATTTCCATGACCATGCGGGTTTCCCGCTCACGGCCAATAATAGGATCTATTTTATCATGTCGGGCCAGTTCGGTACGGTCGATACAATATTTCAGCAAAGCACTGTTTGTTTTTGCCGGAGTATCCCCAACAGCATCTTTATTGGCTGATGTTTGCACAGCTTGCTGTATCTCCTCATTGCTCAGGTAAATATCCAATAGTTCCTTTTCTTTTACCGGAAACGATTTAAGCTGATTTACATCAAAACCTACGTTGGGTTTAACCAGAGCAATAAGCACACAAACCGGGGTTATGAGGTCAATCCCAAGCTTAATACGCACGTTATCGGCTTCTTCAAAAACCTGTCTAACAGCGTTATTGCCCAGCATTTCATCAGGTACGGTAATGGCAGGTGCATACTCCTCTATTCTAACGTCGGCCCAATCCTGTATATAAGCTGCGTCTTTTCCCAAAGATTGCAGCATACCGCGCAACCCTACCTCCTGGTGCATTAAACCTTTTAACAGGTGCGCCGGGCCAAACTCTTTATGGTGATATTCTTTCGCGAGCGATTGAGCCACCCTAACGGCCGTTTTTACTGATTCACTGAGATTAACTACATTCATGCTATTGCAGGTTGGCCTGGGTTACGTAAAAATAAGTTTTGCCGTTTGAGGTAAAATGCTGGTTAACCAGCACCGAGCGCTTAACCTGCTCGCTGCTATGCACTAAAAACTTAATATATGTCTCGAACTGTTGCTGAGGCATATCTCCTCTTAAATCAGCTACTTTGGTATTCTGGAAACTATTTTTTCCGGGCAATGGCAAACCGGTAACCGTTTTAAAGTATGTACTCAACTGCATATCTTTAATGTCGCCTTTTGATATCTTTTGGTTTAATCGTTTTTGAATAATATCAACGTAGTTTTTAAACAACCTTTTACGATAATCAGAGGCATCCTGCTGCAGGTTTTCGCCTATCATCAATGACAATATATCAGTTAACTGATTATATTCCTGTTCATTTAAAATCAATAAATACTGCAATTGGCCTGGGTGTTGTGTTACTACGCTTGCCGGCAATTGAGCATTAATAAAGTACTTAAATGCATTATGCGGCATATTATTACCTAAGTCATTGGCTGCAGGACTTACCTGCGCAATTACTCCGGGTTGCACATAACGATTTTCGCGCCCGGTAAGCCTGAAAGCACTATCCAATGCATGTACCTGGGTATTAATATCATAATCTGTCTCTTTCATCAGGCGATCAACAGATAAACGCATGGCCTGGTTTGTTTTCACAACGCCTTTGGGCGGGAATACTACAGCACCTTGTATCATACTGTTTTTAGGATAATCCAGATAAAAGGAGATTGAATCGGAAAGCGAGGTATTAAATTGCTGAACATTGCTCAAGCCTTCGCCCGTGATCATGCGTTGTTTTTTAAGATCAGCCAGTTTTATGGCAGATTGTGAAACAATTCGCCTGGCCTGTATCACAAAATCATTATAGATAGGATTATAATCACTAAACACTTGTATAGCCAATAAGCGGGCGTCAGCAGCAGCTACCTGGTCAGCTTCGTTGGCTATATCATCGGCATTATAATTGCCCGATCCGGTAGTGCCTATCAATACAATCAGATTGGTTTCGTTAGTATGGCCTTTAAATAAAGTAAGAGCGGTGTTTATACCTTCAAATACCGGTTGATTTTGCAAAGTAGTGCCGCAGCCATTGGTTACCGATGCCTGTTTATCAAAATACTTTACAAGCTCCCTATAATCAGCTGTAAAGTTCATTTTATTGATGCCACCTGAAGGGCAATCCTGCGCATTCCGGTATACTACACCTCCATATGTTATCTGGTTACCTTTTGCATGAGCATTAAATATATTTTCAAATGACTGTATAGTGCTGGTTATTCCGGAGAAATAACTCCGCATAGTGCTACCACCATCAACCACAAAAACAACATTAATGTGATGGATGTTCTTGCGGATGTTCAGATAATCCTGGTATTTAAGATGGCCACCTTTAACATTAAGAATACTATTGTTCGATTTATCATACACATCCACAGCCAGTCCGGTTCCTAACTTGTCATTAGGGCTTAGCGCATTCCCTGTAATTACCGGCACACTCCGCAATACAGGCTCATCTGTGCTTATCAAAGGATCAAATTTAAAGTAGGTGCTTGTGGCAGGAGGAGCAGATACCAATATGGCCTGATTGATAGCCGTTGCGGCTGAATCGTCGCCATCTGTAGTGTTATTTTTAGCCGAGCCAATATATAGCCGGTTACCCCAGTTATGCAATGCGTCGGCTGCCACCCATCCATAAATACTCCGGGATGCACTGTCGGCTACAAGTTGTCCCTCAGAACCAACCAGCATTTTTTTACCATCATCTGATTTTTTGAAAACATATACGATGTTATTTAACGCAAGTTTTGCTTTTTTACGGTCCAACTCCGGCGAGGTAAATACATATAACGAATCTGTTTTATCATAATAAAAGTCGGGCATCAGTAGTGGGTTTTTACCGCTGATAACCGCTATATATTTACTGGGATAAGTACCCTGGTTAATAAATGCCGATTGCCAAAGCAAAACTTTCGACTTACTGATCCAGCCATAACTCTGACTCGATTTTTTGTTCGTAAGCTTACGGCCCTGTACCATTCCTGGCTGGTATTTGATCAATTTTATATAGCCATTTCTTTCTTCGCTAACATAAAAAGGATCCATGAACTTTAATTTTTTCATGACCAGAGTACCTCCCGGAGACGTATAAGTGTAATTCTCATCTCGATCAGAGAAAACTATCCATGGTAAACTGGTTTTATCATCGCTGTTATAGATATTGGTACTTTCATTTGGCTTTTCAAATGCAGCAGGCAGGGTTATTACTTTCTTACTAATGGATACAGGCGACTGCGCTTTCACCGAAATACAGCAAAGCAACAATAACATTATTAAAATATTTTTCATCTTGATAGGTGCATATATTAGGTTCATTCGATAACGGTTTATTATTTGGTTCTTCTCGGAGCGGCATTCGAGGTAGATGAATGCTGTTTAACAGTAAGCATACTTGAGCAGGTTGATTTAGCCCTTAAGGTTACCTGGGCTTCATCAATATTAATACCACCGCCAAAAGTAAGCCGCATACAGTATGAGTAAAAGTCGGTTTGCTTACTATCGCCATTGGTTTCCAGGTTAACGGTTACTTTTTCATCACCACAGAAATACTTGTTAACGAGATAATAGTAATTGGTATTAAAATCGGCCCCATTAGCAATGGCTTGCAAATGTGCCCTGATGTCGTCAATCACTTTTCGTTCCCCTTCACCAGGCGTTACAATGGCGTTAACTGTCGAGTCGGGGTTTGATATCAGCATACGATGATAAACAGGGTGTTTGCTTTTATCGGTGCTGAGTTTTATAAAATAAGTTCCGGGATTATGATAAGTGTATAATGCGGTGGCTCCTTTAACATCAACCCTGCCGGTTTCACCAAATGACCATTCGTATATCCTGGCATTGCCTTGTGCTTCCAGCCTGATTTGCTCATTGACGATTCCCTGGGTAGGCCCGTTGATCGTCATCAGGGTATCAACAGACTGGGCAATGGTATCTTTAACATTTACCGGAAACTGCTGCTTTAGGGTACCATCAACAGTAATCCGTACAATATAATCGCCGGCGTGCTTAAATTTATAACTTCCGTTTTGGACGTTTGATTTATCGCCATTACCAAACTCCCATACCCAGCTTTTGGCATTAGCTGTATTATCTGAGTACACGAGGTTTTCGTTTAAGAATATCTCATCTTTTAGCAGCCTGGCATTAACAGTTCTTTTATCAAATAATGAGCTTTTAAATAAAAAAATCAGTGCGGCAATAATGAGTATCCCAACAATGATATATAAAAAGGCATAGGTTTGCCTGTTGGTATCCACGGGGCGGCCGCTGTTGTAATCGTCTTTCATTGGTTTAAAGGTTTTTGTTTTTATAGTGATGTGATGTTTTGCGTTTACTTGCTGGCGCCAAGGCTTTGTTGTAACTGCCGTGTTGATAGCTTACAGTCATCAAGCAGTTTACTAAGCCGGTTCATATCGCTGTAATTACCGGTGAGTTCGCGTTTATCATAAAACAGGTTCTCGAAAAGCTTTGAGGCGTGAATAAAACATTTATACCGGTTATCATACGGACGGCGGTTATAATAGGAACGTATGGCGCCAATAGAATTCCTGATATCGTTCTCTAAAAAAAGAGCCTGTACATTGGGGTTAAATTTGGCAATATGTGTATAGGTAGTGTCAACGGTTGGTATAGCCTCTGTAACCAAAGCCTCAAATTCATCCTCTTCGGCTATTCGCTTGGAAAACTCCTCCTTTGATATAGTTGCACCATCGTTATAATTATAAAAGATGGCTGTACACAATATGGCTGATGTTATCAGAAACATTCCTAAAAACAAAAGGAATTTCTCTCTTCGCTCTTTTAAATTAAACTTTAACATATGATTTAATAATGTGAAAACCGGCCACTTAGCTTGCTGGCCGCTGCTTTATTTATTTTATTACACGATTCCAGTTGCGAACGAAGGCTTTCAATCTGAAAACGGGTGGTAAATAATGAATCTTTTACATTAGCTATAGTAGCAATGTGGTTACTTAATTTTTTGTACAGATCGAAACTCTTGAGCGGATAGGGGTTGCTCTGAAGCTTGTCAAGAATATGCTGGTTATTCTCCTGAATATCATTAAGCAAGGTATTTTGATTGTTTAATTCCTCCGAATTCATTCTTGAATACTGCGACAGCTGTTGCATGCGCATAAGAATAACTTCGAAACTATTGTTGATGTCATTACGAATAGCTACTAATTGATCAGTTTGCTTCACTTTGGCATTCAACAGTACCATTTCATGGCTTGAGGTAAGGAAAAAGAAATAAACGGTTACAACAGCAAACATTAATAACCCTGCCAGGTACATTATAAAAACCCTGTAGGATCGGTTCAGGTCAATTATATTTATGGGCTTCATTAAATATATGTAATATTATTGTTAAGAGATCATAGATAACTTAAGATTAAAACGATTAATTATCAATATAAATCATTCAAAATAAAGGATGTAATGAATATTTTATTAACCTTTAAAACATTTCTACAACTATTTTTCAAAAGAAATGTTTATGAAAAAGTGATTTTTTTTATCGCCATCTTGCAAATCAAATATTTAATATGCAAAACCCACTATATTTCAAGCCATTAAGATTCCAAAACATTAGTTTGGGGCGAGATATGCAAACACAGGATCTGGGAGCCTCTATCTCTCAATACATAGAGCTGATCATTTTTACCAGGTACGGCGAACATCGTTATAACCCCGAGTTTGGATGCGAGATATGGGACATGGATTTTGAACTTATACAGAGTGAAACTCTCTGGGAAGAAAAACTAAGGCAATCATTACTTAAATCAATCAAAAAGTTTGAAAAAAGGATTTATGATATTGATATTGATGTACACATCAGCGAGATCAATAAATTTTATCCCTTAAGAAATGTAAGCGAAATAAAGAAGCAAGTACAGATCATTATAAAAGGAAAGCTCAATAAAACCGGTGAGTATTATACCTTTTGCACGTCATTATTTTTAAGCCCTTTATCTGCATAAAAGCCTAAACATGAGCAAATTATTTTTCACATCGAAAGAAGAAATCAAGGGGCGAATGCTCCGAAACGCTATGGATTTCTGGAACACCACAAATGTTAACGACATTGACCCACTGGTTAAATTATTGATCGAAGCGCTCAGTTCAGAATTATTCAACCTTTCAAATGATGTTAAAAATCTGGAAAACAGAGTGCTCAATAAAATATCAAGAATACTTGCTTCTGATTACCTCACTGCCCCCCTCCCCGCGCATGCCCTGTTAAAGGGCATGCCGGTTGAAGTTAAGGAAACCTTAAACATCAAAAACCATTTTATTTATAAAAAAGCCGTCTCTCCTGACGCAGGCAAAACGACACCGGATACTTTAGAGGCTTTTTTTACTCCAGTAGGCGAAAACTTTGTTTTCAAAGCCGAAATTAAATATACGTTCAATGGCAGGCAATTATGGGAGCATGCTCCGGATGCCCAAAAAAGCTTAATTACGAGTTCATTACCACAATCTTTTATCGAAAACAATACTTTATGGGTGGGTATCGAAACCGACCCTAAACTTAACACGCTTCGGGATGCCGGATTGTATTTTGAATGGCCAGGCTATACTACCAATAATGATTTTTATAACCTACTGTCTGTTACCCGTTTCTACACAGATGAGCGGGAGCTGCATACCACAAGCGGATTAATATATGAAGAGGAGAAAGCGGGCGAAAACAAACCTGTATTTTATGATCAAAACGTTATTAATTTAATTACCCGGGATGTAAAATCATATTATCAAAATCGTTTTATATCTCTTACAGATGATAGCTTAAATGATCTTAACTTGCTTAAAAAAAGCTATCCCACATCCTTTGAAAGGTGGATTGAGCCTTCTGATCTGAAACGGCTTAAGCCTTGTATATGGATAAAAATGGTTTTCCCGGCAATGATCGGGCCGGATGTACTCAACGAACTGCAACTTCACCTAAACTGTTTTCCGGTTATGAGCCGAAAACTACATGAACAAAAATTCAGGGTAAAGGAAATGAATAACATCATCCCGATCAAACCTTCAGCCTATGATCATTTTTTATCCGTTCAAAATTTACATGACGACCTCGATATTCACTATAATGAAATCCCGTACAGCCAGTCTGATCAAAATTTTGAAGGAAGTTATTCTGTCAGAAATGGTGGGGCCGAACGTTTTGACTCCCGGAACGCACAACAGATCATCGAATACCTTTTTGAATTGCTCAGGGATGAAAAAGCTGCCTTTGCGGCTTATGGGAATGATTTTTTAAACTCGACATTAAAAACACTCGAACAAAACATTTCGCTCATTGAAAAAAAATCAAATCAAGCAAAAGACAATCATGAACTAATCAATTATCTTGTTTTGAAACCGGCCAATAAGGCCAGCATGTTATATCTTCAGTTTTGGACTACCCTGGCAGATACTGCTAATAATATCAGAAAGGGCTCCCGATTACAGCAGTTCGAAACAACAAAGCTAAAAACAGATAATTTGCGCTTGATGACCACCTCCATTGGAGGTAGAAATAGTCTCGGCGCTGCCGAACGTATACAGGCATATAAATATGGGCTTACCACCAAAGACCGGATAGTTACTCAAGCTGATCTGACTAGTTTTTGCCAATATGAACTGGGCAGCAAATTAAAAAGTGTCCGCATCGCTAAAGGGGTAAGTATTTCTTCGAACCCCAAAGAAGGCTTTAAAAAAACTACGGATATATATTTAAAGCCCCATGAAGGAAGTAAGCTATCAACAAATGAATGGGACACATTGCTCAGTCTGCTTCAGTCAAAACTGGAATCACGGAGTATCATCAATTATAATTACCGTCTTTTTATTGAAAAGTAGTATTAAATCTAACTACCCAAATAAGTAGTATAACCAAGTCTGGCATTATCCTGCTGCGCCCCTATAATTATTTTTTTAGAATCAGGCGTGGCCAACAATTCGATCTTTACACCGGCCTGCATCGGTATAAAATATGATAGTAGTACATCAATACAAACAGCTGATCGCTCTCCAGGTAAAAAGTCTATCATTGTTGAAGCGTTCAATGGCCCAATAGCAACACGTAGCTCTTCTTCAGGCTCAATCAATTGTCCTGCTATAAAATCTATTCCCAAGGCCGCCTTACCCAATGAAGTCTGTATGTCTGCCAAGTCTTTTTCCCCACGCCCAATCGTTAATTTATAACTGAGTGATATAGACGTTTTAAATAACATGGTTAATACTTTGCCTATAAAAACAAGATTATTCCGTTGCTCATGTATAACAGGCAAAACGTGTATTAATATAAGCATTTGCTTATTTGTAAAGCAGCTAAATTCTTTCCACTCCTTTAAAAATATGTTGATCAGATCGTCGTATTCATTTTTCTTATCCAGACGGTTCTCATAAAGCTCAAGGATCATTTTCAGGTGATTCACCTCTGCTTCAAACGGCGCAAAAAAGCGCCGTGTCTGCTTCTCTTCATCCCTCCTGTCAACAATATCCTTAATCATCTCCTCTTCGGTGATCATTAAACTCGATGCAGGCGGTTTATGGAACAATCCCTCAGGTAACATATCATACAACCCATCTCGATTTACCCAAACCTGAAGCATTTTCTTGTTAGTGATATCGGTTTGGTTTACGGTAATTCCGGCAATCTCTTTTGCAAATGCACGTTGTTGGGGGCCTACTGGTAATATCACAACACCATCAACTTCAACCAATTCATTCTCAACAATTTCTGCAGCAACAACCGTTGCTTTAAAATCAGTATCGATAAGATTAGGGCTCTTGATCTTCATTTTTTAATATTTTTACAAATAATATTTAAAACAATAACCACAATTATTGGTAATTGATTAGACTTATATCAAATTTATTTTTTAAGCCCGTTACAGACCTGAACATACAATTATATCATGGACGTTAAATCATTTTTTATACGTTATCTTATCTTCCCCCTCATCTTCGTGATTGCTGCGGCAATTATGACCATAATTAACAAAAAGAATAAGCTCCTAAGCAATAAACGCCTCATTGTTATTATTCTGTTAACAGCCGTTATTTTGGGCATTCCCGGTCTGTTGGGCTTTCTCGATCTGCAATTTATGCCTTGGGGTTATTTATTTTGTCAACTTATTTACCTAACCCTTGGTTCTGTTTACGTATGGCTTGCTGGTAGATATCATGAAAATGAACTTTTGAATAAAAAGGGCTTCTTTATTTTCTGCACGCTGATTTCCTGCCTGCTGGGCATATATCTTTTTAAACTGGGCTTTGATTGGCTAAACAATTTGCAATATGGTTTATGGGCTGCCACCAGCGTAATCATATTTTTGCTTCCGCCCATTTTCTGGTGGGCTTATATTGCATTTATGAGCATCCCGCTGGAAATATACAAAGTATGGCAATACCCACGAACACCTGAAGATATTAGTATGGAGCATCTTAACTTTGATAAACTAATGGTGTTGGAACTTGATCTGTATAAAAATACGGATGATCCGGAACCCCTAAAAGTTAAGGCTAAAGCACCGCCGAATATGAATTTTGGCCAATGGTTTCAGAAATTTATTGATGATTATAATTTAAAATTTCCGAATGCGCCTGTGGGATATAAAACCAATAAAACCGACAGTTATAAATGGATATTTTACACTAAACCATCTTTTTGGAAACAGCGGCGATTTATCGATCCCGATCTAAACATAACTGAGAATAAGATCACTGAAGCAAACACAATATATGCCAAACGTGTTTCTGAAATTGTAAGCGAGCCAGAACGCACCGGCGATCAGGCCGTTTACCTGTAACCTTTTAATAACATCTACATACAAAAATATGATATGCTTAGTCCATTAAAAAACAAGCCTGTAAACTGGGTAGACGGAATGAAAATTTCCAGCGGGCATTTTATTAGCACGGATAATTTCATACATGATATAGTGAGGGATTCTAACTCCCTTCAACTCAATAACCATAACTTTGGCTTATTACCACCTGTCGCGAACGAATCTGCCGCGTTGGATATACAGATCACAGAGAGGGCCTCAAATCAGGTACAGATTAAAATAAACCATTGTAGCGCGGTAACCGCCGAAGGCCACCGCATTGATATATCCAGAACAGGTACTGAATTGCTGTTTACCCATTATTTCGGTCAGGATAACGCAACAGAAAATTCCGAAACGTACTACGTCTTGTTAACCGTCAACCCGTTCGAGCGCGTGGCAAGTGGCAATCCAGATCCGGAGGAGGTTCCCTTAAGATATCCAGAGGTTGATAAACAATACAATATTACCATAATACCGGCCTCGCAAATAAACGGCCGAAGCTCCCATTTTCTGGAGGTAGGCAAATTCATTAAAAACGGCAATAATCTGCAAACTGATATCAGTTTCATCCCTCCTTGCACATCAGTATTAAGCCACCCGGAACTGGTTAAGTATTATGAAAATTTTAGTAATCAACTGAATAACCTACAGCTACTGTCGTTTCGTATTCTGGATAAAATAACTTCAAAGGAATCTGTTTCAACCATTGGTAAAAACGTAAAAATATTGTGCGAAAAGATGCTGGAGTATATTGCCCGAATCTATTTTTCGTACCGTAACATCGTATACCAACAACCACCGGTATATATGGTGTCATGTTTTTCGGAAATGGCACATATATTTTTCAGCACTGTAAAAAGTATCCCCGGTGCCGAACGCGAAGAATTACTCAAGTATTTTTATGAATGGAAGGATGTTACACCTGGCAACTTTGAGGAGTTACTTGCCCGCCTAATAGAAATAGTTTACAACCATCATGATATCAATTCATCTATGATAACCGTTGATGAATTCCTGCGTGTAATAGTAGCTTTATGGAATAAACTAAGCGGTCTGGAATATATTGGCCAACGTAAGGAAAACATTGTGGTAGCTGAACAACAAGTGATACAGACTGTACAATCTAAGCGTACATGGACTTTATTAGACTAACTCATAAATCCCGAATAAAACAACCACTTAATTTTTATAATCGAACTTTGTACAAAAAAGTAAAATCAATTATCCTCCAAGAAGGGCGTTAAAATCTTTTTTTTCTTTATTCATCTCGTTTTATCAAATATCGAAGTCGATCTTTTCAAATCTTTAATAAAAAAACTTTTAAACTGTGATCGGAAGTCACTTAAGTAGATGTTCACTTCAGAACATCTACTTTTTATATCACTGCACGTTATTGACCTATAATATTTATACTAAATTCACTGCCCACAAAAAAGAGTTCGAAATTTCAACATAATTCCGCTTCTCAATTAATCAAAATACAGTTATGTATGTTTTTTGCTAAATAAGCGGCTATGAGGTATTCAATTTTCACTTAGGGTGCTTTTAAAGCAAAAGCTCTTTTTCATTAATAGCAAAAAATCACAAATGATATTTTTTAGATATTGTTATTGGCTTTTCAAGCCCGATGCGGTGAAAATGCTACTTTAGTTTCCTTAATCTTAAAACGAAACCTTCCTGAACATTATAATAATTTATGCAACAATACAATATTAACTGGTTGAAATTTAGCATAGGAGTTATCGTTAGCCTGGTGCTTTCGCTAAGTATTCATGTTGTAATGCTCCAAGAGATGAATGTAGCCTTCCCTGATTTTACAGTTATTACCACACCTTACAAATTCTTCACTCGCGTGGTTTCAGTCCTGGGTTTGATCTTTTTTTGGCAATTAGCGGAGAAGAAAGTTGGAGGAGTTATTGCCAAAAAGTGGGCTTTCCTGGTTATTATAGATGCTATGTTAACAGAAAGTCTCTTTAGAGGGCCATTCATGAACGGTTATTGTAGCAATTCTATAGGCTTTATGTTAATAAGCAACATTCCAAAGTTACTGGCGATCGCTATAATGTGTGGATTAATAGCTTTCTCTGCTCCTAGGCTAAATAATTTCTTTCTTAAATTTTTGGCTGCAGCTGCCATAGCCGCTATTTTCATGTTCGTTGCGAGTCCATTAACTACCGCAGTCTGGAAGCCGGTAACGAACTCGATCGCACACCTTGCTCCTACAAACGAATGGTGTAAATTGCCCTATGGTCCTGAAGTGCTCATTCCTTCATATATCAGTTTTGTTGAACCTGTTATGGCCTGTGTGATAATAGCTATCTTAACTTGGGATAAACTTTCACCAGCAAGATGGCTAAAGTATTTGTTGTTCACTTTAATTATATTAGCTATAAAAAATCAATTGTTTATGCCGGTATTTTACGCAATGTTAGGCAAAGACAATCTTATAGTAAATCTGGCAAGCGAGGGACAATTTACCCTGGAAGCTATTATTTTAGCTATAACTACTGGTTTTACTTTTGAGTGGAGCTTAAAAACATAGGTCTATATCTCTCAAATATATTAGAATCTTACCTGGTTTTAATGATGTAACCCATCAGTGGTCCATTCCCGGGAAATCGATCCTGTATTGTTCGAACTATACTACCATCAAAGCTAACTTCCTCAAATCTTCTGTAAAAGGGTTCGAAAATTGCGATCTGAAGGCCACTGAAAGAAATATTCCGTTATGGGCATATCCTTTTATGGGCATAAGAAAAGATAGCCAGAACTTTAGATCGCCGCAAAAAGAGTTCGAAATTTTCCGGCAAGGCCTTATACCTTTATCTAAATTCTTAACATTCGTCAAGCGAATTTCCTTTTCTTCCAACACATGCTTTCAATACGCTCAAAACATGATAGCAGGGAAATTATTTTGCAAAATAATTTCTTAATTCGCCACCGTTTTCTGCGTAGTTCCACCGGATCTGGTCATTCTTTCCATCTCCGTTAATATCAGCAAAAAAGAAATCAGTATCCCCGCTTTGTGAAGTACCCCGCAATGAATAATATGGCCCATCAAATGTATTAGCAGTGGTAGCATAATAAATCTTGAGCTTACCTAAATAATTACCAGGGTTCCAGTAGATCTTATCGGCGCGGCCATCGCCATTTACATCGGTAAAATAAAATACGGTCGCTGCCGAAACACTTGAAGCACCGGCATCGGTGAATGAGGTTGAGGCAGTAAATGTACCGGCGCCATCTGACAGGAAAACTGATGGTTTACCTGAGTTGAGTGTTGGTTGCCAAAGTATCTTATCTGCCTTTCCATCGCCGTTCACATCGGCATAATAAAATACCGAGCCACTTGTAGTGCTTGCACCTTCGGTACCAGACACAACCGTACCGCTGAAATTACCGTTTGAGGTAGCCAGATAAACCCGGGTATGCCCCGAATCAAACGTACCGTTCCAATAGATCTTGTCGGCCTTGCCATCGCCGTTTACATCGGCAAAGTTATAAATGGTGGTAGTACCCGCACTCGTTCCTTCCGGGTTGTCGATCACGGTTGAGCTAAAATTACCATTGGTAGTAGCCAAATAAACACGTGTATGCCCCGAGTTTAAGGTTGGATCCCAAAGTATCTCATCCGCCTTGCCGTCGCCGTTCACATCGGCGTAATAGTAACGGGTAGTGGTTGATGTAGAAGCGCCAGCAGTATGAACCACAGCTGTCACAGCAAAGGTGCCATCACCATTGGACAGGAATATCTGCGGACGGCCGCTATCATAGGTAGCATTCCAGTATACTTTATCAGCTTTACCGTCGCCGTTGATATCGGCAAACGAGAATTTAGTATTGGCATTCGCACTTTTTCCGTTGGCATCGGCATGGGCGCCGCCAAAAATACCAGGCACAAAGTTTGCCATTACCGGCCAGTGATCTGAAGGCCAGAAACCGTTATAACTGGTGGTAATTACTTTCCATGAAGTGAAAGACATACTCCGGTCGCTCATCATCCAGTCTATCTTACCCGTACCAGTATCTGTCCAGCCGTGAAAGGTAAGGTCGCCATCGGTATCGCCAAGGGCATCCACTACATCCAGGCCATCCTTCAGGTTGTTGATCTCTTCGGTACTGGGCTTCGCGTTAAAATCACCAAAAACAATTTCAGGCAGGTTTTCAGTATTGTATTGCTTAACGGCTGCCACCAGCGCCTGAGAGTTTTGTAACCTCACTGGCTGCGAATCAAACTGCCAGTGACTGTTACTTACAAAATATCTGAGGCCTGTTGAATTATCCAACAATTTGGCCCAGGTACCGGTATTGGTTGGCCCAAGTACAACAGTACCGCTGCTTTCCAGCGTAAAACGATTGGTTTTATAAAAAATAACTTTGGGTGTGCCCATACCGGCCGACTCATCAAAATACACCCCATAACCCAGTGTTGCCATCTGTGGGATAAACCAGTTTTCAAATGAATTATCCGAAAACTCCTGCAACCCGAAAACATCGGGATTGTTATCTACAATGATCTGGCGGATGTTACCCTGCCGCTCGGTAATAGATTGCGCGTCGGAAGGGTCATTATGCCTCACGTTGAAGGACAACACCCTGATCTCAGGACTTGTTGCCGATGCAGTAAGCTCGTTAATAGCCGGCAGCTTACTATTATTTACTGTTTTTGTATCGCCAAGCTGTGATTTCTGGCAGCTGGAAAAAAGCAGTAGGCTGCTTAACAAGCAGGCCGCCGCCTTGATAAAGTTTGTGTTATTATTTTTCATGATAGGTTGATATATATTTTGATAGGATGATTTACATATAGTACATTATAGTGTAATTAGCTTGGTTTACTTTACCGGTTTATCAAACAATGGAACGGTGAACTGACTGTCGGCATCGGTTTCACTCGTATTGGCATAAGGCGAAAATGTTCTGACCGATAACTCATTGTTCTTAACCGAAAATTTGTACAAGCGCATTAAACCATTCCCGCCGTTTGGCCGGCTTTGATAATCGTTAAGGAAAGCCTTAACCGTATGCCCATTAAAAGTTTCGGAGCGATAACCTTCGCCATTGTCGCCTACGTGGCCGCAAAGCATCATAAACAGGTTGGGATTGCCTTTAAGGCTTTCATAAATGGCTTTACCCTGTGCATTAAAAGGGGCCTGTGGCGTATTGGAACCGGTTACCGGGTTAAAATGTAAAATGGAATGGCTTACCACAATTGCCTTGCGGGTTGCGTATTTGGCCAGGATCTGGTTGGCCCAACTGTACATACCTGCCTGGTCTTCATTAAAAGCATCAAACTCCAAAAACAACACAATAAAATCAACACCGCCTGCCGTAAACAGGTCATAGTGGCTATCGTTATTATTACCATAATGACCACCGTAGTAAGAACGGCCCTCAAAATGCTGTACACCAAAATATTGATTATAGCCATTGGTGGTACCCTTAACCGGATACTGCGACGGAAACTGGTCATGATTACCTACAGCCAATCCATAAGGTATGCTAACCGGGTTTTCCAGCCCGTAAAGTGCGGTTTTGGCCAGGTACCATTCGCTCCTTGCGGTGACGGGATTATCGCCGTGCTCGGTGATATCACCCATGTGTGCTACATAAGCGATATTCTCTTTAACCTGGTTCTTTTTTATCCAGTCAATCTGGGCTTTGAACATGTCAAAGGTTCCACCAAGCTGGGCCTGGGCCAGGTAGTATTGTGTATCGGGCAGTACCGCGATACAAAAATCGCCGGGTTTAACTACCGCGTCGGGGCCGGGCGTATTTAAAACTGTATCTGCCAGGGGTAAACTATTTTCGGCATTTGCATTATAATTCAGTAACAACAGGCCAAGGCAAAACCCGGCTGCGAACTTCTTTCTGTAATTCGGCATTATATTTTTGTTTAAAGATTCATAACATCCCCTCCTGCCCTATGTGCACGAGGGGATGTAAAAAATATCAGATCAATAACCGGGGTTTTGTGTAAGCAACGTATTCAAGCCTATTTCAGCCTCAGGCAAAGGATATAACAGCTTATTGCTATTAACAATGTATGAATCGGGCGAAATGTAGTTGATCTGGGTCTTTAGCTTAACACCAAAAGCATTCATTACATCAACTGCATTACCACTACGCGTCAGATCGTGCCAGCGCTTGTTTTCGAATGCCAGCTCAACACGGCGTTCATGCAAAATAGTATTGCGCAGCGTTGCCTGATCAGCACCGGCAACCGGAGCCAGACCTGCACGGGCCCTAACTGTATTTAAAGCCGCCAGCGGTGATTTGCCCTGCTCGTTTTGGGCCTCAGCCAGTAATAGTAAAGCCTCTGAATAACGGTAGATCGGAAAATCATCCGCAGAGCCGGTTATGGCGGCTGGTGTATGCTCATATTTTTTGATATAAGGCACCGCTGTTTTTCCACTTGGGGCTCCGCTGTAATTTACAATGCTTTTTACCGCGGAATAAGTAAAGTAGTTACTGCCATCGTACGTACCCTCGGCAATACCGATAGAGGCATCCAGACGCTTGTCGCCGGTTTCATAATTACTGATCAGATCCTGTGTTGGTGTATTCCAGCCACCGGTAGTAGTATTGTCAATAGCCAGCGTAGTAATTAACGATGTATTTTTACTGCGTGGCAGGAAATGAAAGCACAATGGATTGGGTGTGGCGCCGGTAAGGGTTCCATCCAAAAACTGCACTTCAAACAGCGACTCTTTGTTGTTTTTATTAGCAGGTAAAAAGGCGTCGGCGTAATTGGTGTTCAAACCATAGCCCATGGTCGATAGAGTGTTCAGCTGTGTTTCTGCATCAGCCCAACGCTTTAACGTTACATAAACATCGGCCAACAGCACAGCTGCCGAACCTTTGGTAGCAATTCCTGTTTGCGGAAACTTTGCCGGAGGCGCCAGTTCGTTTAAGGCATCAGTGGCATCGGCAATGATCTGCTTGTACACATCATCAGAAGATGAGCGCGGCAGGAATGCATCATCGGGCGTAGTCACTTCCTTAACAAAAAGCGGAACGCCGCCAAACAGTCTCACCAGTTTAAAGTACATCAGCGCACGCAGAAATTTGCTTTGTCCGTCATAGCTTTTCACAGAAGCATCAGCAATACCCGACGCCGTTTTAAGCCTCGAGATCACAATATTTGCCCGGGATATTACCAGATACGCGTTTTGCCATTCTGTAGCGGTATAACTATCGGTTGAGGCATCCATGAAATCAGACAATTTTTCACGATCGGTATACGCTGTACCCCTGTTATTTAAAAACGACTGATAAATGGTGTTATCTGAGCGCATTTCAGAAAACAGGTAGTCTGTTGTTACTACGTCTCGCAAACCTGCGTAAGCCGCTGTAACTGCCTGCCCAAACTGTGCATCGGTTTTATAATAGTTTTGATCGCTGTATGATGACTGGGGCGCTAAATCAATAAAGCTTTTTTTACATGAGGCCGCTGTTAGTAAGAATAGCCCCATCAAAATATATATTTTTTTCATTGTGCTCTTTTTAAGTTTTGCTTTCGATTTATTTTATGGAGGCTGAAACACCTAATGAGAAAGTCCTTGGGATGGGGTACGCATTTTCATCAACACCAATACCCTGGGTTGGATCCTGCCCGCTCAGGTTAATCTCCGGGTTCATGCCCGAGTAACCGGTAAATACAAATGCCTGTTGTACCGAAGCATAAACACGAAGAGCTTTGAAGGCGATATTATTTTTAAACGGTATGGTATAACCCAGCGAAATGTTTTTGATGGCGAAATACGAGCCATTTTCGATCCATTGGGAGTTTACTTCACGGCCGATTGCTGTAGTACCTGTTTTAGTGCGCGGATAAATACCCGACCCGGGGTCGTCAACAGAACGCCAGTGATCAAGCGCGGCGGCCAGTGGCACGCGCGAACCATCCATATTGGTTTGATAAGCCCATTTTGCTGCATTCAGGATTTTCCCTCCTACGGAAAATGATGTATGGATATTAAGGTCGAACCTTTTATAGACAAAATTATTGGTAAAACCGCCTGTAAACGTTGGCGTAGGGTCGCCGATAAAGGTGCGGTCGTTCACGTCATCAATCACACCGTCGCCATTAATGTCTTTAACCTTAATAGTTCCTATATCTGATGAACCATTAGGCGAAGTAGTTGTAGCCAGGTATTTTGGAGAGTTGGCGAGATCGGCCGCGTCTTTATACAAACCTTCAAAAACAAAGCCGTAAAACTCACCCAAGTGGTGGCCAACCTGCTGGCGGAAATAATCGGAGGTTACGGTATTATTTCGGCGGATGTAACCTGGCGATACCAGACTCTTGATGATGTTACGATCGAATGAAATATTGAAAGAGCTATTCCACTTCAAATCGTGTTTATTAATATTAACTGTGTTGATGGTAATTTCATGCCCCCAGAATGCCAGCTTACCTACGTTATCATAAACTGTTGTATAACCCGATGAAGTTGGCAATGGCCTGGCTTGTATCAGGTGGTCAGAAATTTTGTGATAATAATCGTAAGTCAAACTGATACGGTTTTTCAGCAAACTCAAATCAAACCCTAAATCAAGCTGTAAACTCCGCTCCCATTGCAAATTAGGATTACCCAAATTACTAAGCGTAGTACCCTGTGTAATGGTATTGTTGTAATTGTAATAGTAATTTGAAGTAGTAGATTGTGCTACATAATTGCTCGAAAAGAAGTTATTACCTGTTACACCATAACTGGCGCGAATTTTAAACAGGTCAACGGCTTTTAAACGTTCCATAAATTTCTCGTCGCTTACTACCCAGCCAGCCGATACAGAAGGAAAATTACCGTACCGGGAATTTGCACCAAAACGCGAAGATCCATCGTTACGGAATGCTCCCTGCAGCAGGTACTTGCCTTTATAATTATAGTTAATACGTCCGATAACCGACAATAATGAATAAGCGGTGTAGGAGCTATTACCGGTTACGCTGGTGGCCGCGGTCAGGTATGGGATATCATCGTTCGGGAACCCCAGGCCGGTTAGCGTATTTGATGTTGATGAATACTTTTGAACAGAATATCCTCCTAATATTTCGAAATGATGATCCTGATGAAAAGTTTTAGTATAGTTCAGATAACCCTCTGCTGTATATGAACCATTATCAACTGAGCTGCTGGTACCGGTTGGGTTATTAGCTGTAGAAGTTACAATACCCGACTGATAATAGTTACGTGTTTCGCCACCCTTATCAACGCCTACATTTACTTTTAACAACAGATCTTTGATAACCTCATAATTGAGGTAAGCATTTCCAAGTATGCGTGTAGTTTTGTAATTATCATTAGTAAGATTAAACTGGGCCAATGGATTAACATAGGCTACCATGCCTGGTGAACTCACATTGCGCTGATAAGATCCATCGGCATTGAAAGGAGAGATCAGCGGGCTGGCTTCGAAGATGCGCTCAAATAAGCCACCCACACCATCTGTTGTTAAACGGTTGTTATGATCCAGGCGGTAGCTTGGCGCCAAATTAACTCCCATTTTTAGTCTGCCATTGGCTACAGACAGATCTTTATTGAAACGTGCAGAAAATAAACGTGTCCCCGTGTTAATTAAAACACCTTGCTGATCCTGGTAACTTACTATAGCAGTGGAAGATGATTTTTCTGTTGCCGACTGTATGGTTACATCGTAATTCTGAATAGGCGCGGTGCGCGTAAGCAGTTTATACCAGTTGGTTCCGGTACCATAGCTTGAAGGGTCGACATCAAGGTAAGCGGCTTTATAGTCTTTGGCGATGGTGTAATTTTTTTCATATAACAAACCATCCTCTGCCCGCTCTCTCATAAACTCAGCAAACTGCTCGGCATTCATCACTTTAGGCACCTTATTGCCTGGGATAGATTGCACACCGTAGTTGGCATTAAATTCTACCGAGGTACCCGTACCGGGTTTAGCGTGACGTGTAGTTATGAGTATCACTCCGTTAGAAGCCCTTGAACCGTACAAAGCCGTAGCAGACGCATCTTTCAGGATACTAAAACTCTCAATCTCATCGGGATTAATATTGTTGATACTACCTGTTATAGGCATCCCATCAATTACAAAAAGAGGCTGGTTATCTGTAAAAAAAGATGCAGCACCACGAATACGGAAATCTATCCCTCTGCCCGGCTGACCACTGCTTTGCACAACCGATACACCAGCTACCTTACCCTCCAATTGTTGCGCAAACTGTATTACCGGCATATCCTGCAATGGCGCGGCACTAAGCTGTGCTATTGAACCTGTAACCTCGCGGGCGCGTTGTTTACCGTAACTTACCGTAACTTCTTTAAGCTGATTATCTGCCGTCAAACGGATATTTAACACCGTGGCCCGGTTGCCGGTAACTTTAACATTGGCAGATTCTACACGGTTGTAGCCTACAAACGTAACGGCTACCGTGTAAGTACCCTCGGGCAGGCTGAGGTTATATTTACCATCAAGATCGGTTATCATACCGTACGAAGTGCCCAGGATACTGACCGACGCGCCAGGCATGGGCTCACCGTTTTCATCTGTGACCCTACCGCTTATCCGCCCGGTAAGTTGCCGGTAAAGTATAATGTTACCGGCCTGTTCTTTAAAACCGATCTCCTGCCCTTTGAATAGGGCCATAAGGATGTTTTTCAGGCTTTCATTTTTAAAATCCGCCGCGTCGACATATTTGCCGGCGAGATTTAAAAATACGTCGTCATAGGCAAATACCACATTGGCCTTTTGCTCTAGTTTTTTGATAACCGAAGAAAGGTCCTCCTTGCCGAAGCTAATATCTACCCGGGTATTTACCCCCTGGGCAGCTAACTCAGTGGCCCGTACCGATACCAGGCCAATGGTTAATGATATGGAAATAAGTAAAAAAGAGATACGCATAAACTGTCTGCATAACTGTGTATGGAAATTCATATTTTTGATTGCTTTGTAATGAGTCAAATAGTTGCTGAGCATGGCAGGCGGGGTCGGCAAACCTTCACCTGCTGAAAACTAAAGCCGGCTCCTGCTGAAACAGGGACCGGTTTCTTTATTAATTAGGGCTAATAAATAATTACGTTAGTGCCCTCCTTTCTGAAATGTGCATTGTGTATAGCGCTGATGAGTTTTAGCGTTTCTGAGGCAGGCATATCGCGTTTAATACGTAAACTGAACAGATAATCATGCACCCGTTGATTACCTGCTTTTAAAGTAAGACCGTACAAGTTTTTAAAAACAAGTGATAGCTCTTCAAATTTTACGCGGTTCAAATAGGTATCGCCGTCTTTCCAGCTTTGGCTCTGACTGGCGTCTACTACCTTCTGCTCAAAAGTTCCCTTATTGGCCACATAAGTAAGCTCGTGCCCAGGCGTGAGGAATGACAGCAGCTTTGCTCCCTTGCTCACTCCAACCTTACCAGTAGCTACAGTGACCCTTACATGGGGCAGACTATGATAGGCATTGATATTGAATGAGGTTCCTAAGACCTGTACTTGTAAAGGAGCGGTAATAACCCTGAATGATTTATGTCTATTGTGTTTTATCTCAAAAAAGGCCTCACCTTCATCTAAATAAACCTGACGTATATTTTTATCAAAATTGGAAGGGATACGAATCCTGCTTTGCGCGTTCAGCCAAATAACCGAACTATCGGACAGGGTTAGTTTCCGGATCTCGCCGTTAAGTGTTCTTAAAGTAGTAAAGATTTCCTTGGGTGGGGCTATAGGCCTGCGCAGAAAGTAAATCAGGGCAGACAAAGAGCATAATAACAAAACGCTCGCGGCAATTCGATAGTTGAACCATAATGATGGCACAGGTTTGTGAATAGATACGCTGATGTTAGCTTGTATAACATTTCTGGCACGCTCAAGTTCTTCTTTAGGCAGGGATTTCTTTTCACTTTCGGTCTTGTACGATTCATACCAAGCTTCAATGATGGCCTTTTCGGTTTCATTAGTTGTATCTTTCTGATACCGGCGCAATTGTTTTATAAATTTACGTAGCTCCATGTTGGGGTTTTCAACAGTAAGTCGTTAAAAAGCCATACAGGTACTTATAATTTACATCAACATTTTGTTAACTAATTGTAAAGCACAAATAATACCAGAGCTATATAAGCAGCACTTTGTTCGGGGTGTTTTTCGGAAACAACTATGCGCAGTCTCCGCAGTACTTCGGAGATATAATTTTTTACCGTTTGCTCGGCCAAACCCAGTTTGCTGGCAATGGCTTTTACGGATTGATGTTCGCTGCGCAATTGATAAACCCTTTGCAGCATTTCGGGCATATGTTTAACCGCTTGTTCAAGTGTTTGCTCCAACTCCAGGTATCCGGCATGGTCATGAATAGAGTTCTCCAGCAGTTCCACCCTTTGCAAGGCATCCTCCAGGCGCACATGCGTAACTTTTTGCGATCTGAAATGACTGATCACGCTAAAGCGTACGGCGCTTAATAAATATTGCTCCAGGGTGGTTTGAATAGATAAACTGCGCCTGCGTTGCCAGAGCTTGATAAAAATCTCCTGCACAAGGTCTTGTGCCTGCGCCTCGTCATCAAGCCGTGACAGGGCTGCCCGATATAACCGCTCCCAATAACGCTCAAACATCTGGTCAAAAGCCGAATGATCGTCTTCCCGGATACGTGAGAGTAAAATAGCGTCAGCAGTTTCCATTACTTAGTGGCGCAAACCTACACTACTAATGTTAACTGAACTTTAAGGAAATAATTACCTCATGAAATTACAATGATCTAAATTGTATAAAAAATTAAATGGCCGAATTTATGACAAGTGATTGAAAGTCAAAATGCGCCAGGACAAACCGGACGCAAAACAAATTATTAAGGATTACCAGGAGCACATGAAACCGGTAGCCTCTAAGTTGAATTTTAAAACTGATACTCGGCCATTTTATTAAATAAGCATACATCGATCAACACGGATCAAACTCGCTATGACCATGTTTCAATGCCAGGTACGATGATTATAAAGCGGTAAATCTGGGTAATACTAAGGACAGCTGGGACTGGCTAATTGCCCATGGGGCAACCATCATCCAAACAGACAGGCCAAAAGAGTTATTGAATTATTTACGTAAAAAATCATTACATCGTTAACTTCTCTATAAAAGAGTTCGAAATTGCGGGCAGAAGCTCACTTAAGGAGACAACACCTATGTGTTGTCTCTTTTTTTAATATTGATAAAACCCTGATAAACAAATATTTACAACAATAATTTTTGCAGTTCTATTTCTCGTTAAGGTTTACCATCTTTGCACCTAATTCAATAAGCTCATACTGTGATAAATGTAAATAACATTTCCGTTTCATTTGGCGGAACCACGCTCTTTAGTGATGTAACCTTCTCTATAAACGAGAACGATAAAATAGCCCTGATGGGCAAGAATGGTGCGGGTAAATCTACCATCCTCAAAATAATTGCCGATGTAACCAAACCTACTACCGGTAGCGTAACCGGTCCTAAGGACGCGGTAATTGCCTATTTGCCACAGCATTTGCTCACTCAGGATAAGGTTACCGTGTTTGAAGAAACGATGAAAGCATTTGAAGAGGCGAACCAAATGCAAAAGGAGCTCGATGAGCTAAATGAACAGCTTAACATCCGTACCGATTACGAAACTGATGATTACATGAAGCTGATTGAGCGGGTATCAGAACTGAGTGAGAAAGTTTATACCGTAGAAGTCACCAATTATGATGCTGAAGTAGAAAAAGTGCTAAAAGGGCTAGGTTTTGATCGTAAAGACTTTAGCCGGCAAACTTCTGAATTTTCGGGTGGCTGGCGGATGCGTATTGAGCTGGCCAAAATTTTGTTAAAAAAGCCAGATCTTATTTTACTTGATGAACCTACCAATCACATGGATATCGAGAGCATACAATGGTTAGAAGACTTTCTGATCAACTCGGCAAAGGCAGTGATGGTGATCTCGCACGACCGTGCTTTTGTAGATAACATCACCAACCGTACCATCGAAGTTACCATGGGCAGGATATATGATTATAAAGCCAAATACACTCATTATCTTCAGTTGCGTGCCGACCGCCGCGTGCATCAATTGAAAGCCTATGAGGAGCAGCAGCGTTTCATAGCAGATAATCAGGAGTTTATAGATCGCTTTAGAGGAACTTATTCAAAAACTTTGCAGGTACAATCGCGTGTAAAGATGCTTGAGAAACTTGAAATTATCGAGATAGATGAAGTAGATACTTCGGCATTACGGTTGAAATTCCCACCTTCACCACGCTCAGGGCAATACCCGGTAATGGTAGAAGACCTGACCAAAACATACGGCGACCATGTCGTGTTCAAAAACGCGTCTATGGTGATTGAACGGGGAGAAAAGGTAGCTTTTGTGGGCAAAAATGGTGAAGGTAAGTCAACCATGATCAAAGCTATTATGAACGAGATCGATTTTGAAGGGAGCTTGAAAGTAGGTTACAATTGCAAGATCGGGTATTTTGCCCAGAACCAGGCCGCATTACTGGATGGAAATTTAACCGTATTTGAAACCATCGACCAGATTCCGTTAAGCGATGGCACGGTAAAGATCAAGGATCTTTTAGGTGCGTTTATGTTCAGCGGTGATGATACCACCAAAAAAGTAAAGGTACTTTCCGGAGGAGAGAAAACACGTTTAGCCATGATCAAGTTATTGTTGGAACCCGTGAATTTATTAATACTGGATGAGCCCACCAACCATTTAGACATGAAGACCAAAGACATTATTAAAGATGCGCTTAGGGATTTTGATGGCACTTTGATCCTGGTATCTCACGATAGGGATTTCCTGAATGGACTGGTGAAAAAAGTATTTGAGTTTGGTAATAAACGTGTACGCGAGCACTTTGAGGATATCAAAGGATTTTTAGCCTACAAAAAGATGGATAGCTTAAAAGAGATCGAACAAAGTTAAATGATCTATTAATCCGATCTTCAAGTTATTGCAGCCAATTTCCTTAAGCTCTCCATAAAAAATTAGTAAACTGTGATCAGCAGGGCAGTTAAGGAGACAACATATTTGTTGTCTCCTTTTTTACGTCAATAAAATCTACTTCTTTTTCGATCAGGATACATGAATTATCCTTATTATGAATAAATAAGCTATGAACATAATTCAACACCTCTATTTGATACTTGTTTTAAACGTGTTGCGGAGCACTCTTTCCTTAAAGTACTTTATAAGCCTGCCCGGTTTGTGCGCCCAAAACGCTTTTAACATAGGCCTGTGCAACCCGGCGCATAGTTACCGGTATATGTCCCGAAAAGTATGGAAAATATTGGGGTGATTCCTCTACCACATCCGGGCCTATCGCATTGATACGTACGTTATTTTCCAACTCAATAGCGGCTGCTTTAACAAATGAATCCAAGGCACCGTTAATAGCACTTACCGCCGCTCCAAATGTGACCGGATCTTCACTTAAGCTGCCGGAAGTTAGCGTAAATGAACCTTTTGGATTGATATAGTGCTGACCTATTAAGACCAGGTTGATCTGCCCCATCAGTTTGCTGTTAAGTCCGATCCTGAATTCTGAATCGGCCATATCTTTAAGCGGACCGAAATGCGCGTCGCCTGTCGTGCTGATCAACGCGTCAAATCGGCCAACTTTTTCGAACAAATTTCTGATAGATCTGGTGTCGCTTATATCTACCTGATGGTCTCCACTTTTCAACCCTACCTTTATGATCTCGTTGCCGGTTTCCAACGCTTTTACTACATGTTTTCCAATAGTGCCAGTGGCACCGATGATGATAATTTTCATAGTTTATTTCCTTTTATTTGACGAAGCTAGCCTAATACTATACTTTTGTCAAGTAGTTACCTTTTTGTCAAGTAATGACAAAAAGGTATTAAATAAGCTATTGCTGAAGTATGGAAGAAAATAAAATTCAAAAATATCACAGTGCAGAGGAATGTCCTATTACAGCAACCATTGATGTGATTGGTGGCAAGTGGAAACCGCCTATCATCTGGCTGCTCCTCAAAGGCTCTATGCGCTTCGGTGAATTGCACAAAACCATTCCAACCATGGCATTGAAAGTCTTGTCGCGGACTTTGAAAGAGCTGGAGGCAGACGGCATTATCGACCGCAAGGCCTATCCGGAAATTCCCCCACGTGTAGAATACTCGCTAAGTCAAAAAGGCAAATCCCTGCGCCAAATCATGACACTGATGTCTGAATGGAGCCTTGAGCATATTATGACTGTCGCCGATGTCAGTGAAAAAAATTAAATAAGTCATCTAAACTACTGTAACATTTCAGTTACAATAAGAATGAAACAACTTCGTTATAGATGAAATCTTGCAAATGAATTTATTAAAGTCTTATCTATTATTTACGTTGGGCATATGCATGGTAACCTTCGTCTCCTGCAAAAAAACTGAAGCCCAATCTCCCTCCTCTGATTCAATAATACCAACAGCGTCTTCACTTGTCAAGGTTGCATTAGTTCCGGCTAAAGGAGCATTACTGGGACATTTTTATGGCACTGGTACAATAAATGAAACAGATACCAGGATCGGGAAGCATCCTCAAATTCATCTTTCTTATTATGGATGGACAGATCATTGGGCCAAAGATGAAGCCACCACACAGGACTTTACCGACGGACGCATACCTCTGGTTAATTGGGAGCCATTTGATATTAAGTTTACAGATATTGTGAATGGTAAATATGACAGTCAGATAAGTCTGCAGGCCGATGAAGCTAAAAGACTTGGCAAACATTTTTTCCTTGACTTTGCTGCCGAAATGAATGAGGAAGAAGGTTGGGGTGGCCACAATCCAGATCTTTATATTAAAGCCTACCGACACATTCATGACATCTTCGTCCGCCGCGGCGCTACAAATGTGGTTTGGGTATGGTGCCCGAATAATGTAGATTCACCTGATGCACCAACTGCTATGCAATACTATCCGGGTGATACTTATGTTGATTGGGTAGGAGCCGATGGTTATAATTGGGGAACTTCAGATTCAGATCATGAATGGGAAACCTTCTATAACGTTTTTAAAGATATCTATGCAAAAATCACGGCGACCGGCAAACCCGTAATAATTGGCGAAATGGCCTCAGACGAAGTCGGCGGAGACAAAGCTAAGTGGATATCAGAAGTCATCCCAACTTTAAAAAATCAATTTCCGGCAATTAAAGCCGTAGTCTGGTTTGATGTAGACAAAGAGCGGCATTGGCAAATCAACAGTAAGCAAAAATCATTGGATGCTTACCGAAATATGGCAAAAGATCCCTACTTCAACATACCTTAATGTGGCAGGTTCTTAATCAGGTTTAATGATTTCTGCCTGGTTTTAGCATTAAACATTATAAAATCCAGCAGTTGGGCTGTCAATCTACAGCGATTGTGTTTAAAGGCAATCGCTGTAGATATCCAAATTCAATACCGATTACCACCCATAGTTCTGCACCAATGCCGGATCAATATTAATCTCTGTTTGTGGTATAGGCATTAGGTAATGACGGTCTGCAAAAACCCTTGTTTGGTCAACAACGGTTTTGTAAAATACTGCTACGCCTGCGGCTTCACTATTGGAATCAAAACCGCTAGAACTTAGTTCTGCGGGGGTCGGTCTGGCGTTTAAACCATGCATATTGCCGTTATCAACTGTTTTGGCGATCAGCCAGCGACGCACATCCCAAAATCGTTGGTTCTCAAAAGCAAATTCCACTCGTTTCTCGTTTTGTATCCTTTTCCGCATACCCTCTTTGGTATTATCAGAGGCGATGATGGGTAGACCTGGCATAGAAACGCGGCTCCTCACACTATTTATAGCACTATAAACCTCGCTGGTTGGCGCCGGTTGATACTCATTCATCGCTTCAGCATAAATCAAATACATTTCGGCCAGGCGTATCAGCGGAAAATTACGGTTGGCGCTACCGCCCCCTTTTAAATTAACCGACGGATCTGCCCACTTCCTCCAGTTATAACCAGTTTCACAATTCGTTCCTGGTTTTGGCCATCCGTCGCATCCGCCACCATTATTTCCAAACCACGCAAATTTTAGCGGTCTCGCGTTATTGGTATAATTCCAAACGTCATATTGAAAGAATATAGTAGCATAAAATCGGGGATCCCTGTTTTTATACATGTTCGAAATATTTGAAACAGCTGTGTTTTGCACGCCATCCCACAACTCACCATTCCAAAAACCGGTAGTTTGATAACCAGACTGAGGATCTGTTATAGGCCGTCCATTGTTCATTTCATAAGCATCAACAAGTTCCTGAAAAACACTCATTTTACCATTCCCGTTAACGGCGTTCGCATCCCTTCCATTGGGCATATAAGTACCTTCAAAATCCCGGTTACCTCCTATGATCAGCGGCAGTATGATTTCATTATAGTTTCTGCTAAAAAACAACTGTGCGTAATTATCAACGGGATTGGCCGGGTTGGGATTAGACAGGGAATAGGCATTCAGATCCAGGACAGCTTTTGCGGCATTTGCTGCCAACAACCATTTATTGTTATCGTAGGTTTGCGAAAATAACTGGGTACCGTCGGCATTTTTAATATTGGCATACATTGAATTACCATTAAATAAAGGACTCGCAGCGTAAAGTAAAGTACGCGCTTTTAGCGCCAATGCCGCTCCCTTGGTAATCCGTCCATAATCACTTGAACCATTCGCATAAGATATGGGGAGAATTGCCGCTATCGCATCGCACTCCGACGTGATAAATTTCACTACCTCGTCCACAGAATTCCGTGTCGTTGTAGTAGCGGCCGGGTCGGTTGGAGTCAACACTTTATTGACCAAAGGCACAGCGCCATACCTTCTGAATAGCTCAAAGTATTGATTGGCCCGTAAGAACCTGGCCTCCGCCTTGTAAAGAGGTATCCGGGGTTTATAGTAGTCGCGGCGCGAATCCGGGATGGGTGTTTGATCAATGCTGGCCAGAAAAATATTTGCAGAGCGAATATACTGGTAAGCGCCGCTCCAGATATCAAGCGAGTTATTGGTCGCGTTCCATGCACCGGAATTAAAAGGCAGTTCGGCCACATTTTCCCAGTGATTTTTACATTCATCGGTACAGGCGCCCAACACAGTACCGCCGCCGTGAATGAACTGCACATCGCCACTGTTTAACGATGCATATAAATGCGCCCAGGCACTTTCTGCATTTTGAATATTATTAAAAACAGCATCTTGGGTAACCAGCTCTGTAGGTACTACATTAAGATACTTTTTACAGGAAGCCAGGCCAATGCAGGCTATGACGATCAGGTATATGAATTTCTTGTTTTTCATGTCAAATACTTTAAAATGTAAATTTCAGGCCGGCGTTGATCACCTTTTGCTGCGGATAGGTACCGGTACCATTATTACTAATTTCAGGGTCAAAATTGAAGTCTTTGAGCTTACTCCATGTCAGGAGGTTGATGCCGTTCACAAAAACACGCGCATTATCTATCCCTATACGCTTCATCAAATTTGCAGGCAAGGTATAACCCAGCTCAACCGTTTTTAAACGGAGATAATCGGACGAATAGATCCAGAAAGTGGAAGCTTGCTGATTGTTCACATTATCGGCCGAAGAAATTCTCGGGAACATATAATTGCCATCCGGGTTTGATACTACCCAGTGGTTATTTACAACCTGCTCAAGGGCGCTGGCAAATCTGGAGAATGGATATATACCAGATCCAGACAGCAGGGTTGAGCCTCCAAGCCCTCCCTGAAACAATACGCTAACATCAAAATTGGCATAATGATAACCTAATGCCACACCAAATTGGGATGTGGGATTTGCTACTTTACCAGGCAGATAGCCCGCATCAAGACTGTTAATGATACCGTCGCCGTTAAGGTCTTTGTATTTGATATCACCGGGCTTGGTAACACCAAGACTGGATTGGGACGGGCTTTTATCTATATCGTCCTGGCTTTTAAATAACCCGATAGCGGTATATCCGTAAATTTCATTAATACTTGTGCCTTTCAGAGCCTGCCATTCACGCCCAGGATAATCAGGCTGCGCATAGAACAGAATCTTATTGCGAGCATAAGCATAATTAATCGTTATACTGTACCCTTGTTTCTTACCGAATTCGTTTCGGTGGGTAAGCGAAATTTCATAACCCCTATTGTCAGTTATTCCTGCGTTGACAGCCGGAATTTGCGGTAAGCCGATGAATCCCGGTATCAGCTGTGAAGTTGCCAATATATCATTGCGGCGTTCTTTAAATACATCTGCCGAAACAGTCAGCATTCCTTTCCACAAACTCAAATCAAGTCCAAGGTTTATTTTCTTAGCTTTTTCCCAGGTCAGTAGTGTGTTCCCGGCCTGCCCCTCCAGATAGCCGTTATAGGTATTTCCATTACTATTGAAGCCAAAAGTATAACCATTGCCCTGTACCCAGGTGCTTAAATAAAGAAATCTGCTTGATCCGATCTTGTCATTACCAACAAGTCCATAGGAGCCCCGTAATTTCAGTTGATCAACAAAGCCGAAGGATGAGTTATCTTTTATAAAATGTTCATTGGATACTATCCACCCCGCAGAAAAAGCAGGAAAGAACCCAAACCGATGACCCTGAGCAAAGTTTTCGGAGCCGTTATAACCAAAGTTAAATTCCGCCAGATAGCGATCGTCATAGGCATAGGCAGCTCGCCCTAAAAGACCCTGGTATTTATAGGGCAAACCATTAATGGCATTAGCTACTCCACCGCCTACAGCGTCGAAAAAGCTCGACTGATTATAGATGGCCATGGCTTTGACCGAATGTTTGCCAAAATCCCGATCATAATTAAGATAAGCTTCCAATACAGTGCGACGCGAACCATTGGCATTTACCTGGTAGTCCAGGGTTCCCTTGCCGTTATTGACTATTACATAATGCCCGTTTGTTGCTAAATCTGTCTCTGTATCTGCAACTCCGGGATTTAGCAAATATTGATAGGTGATATTAGATAACGGCCTGTTAACGTTCCGGAAATTATCGTTATCAAAAGAAAGCCGTACCCGTGTACTCAAACCTTTGGTTAACCAGCCTAAATCCCATTTAAAACCAGCTGTAGATTGCAGTTCGGTTTCAAAGTTTCTTTGATAACCAGACTGGGTCAAGTCCACGTAAGGAGATTGGTTAGTATTTGGAGCAGCCCCGGGTGAGCCGTCGGGATTGGTTATCGGATAGTACCAGGCCGGCGTCTGCTTGATATCATTAAATATCTGCGATGCACTTACCCCAGGGTAGTTTCTGTCATAAACAATGGCTCCCAGGTTAAGCTCAAGGGTTAGATTTTTGGTAAGGTTTAGGTCGATATTCGAACGAAAGTTGTATTTGTGGGTTATCGCTTGTATATCATACTTGCTTACTGCTTCTTCGTAATTATACAAGCCATTTTGCTGAAGGTAAGATAAGGAGATAAAATACCTTGCCTTTTCAGTGCCTCCCGAGACATTCAGATTTCCCTGTCTTAAGTAAGAAAAGGGCTTCAGCATCGTTTTTGTCCAGTTAACATTGGGATACAGATATTGATATGCCGGATAGGTACCATCCCTATATTTATTCAACCGTACGTCGGAATAAGTACTCGTGTCTGCGAAAAGACCGTCATTGATCAAGCCTTCTTTATAAAGCTTTCGCCCGGTATAAGAATCAACATATTGAGGTAGGGAGGTTGGTGATTGCCAGCCATTTTGCGCGGTTGCAGTTATGCGTGATGTACCTATTTTACCCCTTTTTGTAGTAACCAGGATCACCCCGTTGGCGCCTTGGATACCATATATAGCAGTTGATGCGGCGTCTTTTAAAATACTTACATTTTCCACCTCGTTAGGATCCAGCCCGCTGAAATCTCTTTGAATACCGTCTACCAGGATCAGCGGTGCTGAATTATTGGTGGTGCCAAAGCCCCTTATATTCAAATTCGACCCATCTGCTCCGGGCTCGCCGCTATTTTGAACCGCTAATAATCCAGGTAAACGGCCAGCCAGTGCATTACTTAAGTTAGCAACCGGACTTTGCTGAAGTTCTTTGGTGCCTATGGCTGCTATCGCGCCTGTAACGCGTTCTTTTCGCTGTGTTCCATACCCTACAACAACAATTTCCTGTAGCCCCGTTCCGGGACTAAGCGCAATAACCCCAAGATCTTTTGTAACCTGAACCTCCCTGGTTGCATACCCTATAAAGGATATGACCAGGGTGCTATTACCTGGAATGTTCTTGAAGGCAAATTCCCCTAGATCATTTGTGGTCATGCCCTGTTCGGATCCCTTGATCTTCACAGATGCACCTGGCAGGGGCTTGCCTGTTTCATCCACTACAGTTCCCTTAACATCTATATTGGCCGCTACGGGTCGTTTTTCACTGAGGTCCTGCCCTCCTCTGGCGTTATCGTTACTTTTAATAACCACCGTCTTTTCAGCAAAGTTATAGGATAGCGCCAGTCCTTTTAAACATAGATCAAGCACATCCCTGATATCGGCATCTTTAACGTGAATGGATACCGGTGGACAGCTTTGCAACAACTTGTTCTTATAAAAGAAAGTGTAGCCGCTTTGCTTATTGATTTCCTTCAATATTTTCTCGAGTGATACCCCACTTTCTGACAAGGTGATCTTTTGGGCGAATACGTCTGCTTTAACCTGAAAAGTAAAAGCAATCGTTAACAAAATAATTAGCTTCATCAGTAAAAATGTTCTTCGACATAAAAACAGAAACTCGCAGTTTTTTAAACTACGTAGATAAATTTTCATAGCTTCGTTAGGTTTTTGGTTGGGTTAAAAAGTAAACTGAGTAGGTTTTCTATAAATCTCAAAGCCAGAAACTTCCGCGCAAGCGGACTTAGCCGGTTGTGTTAGCGCACTACCGGCATTTTTGTTCAGGGAGATTCTTGTGGGAGTTTTTCTAGTATTTTTCTTTCTTCATAATAAATGAGGTTTTGTGGTTTATAATTGGTTATTGATTCTGAGGTTACAATCAGCAAATCAAAAGCGGCTATGATGAAACGATCAGTTTTCGACCGCTCACTTTTATATGGATATCATCAAGTGTGAGAATTTTGATCACGTCAGAAAATGATGCGTTCCTGGGTATTTCTCCACTATAGGTATCTTTACCTATCGGCCCCTGATAAACCACATCAATATCATACCACCTGGAAATTTTACGCATTACATCTTGGATATCAGCATTCCTGAATAAGATCACCCCCTTTTTCCAGGCGGTATAATCTTCTGCCGCAACGGTCACTTTAGCAATTTGACCATTCCCGAAAATGGCTTGTTCATTCGGTTCGATAGCAAGCGCGCCACCACTCGATAAGGCCGGCCGATTCTTTCCATAGACTTCAACACGGCCTTCCAGCAGGGTAGTTTTAATTACCCCCTCCTCCTGGTAAGCGTTGACGTTGAAATGCGTTCCTAATACCTGTACCACCTGCCCGGCGCTGAGCACTTTAAACGGTCTGCCCGCATCATGGACCACTTCAAAATAGGCCTCCCCTGACAATTCCACAACTCTTTCGGTTTTCGCAAAATCAACAGGGAATCTAATTGTACTGGCCGCATTCAACCAAACTTTCGTTCCATCAGACATGACCAGTTGATATTTTCCTCCCCGAGGCGTTGACATGACATTATAAAGCAGGGATGAGTGAAAAGATCCGGATGTATTTTTTTTATAAAATAGCGTGCTATCAGCATAATTTTCAGCGGTAACGTTGTTTTGTGTAAACAATTCCCCTTTCTTTGACCTGTCAAGCGCTATTTGCCTACCGTCTGCGAGTATTAGGATCGCCTTATTGTCGCCCGGCTTAACGGTGCTTTTATTACTGGCCAATTCATAAGGCATAGTATTTTTTGCTCCGAAATATTTTTTGCTAATAAATAGCCCGCTGAGCACAAGAACCAGAATTGCCGCTGCCGCAGACAAATAGACCAACCTAAGCTTTCTGACTTGGTTTGTAGAGATTCTGGTATGCAGATCTTCTTTAAGCCGTTTTTCTATTTTTTCCTTACTTCCAAATTCTGGTAGCCAGGGAATATCAGACAGGTCGAAGCTATCCCTGTATTCTTCAAACATTTTTTGCTCTTCCGGCGTACAATTGCCAGACGTGCATCGCTCGTATAATTTTTTAAATTCTTCGTAAGACATGGTTATAACGGTTACTCTTATAGACAACTATTTCAGGAAGAACTCACATACTTTTTTACTTTTTTTAGATTTTTTTACACATACCTTGAATGGCATCCCCAGAAACCGTCCACAATTAAAGTTTGTTATTAAATTGCGAGGTTGAAGTGTACATTTAAGACCAACTAAAATGAACCACCCCTTACCAACAGACGAAGAATTATTTGAAGCAGTTAAGCGCAATGACAAAAAAGCGTTTAACTTGTTGTATGCACGGTATTGGGCATTAATCTATAAAAAAACTTTTTCTTACCTGCATGATACCGATGCCTGTATGGCTATCGTCAACGATATTTTTGTTAACATCTGGGAAAAGAGAGAAGCGCTGAACATTATCACTTTCAAAAATTATCTGACTTCTGCTGCCCGCTACCGGGTGTACAATTTCATCAAAGCGAATCATGCTTCTCCCCTAACCTATGTTCAGGATTATCAAAAATTGGATGATTTGAGTGTAGTATATAATCATGCTGAAAGCAATATCCAGACAATCGAATTAAGCAGCGACTTGGAGAAATTGCTGGACAGGCTGCCTGCGCGATGCAGGGAAATATTTTTGTTGAGCAGGGTGAATAACCTGACGAATACAGAAATTGCAGATAAACTATCCATTTCGAAAAGAGCTGTCGAAAATCAAATCTCATTGGCATTGCGATTCCTAAAGCCATATTTTAAACACTATCCGACCGTGTTGCTCCTTGCAAAACTGTTCGTTCTACATTCGAAATTCCCGTTATAGTTCATTGAGATTAAGTAATACAAAGGTTGTATCCTGACGTGTAGTTATAGCGTCTCGCCCCAAGGCCACTCGATTCAACCATTGGTGCGACCATTGAATCAGCTATCCGGGATTTAGCAAAAAAGGATTATGAAAATGCTCCCTTTTTAGATTACTGCCAATTTCGCTTAGTCTTATGACAAATTCGCAAAATTTTAATTGGTAAACATTTACCAACTTTATAAACCATTATATACTTTTTATTGCTACACCCTTATTAATACTAAACATGTACCCGGCAACAAATAGCCGGCTATATACCCTGATTGTTTAAAAATATTGTATGTCTAATCATCACGCTTATTCGGATAAAGAATTGGCCTATCTGTTAAAGGATAGTGATGAAATGGCCTTTACAGAAATTTATCACCGGTTTTATGGCGTGCTTTACCACCATGCCTATAAAAGCTTGCCCGATTCCGAAGCGGTAAAGGATGTGCTCCAGGAGGTCTTTGTATATTTATGGAACAACCGCGACAGTATAAACCCAGAAGATAATCTTGCTGCTTACCTGTATACATCTGTACGAAATAAGGTGTTGAACAACTTCAGGCATTTGAAAATTAAAAAAGATTATATCGCGTCATTTCAAAATTACCTGGATAGTAATAGTCAACCCGAAGCAGATGAGGCTATTCGCATAAAACAACTTATTGCCATTGTTGAAGCAGAAATAACGAAGCTTCCGGCACAAATGAGGCTCATATTTCAGATGAGCAGAAACAACCATCTTTCGCACCAGGAAATCGCTGATCAGCTTAATCTCAGCGTGTTGACCGTTAGAAAACAGGTTAATAACTCATTGAAAATTTTAAGATTAAAACTGGGAAGTAAATTTTTTTTTCTTTTTTTATAATTCATCTACTCCCTACACCTTCCTGAAGTGCATATAGCGTAATAAGGGCTCTCACTCCTTAACCAATTATGTCAAAAAAAGACGCGACAGATCTGTTGAACCGATACCGTAACGGTGAGGTATCCGAAGAAGAAAAAGCTTTGGTAGAAAGCTGGTATGCAGCTTATACCCAAAACGCTGCTACTCCTAAAATTGACGATCAGGAGCTGGAAAAAAATCGCGGTGAAATTCTCCGGCGCGTTCTGTCTGACGTATCGGGCACAAGGAAAATTAATTTCGGCAGGTTGATCAGTATCGCAGCACTTGCCATTTTGATATTATGTGCCAGTGTGTTATTTATAAAATACCGCACGCCCCATCAGGGTCAGCCATCCTATGCGGTTAAAAAGGGTAATACAAATATACCTCCCGGCGGTAACAGGGCCACGCTAATTTTATCAAACGGCAGCACCATCAACCTAAATGATACCAAAAACGGGGCTTTGGCTAATGAGAAAGGTGTAGTTATTCATAAAAACGCAGATGGCCGCATTACCTATGATGAATCCAGCCACAATGCAACTCCCGGGGCCAATGTATTTAACACCGTTATTACACCCAAAGGGGGGCAATACCAACTTGTTTTAGGTGATGGCACCAAAGTTTGGCTCAACGCCGCATCGACATTAAAATACCCGGTAACATTCAGCGGTATAAAACGTGAAATAGAGCTTTCGGGCGAAGCTTACTTTGAAGTAGCCCATGATCAGCATAAACCATTCCTGGTAATATCAAATGGGCAAACAGTGGAGGTTTTGGGCACCCATTTTAATGTGAATGCCTATCCTGATGAAAAAATGACCAGGACCACATTACTGGAAGGCAGTGTTAAAGTATCAGCAGGTGAAATGACCAGCAAAATAAGGCCAGGCCAGCAGGTTCAATTTAAAGATGGTCACCTGGCAATAGCACAGGCCGACATAGAAGAAGCCATAGCCTGGAAAAAGGGATTCTTTTATTTTAAGGATGATGATATTCAAACGGTAATGCGGCAGCTTTCGCGCTGGTACGATGTAGTTGTAAAATACGAAGGGCAAATTCCCACAAGGGAATTTTCGGGGCAAATGAATAAAAACATCAATGCCTCACAGCTGATGCACATTTTAAGTATTGAGCAGATCCATTACCGGATAGAGGGCAGAACAATTATTATTATGCCTTAATTATTAACACACCAGTTATTCATTTTAAACAACATATATGAGAAAAAAAGTACAAAAAACAGTCCCTTAGGCAAATCGCCGGCGGTTAATTAAAACCAGAAACGTACCCCGACTGCAATCGGGATACGCATATCTGAGTTAACCTCCTTTACAGAAAAATGATCTTATTCAGCAATCATCCATTAACTCAAACTTTTCAAAAGTATGAAATTAAAGTCTCTTTTTGTGTCCACTGAAAATCGGTGGCTCCCCAAAAAAATAATACTGATTATGAAATTGACTACCCTCATGATTTTACTGGCAATACTGCAATGCAGTGCTGCGGTTTTTGGTCAAAAGATTAGTCTTAATGAAAGCAATGCTCCTTTAAAAAAGGTATTGAAAGTCATTAATGATCAAACTGGTTATGTGTTTTTTTATGAATCTAAAGTTATCCGTAATAAAAACATTACCGTAAATATTAAAGACGCTTCCCTTGATGTGGCCTTGACAACCTGTTTAAAAAGCCTGCATTTAAGCTATGAAATAGTGAATAACACTATTTTTATTAAAGAACTTCCCGTAACTGTTCAACCATCGAAAACAGCTGATGCACAACAAGTCGTTATAAAAATAACCGGTCAGGTTTTTGACGAAAAAAACAATACTCTGCCTGGTGTTACCATACGGCTGAAAGGCGCGCAAACTGTTGTAATTGCAGATAAGGACGGAAAATTCAATATAGATGTACCCAATGCTAATGCAGTACTTATTTTTTCATTTATAGGCTATGCGACACAGGAAGTACCTGTTTTGCAAGACCGACCAATGAACGTTCACATGCAGCTTGATCAATCAAAACTGAACGAGGTAGTTGTATTGGGCTATGGCTCTGTAAAGCAAAGCGACCTTACCGGGTCAGTTTCAACCATTTCATCGGCCAAGGTAACACAGGTAAAAGGCATATCCAATGTTGCACAAACCTTACAAGGGCAGATGGCCGGTGTACAGGTAAACCAGGCCTCCGGGCAACCTGGCGAGGGTATGAAAATTGCCATAAGGGGTACCAATTCCATTAACGGTGGCAATGACCCATTGTACGTGATTGACGGGCAGATCACCCAGGGGATCAGCGCCCAACTGAACGTAGATGATATTGCCTCTATTGATGTATTGAAAGATGCTTCCTCCACCGCGATATATGGCTCCAGAGGCGCAAATGGCGTTATCATGATCACTACCAAAAAAGGCACTTCTAAGACATCCGGAAAACCACAGGTAAGTTATGACGGCTATTATGGAGTAGCTGATCTGAGACATAAATTAAAGCTGATTGATGCATCGGAATATGCCCAGTTACAAAATGAAGTTATAGCAAACGACAATGCCTCAGGGTTAAATAAACCGGCAAAACCACTACCATGGACACAAGATCAAATTAAAGGTCTGGGTAAAGGCACCGATTGGCAGGATTTGGTCTACAATACCGCGCCCACGCAAAATCATACCATATCTGTGGGCGGCAACACCGAAAATACCCGGTATTATACTTCCTTTGGCTATTTTAACCAGGAGGGCATTATTACCAACTCCAGTTACCGCAGGCTTTCCGGTAGAATTAACCTCGACCAGAAGCTTAATAAACAATTAAATTTCAACATCAGTTTGGCTCTTACCAAAGACACGTATAGGAAAAATAACTACCAAAATGCCGATTATGGCGGTGTCCCATTTCAAACCTTTGTAATGCCGCCAACAGAGGGGGTTTATAAGCCTGATGGTACTTACACCGTATTTACAGGTTTAAATTACGGGCAAACCAATCCCGTAGGCATGGCTAAAGAACAGTATAACCCATCTAGCACCTTACGGATACTGGGAACTGCCGCCTTGACCTATGAGGTAATTCCGGGACTGAAACTACGGTCAAGTGTGAGTATTGACAATGCGGACGTTCACCAGGATAATTACAATCCGCCATCAATTACTTTTGGTCAGCCTGCTGGTAATGCTTCACAGAACTATTCAAACTCCAATTCGTTTGTGAACGAGAACACCGCTACCTATACCCATAACTGGGGGAAACATAACCTGAACGCGCTAGCCGGGTTTACTTTTCAGCAGAACCATAGCCGTTATTTGAATAGCGGTACCGCTTCGGGTTTTGTGAGTACGGTGTATGTGGATAATAGTTTGCAATCGGCTACCACACTCGCCAATCCAAGTACAGGCAATTCAAGTAACACGCTCATTTCGTATCTGGGCAGATTGAATTACAATTATGCCGGTAAATATTACGCTACCTTCACAGCCCGCAGAGACGGCAGCTCGGTATTTGGATCCAACAATAAATACGCTTTCTTCCCATCGGGAGCATTGGCCTGGACAGTATCCGAAGAAGATTTCCTGAAAGAGAACCCAACCCTGAGTAACCTTAAACTGAGGGCCAGCTATGGTACCTCCGGAAACCAGGCGATCAATCCATACCAAACTTTGGCTTCGGTATCCAGTATAAACACTATCCTGAATAATTCAAACACTACCGGATATTATTATTCGTCCGTATCCAACAATAACCTGAAATGGGAAACCACCAAAGAGCTTGACCTGGGTATTGATGTGGGTATTATCAAAAACAGGGTAAGCCTTACCGCCGACTATTACAATAAAAAAACAAGCAATTTATTATTATACGTAAACCTCCCGTCATCAACCGGTTTTGGTACCCAGCTGCAAAACGTAGGTAAAGCTTCAAACAAAGGCTATGAGTTCTCAATAAACTCCCGGAACATTGTTGGCAGCGACTTTACCTGGTCTTCTACCTTAACTTATACCCATAATCAAAATAAGTTATTAAGCCTCGGGATCGGGGCTGATGGGAAGCCAATACCTTACCAATACATCGGTACAGGAGGTAACTGGTTTCCGATGATTGTTGGACAACCTATGAACTCCTTTTTTGGGCAGCAGGTAACAGGTGTTTATCAGACAGATGCAGAAGCAAAGGCCAATGGCGAACCCACCAAACATGCCGGTGATTACAAATTCCTGGACTATAACCATGATGGAGTAGTAAATGACGATGACAAACATGTATTAACAACCCTGCAGCCTAAATTCACCGCTGGCTTTAACAATACGTTTACCTATAAGCATTGGGACCTAAGTGTTTTAATTACCGGTTCATACGGTGCTACGCTGGTAAATGAACTCAGGAAGTACAGCCTTACCCTTAACGGACAATGGACACCAACCCAGGAAGCTTATGATGCACGCTGGAAAGGGCCGGGCACCAGCAATGCAGGTGACAAACCATCGGCAAACAGCATGCAGTATACACGTGATTATGCCAATAGTTTATGGGAAGAAAACGGTAATTACCTCAAGATAAAGGATGTTACACTGGGCTATACTTTTAATGCCGCGCAGCTTAGTCGTATTAAGATATCGTCAATCAATATTTACATAAGCGCGCAAAATTACTTTACCATCACCAAATACACCGGTTATGATCCGGAAGTATCCTGGGCATCGTCAACAGTAAACGGGTGGGACCGCGGTAATTACCCATCAACAAAATCAATCACAGCAGGCGTTAGGGTGAAATTTTAAATTGAACAAATCATGAAAAGATCATATAAAAAATTGTTTTTAAGCATGGCTATTGGGATGACCATAGTCATAAGCGGATGCAAAAAAACGCTGGAAGAACATCCTCAAACATCTATTACCCCCGGTACATTTTTTTCCGATCCGGCCAGTTACCAATTAGCAATTATAGGTTTATATGGCGACATACCGCTGTATGATGGCAGTATGCAGGAAATGCCTACAGATATTTACGGGGCACCTGCCCCGTCGGTTGAGCAAGGTTTACCCATGTACCAAAATGCCCCTCAGCCATATTATTACAACACCCAGGGCTGTTGGCGAAGTGGCTACCGCCTTATTAAAGATGCCAACTTTGTTTTAGGCGCCCTGCCAACCTCGCCGCTTGACGCGGCAACTAAAAACAAGCTAAGCGCCGAAGCCCAATTTATGAGGGGCTACGCCTACTTTTACCTGGTACAACTTTACGGCGACATCCCAATGCCAACAAAAGTTATTGTTGATAATAATCCCGCCAGTTTACAGCTACCCCGCACACCACAGGCAGATATATACAAACTGATACTGAGCGACCTGACCTATGCCGAGCAAAATTTGCCCGACAAGGCAGCCACAGCAGGCAGGGTGTACAAATCGGTAGCTTCGGCGCTTTTGGCAAAAGTTTACCTCACTATGGCTGGCAATCCTATGAAACAGACAGCCTACTACCAAAACGCAAAAGATGAAGCTTTAAAAGTGATCAACTCGGGATTGTTTACTCTTGTAGATGATTATGCCAATGTTTTTCATCATACCAGTTATACAACAGAAACTATCTGGGAGCAGTCATATGTGATTTCAAAGGGCGGTAACCCTTTACAGGGATCAACCGGCACAGCCGATACTTACAGGCCTTTACTGGTGCCTGCTCCCAGCTTTATCAGCAGTTTCCCGAAAGGCGACCGCAGACGGATATGGGGCATACTGGATCAATATCCCGATCCTAAAGTAAAAGGCGGTGTATTGGCACCCTTTTTTCAGAAATACTTTGATACTACAGGGGTTTCAAAAGGTGCTACTTCCTCTACAGTAATTAATCCCTGGAATTTTATTTATATCCGTTATGCCGATATGTACCTAATAGCAGCAGAAGCTGAGAACGAGATCAACGGGCCAGCCAATGCCTATCCATATATCAATACCATTCGCAGGCGTGCCCGGGTAGATAAGTCGGACCCCACAAACGTTCCTGATCTGGCCGGTCTCACACAGGATGGTTTCAGACAGGCCGTTTTAAAAGAAAGAAAATGGGAGTTTGCTTTAGAAGGAAATACCTGGTTTGATATGAAACGAACCAACACCTTCCAGCTTATTCAGGCCCAAAGAGGAAGCCAGCTCATTAACCCCATAGGCCCATACAATCAAACATGGCTTATTCCTGATATTGAGATCACGGCTAACAATATCCCTCAAAATCCACTTTATTAATCGTTAAATTGTACTTCTGGGCGAACATTATCGCGCTGGAAGTACAATTAATTTTATTCTCTTTAATATTCCATGCTAATGCAGTTTTTAAAATCAACTATCCTGACTATCTCATTTATCACGGCAGGTATATTTATGCAGCCTTGCTTTGGGCAGAATAAAATTTATGTTTCCAATAGCGGGAGCGATGAGAACGACGGTACTTTTAAATACCCAGTTCAACACCTGGCAACAGCATTGTCAAAAGCAAGCGGATATGTTAACAACAATGTAGTTGTCATACTACGGGGAGGAGTCTATCCTCAGCAAAAAACAATGGAGCTCAACCAGGGTAATTTTAAAGAACGCTCCCTGACTATCACTTCATATCCAAAAGAAAAAGCGACCATTACGGGCTCAGCTAAAGTAAACCCGGTATGGCAGCCTTACAAAGAAAATATTATTAAAGCAAAAGTGGCTATCGACTTTGCTCCCGATCAGTTATTCATCAATGGCAAAAGCCTTCCAATGGCCCGTTACCCTAATTTTGATTCTACAGTACGGGTTTATAATGGAACGGCTAAAGATGCGATAAGTGAAAGCAGGGTAAAAACCTGGCAGGCTCCAGCCGGAGGCTACATTCATGCACTGCACTCGGGCGAATGGGGTAGTTTTGATTATCTGATCACCGGGAAAGACGATAAAGGTATATTGACTTACGAAGGTGGCTGGCAAAATAACCGCCCTTCTGCCATGAACAAACAATACCGGTTTGTAGAGAATATTTTTGAGGAACTGGATGCCCCTGGCGAATGGTTCTACAATAAAACAACCCAAACACTTTATCTATACCCACCCACAGTAACTGATCTAAAAAAAGCTGTATTTACCATGAGCGGCTTAACCGATCTGATCCATATCAGCGGTAGTAAAGAGAAGCCGCTAAGTAACATCACGATTAAAGGCATTAACTTTACGCAAACAGCACGATCATTTATGCTGGCCAAAGAACCTTTACTCCGCAGCGACTGGAGAATGTACCGCGGCGGAGCGATCCTGCTTGACAGAACGGAGCATATAACCATCAGCAATTGTAGCTTTTATGAATTGGGCGGTAACGCGGTGTTTGTAAGTAATTATAGTAAGAACGATACCATCCGCGAAAACTATATACATACTATTGGTGGTAATGCTATTGCTTTTGTTGGTAGTCCTAATGCAGCACGATCACCTGCTTTTAGTTATGAAACTTTTGTTCCCTGGGATAAAATGGACTACCAACCGGGTCCTAAAAATTCGGATTACCCTCAATACTGTGTAGCCACAGGTAATTTGATACATCACATTGGTACTATAGAAAAACAGGTGGCTGGTGTGCAGGTCTCTATGTCGTCGCATATCACAATAAGTCATAATACCATTTACCATACGCCAAGGGCCGGGCTCAATATGAGCGAAGGTACATGGGGCGGGCATATTATTGAGTTTAATGATGTGTTCAATACCGTACTGGAAACCGGCGATAACGGGGCTTATAATTCCTGGGGCAGAGACAGGTACTGGTTGCCTGAGCGTAACGTGATCGATAGCATAGTGGCGGCCAGGCCAGGTATTCAGTTTTTGGATGTGATTGATCCCATCACCATCCGTAATAACCGTTTTCAGTGCGATCATGGCTGGGACATTGACCTGGACGACGGCAGCAGCAATTACTTAATATATAACAATGTTTGTTTGAGCGGTGGTTTAAAACTACGCGAAGGTTACAGCCGTACCGTTACCAATAACATCATCATCAATAATACCTTTCATCCGCATGTGTGGTTAAAAAACAGTAATGACATATTTGAACATAACATCGTGAGCCTGCCATATGCCCCTATCCTGATGAATAACTGGGGTAAAAACATCGATCATAATTATTTCCTGACAAAAGATGCCCTGGCAGCAGCCCAGAGCTTAGGTTTAGATAAAAACAGTAATTATGGTGATGCCCAGTTTATCGACGCGAAAGGCGGAGATTATCATTTAAAACCTGGCTCTCCGGCTTTAAAATCAGGTTTTAAAGATTTTGATATGCATTTCGGGGTAACTTCCATAGTTTTAAAAAAGTTGGCCCAAAAACCTGCGATCAATCCTTTGGTTACTTCCACAAACCAGGGTAAACAAAACCAGGTGGAATGGCTGGGTGCGCGTTTCAAAAACATTGAGAGCCTGGGAGAAAGATCAGCTGCCGGTTTGCATGATGATAATGGTGCGTTGCTTACGGATATCCCACCGTCATCACTTGCAGCAAAAAACGGTTTAGAAAAAGGCGATGTAGTAATTAAGATCAATGAAGACAGTGTTAATTCTGTAGAAGAATTACTCAGGATATATCAGAAAATCAAATGGATGGGAAAAGCCGAACTTATTATAATGCATAACCAGGTGCCCAAAACTATTCATGTTAACTTCAACAAATAAATAAACCGTTAAATTTTCAATTGTCAAGTTGTAAGGTCAGTACAGGAAACATTCATTAGGTAATGTTTCCTTTTTTATATCCATAAAAATTGTGTTATCATGATCATTCCTGATTAAACATTCCTGTTCAGCGTTTCTGTAAAATGCCCCTTGCTCCCTATTTTGCGGTTAAAAAAAACAGCGGTAAGTACCAATAACAGCAAACAAATAATGGCAAGCAGGTAACTAAATTGCATCAACATATTGGCCCAACTTAAATTTTTCATAAAAAACTCTTTGTAAAGCAGCAGGCCAACGCTACCTAAATAACCAAAAGAATCACAGATATAAACAAAGAAACCGGCATTGGCCTTTATTTTAAATAAGGCTATCATGCGGTCAAATAAAACCACCTGTATGGGTGTATAGGCCAGAAACATCCCCATGCCTACCAGCAACATCCACCACAACGGACTTAATATATGCAGATGAAAAAGCAGGGTACTGCCGCCGCTCATTAATAAACCAAGACCAATTAAATATTGTGTACCCCAAAAACCTTTAATATTATTACGGATAAGCGAAAGGCATGCAATAGCTGCTAACACTATAATCCCGGAGATAGCCTCAGTTATGGAAAAAACCGACTTATTCCAGTTGGGGGATATTTCATTCCATATTTCTACCGAAAAGTTATCCCTAAAGTCGCGCATGGTGGCCAATATGGTATAAATTAACCCAATTAAGAATATACCAAAACCATACTCCTTTAAAGCAATTTGCCTGTCGGCCGGGGTCATGGCTACCCGTTCTACCCGTAGTAATTTATCAGTTTCCGTTGGTTCTGGTATTACAGAAAGCATCCAGACAAAGGTGAGAAACAGCGGCAAAAAAAACAGGCCAATAACCCCCGGCATCCAAAACTCCGAGATCATCGGAAACCATTCATGAACTATGAAATAAACGGTTTTCAATATCCCCGACGATACAATCAAACTGATACTCAATCCCATGGCCAGCATTTCGGTAAAACGCCTGCCTTCCAGGTAACTAAAAACAATACCCCAAACCATACCCAGGGGCAAACCATTCAGAAATAAAAAGAAAAAATTGTACGGGCGTGGTACAAGGCCAAATAATAAAAGTGAAACTTCGGCAAAAAGAATGAGCGAAATAATGAGCTTTACCCTACCCGATGCCTTTAGTTCTGAAATAACCTTTATGCCAATGAATTTTGACACCATATAGCCCAGCACCTGGGCAATGATAAGGATAGCCTTATAGTCCATCCCCCAAAGCGCCAGACCTGCATAGGTACCACTGGTGAATGGCTTTCGGAAGGCGTACATACAGAAATAGGTACCAAAAGCCGCCAGCATGCACCAGCATATGAAGAAAACTTTTGATTGAACAAGCAACTTATTTATTTGCTTCATATGATGGCGATGAACTGAGTAATGATCAGTTATATATTCCCTGTATACTGGCCTCCGCGTATCCACCGGCGCAGGTCATGCCTTTGCCTCCGATAGCTGTGCGGATATGTATCCGGTTTTCTATATCCAGCTCCACCACGTGCTTGCTGTTGTGCTGCGGATAAACGCCAGCCCAAGTTGATGCAATTTTACTTACATCAAAACCTACAATATTTTGCGCTTCTTTCAACATCAGTTCATTGATATGATTGTCGATGTCAAAATTCAGATCGTCGGAATGATTTACATCTGCATATTCATGCGAATCACCAATGATGATTGATCCATCCACGGCTTTTTTAAACAGGATGTGTACACCCCATTTTTTTAATTCGGCATAATGCTCGGGTGTTGTAAGTTTGGTATATGAAGGGCATTCCTGGAATGATTCATACCGGCGGATAGAAAGCCCGGTTAGTATATTCCCCTCTAACTGCACCTCGGGCATCGGAACTGTCCGCATCATTTGTAATTTACATAAGATGATACCGCTATCTTTAAAATGATCGGCAAATAACAATTTGTATTCGCCTCCATTACACACAATTACTTTATCGGCTATAAATTTCTCTTTTGTTGAACTCGTCACTTCCACATGATCGCCAATAACTTCACAGTCAATAATAGCTGTAGCCGGCTTATAGGTGAGTTGTGGATATTTGGTGATAGCATATTTGATGAGGCGATAGATGAGCCTATCTGGTTCCACACTTAATTCCTGCGGAAAGAAAATCCCGCCCTTACAATACTGATCATTTAGCGCCGGCCATTTAACCAGGCAATCTTTTGCCGATAGCAGCGAAGCCTGGTAACCAAAGGAATCCATACGCTCTTTTAATTCGTGAGCCAACTGCAATTCTTCAGGGTCAGACGCCAGGTAAACGCTACCATTATTACGCACACTGATGTCAAATTCGCGCTGGATCTCCTGATACAATTCTGCTGTTTTGATGGCGTAAGGAAGCCAATCGGAAGACATACCGGAGGTTACTACCTGGCCAAAGTTTCTGACCGTCGCGCTTATAGGATACTGATCTTTTTCGGTCAGCAGTACTTTTTTGCCCAAACGTGCAGCATGCAAGGCATGAAACGTACCCAATATGCCAGAGCCAATTACAATTAAATCGTATGTTGATGAATTATTCATAATGATTTTTTACCAGGGCATTGAAAATGTTTTTACAGTAGTGAAGCACTTAATCGCCTCGATCACGCCTTCTTTTATTCCTAGGCCGGAGTCTTTAACACCACCAAAAGGCGAACTCTCTATCCTATAGCCCGGCACTTCATTAATATTTACAGTACCTACTTTTAGCTCCTTCACAAAACGGATGGCATGATCCATATTGGTAGTGACCACACCTGATGATAAACCAAAAGCGGTAGAATTGGAAAGAGCTATGGCATCATTAATATCTTTAAAAGTTAAAATGGGTGCCAGAGGTCCAAAAGATTCCTGAACAACCATTTGCGCATCCCGCGGAACATCTATAATCACCGTTGGTTGTAATAAAGCACCCGTGCGTTTACCTCCCAACAAAATCCTGGCCCCGCGGGCAACCGCTTTGTCCACCACGCTTTCTAGGTATATGGCCGATTGTTCGTCAATTACCGTCCCTACCCTGGTTTCAGGATCTGCCGGATCTCCGCAGGTATATTCTTTTGCCTTTTCAACAAAGCGTTCGGTAAACTCTTTGGCTATATTTTCCTGTACCAGGATGCGCTTTACAGCAGTACAACGCTGACCTGAATTCCGAAAAGCACCTTCTGCTGCCAATGTAACAGCCAGATCAAGGTTGGCATCTTCCAATACAATCAATGGATCATTGCCGCCAAGCTCCAGGATCACCTTTTTATACCCCGCCGTTTGCGCTATCTTTTTCCCTACAGCAACACTGCCGGTAAATGATACCAGATCTACCCGCGGATCCTGCACCAATGCCTCGGCAACATCTTTGGTATCTCCTAAAAGTACGCTCAGCATATATGCCGGCAAACCCGCCTGGTACAGTAGTTCTACAAACCGGATAGCCGTTAAGGGTGTTTTTTCCGAAGGTTTTAGTATAACCGGCGTTCCGGCTGCTAAAGCCGGAGCAATTTTATGCGCCACCTGGTTTAGCGGGTGATTAAACGGTGTAATAGCAACAGCCAGTTTTAAAGGCTCACGCAGCGTAAATATTTTTCGCTGTTTGCCGTTTGGTGATATATCGCAGGAAAATACCTGCCCGTCATCTTTTAAACATTCTATGGAGGCAAACAGTAACACATCATGCGCGCGACCGATCTCATACCGCGCTTCAGAAATACATAAACCCGATTCGGCGGTGATCAATTTAGCAAATTCCTCTTTTCTGTCCAACAGCATAGTTTTGGCTTTATCCAAAATGCTATATCTCTCGTAACGGGTTAATATTTGACCACCTTTTAAGGCTATGTCAATAGCAGCCTGGGTATCGTTACCGCCCGCCATTTCCACTGTGCCTACAAGCTGCCCGTTATAGGGGTTATTAACAGCTAATATCTTCCCGGATGATACAGGTTCACCGGCTATTAATGAGGCCAGTTTGAACATATTATCAGTACTTAACAATGTTTCCTCTTTCATCGTCCTCTTAAAATTCCTCTATGACACCCAATTAATGGGTACCGTTAACTGCAAAATCGAACACATCAAAATTCCGTGGATCGCCCTGCGCCTTCATTTTATATAAACTGTTTAATGGGTGCGAAACCACTAATGGCACCATTTCCTCATACCTGCCGCCGTGTGAGCGCAGGGTTCCGTCCAGTGCTTTCAGATCATGATCGGCAGCTGTTTTTCCAACTACTACATCACGTGCCGACAATACAAACAGGTCGCCTGTCCTATCTGCCGGTTGCTCCAGGATACGGCAGCCCGTTTCTTTATCATACACCTCGGTAATACCGGGCTGCTGTGCCAGCCAGTTTTTCACGTCATTGATATTCGAACCATTTTCCACGTGCACAGCCACATAGGATCCTAACGCACCATGATGTTTTACATAAGGGTCGGTTATAGGGCAAATAACCCTGAAACCTGTACCAAATTTTTCTGTGAGCATGGTTTCGATAAACAATACATTTGGCGAACCGTCGGCTTTTACTTTGGCGTTCATGCCATGATCTGCCGTTGCGCCAATAACGGCCCCTAATGCAAGCATTTTGCCCAATTCAATATCCTGAGCCTCATAGAATGCCAGTGACTCTTCGGTATCAGGTGCATAAGTATGTTGCATATAATCGGTTAACGATAGGTATAGAAAATCGGCCAGGCCTTTTTCTATCAGTGCAACGCCTGCCCGTAAAACAAACAGACTGGCTTCGGCACTATAAATGGCCGGTGTTTTATGCCCGATAACTTCTTCGGCATTTTCAATGCCATGTGTTTCCAGTTTTGCCTGATCGGCCTTTTCGGCAGAAAAAGCGATACCGTTCAATTTATAAGAAAGAATATCCCGTAATTTTTCTTTTGCGGTTACCACGGCTACTTTACGCCCTGCATTTGCCGCGGCAGCCAGCAAAGTATCCGCCCGGAGATATTCTGATGAGTTCATCATCACTTCCTGATCTTTTTGGACATCGTAAAAGAAATTACCACAAATGCCATGCACCGCCGGACTAACACCCGTTACAATAGATGAGTTATTGACATTGGTAAAAGATGGTAAAGCTCCGCGCACCATACCACGATAGCCTTGTAATGCCATTTTTTTAAGATTAGGCATGCGATCATGAGCCAATGTAGTATCAAGATATTCATCGGCCGAGCCATCCATGCAGATAACTACAATGGGCTTTGCAGGTGGCGTATATAATTTACCGTTGGCCGAGAAAGACGTTGTTGAGATGGTATTCATTATCTATTTTTATATAATCAAGTTCTAACTTTATCAGTTGCAATGGTAAAAGGGCCGTAACCGCTACGCCCCTTAAACAAACACATTAATCAACTTTACCAGTACTTTTAAAACCACAACTGAAGCCAAATTCTGCTTACAATCATTGTTTAGTATTTATATTCAAATGTAATTATTTTTTGTAAAAAAGTAAATAAATACTAAACTTTTTGAAAATATTTTTCTACATGCGCTTAATACGTATCTCATGAAAAACTAAAAAACCGGCATCCAATTGTTTACTAACACTATATATACTAGAACATTAATGCATCCCTTAAAAAGGAAATTATTTGTGGATGCTCATTCGCTTATTTACAACTTTGATGGTATCGATAAAATGCTCATCCAGCTTTCCGTTAGGCAATGGGCCTGTATTTAACACAAAAGACGCATGTTTGCCTGCCACTTTTTCCATATTATGTATAAGGGTATCAACCGGTTTATATATTTGTTTAGAGTAGTATCCCCATTTATTACTGCTCATATCCATGGCTTGCAATGGCATTTGCTTTAAACGAATATCACTATCGTACGCAGACTGCGGAAAAGGATCATATAAAGCATATACCATAGCATCTTCACCCGGAATGTAAAACATATCATGATTATTGATGATCATACAAGCTGGCTGCAATTGATGAATCAACTTGTAAATTTCTCCAAAGGGATATCTGCCTACATCTTTTGACCAATATCCATCAAACCATATCCCGGCAACCGTTCCGTATTTGGTAAGTAACTCAGTGAGCTGATTTTTCATATACTGAATATACTTTTGCTCATCCCTATTTGGATTAGGTAATTGATGCTTATAGGTTCCCCCTTCGTCTTTACGAAACACAAAATCTGGATGATGCCAGTCCAATAAGGAATAATACAACCATAATTTTATCCCCTGTTTATGACACTCATCGGCCAGGGCTTTAATAATGTCTAATCGCTTTTTTCCGTGATGCATGATTGTCCAATCTGTATATTTAGAATCGAACAAACAAAAGCCATCGTGATGTTTGGTGGTTACAGTAATATATTTAAACCCTAATTTTTTTGCAGCAGCTACCCATTCTTTAGCATTAAAATCTCTGGGATCAAACTGGTCAGCAATTTTTTCATACTGAGGGACGGTATATTTACGCATGGCCCAGGCTTCATCCACATCATCTAACTGCGAATAAATACCATAATGGATAAACAAACCTAATTTGGCGTTATTAAACCATTCCCGGTTTTCGAGATTGCTTTTAGAAGGAATATATGATGATTGCGCAAAGCCCGCCATTGAAAAAACAAGCATTATGGAAAACGCAGTGATAATCTTTTTCATGATGTGATTTTTAATATTCTGTTTTATGAAATATAAAAAGGGCCACATCCCTGCGGCCCTTAGTTAAAAATTAACTAACCAACAAAGCTCTTTTGATATTTATACTGTTTTACCAGCCCGGATTTTGTGTTAACTTTGAGTTAAGCTGCAACTCCTGGGTAGGCAAAGGGAAATAGTAATTTTTAGGATCGGCAAATGTTTTGACCAAGGCAGGGTTCACCACTACGTTTCCATAGTTACCGTTGCTTAAAAAAACATCTGTTCCAACTACAAAGTAAGCTACGTTTGGTATGGGATTCGCAGGTTTACTCGATACCAGGCCAACATCAGGCACCCCATCGCCATTCATATCAAAAATACCTGTAGATGGGAAGTACATGCCATAAAAGGTCTTGGCTAACAATGCACCATTTTTCCACCGCATGAGATCATCATAACGAAATCCTTCACCTGCCAACTCTACTCTTCGCTCCCGGCGGATCTCCAACAACACATTTTGTAAGGCACCCGACACATTGGGATAAGCTATTGCCAATACAGGGTCAACAGGCACATTCATCAATAAATGAGGCATCCCCACTCTGTCCCGAAGTAAGTTAATGGACATATCAAGGTCGGCTTGTGAAAGCGTACCCGTTCCGGCATTCGCCAATTCTGCTTTTGCTTCTGCATAGATCAACAGAATCTCCCCATACCGAAAATCTATTCCTGCATTGGTATTGCTATTGTATGCAAGAGCAGTGGGATCAAAATACTTAAACAGATAATAACCAGTTTTAGACTTACCTAATGTATTTGGCCCAAACATATCACCATATGCCAGCGTAGTTGGAGGCAAAACGGTTTGCGGTAATCTGGGATCGCGATTTTTAAACTCCCCTTTAACCATCATGGTATCGTAACCTGGCACTTGAGTAAAGGGAGTGCCATTGCTGGTAAGATAAGTATTCATACAATCCTTTGTCATACCCATACCGTCAGACCTGATAGCCGCATCGGTTGCTGAATAAACATGAAGAGTACTACTGTAATATGTACCTAATATTACTTCAGCCCCTTGCGGATCTCCCGGATTATAAAATAAAAATAAGTTCTGATAGTCCTGACCAGGCTTTCCGGTAGTATATAATTTAAAATTACCACTTTGCATCACTGCAAGGGCCGCGCTATCTGCTGTTTTTAAAAACGACTGACTACCATCTATTCCCTGATACTTTCTAAATGTCCCCTCGTGCAACCCTACTCTGGCCATCAGTGACAGTGCTACCCACTTGGTAATAGTGCCAGAAGGCCCGGTAGGATTGACATTATTTACGGCAAACCTCAGGTCAGCCATTACCGAATCCATAACCAGTTGCCTGGAATCTCTCGCTTTATATAAATCAGCAATGTCATTTGGCGCTATAGCCCTTCCATACCAGGGCACAGCACCAAAGCGCTTTACTTTATCAAAATAAAACCAGGCCCTAAAAAATCTGGCCACCCCTACATAATGATTTTTTACAGTCTGTGGTGCGTTTGCTTTTTGATAATTCTGTAAAAAATAGTTCACAGTTTTTAAATAAGTCCACGTCCAGCCTGCCTGACTGGCAGTGCTTGGCAATACCAGCTGACCAGCCACTACTTTATTAAAAGGAAAGTTCTCGGTATTATCACTTTGCACATCTCCCGCTCTATAGGAATCACCTAATAATTGTGAGGGAAGAGTGGGGACATAAGAATAAAAACCGTTACTATAGGTATCTAAATCAGAAGCATTATTAAAAAAGTTTTGTTCTGTTATGTCCGATACCGGGTATCGGGTCAAAAAACTATCTTTTTTACAGGAGTATAATGATAAGATACTTAGCACCATACCGGTTATCGCAATTATATGAAACTTTTTCATTGTTGTGAGTTTGAACTAAACATTAAAACTTTGCACTTATACCAAATGAATATTGGCGTTGGAAGGGATACACTTTCCCTGAGCCCCAGCTACCACCCAATCCTTCCGGGTCAAAACCTTGCGGTAGATGATCTGATTCCCAAAGGTCCTCTCCGCTAAAATATACCCGCAAGCGGTCAACACCTATTTTTTTTAATTGAGGGAGGGAGAACGAATACCCAACGGTTAAATTTTTAAGACGGACATAAGCAGCGCTGTAGAGGTACCTGGTTTGAGGAACTGCAAGATCATACCATGCTCCGGCATCACCCTCCCGCCAGCCCTTCAGAGCAGGATAGAAAGCATTCGGGTTTTGCGGGGTCCAGGTGTTATTCACGATATTCTTAGTAACATTTTCCCAGGGTGCAAAAAACATACTCCAATAATAGCCCTCAGTAGGGTAAAAACTCGCCTTCCCTACCCCTTGGAAATAGAAGCTTAAATCAAAATTATTCCAGGAAAAATTACCTCCCGCGCCAAAATTATACCGGGGAGTGGTATTACCAATTACTTTGGCATCACCCGGATTTGCTACCGTACCATCGCCTAACGTAATTTTTCCATCATGGTTGAGGTCGGCATATTGCAGCTCTCCTGCTTTGTTCAAATTATAATATCCCATAAGCGCGGATTGATCTGGCGCTGCTTTCGCGGCGGCATCTGTTTGAAATATCCCTAAGTCTGTTAGCCCCCATATATCACCCACGTGTTGCCCAACATAATAACCACCTCCTTGCCAGTATTTTGTAGGATTGTTATACCGGGTAATTATTGACTGAGAGTCCCAAACATTCGCCCGCAAACTATAGTTAAATGGTCTTCCTGCTAAGTCAAATTTATCGTTATAGGTAAGGCTCAGGTCCCATCCCCGCGTTCTTTGATCGGCAGCATTCTCTTTAGGCTGGCTTGCTCCTAAGACGGCCGGGAGTTGAAATCCCGCCGTTATCATATTTTTGGTATCGCGCTGATATATGTTAAAGGAAACATCCAGTTTGTGAAACAGGCTAAAATCTACACCTGCAACAGAATTATAAATTTTCTCCCAGGTAAGTGACGGAGATACTAAATTAGGTGGAGTAACGGTCACGGGTTGAGCACCACCTAATAGATTGGTGGTTGTGCCATGTCCAAGCAGCGGAATAAACTGGTAATTCCCTAAATTCTGGTCATTTCCCAAGGTGCCATAAGAGGCACGAAGCTTCAAATTATCAACTACACCAGTGAGGCTTTTAAAGAATGGCTCTTCCGATACCCTCCATCCCAGGGAAACGGAAGGAAGAAATGTATACTGTTGGGTGATCGGAAAACGGGAAGATCCGTCATAGCGTCCATCTAACTCCAACAGATATTTATTGTCATTGCTATAATTCAAACGTGAGAAAGCTCCCCTGGTAGCCCATTGATAACCAGATCCACCAACCTGGGGTGTTGCTCCTGTTGTTCCCCCAAGATAGCCTACGCTATTGGTAATCAAATTATTGTTAAGCGCAGAAAAGGTATTAAAGCTATTCTTCTCCTGATTGAAACCAATCATCCCCTTAAAGTAATGCTTACCAAAAGTTTTTTCATATTCTGTATAAATATTGATGATCTGATAAGAATTATCGTCGGCATATGCTGATGCATTGGAGTGACCTGCATAGAACACCTGTTGATTTGGCCCGTTTTCATACGGAACAACTAATTGAGATGCCTGATTGTAATCATTGGTGGCTCTGAAGGTATAATCACCTTTAATTCTCCAGGCATTATTAAAAAACGAAGTTGTAAAACCAATAGTGTTTTGTGGTTGATTAGTCACCGTATTGCTACGAGCTCCATTTTTTAAAAAACCTATATAAGCTCCCGCAGAGGTATATGACCCATCTGGGTTGGTAACAGGAACTAATGTATTAGCGCGGCCAATGGAGTGATAAAGATCGCCTGACGTCCAATCAGATGTCCATAAAGAAGGCTGATTATAAATGATACGATTGTATGCTGTGTTCGTATAAACACTCAGCCAGCTTGTAACCTTCATATCCAGTTTCGCACGAATATTGAACCTGTTATAATAGTCGGCATTATCACGAAACACCCCATTCTGGTTACTATAACCAGCTGAAAAATAATAAGTGATCCGATCGCCTCCGCCACTCACCGTTACATTATGGAGCTGGCTTGTGTTAATGGGTTTATATAGGTCAGTGAACCAATTATTGCCGGCTGCATAAATATAATTAGCCGGGTCGGCAGGATCGGCAGTTGCCGCTGGGAGGCTGGGATCTTTTGACCGCGCGTTGGCATAAGCCACGGTTGCGCTATTAAATAAGTTCACGCCATAGTATGAATAGTAAGCCTGGTTCTTATAATCAACTACAGTGGCCGGGTCGGTTACCACATCTGGCAGATTAGTTATCTTATGCAGCGAATAATTCATACTATAGGTAACCTTTGGAGTTCCCGTTTTCCCCGACTTTGTTGTGATCAATACCACTCCAAATGCAGCTCTGGAACCGTAAACAGCCGAGGAGGCAGCATCCTTAAGTACGCTTACACTGGCTACATCATCAGGATTAATATTGCTAACATCACTGGTTACAATATTATCAACCAATATCAGCGGCCCGCCTCCATTAATAGAAGTAAATCCCCATATATTAAAGGATGGTGCAGCGCCGGGTTGGCCGCTCGGAGAAGTTACCGTTAAACCTGGCAACATCCCCTGCAACCCTCTTCCAACATTGGGTATGGGCCGATCTTCCAACACAGCACCACTGATGGTATTTACGGCCCCTGTTAGGTTAGCCTTTTTCTGACTGCCATATCCAACTACAACAACTTCATTTAAACTGCTTGATGAAGCTTTCATCACTACATTCAGATTGGCACCGTTTACCGACACCTCCTGCGTAACGTACCCAACAAAGCTAAAAATCAGAACATCCTCTTTATTGGGAGTCGTGATATGAAAATTACCCTGCGAGTCGGTAACTGTACCAGTTGATTTACCCAGCTTTGATTTGATGATAACACCAGGTAAGGGTTTATTACTATCATCGGTTACCGTACCGGTAACCTTACTTTGGGCATAGGCAACATCCAAAGCCAGCAGCCATACCACTACCGTGATCAGGCCATACTTGAACAAGTAAAAAGTCTTCATTTTTTAACAGTTTAAATTTTAAGTTTTGTTTAGTATTTATACAATTATAGACATTATTTGTAAACAAAAAGTAAAGTAATATTAAACTTTTTAAATGAAATATCATTTATCTATAAACTAAATCGTTTTGCAAATACAGTTAAGGATGATTTTTAAAATAAAGTATAGATAACTGTAATTAACAATTTACAAGTAAATTAATTACACAAACGTTTGTGTAAATTATAAACACAAGAGAAAGAAGATCATTTAACTCACACGAAACAACTGTTTAATTGTTTATAAATACTAAAGAAAAATAAAATCAACAAAACAAAGAAATTTACACCATTTTTTAGATAAAATACATCATGATAAATACAGCAAATTATAGGCTTGAGGAGTACTTTTTTTCGAAAAAAAGAGCAGACGTTGAAGATATCAGAGATGTAGCGTGAGCAGAATACCTATTAAAATAGCCGACAAAGGCGGCTTCTCTCAAAATTTGGGATGGAGGTATAAAAAAGGTCCGTATTTAAATACGGACCTTTTTCTAATGCTATTTGACGTGGGTTAGGTACTATCAATCGTTCGAGATGAAATAATAAACTACCAGCATGATGGCTTCAGAATCGCCAATGTTAGATAAATTGTGCCCCAAGCGTCCGTCAAAGAAAATGGAATCCCCTTCTTCCAAAACATAGCTTTTATCTTCTATCAGGTATTCAATTTTACCTTTAATCAGATATTTGTATTCAAAAGCATCGGTAACCACCATTTTATTGCGGCGAGCACCTTTCTTAAGTTCTAACAACACAAAATCAACAGGGCCTCCCTTTATATTGCGCGTAAGCATTCTTTGGTAGCTAAAACCTTTGGAGGCTTCTTTTTGAATAGGACTGTATTCTGATGAGCGGATAACGAATACTTTTTCCTGGTGACCACCGGATGAAAGGTCCTTAAAAAATTCCGTCAGGTCGAGATTTAACGATTGAACGATATTCATCAATACTGGAAGTGAGGGTATAGTACGGTTATTTTCAATCTGGGATATTAATCCTTTACTAACACCTGCTTTATCTGCCAGTTCCTGAATGGTTATGCGTTTGTCTTTTCTTATTTCTTTTAAACGGTAGCTGATCTTCAGGATAATATCGTCTTGCATAATAGTTACTTTCGCTCAAAAGTAATTAAAATTTCACAATGGTACCCGTTACGCTATGCAATGAATAAGGGCAAACGCATTCAAATTTATTTTGACCGATTTAATCCTATAATTTATTCGAATGGCCACACTGGACACTCCGGCGGAATCAGAAAACAATCAGTAACGAGCCTATAAAATGATGGCTTACACTATTTCAAGGAAAAAACTAATAAATAACTAATTATCAATAATTTAACTACATAAAATCCATAAAAAATACAAACCATGCAAACCCACTTTTTAGCAAAATAGCCCTATTTAAACAGTATAAACTATGATAGGATCCATTTAATCAAACCCATCAGTTACGGGTTTCCCGCGCCAGCTTTGTGGCATTTTCAGTCCAAATATCCAGGCTATAGTAGCAGCTGTATCATAAGTAATGATCACATCTTTTATTTCGTGATTCTTTTTAACACCTGCACCGTTTATGATCCAGGGTATCTGTATCTCATCCAATGATTTGCCGCCGTGCCCCTTGTTAATACCGCCATGATCGGCAGTCACCATAATAATGGTCTCGTTTTCGATACCCGCATCTTTTACAGCTTGAACAATCTTCCCTATCCGAGCATCAACCTTTTGCAGTTCTTCATAATATGCCGGAGTGCGGTGCCCGATATTATGCCCTACTCCATCTGGCTGACTAACGTGGATGAATGTAAATAACGGCTTTTGCTTTTTGATGACGCTTGCAGCCGTGTCTACACAGAAATCATCGCCTGCATCGCCACCTGGTATTACCATATCAATAGCATCTTTTTCAATCAGCGGCGCAATACCGTCCCAGCTATAAATGGCCGCGGTTTTCGCGCCTGGCTTTTGATCACGGATAACACTGAAGATGCTTGGAAAAATACCGTACTTAGTTATTGTTACCGACGGAATTTCCGGAACTTTGCTATTCCATTCTGTATAGCCGTGCTCTGTTATCCCCGCACCCATTAACATAGATGCCCAATTATCGGCGCTTGAAGATGGCATCACACACCTTGCCTTTAACGACCATGAACCTGTCTCCATCAAATGTTTTAAATTGGGCATTTTGGCACCGGGTACAGCATAAGCGCCAAAACCATCGCAGCCTATTAATACTACGTGTTTTACGTGTTTAACTTGCGCGCTTAATTGTAATGCCAGGCTAAAGAGGCAAATAACTGTCAGTAATCTTTTCATTTAGTGTTACGCGTTAATATTTATGAATTAATTTTGATCTTCCTGTCGGATATATAAGGCACTATGGGGTAGATATAGTCAATCGGGTTAACGCCTAATTTCTCAGGCGACGACCCAATAAAAACCGATCGCCTGCCTCGTATACTGATCGTTCCCTCCTGATCGATTTCGACCATAGCCCATAGTGGATCTTTATAAGGCACTGTATATTTTACCGCAGGCTTGGCCTTGTCAACAGCTTCCGAATAGCGAATCTCTTTATATTTATCACCCAGCCATTGGTAGGAGGCGCTATTGATCTGCACGTAGTGTATACCGTTGATCTGGTTATAATAATCCTGATGATGATGCCCGCTTAGTACTAATATCACTTTGTGCTTATTCTTTTGATTGGCTTGTTCAAGCGTATAGCGCATTAGCGTACCATTCTCCAGTCCGCCGGCATCATTATCCAAACCCTGATGACAGCATATTATGGTGGGTAAGGTTGCTCCATCAAGATCTTTCTTTAGCCATTCCACTTGGGCCGGAGAAATAAAGCGAGCATATCCTGGGGGGCTGTCAGGCGAGGGATTGTGTTCATTTCCATCCAAAACCACAAAGTGAAAACCGTTGATATCAAAAGAATAAAATTTTGCCTTCGCTTTCCAGAATTCAACCACCTGATCGCGTGTGAATCCACCATCAGTGTCATGGTTGCCAATTACATGATATTTGGGGCCGTTAAACTTATTCCAAACATCCATTAAAGGAAGGTTCTCCTTTTTGGGAAAGCAAAGGTCTCCCATCTGGATAATAAAATCCGGTTTTTCGGTATTCATATTATCAATAAACGCCGATAAACGATCCATCCCATCATATATCAGATCATGGTGCAAATCGGCAATAACACCAAACCTGATCTTTTTATCTTGCGGCTGTAATTGCAAAGCAACGGGTGAAGCTATCAGCTTTTGAACAGGGGTAATAGCTAATGCACCAATCGTTAGTTTTTGAATAAAAGCCCTTCGATTTTGATTTTTCATGCTATTATATAAACCAAGTTTATTTTATTACGCTATCTATAGCCTCGCCAATAGGATTTACCGATGTGAAATTAAAGTCTAATAATTTGGCTATAGTTTTTGCATACTGGTCCTGATAAATCTGTCCGCTGTTTTTCACTTCGCCCAATGATTTTATTTTAGGTCCGATAGCCATTAACCAGGTATCGTTGGCGTGCGGAATACTGGCGCCATGGCTTGTCCATTGCTTTCCTTCTCCCCGCCCATGATCGGGCATCACTATAATGGTGGTATTGTTCTTATAAAAGGTATCCTTTTGTATGTAGTTCCATAAACTGCTGATCATTGCATCGATATTGTGAATGGCATCTAAATACAGATCATAAGTGCCCCCGTGAGCGTGATCGTCGGTATCGGCCAGGTCAAGGTAAACTACTTTGGGATGTTTAGCAGCGATGTATGATTTGGCAAGCGCGTACGTAGTGGCATCTAAACGCTCACCATCACCCCAAATCTGAGGTTCATAGTGTTGAATTTCATTGGCCAATTTTTCAGCTTCCGTAAGGTCATTCCCTTTGATATCTTCAAACGGGTTGTTGACCATTAAGCCATTCCGGTTACGGTTGATGATTCTGGCTACAGCATCCCAGGAGGCAAAAGCCACCACCTTACCCTTATATCCTTTTTGCTGATCAATAAACTCTAATACATTTTTATTAGGGTTATCCGGATAATCGTTAGAGTTTACTTTAGGATCGGCATATCCGGTTAAGTTTTCATTCCGACCAGGGTATGAGAACCAGTATGGATTTTTCACATTTACCAGGCTGCCCAAATCACGGTTGCCATACAATTGTCCATCTTTTGCAAAAACACTCCACACAAAAGGCATTAGCTTAGCTCTTCGCTCCCGCTGATCATCAGACCAGTACTTTTTTATTCGCTGAACAGAGTCCTGGGAGTTGTATTTTTTATTCAGTATCAATGCTTTCTCGGCGCCCTGAAAAACTTCGTGCCACCGCAAACCATCTATAGATACGATGAGGATATTTTCTGCTTTGTCAGCAGGAACTTTTTGGGCCGAAACCGTTACACTGATCAACAGTAGAAACAATAAGGAGAAGGATGTTTTTTTCATTTCAATTAGGATTAAAAGTTCTATTGGCTAAGCTTCATATTTGATATACTGGTCATCAAAACTGCCATTGCTATACAAGTTCAATATAGAGTATCCCGGCACCGTTTGTTTATAAGAGCTTTTGCCATCGTCGCCCGGTTCCCACCAAAAGCCACTGGCTGCACCGTTACACAAGTAACTTACATCGTTATACCAAACTTTATCTAACAAGTGAATGTGCCCGCTCAGACAAACTTTGATATTTTTGTTTTTATTGAACACTTCAATAAACTTCATAATATCCAGGTGGTTATAGCTACCGCTTACTTTAAAAGGGCCTATAAAATCAGGTTTATTATCAATAATGCCCGTGCAGCTCAGAAGAGGATAATGTGACATGATCAATGTTGGCTTCCCATTGCTGGATTGTACATCTTGCACAAACCAATTCCATTGATCTTCATCCAGCATACCCGGACTTTTTGGATGATTGCTATCCAGCATAATAAAGTGCCATCCATTTTTATCAAAACTGTAATAGTTATTTTTTAAACCCAGCATTTTTATCACACCGGGTTTACCAAAAAGTTCATCACCTTTCCCCTGCCACCACATATCATGATTGCCAAGCACACTGTACATCGGGATATCTTTTACTAATTCAATACTATCCTTCCAACAGTTCCATAATTCAATTACCCTCTCTTTTTTAATATTATCATAATCTGCCGCGTATATAGAATCACCACCATTCAATATCAGGTCAACCTTATCTTTTTTGATCATTTCCAAGCACTTCTTGAAACGGGCTACTGCATTATACTCGGGCCTGATGTGCACATCGGTAATGTGCGCTATCTTTAAAACCCTTTTTTTCTTTTGCTCATAATTTATTGGCGATGCGGTAACTGTGTTACTTAATACTGCTGCTCCGCTAACCAAGCCGATTTGTTTAATTAGGTCCCGTCTTTTCATACATATAGTTTGTAATTAGAATTGGCGCTGTCGATTTCAAATATAAATACTAAACATTAAGTTTACAAATACTATACAAAAATTAATACATTTTAGTAATTTATTTAACATGGTAAGCTTCAAATCAAAGGAGATCTGCATTTTTGAAAGTATAGCTGTAAAAAGGCGATTCCTGTGTATTAACGTTAGCTTAATGATAGAAGTGACTTTAATATCGTGATAATTATTTATGCTCGTGTTATAACCGGCTGCAAGGTAAAAAAGGGCCTAAACAACATAGTTTAGGCCCTTTTATTTCATCAATAATTAAAGGAGATTTTATAAGATCAAACCGATTTATCCAATTATGTACATTTTACTTATCGGTATAAGTCGATAATTTTCCCCAGATCGACCGTTTGTTTGGGATTAAAATCTGCAGAGTCCATATAACTTTTTAAACTGTACAGTAACTGTTTTGCTTCCGGCCGTTTATCCGCATCCGATAACAAGTCGATACCTGATATGATCAGTTTCCCGTTACCTGCGCGACATTCAAACACCAATCCAAGCGACTGCGCGGTCACCCAGTCATCAATAACCCTAACAATAGGCTGTAAGCCTGTTGCCACTGAGTCCAGGCGAATTGCGCTGGAGTGAGACATAGCATCCCACCATTGCCAATTACTGTAACGCTGCGTTGGGAACTCTTTTAATGCAGGGTGTTTAGGATCGCATAAAATGCCTAAAGTAACCGGAGGCTGACTATGAGTCCAAGCGGTATTCCAGAATATGCTTGAAAAACCAATGGCTATATTCCCCCCCTTACTCCCTTTAAGGGCTCCTTTTTTTAACGTCAACAATACGTTGCCGCCTTTATTTAGAGTTTCAACCACCTTGTTGTCAATAGTATTTACAACCATGATATTTTGGTTAACTTTAGACAGTACCGGTGGATAGACAAATATCTCCCAGGAGTTTTCATAGCCGGCAACAGATACGGTAAGTGTAAGTTTACTTGGTTTAGTTATGGAATTTAGTGTTTGCTTAATTACACCCAGCTTTATATTATTTCCTAAAGGTATGATTGTTGTGGCAAGCCCTCCTTTAAATAATACATTACCGGCATCATTCTTTATACTCCATTGGGGGGTTACATGGTTTAATACTCTTTGGCCAAACTGCGCAACTTCCACGGGTACCGTAAATGTTTCATTATTAAGGTAGATCATTTTAGGCAAACGGGCCAATGGTACAACAGCATTGCAAAACTGGCTATATTCTTTTCCGGTGATATATCCTTTATCTCTCCAAAATGGATTAAGCACACCAACCAAAGCAGTTCCCTGCCCTGGGAAATCATTTAATCCCAGTAGTTGAAAACCGCCAAAACCAGGCGTACGTAACGCAGCTTCAATATCCGCCTTATAGCATAAAACCTGCAATTTTCCAGACGCGAAAAGGAAATCTTCGGCCAGATTTTCTAAACCATTCTTTTTTAGCTGATCATGGAATATCTCAAAATTCCTTGCTTTCAATACACCATCATATTGGCTTATCTCCTTAAAATCAGGATAAACGCACCATTGCCCAATTTCGTGGCTTACGGTTGGGTGTTGCCAATTTTTAATAATACCGGTCCAGTCATAATCTGCCCGTGGTGCTTGACCGTTGATAATGCTTTTAAGCCCTTGCCCCCATCCCTGGATTCGGGGATCGGGTGTACTGTTATAATCACTACTATTGATGATAGGCCAACCCGAACCTGTAGAATACAAACGACGGGGATCTTTCTGTTTCCAATAACTTACAAAATCAGTCAGGTATTTAACCAGGTTTTTACCATTTGGTTCGTTACCATAGTTCATCATACAAAAAGATGGATGGTTGCCGTAAACCTTTACTATCCGGTTACTTTCATCATAGATATATTGATCCAAAGGGTTTCCATCTCCAATTGAAGCGCCCTGATTTGCCCAGGATGCGCACTCAATTTGAAAATAAAAACCTAACCGGTCGGCGGCTTCAAAAGCAGCATCTGGCGGACACCAGGAATGAAAACGCAAATGATTTAGTCCATAAGATTTGCAAACGGTTAAAATTCGCACCCATGATTGCAGATCTGTTGGCGGGAAACCGGTTTTAGGATAAGCCGCGCATTCTAAAGTTCCACGCAGAAATGTAGGCTTACCATTAATGGTAAATTGTGTGCCCCTGCTTGAAAAACTCCTCATGCCAAATGTAACCGATCTTTCATCTTTTTCATTCGGGGCAGTAACCAGCTGAACCTGCATTTTATAAACATCGGGGGTAAATTCGCTCCATAATAGTGGCTTTTCGCCCATTGGGTAAGTTATTTCTATAACAACAGTATCCTTTGTAACAGCTATTGCTTTTGCCATTGGCCTTAGTGCAGGCGCTTTTGCGCATGTAGCCAACAAATTAATGGTGGTGCTAACTGTTTTCCCGGTATGATTAATGATCTGTACATGTGCCTTAACCAGCTTGTTTTTAATATCCGGATATAGCTGTATATCATCAATGTATACTAAAGGCTTGGCTTTCAGAAATAATTGCCCAATCATCCCATTCCAGTTGGTTTGTGTATGATCAGAAATACTATGCGAATTTTGACCTACATTAAACTCCTTTACCCTGTTATCTACACGAATGGTTATTTGATGATTACCGGGAGATAATTCATTAGAAAGATCAAAAACCTGAGCAGTGGACAGGCTGTTTTGCATGCCAATTTGCTTATCATCAACCCAAACAGTTGTTTCCCAATGGCTTCTTTCAATATATAGTTCAACATGCTTTTTAGACCACGTTGTAGGGATAGTTACTGTTTTTTGATACCATGCGGCACCTTTATAATATTTAGCGGGCTGAAGCCAGAATGGCACTTTGATATTACCTGGCTTGCGATATTGCGCATACGCTGGGCTCTGAAACCAGGTAGAATCCTCAATACTCCCAGTCCATGGAGTATTTATGGTGATATCACTCCCCAATCCATTTGTAGTCATGGAGCCCGGAAGCGTGATATTACCAGCCAGACTATTTGCATACCATTTTTGCGTTATTCCCTGATCGAGTGAATCGATCTGGAAAGCCCACTTACCGGCAAGATCTATTTTGTAATCTATTACTACAGATTTTTTTTTAGACTGGCCTTTAACAACGTTTATAAGCGTTAATTGTAAAAAGGCAATTAACAAAAGCAAGATTAGTTTTCTCATCTGTTTATAATTGGTATTTATAATTTAACAGAATGATCTGGTTACTTCTGTTTTATGGAAGCAACCAGATCAAAAAGGTGAAAAGGCAATTTAGGTTATAACCAATTGATTTTTACCAATTGGAGTTTTGTTTCATTAATGGATTACTATTGATCTCGTTTTGAGGGATCGGGAAATAATCATATTTACCAGCTACGTAAAATTGCTTCCCTACTTTATCGCTATTGGAGATTTCCTGCGATAGTTTTCCCCAGCGTTTCAGATCATAAAAGCGTTGGTTCTCTCTCGCAAATTCAATCATCCGCTGGTGCACTATTTCGGTCATCATCTGATCCTGGCTATACCCCCCCGGTAAAGCGGCGAGTTGTGCCCTATCCCTGATCTGTTTCATGTAAGGATAAGCATCCTGCACTTTTCCCTGCATAGTTAAAGACTCTGCAAGTAACAACAGCACATCGGCGTAACGGAAAGCCCGCTCATTGTTACTTGAGGTATAATCCGAAGCGCCGCTTGCTCCTGTTAGCTCATTATTTTGGGTATAATTCTGATACTTTTTGAACATGGAGTGATAGCCGAACACCAGCGTGAAACTACTAAAAGGCTTGTTATAAAAAGTACAACCAGGATAATCCCAAACCAGTGTAGCGTACATCCTTGGATCGAAATCATTACTTGTAGTTTTTTCTTTTTTAAACTCATTAAAAAGCTTGTCAGTAGGGCTCACTTCAAACCATCCGCTTACTTCTGATGGCGCAAACTCCTGTGCAGTAGTAACTCCTAATGATTGCTGTGCATTTTCGCCGGCCCATGGGTTAGTGCCGCCAACATCAGCCAGTTGGATCTCAAACACCGATTCCTGATTGTTCTTTTTCGAGGCGATAAAGTTATCACCATAGTTAGGCATCAACTGATATGATAAACCTGTTACCTGCTTCAAAGCAGTTTCCGCATTAGCCCAGGCTTTGGTGTATACATAAGCTTTACCCAGGTAAGCCAGGGCCGCGCCTTTGGTTGCCCTGCCTACCCATTGCGAAGAATAGGATGCGGGCAGATCGGCCCCAGCTGCAGTAAAATCAGCAATCACCTGCTGCCAAATAGCGGCTTCGGGAGATTTGGCTGTAAAATAGTTCTCTGTTGTAGCCGGGACGGTCAATATCAATGGCACATCTCCAAAGTTAATGGCCAGGATAAAATAATTTATGCCTCGCAGAAATTTAGCTTCGGCTATATAGGCTTTTTTCGCGTTAGCATCCAAAGGCACTTTATCAATGTTAGCTAATATTTGATTTGCCCTAAAAATAGCCCGGTATGATATGTTCCACAGATCATTGGCAGGGCCATTGTCTGGTGTGTTGGTAAATGTTGATAGTTTGTACAGATCGGCCACATCGTTACGGATAAAAAAGTCGTCACCACGACCATTAGCAAGCTCAATACCCCTTACTCCATAAAAACCACCATTTACATCCCTTAACAGCCCATAGGTAGCCGCGAATGCGCTTTGCACATCGGCTTCGGTTTTCCAGAAAGTTTCGGTGGTTATTTTATTGGGGTTTTGAAGTTCTAATGTACTTTTCTTACAGCTGCAAACTATAACAGCTATACAAAATATGATTATTAAATTTTTCATAATTTTAATTTTTATAGCGCTTATTGATTACAATGATAGTTGAACACCCAGAGAGATGGTTCTGGCCAGCGGATAAGCCACATGCCCAAAATCAACACCCCGATCAAGAATACTCAGTTGAGCACTCGTTGCTCTACCCAAATCGGGGTTAAAACCAGTATAGTTTGTTATTGTAAAAAGATTATCAGCACTTGCATAAACACGTAAAGAAGTTATCCTCATTTTTTTTACCAATGCACTATTTAAGGTGTATCCAATTTGCAAAGTTTTCATTCTTAAATAAGAGCCATCTTCCAGAAAGCGGGTTGATGTGCGGTTATTAAAATTCGGATCGCTGGTAACCGCTCTGGGAATATTAGAATGATTAGTAGGTGTCCAGGCGTTAAGCATTGATTTGGCATAATTAAAATCGAGGTTGGTACTTTCCAAATCCTGCCTTAAGCCATTATATATCTTATTGCCCTGAGAACCCTGGAAAAACATATTGATATCAAAACCATACATGGATGCATTTATGCCAAAGCCATATTCAAAATTAGGGAATGGGCTGCCTGCGTTAACTTTATCATTATCATTGATCTGTCCGTCGCCATTGGTGTCCTGGAATTTAACATCACCAGGGGCAGCGTTAGGCTGAATCGGCTTGCCATTTTTGGTATAACTATCAATTTCGGCTTGTGAATTAAATACGCCGATATCCTTTATCAGGTAAAAAGAGCCTATTGAGCCGCCAGCTTCGGTTAAAGTACTTGAAGCACCGTGGTGGGTAGGCTGGCCACCAAAAATTTGCTGTGTACCCGTACCAAGTGCTATTACCTTATTTTTCACCGCGCTTATTGTACCATAAACGCCATAGTTTAATTTGCCTATATGATCATTAAAATTAACACCAACCTCAATACCTTTATTACGCAGATCTCCGGCATTTACTACCGGATTTGAAATTGATCCAGCAGAGCCTGGTATGGGAACGTTTAAAAGGAGATCGGTGGTTTTTTTAATAAAATAATCAGCAGTTATATTCAGTCTGTCCTGTAAAAAACCTATATCTAAACCAATGTTTGAAGTTTTGGTACTTTCCCATTTAATGTTGGGAGAAGCAAATGCTGTTTGAATGGCCCCGAACCATTTTTGTTGATCGGCACCAACAACATAGTTTATATTTGACGAGATAGCCGCACTGTACTGATAATCCCCAATTTCCTGGTTACCCAGCACACCATAACTGGTCCTTAATTTTAAAGTTGAAAATGTATTTTTTAAAGATCCAAAAAAGCTTTCATTTGAAATATTCCACCCCAATGCAATAGAAGGATAATCACCGTACCGGTGAGCGCTTCCAAATCTCGATGAGCCATCATGCCTGAAACTGGCGGTCAAAAGATAACGGTTATCATACGAATAAATAGCACGTCCGAATATCGATACCAGGTTACTTTCAGTTTTGTTGCCACCGGTGGTTGATATACCGGCTCCGGCATCTATCTGGTCAATACCATCAGGCAAATCTGTTCTACCTGCTGCGGTGTAATTATATTTAGTGCTTTGATAAGCGTAACCGGCCAATGCCTGTATACTGTGTTTGCCAATATGCTTATCATAGTTCAGGGTATTTTCTAACAAAGTCATTACTGTCTGATCTTTGCTCAAACTAATATCATTAGTTGGATGTGAAAACAGGGTGCCCACTACATATCTTTTAGAGTAATCATAATTGCTGTTAAAGCCATTGGTATATCCCAGATTTAATTTATAGTTTAAACCAGGTAAAAGGTTTACCTGGGCATAAGCATTAGTTATGATATTAGTAAACTCCCGGTTAATATTTTCCAGATTTAGCTGGGCAACCGGATTGGCCACGTTAACCACCGGGCCATAAGCCCCGGCGTAACCACCTACAGCAGTTGGATCATAAATATTAAAAACAGGGATCATTTTTGCTGCTGATCCTACCGGGTTACCACCCTGACCACCCCAGCCACCGGGCATGGTGATGAATTTTTCTCTTGATAGCAATACCGTTTCGCCAAACTTCAATCGCCCTTTGGTTGTTTCTGTTTTAACGCGTAAATTATAACGCTTATAACCGGTTACATCCACAATACCCTGCTGATCATTATATCCACCTGATACACTGTATTTGGTTGATTCGCTTCCACCACTTACCAGCATATTATACTGTTGAACCGGGGCTGTTCGGTATATAGCATCCTGCCAATTGGTACCAACACCCAACTGACTTGGATTTTTGGCAATATCAAGTCTGGGCAAACCAGCGTTATCATGCGCCATGTTACTCACAGTGGCCCACTCCTGGGCATTCAAAACATCAATTCCATGCGCTATTTTTTGCTGACCATAATTCGCGGTAAATTGTACCACAGGAGCGCCATTCTTACCCGCTTTAGTGGTAACCAATACCACACCATTTGCAGCCCTTGAACCGTATATGGCCGCGGCAGAAGCGTCTTTCAATACATCAATTGATTCAATATCAACCTGGTTCAGGTAGTTGATACTTGCTGTTGGTACACCATCAACAATATATAACGGGGCTCCGTTTCCTAATGTACCAACCCCCCGGATCATAATTCGTGTTCCGGCACCAGGATCACCACCAGATGCTTCTATGGTAACGCCGGGCATTTTACCCTGTAATGACCTTGTAACGTCACTTACACCCTGAGCCTTGATATCTGAACCTTTAACCGAAGCTGTGGCACCGGTAAGATCAGACCGTCTAACCGTTCCGTACCCGATCACCACAACCTCATTTAAAGCGGTTTGGGCTTCCTGTAACTTTACGTTTATTTCGGTACGACCATTAATGCTAACTTCCTGTTTGGTGAATCCTAAAAAAGTAAACTCCAATACAGCCTTATTATCATTAACAGTAATGGAGTATTTACCGTTACCATCTGTAACTATACCGTTATTGGTACCCTTTACTTTAACACTAACGCCCGGCAATGGTAAGCCCTTCTCATCCGTAACCGTACCTGTTACTTTTACTGTCTGCACTTCATCGGTTACTAAAGCCTTTCTTCGTAGAACAACAGTATTGTGATTAATGGTATAAGTTACAGGCTGATTGGCAAAACATTTTTCAAGTGCCTGTAAAAATGGTTCATTATTCGCCGAAAGGCTAACCCTCTTTGTTTCATCCAATACCTCGATCTTATACAAAAAATGATAACCCGTTTGCTGTCTTAATTCCTCAATAACTTCTTTCAGGGAAGCATTTTTCAAATTCAGGTTTACAGTTTGGGCATAAGAGCTGGCATTGGCCTGAATAATAGTGGTAATTAATAAAATTAACACAAGTTTCATCACCCTAAAAATTTTAAATGGCATACAGGAGACCCTCCTGCATGGAAATGCAATATTATCTTTATACATTTGAAAAAAGGTTTAATTAAATTGGTTGTAGAAGCAATTGATTGTTACCCTTTTAGCTGCTTAAAAAGCAAGCCTATTTAACCGGGGGCGCTGCAATCGCTCCTGGTTTTATGGTAACTTATTTATAGTAGTAATAAGTAAGTTTATGGCATTACGATAATCTTCCTCCCTTCTATTTTAAAGTGAACTGTACCGGTTAATTCTAATGATTTTAGCACCTCGGCAACACTATCGAAACGAGACACTGTTCCACCAAAATCCCGTTCATCAACTTTACCGTTATACACAACTTCAACATCGTACCATCGCGAAATCTTTTTCATGATACTCTGAATGTTTTCATTGTTAAATATGAAATATCCGTTTTTCCACGCTACGGCTTCCTCTGTATTCACAGAACCGATATTAAATGATTGCTGCTGATTTAGTGTAGCTTGCTGTCCGGGCTTCAGGTATGCCTGATGATTGCCGGTTACTAACTTTACAGCCCCCTCTAAAAGGGTAGTTTTAATAACTCCTTCGTCTTTATATGCGTCGACATTAAAATGTGTTCCCAATACTTCGATACTCATTTGCTCAACGGCGATTTTAAAGGGCCTATCTTTATTTTTTGCCACTTCAAAGTAGGCTTCGCCTGTTAATTCTACTTTTCTTTCATGACCAGTAAAAACGGTTGGGAATTTTATAGAAGAGGCAGCGTTGAGCCATACTTTGGTACCATCGGATAAAACAACCTGATATTGCCCTCCACGGGGTGTACTGATCATATTAAATAGAGCTGCCGTGCTCCGCGCTTCACCTTCTTTGGCGTTATAAACAATTTTCCCTTCTCCGGATTTGCCTATAACAACACTTCCTTGCTTTGATAATAATCCTTTCCTGGAATCGGTGAGATCAATATTGGAGCCATCGGCGAGTGTTAAGGTAGCTTTGTTATTTCCTGGCATCACTGGTCTTTTCGCATCCGCTGATGAATTTTGGACCAATTCAATTGATGCATTATGGACTTTGTAACTAACAAGCCATATTAAACCTAAGGCAAAAATCAAACTGGCGGCTACGGCTATCCAATATTTTTTAAACCCTTTTTTTGGCGCATTAATTTGATGATTGAGCTTGTATAATATATCAAGTTTAATTGCCTCTTTATTTCCCATCGCCTCAGTCCATGGCAAATCCTTCAATTCAAAATTATCACGATATGCTCCAAGTTGATTTATCTCTTCCGGAGTACAATTGCCAGACTGATATTTCTCATAAAGTTCAATAAATTCTTGCGGGCTCATAAAAAAGTTTATCCGGTTATTGGGGTATAGAGACTTTTTTGGCACCGGACACACATAAAATAAAAAATATTTTTTCTGGAGTGGTAAAATGTCAATATTAATTGTAATACGTACAATTTATTATTGAATTAATTCCCTACTTTTATTTTACCAATTATGCATTTAAACAATTGCTCCGATTCTGAATTGTGGGAGGAAGTAACACGCGATAACCCCAAAGCGTTTGAAACACTTTTTGAGCGTTATTGGAGCGTTATTTACAGTACTGCATTTTCATATTTAAGGGATAGAGAAACTTGTTCGGAAATAGTACAGGATATCTTTTTAAACATATGGCAAAAAAGGAATGAGTTTAAAATAAGCTGTTTAAAAAATTATCTTACATCTGCTGCACGGTATCATGTATACAAAAAGTTAAAAGTAAAAAGATCCACTGCCATATTATATATTGAAAACTACGATCATGTTTCCACAGTAAACAATGTTACTGATTGTGTTGACGAAAATATAACTTATTTAGAGTTAGAGAAATCTGTAGAAATCTCGTTGAATAATTTGCCTAAACGTTGTCGCGAAATTTTTCTTTTGAGCAGGAGGGGTAATTTAACAAATGATGAGATTGCTCAGCAGCTGGGTATCTCAAAACGTACGGTAGAGAATCAAATTACAACAGCTTTGAAATTTCTCAGATCTATACTGAAAAATACTGCTATAATCATATTAGCCATCATCAAGTTGTTTTAGTGGTTAAGCCGTATTGTTACGCCGGGTGGCGATTGTTTTGGAATAATACTTTATGTTATATTTACTGAGTAAAAGACATATTTTAACAAACAACTAAGCAACAAAAAGCGCTCTGTATCTCACCCCAGAGCGCCATTCAATGTTCCTACAAACATCGATCAACTAAACTCAGATCTCTACAATCTAAGATCTTTACTATTGCATAGAGTTATTATTTTAAATACATGTTCTGTATTTTCATGATTCTAAGCCATATTAGTCATAAGCTTTACTTCAAACTATATCCCCACGCAATCATCAAACAACACACAATTATATGTAATTAATATTATAAATATTAATTACATAACAAAATACACCACACAACTATGCAGTAATATTCGCAAATACATAAAATAAAAATACTTTTCCTCAATTCTCAAGCAGTTTAAGTACTTATGTTTAATGCACGGTTTTAGTTTTAATGCCTGATGTTTTTAAGCACAACAAAAGATGTATAATCATCCCAGTCAGGTTTCAGATCGGGTTGATTAATAAAACCAAAAGAATAATTACCAAGTATAATATCCGGCTTTCCGTCAGCATTATAATCGGCAACGTCCATGCATATCCACCTGCCGTGTTTAGCTATGGGTAAATTATGAGGGATAAAATGCAGTGGGCTATCTTGCTCAAAATAAATAAACCCTTCCTCTGGATTGTTTTTTAAGTCAGAAAAAAAAGCGATGAGGGCAATATCTAATTTCCCATCGCCATTAAAATCAGCAGCAATGGCTTTAGTAGCTCCGTTAACCGGATAAAAATAGGCCTGCTTATATTTAAAATTGCCCTGGTTAATAAAAATGTAAACGCCGTGATAAGGTTTTAATATTCTGGAATAGTCGCTATTATCCCCGCTGGTATATAAAATATCGGGCCGTCCATCATGATTAAAATCAACCAACTGGAAACTGCTGGAGCCATAAACCGGTGGAAACCGCAATAAATTACGCGTAGTAAACCCACCTTTGTGATTATTTAAAAAAAGCCAAACTCCCTCTTCTCCTTGGGCAAACAAACACATGATATCCGGCCATCCGTCATGATCATAGTCGCCCACCTCTACATATTCCGCTCCGGGCAAAGCGCTGATGATATGTTTTTCATATTGCTTTCCTGGTAGTTGTTTATACCAATACAATCCCCCGGCATTGTGACCGAATCCGCAAACAACGAGATCTGCAAGGCCGTCTTTATTAATATCTGCCTGACGCGCTTTTACCGGACGGGGTAGCTTATCAACCAATGGTTTATTACTATTCTGAACTTGATCCTTAACTGGTAAATTCATTACAAAACCATTCGACACATCAATAGCATCCATAGAACCAATAAATGTGAACATGCCTTGTTCTACCCCTGAATCATCATTGTTAAAACTGACGTCAACTACAGGTGAGCTATACTTTTGGGATGACAATAATTTTAACCCCGGCGACCATTGGTTAATGCTTCGGGTTAATCCATCGCTGGTAAAAATATGGTGACTTATAGAGTCAAAAGCAACCAGGCAAGTTGTGGCGATAGTTTTGCCTGATGACGGTTTGAGTAGCGAAAAAACGCCCATATCTTTAACAGGCGCAACCGTTGGTTTGGCGGGCTTCAGCGATTTGGGTGCTGCTGTTTTATAATAATTAACAATTTTCAGCCAGTCTTCATAACCCAGTGTCGATTTTGCGGAAGGGTCATTCACATACTGATCATCAGCATAAACACCTATACCTAAGCGCCTGGCCATGGCAGGCAATACATGTTTGCCCCAAGTTTCCTGATCAAGCAGACCAGCATCAGGATATTGGTGACAACTTTGGCAATATTTTTTTGATAGCCCTTTACCATCGAGGGCAACAACAGCTACCGGCTGATCATTATTGCAACCTAAAGTTAACGAACAAACAACAACGGCAAATAAAACAATAGGAGTAAGGATAATGTGATATTTTCTGAATGCCATTGAGTACGGAATGTTGATGAACTTAAAGGTATAATTTAGTAATTAATAAAAGGGACAGCAATGCTGTCCCTTTTATTAATTACTAAAGATGAAATGATATTTATCAATAACCCTGATTTTGTTTTAAAGCAGAGGTAGTTCCGTTAGATTCCAGATCGATCTGAGCCTGAGGGATTGGATAATACTCATTTTTATTAGGTGTGAAGCTGGCTCCCGATACGTCTGTTATTACTTTACCATCAAAGTTAAAGTATGTTGCCAATGCTTGCTGAGCAATGCCCCAACGGGAAATATCAAAGAAACGGTGGCCTTCCATTGCTAATTCCAATTTGCGTTCGAAATAAATAGCCTTTAATGCCAGAGTCTTGCCTGAGAAATAGCCTGCTGGGTATGCTTTAATTATATAATTTGCAGCAGGAGTAGTGGTATATCCTCCCATTGGACTGGCCGGATTTTTATAAGTATAAACAAAGCCTGCAGGATTGGATGCTCTTGTCCTTACCCGGTTCACATAAGCCTCACCCAAATCGCCGCTACCTAACTGGGCCTTTACTTCAGCTGCCATCAGTAACACATCGGCAAAGCGGATAATATTAATCTGGTTGGCGTTACCCGGAGCCCAAGAATGAGCATCGCCATAGGTACCTTTAGTAGCCTGGAAGTAGACATTCTTTTTGGCTGAGTAAGGGCCAGCAGAGCTTTGCTCACGAATCCAGCCTTGACCTGGGTGATTACCCCAGTCTAAAAATGGAATTCCACGACGACCAACCGTCCAATCCAAACGAGGATCAAGATTACCGGCATCCAATGTGAATGCTGCAGTAGATGCGATGCCTTGATCGTTGGCAACAGGATGCGAATTATAATCATCCAAATAAGGCAAACCACCAGCATCTGTGCGGAATGAATTAGCCAAATCCAGTGTTGGCTGGAAGAAACCGCAGCAACCGAATGGACTATTGTATGGATAATTCAGCATATCACCGTTATTAGCCTCGCTAATGGTATTAGTACCATCATTGGCAGCTTGCTGTACCGCAAATACAGTTTCCTTATTATTTTTGGTTGCCGCGTTAAAATTGTCAAAGTAATTGGCTGTAAGATCATATGCCACACCGGCGGAGTTTTTACCGGTTGTTATTACCGTAGTAAATAAGCCATCAGCATCGGTATACTTTTTTTCATATAAATAGGCTTTAGCTAAGTAAGCCGCAGCAGCCCATTTATTTACGCGACCAACTTGCGCTTGCGTTTCGGGCAAATTGGCGTAGGCAAACTTAAAATCATCTTCAATTTTTGGCCATATATCTGCTGTATTTGGCTGCACAAAGTTTGTGGTGGATTCATCAACATAAGGTACATTGTTAAACATCTTTTTCAGATCAAAATAATAATGTCCGCGTAAAAACCTGGCCTGTGCTACGGCCTGGGTTTTAGCCGCAGCAGTCATATCCGTAGCTGCTGCACTTGCCTTTATCACATTATTACAGCGCGTGATACCTTCATAATCGGCCCTCCATTTACTGTTCAAAAATCCGTTGCTCGCATCAACAGTGAAGCGTGCTATAGAGTTGATCGCTGGTTGGTCGGTACCTGAACTGCCTTTGTGGGCGTCACCACCAGCTACTGCACCGTAAATCCAATTATCAGCTGCAGCTTCCCACGGTCCGCCGCCGCCAAAAGCTGCGTTTGTACCTTGTTGACCATCTAATGCCGAATAAGCACCAATCAGCAACCCATCCACACCCGCAGCGGTATTGATGGCCGCAGATGGCAATGCACCCAGCACCGGTTGCTGCAAGTATGACTTTTTACATGAACCTTGTATGATACCGGCGGCTATTAAAGCATAAACCGATAAACGTTGAATATTTTTCATTTTCTTTTATGTTTAATAATTAAAACTTAACCTGTAAACCTAATAAGTAAGTACGTACCGGTGAGTAGTTACCACGATCTACACCAAAGTTAGTGCTGCTGTTGGTTCCGGCATTATTAATAACTCCATTGTTAACATCAACCGATTGATTACCTGAACCACCGCCCACAATTTCTGGATCAACACCACTGTATTTGGTTATGGTGATCAGGTTAGCTCCAGATACGTAAACTCTTAGCTTTTGGATTCCTATGCTTTTTAATATCTGTGGATCAATGGTATAACCTATTTGCACGTTACGCAAACGCAGGTATGAACCGTTCTCTACGTAATAAGAGTTAGGCACAGTACTGGTACTGAATGAGCCGTCGATCTCCTGTATTGGCGCTTTAGCATTGGTGTGTGTTGGTGTCCATGAATCATACAGCGCGGTTTTGCTTTTTACGCCCAGGAAATTGGTGTAAAAATCTGTCCACCATTTGGTATCATTCCATATTTTGTTGCCGTAAGAACCATACCAGAACATGTTCAAGTCAAATTGTTTATATGAAAAATCAAGATTTAAACCACCTGTGAATTTAGGGTTAGGGTTACCCAACAAAGTACGATCACTGGCATCAACCTTACCATCGCCATTAACGTCGGCATATTTGAACCGGCCAACAGCAGCATCATTTTGATATGTGCCACCGGCTTTTTGGTTTGCAGCATCAATTTCTGCCTGTGAATTCCAAAAACCAGCTACTTTATAACCGAAGAAACCACCAACAGGGCCACCTACCTGGTTTCTGATAATAGAGCTACCATTGAAACGGCCACTGTTTAGATCAAAGTAATTTTGCCCTAAAGTAACTTTTTTGATTTCGTTATGATATGTGGTAAAGCTCAAAGTTGCGTTCATCTTAAAATCTGATGAAAAGCTTTGATGAGTAGTAATAGCCACGTCAACACCGGTGTTATCCATAGCACCTACGTTGGCATATGGAGTACGGGCAGTACCTTGCGTACCAGGTAAGCTTGGGTTGAATAACAAGCCGCTAATCGATTTTTTATAGTAATCAGCAGATATCTCTAACTTCTGATTAAAGAAGGTACCATCAAAACCTACGTTAAAGTTTTTGTCTGATTCCCATTTTGCATCCGGGTTACCAATACTGTTTTGTGTAAAACCAGAAACTGTGCTGGTTGAAGTACCGCCAATATCATAATAAGAGTTGGTTCTGTTACCGGCAAAGGTAGTGAATGCATTAGACGGGTTAACGTTGTTCTGGTTACCCATTACACCATAACCGGCCCTGATTTTTAAGTCATTAATCCAGCTTACGCCTTTCATAAAATCTTCCTGTGAAATACGCCAGCCAGCGCTTACTGCAGGGAACCAGCCATACACCTGGTTTAAAAACCGGGTTGAACCATCACGACGGATAGTGGCATTTAATAGATATTTATCATTAAAGGTATAATCCAGGCGGGCTATAAGCGGCGAGTATAATCTATCTCTTTGTAAAAAGCTATAGGCAGTTGGAGAACCTGTACCGCTGGATATGGAGGTATAGTTTGGATCAAACACAAAATAACCGGTATTGGTTGCGCCTAAGGCCTGGTAACGATTTTTTACCGCCTCATTACCTACCAGTAACTTGATATCGTGCTTACCAATAACCTGATGATAGGTTAAAGTGTTGGTCCAGGTGTAGCTATAACCGTTATAAGAGTTCTCTGAATACGAATTTGTTGTATTATTTTCAGAGTTTTCATATTCCGGATAAGTGAATGAGTGGTTATAGTTTGAATAGTATTCACCACCAAATTGCGTACGAATAGTAAAGTGTTTCAGGAAGTCAACCTCGGCAAACACGTTACCAAATAAACGGTTGGTAATACCATAATTGTTTTTGGTACGATCGGCAATAGCACGTGGGTTACGCGCATTACCTAAGTTGGCTGTGTTTGATCCGGCGTAGTTACCCTTAATATCATATACCGGGATGATAGGTTGCTCGCGGAATGACATACCGATAGAGGAACCCTCGTCATTTTGATTGATCTGCGGATTCTCTGATATCGCGTAAGAAATGTTTTCGCCTACACGGATATGATCAGTAAGATTATAACTGGTATTTGCCCTTATTGTATAACGTTTAAGATAAGTATTTAGCAAGGTCCCTTGTTGGTTAAAATAGTTCATAGAGAACAAGTATGCAGCCTTATCTGTAGATCCATTAACGTTCAGGTTATGGCTCTGGATCGGTGCCGAACTAAAGATTTGGTGATACCAATCGGTACCTGCTTTGTTAGCCTTAGTTATGCGGTAAAAACCAGACGGATCTCCAGATGTATAAAACGGTTTAACGCTATATTTTGCCGGATCAACAGCCGGATCGCCATCATGAATACCGAACGGACCGGCTCCACCTGCGTTGATATAATCGGGCAGTACGTTGCCATTAGGACCATACAGGTTACTGCTCAAGTCCACAGGAATGCCCTTTAGCTTGGCGGTATTTTGAATAGCCAATGTTCTCAGACTCATCATTTCGGTAGGGTTCAGCAAGTCATAAACGTTACCGCCCTTTGGCTGCTGGGTACCATAGTATGCATCATAAGAAATGTTGGTTTTGCCTTTACCTTTTCTGGTAGTAATGATAATTACACCGTTTGAAGCACGCGCACCGTAAATAGAAGCAGAGCTTGCATCCTTTAAAACCTGCATGGTTTCAATGTCATTCGGGTTAAAGTCATTTACGTTGGTAGTAGGCACTCCATCAACAATGTATAATGGTTGGTTATTACCAAAGGTATTAACACCGCGTATTTTTACTGCTGGAGTTTCACCCGGCTGTCCGGATGCCACAACGGTAACACCCGCTGCCTGACCTTGTAGTTGGTTTTCTACAGATCCTGTTGGCTGCCGGTTTAAGGCGGCAACACTCACTACAGCAACTGCACCAACGAGGTCCTTTTTACGCTGTGAGCCATACCCCGTAACAACAACCTCATTTAAGGAGTTGTTACCCGCTTTAAGTGTAATATTCAGATTTGTATTGGCGCCAACTGTAATATCGGTAGTTTGGTAACCGATATATGAAATGGAGATAACATCGCCCGCTTTAAGCGAAAGCGTAAAATCACCATTCACATCTGTTACGGCACCTGTCGAGGTTCCTTTGACTCGCACAGAGGCACCAACTACGGGTAGTTTGTCATCGCTGCCGATAACCTTGCCCTTGTACTTTGTTTGAGCCGTAGCCACTAATGAGGATACGAGGAAACATAATAGCACCCCCATAAATCTCCCTTTGAGAAGTAAACTTTTAAGCATGATTTTAATTAATTTAGTTAATATATTGGATTAAGAACTCATTTAAAGCACTGAAAATCAGAGCCTACAAAAGCAATGGTAGAGACACTGCTGGCATATTTTAATTATTATTTCTTTCGGCTTTAAAGCAATGGTAGAGACATTGCCGGTTAACATGCTTTTAAAAGCAATAACCAATAACAATATTACAAGGCTAACGTGTAGGCAGTAACCCGGTAACGACCGAAAATATGAAACACCAACTATTGTGTAGGCAATGGTGGTTAATCTATCTATCCCTGGTTGATTGTGAGATAAGCCTTGCGGCAATAACCAGAAACGATATCAATACACTGACATTTTTAAATATGATCAATTACTTATAAAAATTTGACGATTTAGCGGATTGATTGTGAGATAAGCCTTGCGGCAATAATCCGATAAAACAGGTACATGATGCTATCTAAACGAATAGATAACAATAGAATACCTCAAACCTTTGTGTTAATCATCATTAAATTTACAATATTCTTTATATATAATCTTAGGTAATAATTATCTTTTTCTGTATAGACAATATTGGTTTGGAGCTAAAGTAATAATAGTGTACCATTTACACAAGCCGTCTCTTTAGAATTACGAATTAATCATTTTAACATGCCTGAACAGGTTTGATATTCGCAATAAAAATACTCTTTAATTAATAATTAAGTGATTATTACAAAGTGATTGTCAAATTTTCACAATTAGATATTTGCAGTAAAATTTGGTTAAAAAGCCCTCCTCATACTTTCATAGCATTAAATGAAGGTTATAATTAACTACTTGTTTAGTTTTTTCATCAAAAAACAGATAAAATCATTAAAAACAAGCGTTGAATTAAAAGACATAAACCAGGCAATTATGAGATTTTTCCATCAATCCCCAAACAGAGAAACATATCCAAAAAATGCCGATGCAAAAACACCGGCATTTCTGTGATCATATAGCGGTATACATTGGCCAACTCAGGTAGCTTGAAAGCTCATGTAGTGTTATCCCGGATCTTATCAGTCCTTGTATTCCAATTGCTTTTTAAGCACTATGTTGTTAGCGGCTTTAGCAATCATTACATCAAATGACCCGGGTTCGGTAACTTGTTTCATTTGATGGTTCCAGATAGCGATATCCTTAGCACTAATAGTAAAACTAACCGTTTTTACTTCTCCCGGTTCGATAGCTACTTTGCTGAAACGTTTCAATGACATCACCGGTGTGCTCACTGAATTAACCTTGTTGCCCAGGTATAATTGCACCACCTCCTTACCAGCCAGATTACCTGTATTTTTTACATCGACAGAAATAGTTACCTGCTCATTTTTGCCGAACCTGGCCTTTGATACCTTAAGGTTGCTATAATCAAATGAAGTATAACTTAACCCAAAACCGAAGGCAAACAAGGGGTCTGTCGATGAAAACACATAATCACGTCCTGGTTTTTCAACAGTTCCAGGTTCACGATTATTCCCTCTGGATGAAGCTACATAATTGTAAAATACCGGAATATGTCCAGTAGATTGTGGGATACTCATGTTAAGCCTGCCAGATGGATTTACTTTGCCAAACAAAATATTGGCAAGAGCGGTGCCCCCTCTTTCGCCGGGATACCAGGCCTCCAAAATAGCCGGAACGTTTTCCTTTTCCCAGCTAATGCTCCATGGGCGGCCATTTTCCAATACCAGTATAACCGGTTTACCGGTTTTATATACAGCCTGCAACAGTTCGCGCTGAACACCTTGCGGACTAATATCCGTAACATCATATCCCTCGCCGCAGGTAAAAGGATCTTTTGGCTCATTGCCTGGTGCTTGTCCATTCCAACCAACCCCTTGAAATACAACGCTGGTTGTACCCAAAACTACTACTACTGCGTCGCTTTCCTGGGCGGTTTTCACTGCTTCGTCAAAACCACTCTTATCTAAACCAGTGAGTTCACAACCTTTGGCATAATTTACCTTAATACTATTACCCGCAAATTGTTTAATACCTTCCAATACATTAACACCGGATAGATTATCGCGGGTGAAACTATAATCGCCGTATTGAACTTTATTGGCATTAGGGCCAATAACTGCTATTGATTTCAGTTTGCTGATATTCAGGGGCAACAGGTTATTATCATTTTTCAATAATACTATAGACTCTTCGGCTATTTGCTGCGACAATCTAATATGGTCGGGCGTATGTACCCTATCTTTAATAAGCGCGGTATCGGCCAGTGGCTTTTCAAATAAACCTGCTTTAAATTTAAGGGTGAGAATACGGGCCACAGCTGTATCAATTTGCGATTCTTTGATCTTGCCGGCTTTAACCAATTCAATCAGATGAGGGTATACATCAGGACGCGCTGCCTCCAGGTCGACCCCCGCCTTCATGCCCAACAAAGCAGCTTCTGTCGCGTCTTTGGCTATTTTATGAAAATCATATAATTGGCTAAGGCCGCCGTAATCAGAGAAAACATAACCTTTAAAACCCCACTCTTTTCTTAACACCTGTTTCAACAAAAACTCGTTGCTGTGTGCAGGGATACCGTCAATTTCATTATACGAAGGCATAATAGCCGCGATATTTGCGTCCTGTACCACATCCCTGAAAGGTGCCAAAAACATGGAGCGCAATTCGCGTTCGCCAATTTCGGCGGGTGCAAGGTTAATACCGGCTATGGGTTTACTATACGCGGCAAAATGCTTGCCCGTACACATGATCTTATCAAAAGCAAAACTATTGCGGGTATCTTTCGGATCGCCTTGCATACCCCTTACGAATGCCGAGCCAAGCTGACCAACCAAGTAAGGATCTTCAGCAAAACACTCCTCTACCCTGCCGTAACGGGCATCCCGGATGAGATCAAACAATGGAGACAGCGCTTCATCAACTCCGGAAGTAGAGGCTTCACGGGAGATAGCCTGCCCCATTTGCTCAATGAGGGCCGGATTCCAGGTGCTACCTTGTGCTATAGCCTGAGGAAAGGTAGTTGCCCCTGCCGCCAATTGCCCGTGTAAACATTCACCAATTTGTATTGGCGGAATACCCAGGCGGGTTTGCTCGCGGCTATATTTTTTTGCCGCCGCCGATTTTAAGGCTACATCCCTCACATTGGTAAAAGGGCTTTCCAAAACGCCAAAAGCTATTTTGCTGTTTTTCGCTTCAGATAATGACGACATACACATCTGGCCCACTTTCTCTTCAAGTGTCATCCGCTTTAAAAGATCAGTTACGCGTTGCGCTACCGGCGCTTTCGGATTTTTATAGATTTGGGCGTTGGCTGCCAAAGCAAGCCCTACAGTACAGCCAAATAAGAAAAGTGATTTACCGTTTAACATTTGATTGATTGATGTTATGCTAAAATGTGCTACAATCGATTGCAATTTAAATTAAAATACCTTATTGTTTAAATAAATCTTACTATAAGAATCTATAATGGTTTACCTGGAACAAAGGGGCTACACAAACATATAAAATTCCTACTAATAGAAAAATGGCACTTGATCGGACTTATCAATGTAAAAAACATGTTGTAATTAAACATATAGCTAATAATATTGTAGCTTACCTGACATTAACCCACTCGATAGTTATGTTTTCAAAATTTTATACATCGTTAGTCTTAGGCGCCAGTCTTTTATCACTAACTACAGCCTGTATGGGGCAAACCGGTGAGCCAGTAGAAAAAAACAAAGCCAATAGCAATTATAAACCGGCCTTTGCCGGACAAACGCGCATTGGAAGCGTTAAAACTAAAACTCCCTATACGGCCACAGTGATCAGCACCGAGTTGAAAGGTCCATGGGGTATTCATGTTTTACCCGACGGCCGCCTGCTGATCAGCAGTAAACCCGGAACTATGCAAATAGTAAAAACCGACGGTAAAATTGATAAAACCATTACCGGTTTCCCCGAGGTACAATTTGCTGGTCAGGGCGGTTTACTGGATGTAAACATCGATCCGGATTTTATCAAAAACCGGATGATTTACTGGACCTATGCCCAGCCCGGCGACGGAGCCACGCTGGCAGTAGCCAAGGGTAAATTATCGGCTGATGAAACCAAACTCGAAAACGTCCGTGTGATATTTGAAGCCACCCCACGTTACAAGGGGGCCGGTCAGTTTGGCTCTCGTCTTTTATTTGATAAAAAAGGAAATATTTTTGTAAGTACCGGCGACCGAATGGCTGATGATATACGTGTGAAAGCCCAAGACCTAAGCGCAACTACCGGTAAGGTCATCCACATTACTAAAGACGGTAAACCCGTTGCCGATAACCCATTTATTGGTAAAGCCGGCGCTAAACCCGAAATATATGCTCTGGGTTTTCGTAATCCTGATGGCTTTTCTATAAACCCTGTTACCGGCAACCTTTGGGAGGCTGAGTTTGGCCCTCGCGGTGGCGACGAGATCAACCTGATTAAACCAGGTGGTAATTATGGATGGCCGTACGTTACTTATGGTATAGAATATAGCGGACAAAAAGTATATGATGGCATTCAGCAAAAAAAGGGCACCATACAACCAGTTTATTACTGGGACCCGGTTATTTCGCCCGGCTGCATGATGTTTTATACCGGCAATATTGCTGAGTGGAAAAACAACTTATTTGTAGGCGGACTGAGCGGACAACACATCATTCGCCTGGTAATTAAAGACAACAAAGTTGTAGGTGAAGAACGTTTACTGGCTGATAAAAATGAGCGCTGGCGCTGCATGGCTACCGGTAAGGATGGTGCCATTTACGCCGCGACCGACGCAGGTAAATTATATAAGATAGCTAAGCAATAAGGCGTCTTCGCTTCCGCTTTTCAATTGCAGGATATCGATGCTGTCAATAGTCTTCCGTACCTGTTGTAAAATAGTTTAAATTGTTTTTTTAAATATATCCTCATTTATAATAAAAGTAAAATTTCAACCCGACAAAACAACTACTATAACGTTGTGGTTACGCCATAGCCCTCATTCAATTACACTGCGGTCAAATACCGACCAACAAAAAACGGCCGATCAAATGACCGGCCGTTTTTTGTTGGTTCTTCCTTTTATTAAGGATTAGGCTGCATCAGTTTGTTGGTCTGAAGTTCTACGCCAGATATGGGCCAGATGTAATTAGATGCCGTTACGGCAACGGCAGGTGAACTACCCTGCGGCCCCGATTTGGCAGGAAGCGCCTGCCCGGTACGGAACAGATCGGTAAGTCTGAAACCCTCTCCTAACAGCTCTATCCTACGTTCGGTCAGTATCGTACTGATCAAATTGGCCTGTGAACCGATATCCGCCGGATCGAAAGTAAAAGCAGGATCAGAGCGATGCCTTACTGCATTCAATAGAGCGCTTGCGTTGGCCAGATCGCCTGTCCTGGCATAAGCCTCTGCCGCATTCAATAACACCTCGCTATATCTTAATACAGGTACATAATCTGTAAAGGGAGACGGCGTTTTGTATTTGGTCAGGTAATTAACCGTGCCCACTTTGGTAATAAATCCTTTGCGTGCGTCGGTAGAGGCAGCTCCACTTAATGCGACATTGGCATATATACCGGCTGTGTTTAAGTAATACTCGCCGTTACCTGGGCTCGAAGTAAAGTAATAGGCCAGTTGATTTTGCGTACCTGGGGCATCGCTGGTGCTAAATGGCAAAAACAATAAACCCTCAGCCCCTGTATATGAGCCATTAAAAACAGTTACGATGCTACTTTCCAATTTGCTGCCACCAGTTGGAGATTGATATGGAGCGGTCGTGCTGATCAGTTTAGCGGTTTCTGTGAGCACTTTAGCATAATTTGCTTGTGCCAAATACACCCTTGCTTTTAAAGCTATGGCCGTATTTTTAAACGCCCGTGTTGCACCGGTAGCAGTCGCTTGAGTTGCTGGCAGTTTGGTTTCCGCATCGTCCAGGTCTTTTAATATTTGCGTGTATACTTGTGCAACTGTACTCCTGGCCAGATCATTTTTCCCTGCACCGGTCAAATCTGTTTCTGCCAACAGGCGCAGCGGCAAACCAGGACTTGCCCCTCCGTCAAAAACGTAAGGCTTAGCATAGGTTTGCACTAACGCAAAATAAGATAGTGCTCTTAAAAACTCGGCCTCGCCAATATATTGGTTAGCAGTTGCCGCATCAACTTTTGACAGGTTAGCATTAAGCCCTACCAGGAAAACATTAACCCGGTTAATAGCTGTGTAGCCTGCACTCCAGAGATTAACCACCTCGTTGGTATTGGAGTTTACATTTTGATTCCATGTATCTAAACCGGTAACGCCATTGGGTTTATTTACGATAAACTCCTCCCCTCTTATCTCGTTATAGATCACATAGCGGCCTCCGTAAAACTGCCCGCTTTTAACACCCGAATATAAGCCGTTCACCTGGCTTAAAATCCTGGCCGGTGTATCAAATGCTTTAGAATCAATGATACTTGTGGTTGGCGATGGCGTTAATAGATCCTTTTTGCAGGAATTGCCCATCACCATGGTCAATGCCAGTACTGCGGCATTGACGGTATATTTATATTTCTTTATTGTTATCATGATCGTAAAAATTAAAATCCCACATTTAAACCGAATGTAAATATCCTGCTGGAAGGCACTGTATTGCGGTCGATACCGGGTGCCAGGTTTGAGTTACCGTTGGATGATACTTCGGGATCAGAACCTTTGTAACCAGTAACCACCGCCAGATTGGTAGCCTGTACGTATACCCTCAAAGAAGAAATGCCAGCGCGGTTAACCAACCTTGTGGGTAGCTTATATCCCAGGGCAACGTTTTTAAGTTTTGCGTAGGATCCGTTCTGCACATTGGAAGAGTTTGGTATGGCCGATCCGTTAGAGTAGTTATCACCATACACCACTTTAGGAATATCGGTAACCTGGCCAGGTGTAGTCCAGCGTCTTAAAATACCGGTTTCATTGTTCCAGAACCGCTGGTCGCGGAGGGTGGCCTGTGTTCCGTTGTATATTTTATTACCTCCCGAAAAGGTAATACCAATGTTTAAATCAAAACTCTTATAAGTAAAAGTGTTGTTTAAACCGCCATAATAGGTTGGGATGGCTCTTCCTGCTATGCGGCCATCCAGCGTACCATCAATGGCCGGGGCTACTGTACCATCAAGATAGGTCCATTTTGATGGCGTACCCACCTGGTTATACTGCACTTTCTGACCAAATCGGTTAATGAAGATGCGCTGACCATTAGCTGGGTTTACCCCATCAACCGGCACCACAAAAATTGAACCCAGTGTATAGCCCACACGGGTAACGCTCGCTGTTTCCAGGCCCGAGGTTACGCCATAGATATCTGAATTGCCCTGCGCCAAAGCGGTAACTTTATTGCTAAGTGTGCTGATGTTAAAGTTCGTAGTCCAGCTGAAGTTGTTTTTGACTATGTTTCTGGAGGTGAAATTCAATTCAAACCCACGATTGTACATCGAGCCTACGTTGGCTGCAATAGTATTACCAGGTATACCCCGCGACGGCGATTGCGGTGCATTCAGGATCAGGTTATTGATACTGTTGTTATAATAATCAAGCTCTGCCTGTATGCGTCCTTTAAACAAGCCAAAGCTGATACCTATATCTGTTTTTTTACTGGTTTCCCATTTCAGATTAGAGTTACCTGCCTGGTTAAAATAAACCGTTCCGGCGCTGCCGTACAAGCCCGAGTTATATAAGGATAAAGATGCAAAATCGCCCACGCCAACGTTGCCTACTACACCATAACTGCCTTTAAGTTTAAGGTCCTCGAAGATGCTGCCCAGGCGCGATTGTTTAAAAAAGTCCTCTTCGGCTATATTCCAACCAACAGAACCTCCGCCAAAATTACCATACTTGTTATTGGCCGATAATCCGGAAAAACCATCACGTCTGAAACTTCCGCTTAACAGATATTTTTTGTCATAGCTATAATTAAGATTTGCAAAATAAGACCTAAAGCCATTTTCAGATTGAAAATTCCCCGTGGTGGCGTCGCTCAATACATTCAAAAAATTTCCTTGAAAATTATTAAAATATGAATCGGCTAAATTTGTTCGCTGTGTACCGGTACCTACGTTGGTGGTATGATACTCTTCATAACCTATATAAGTATCAATGTTATTTTTTCCTAAATCCACAATGTACTCCAGCTTATTGGTCAAATCTCTGCGATTATACTCCTGGAAGGTATTTAACGCCAAGCCGTTTGAACTTTGGCCGTCACCAGCTATCGGGTTTTGAAAAGTGGTATTGGCAATATTAAGTTTGTTAATGCTGTACTGGGTTCTAAATTTCAGGCCCTTTACTAATTCCCATTCACCATATAAATCGCCAATTACGTTGGTATTACCCGAGGTATACTTATCCAGATCAAGCAATACCAGCGCGTTGGGGTAATTATTAGCAATGGTATTGGCACCCAAGCCCAGGGTTCCTGTGCTGGTGATGTTATAAGAGCCATCCGGGTTGCGCGGAGCCACATTTGGGTTTAGCACCAAAGGCAAACGGGCCAATCCACCAGTATTATAAGCCTGTCCGGGTAATGAACCGCTGTTTGGGCCTTTACCTAAGGAGTTACTATAGCTAAAATTGGTTCCTATAGTAATGGATTTCGACAAATGATGATCTAGGTTGCCCCTGAATATCTTCCGTTCAAACGAATTGGTTTTGATAAAACTCTCCTGGTTGCTGTAGCCTGTAGATACGAAATAAGAGGTTTTTTCTGTAGCCCCAGAAAAATTAAGGTTATGATTGTGCGATAAGCCTGTTTGATAAACAACCTTATACCAATCCGTATTAATTTCGTTGCCATCAGCATCTTTTTGAATAGCGAAGCCCGGAGCCAAGCCGGCATTGGCGCGGGCTTCGTTCTTCAATTCAACGTATTGATCGGCATTAAGTAATTTAGGCAGGTTAAAGGCCTTGTTTATACCCACCCAACCATCATAATTAACCTGTGTTTTGCCTAATTTTCCTTTTTTTGTTGTGATAACCACCACACCGTTAGCGGCCCTTGATCCATAAATAGCTGTGGCCGAAGCATCTTTCAGAACAAAAACCGATTCGATATCATTAGGATTAATATCACCCAGCGGGTTGCTGGAGGCACTATTGGCCACCGTATTGGTGCTGGTAAAAACAGGTACGTTATCAATAATGATTAAAGGATAGGAACTTAAAGATATAGAGTTAAAACCCCTGATCCTGAAAACCGGCGGATTGTTTAATACACCGTTTGGCTGTATAATATTTACCCCCGCTGCCTGCCCCGCCAAAGCCTGATCAAAACTTTGAACCGGTTTATCGGCAATTTGTGCAGCAGTAACTTTAACGGCAGAGCCTGTATAATCCTTCTTGCTTATTTTGGAATAGCCTGATATGACCACTTCAGAAAGCTGACTGGCTGTTGCCACTAAAGCCACGTTAAGCTTATTTGAAGTTATGGCAACCGTTTGTGAAGTGTAACCTATAGAATTAAGGGTGAGGATTTGTTTCCCAGCAGGAACGTTAATGCTAAAATTACCGTTTCCATCAGTTTGGGTACCGATGGAAGTACCTTTTATGGAAACTGAAACGCCCGGTAGCGCGGAGCCATCGCCGGCATCCTTAACCGTACCGGTGATCTTACGGGTTTGCGCGTACGCTTGGGTGCATACCAATGCCATAACCCATACTAAGTATAGTATTCTTTTGTTCATCGTTAATTGTCGTTAATAGTTAATAGTTAAAATGTTTCGGGAATTGAAACAAGGCTGATCTGATCAGATTTGAATCTGGCTAATTAATTACCTCATAGTATAGGGATTTATGGGATTGATAATAAGTGAATTAAAGATCTTTAGAAACGTATCCGTGGAGTTAGATATAACAACACCGGCGATGAGCTATTTTTTTATAGGAGGTATAGCTGTGGCAGATAGCAGAAGATTGCGGGGATTGTAAAAGACAAGGCATCATAGATGATAGTATTAAAAAGATGTGTTATGATTAAATTATGGTAACATATCATACAAAATATTACGCCATACCAAGTTTAAGACTAAAATTAAACCAGTATGATTAAATATAAATCACAATTTTTATATCAAAATAAAAATTCATTAAAAATCAATGCATAAATTAGTAATTTTTATACTAAAATCATATATAAATGAAAAATTTATCCATTATCACAATAAAAATTATATGTAATTTAATTTAAAGTCAAAAAATACGTTAAATAAATTATATAATTTAGCAAGAACAGTTATACAGCGCGTAACTTACCAGTTCAGCTATCTTATTCTTCTCCGAATTATAAAATCAAATGGTAAGAACAAACATATCTGTAAATATATAAAAATCTATTAAATCTATATACATAGTATACATTATTAAATTAACCTCCGCTACTTTTAGCTACCTGCAGATACGCTGCCAATTCTCATTGTTATATCAATACAATTTGTTTTTTCAGCAACATACCTTAATATTGTACTCCTTGACGATAGCTATTTAAATGAGCAGAAAATCGATAAATATCATATTCTTCAGTCTATCGGTGCTCATGCTCCTGATCCGGCCCTACCTGGTCTACCACCTAACCGGGCACAGCATTAAGGATAAAAACCCTGTTAAAACCAGTTTGCTTCAGCGCCTTATCAAGAAAAAGGAAGAGCATTATGAATACAGGGAAATTGCTGCAGCGGAAACCCACCACAAAAAGTTCAGCTTCCGGATTCCTGTAAATCCCTTATCTTTTTTTCAAGTAAAAAACGCACTGCCAGTTTCCGGCTTTTACCTGGTGATCTTCACCGGCTTAACATCCGTCATATTAGGCAACCGGTATGGAAATCAGCGATATGGTCTTTTATCCTGTCTGCGGATCTGAATGATCACTAAAATTTAACTTAGCCAGTATTCGTTTATTCGCCAGGTAAATTAACTGGTCGGGTAAGCGCGAAGAGCCTAAACAATGAGCATTATTGAGCCTGTATTGCTTTTATGCTATCGTTGTTAAACTATTTTAACTTTCTGTACTATATGAAAATTATTTTCTTTATTTTTTTGTTGACCGGAAGCCTCATGGTACGGGCACAGGAACAGATCAAATGGCCCGGCGGTAAAAAGTCGGCTATAATTCTCACTTATGATGATGCCCTGCCTTCGCAATTAAAATTTGCTGTACCGCAACTCAAAACAGCAGGTTTAACAGCCACATTTTTTCTCACCAGTGATATTGACAGCTTATCGATACCCCAATGGCGAAACTTAAGCAAAAATGGTTTTGAACTGGGTAATCATACGGTTTTTCATCCATGCGCAGGCACCGACGATAATCCGGTGCCATCAGATCATTATACTGCATACCAGATCATCCGCGAAATTGAGGTTATGGACCGCTTTTTATATGCCGTGGACGGGAAAACCAAAAGGACATTCGCCTACCCCTGTGCCGAAACTACTTTGGGCGGAAAGGACTATGTAGATTCTTTGAGAAAGTATACTTTGGTTAAATATGCCCGGGCCGGAGGCGATTCCACAGCCTTTATTACCGACTTTAAACGATTGGATCCTTTCCGGGTTCCGTCATATGGCTTGGAAGGCGGCGAAAGCGGCGCGCAATTGATCGCTTTTGTAAAAAAGGTACAACGAGGCGGCGGATTAGGTATCCTGATGATCCATGGCGTAGGCGGCGATTATATCACCATCTCGGCTGAAGCCCACCGGCAACTGATGCGATACCTTCAAACACAACAAAAAGAAACATGGATCACTACTTTCCAGCAGGCCATGGATTACATCAATAAACGCATCCCTTTAAAAGCACAAAAACTTTAAAATCAATACATTATTTACAAATCATGAAAAAGATATTCCCAAATAACAAATACCTATTTATCCCGGCGGCTTTGGCAGTTGTCACCTTCTTCGGCGTTTCGGCTTATCGTCATCCTGAAGCACCAGGTATTAAAAAGGTGCAGCATGTGGTTGTTATTTATATGGAGAACCATAGTTTTGACAACCTATACGGACAATTTAAGGGGGCAGATGGTTTAGCAGAGGCTAAACAGGAAAACATCATTCAATTAGATGCAGATAACAAGCCTTATCCGGTACTACCGCCTATACCACGCAGCAGCGCTTTCCCTACAAACCTGCCCAATACTTATTTTAATATCGATCAGTATGTAGCCTCAGACCAGGTTACCCCCGATGTAACCCATGCTTTTTACCACGAACAAATGCAGATCAATGGCGGTAAAATGGATAAGTTTGCGCAGTATAATAATACCAAAGGTCTTACGATGGGCTATTATAACACAGCAGATCTGCCGCTATATGATCTGGCAAAAAAATATACGCTTTGCGATCATTTCTTCCACAGTGCCTTCGGCGGATCTTTCCTCAATCATCAGTGGCTTATCGCGGCTGCTTCGCCGGTATTTACACATGCTCCGGAGGATATTACGGCCCAGTTGGATAAATCAGGTAAACTGATTAAGGATGGCATAGTGACGCCCGATGGCTATGCGGTTAACACGGCCAATTCGGTAAATCTTCATCCCAAAGGATCTAACCCGGCATATTTGGTACCCAACCAGAACGGGCCTACTATTGGCGACCGATTATCAGACAAAGGTATTTCCTGGGCCTGGTATTCCGGGGGATGGGATAATGCCGTAGCCGGAAAACCCGATCCTACATTCACTTACCACCACCAGCCCTTTGCCTATTTTACCCGGTACGCGGTAGGCACAGCGGCAAGAAAAAAACATTTGAGGGATGAAACCGAATTTATAGCAGCAGCTAAAAAAGGTACCCTACCGGCGGTATCCTTTGTAAAACCAATCGGGTTGGAAAATGAGCACCCAGGCGAATCAACTGTTAAGGGTGGTGAAAGCCACGCGGTAGAATTGATCAACGCGGTACTTAATGGGCCCAATGCCAAAAACACGGTGATCATTTTAACTTACGATGAGAATGGCGGATTCTGGGATCACGTGGCTCCTCCGGTGATCGACAGATGGGGCCCTGGCTCCCGCATCCCGGCATTGATCATTTCGCCTTTTGCCAAAAAGGGCTATGTAGATCATACGCCTTATGAAACAGTGAGTGTTCTGGCTTTTATTGAAAAACGATGGGGACTAAAGCCGCTTACCAGCCGCGATCAGCATGCCGATCCGTTAAGTCATGCGTTCAACTTTTAAAGTTATCACAGCAGGCCTGCTATTCATTATGGGATGCGGCCTGCTGGCTTTTCATAACCCTCCGGATACTACAGCTGAGCTTATCCGCAAAAAGCTGTTCACACAGGCTGATAGCTTTTTAACAACAGTACGCCGGCTGCAAACTACAGTAGTCAGGCCCGGCAATAGTCTTGCCCGGCAACAGCGTTTAAGGGAAGCACGCCTGGCCTATAAACGGTTGGAATGGGCGGCAGAATATTTTTCCCCCTTAACCTCAAGGCAGGTTAATGGACCACCCATGCCCGAAACAGAGCTCAACGGCCAAATTATTCTACCCGAAGGTTTGCAGCTAATAGAGCAGTTACTGTTCACGCGACCCAGCGTTTCCAGCCAAAAGCAGCTAACTATATTGCTGGCCAAGCTTATGGTTAATGCCGATGAGTACCGGCACTACTTTATACATGCTCATTTGCAGGACTGGCAGATTATGGATGCTATAAAGCTGGAAGTTTTCCGGGTGGAAGCATTAGGGTTGAATGATTTTGATGATCCCTTTGCCCGGCAATGTTTTAAGGAATCGGCCGCTGCCCTGAACAGTGCCCAAGAAGTCACCCTGCATTATGTGCAGGAAGATGATAGCCATTTGCAGGGATGTTTTACACGGGCAATCCGCTATCTTACCAACCCGGTGACTTTTGATCGTTTTGACCGGGCAGCATTTCTTACCGCTTATGCAAATCCTTTGACTCGGGAACTTACTTCTTTACATCAACAACTAAAGCTGCCAGATATCCGCTATAACCGCCTGCTGAACCAGGATGCGGCAACCTTATTTAACAGCAATGCTTTTAATCGCAACGCCTATATCAATGCGCCTGAAGACTCGGCAACTGAACAAAAAATCGCGTTAGGCAAAAAGCTGTTCTTTGATACCCGGCTCTCGGGTACCATGACCCGCAGCTGCGCCTCCTGCCACCAGCCGGATAAAGCTTTTACGGATGGGCTGGCCAAAAACCTGGATATCAGCGGCAAAAAAACAATTTTAAGGAACACACCAACGCTTATCAACGCCGCGCTACAGCCAGCACAGTTTTATGATCTGCGTGCTGCCTCACTTGAAACCCAGGTGAAGGATGTGATCAATAACCGCGATGAAATGCACGGCGACATCCAGCTTTTAAGTCAAAATATTTGGCGGGATAAAACCTATCGCGATTTATTTACCAATGCTTTCCCGGCTAAAAGCAGAACTGCTATTGATACCGCTGAAATTATGAACGCGCTGGCCAGTTATATCCGCAGCCTCACGGCGTTGAACAGCCGTTTTGATGAATATATGCGGGGCAATCAAAAAATGCTTGATCAAACGGAGATCAATGGATTTAACCTGTTTATGGGGAAAGCCCGCTGTTCTACCTGTCATTACCTGCCCTTATTTAACGGTACCCTCCCACCAAGATATATGCAGATGGATGCTGAGGTTATCGGCGTGCCCAAAACCAAAACAAGCAAAATCATCGACCCTGACCGTGGGCTGTTCAACATACAGCCAATGGAATTTAACCGGTACGCCTTTAAGGTTACTACGGTTCGCAACACAACCGAAACCGCGCCATACATGCACAACGGTACCTACAAAACGCTTGAGGATGTAATTGATTTTTATGACCAGGGCGGCGGTGCGGGCATGGGTTTAAAGATCCCAAACCAAACACTCTCTCCGGATCATTTACAGCTTACCTCAAAAGAAAAAAAGGACCTGATTGCCTTCATAAAAGCACTGAGTAACCACCAATAAGCTTAATCCAGATGTAGTAAATTTATCATATATTCTTTCCACCCTGGTACCAGGGTTTCTGCGGGCGGTTTGCGGGGAATCCATGTTTTTCGCGGTAAGCTTTTCGTTCAGCGGTAAAATCCCACCAGCGTTTACTGCCGTCGCGGTTTTCGATATAATGCACCAGCAAACGATAAGAATCTTCCACACAAGGATCGGCCCAGGTACCGCAATGCTGTTCAAAGGCATCAAAAAGTTCTACAGCCGATCTCCCTTTGAGTTGCTCCAGTGCATAATATCCCTGGCTGATGAGCTCTTCGGCAAAGTTAATACCCAGCGAGGGTATGCTTTGAAATTCTGCAAGCGCACTTAATTCCCTGGCGCGTTGAGGCGAAGCTTCCAACAAGGTGGCAATCTCATCAGGCGCATAATCCTGCAATAGCTTTTGGCTTATCTTTTTAGCTTTAAGTAATTGCTTTTCTGCCAGAGTCAATTTATAGTTAATCGTTTTTTTCATAACCTTTCTATATAATTGATGATAAAATTGGCCAGTTGTTCCTGCTCCTCAACGGTTAACAAGTCGCCGTCATATATCCAATACCCCTGCTTATCAAATAAAATGCGACCCAGATTGTCGGGCCTTTCTTCAAAAGCAGTATACAGCTGGTAGCATTGGGCTACTTTGCCGGGCGGCTGGTCTGGCACTACCCGTATAATTTCGTCGGGGCCATTGATACGCTTTACAAAAGCTTTAGCCTCCCTGGTCAGATAGCTGTGCGTGATCATTTTTAACGGTTCTAATTTTTTCAAAGATAAATAAAATACTAATATTTTTAGTATTAACTTTACCATCTATGATTTAATATATCAGAAGCTAATGTTATTATTGTAAACGAATGACTGAACTTAACCCCGCGATGCAACTGGCCGCCGATTACCTGGAATTAACCAATACGGTTGTTTTCCTTACAGGTAAGGCGGGCACCGGTAAAACCACTTTTCTGCAAAATTTAAAACTCAGCTCAAAAAAGAAACTGGCCGTAGCGGCGCCAACCGGTGTGGCAGCTATTAACGCGGGTGGGATGACCATCCATTCCCTGTTCCAGCTACCATTCGGACCTCTTTTACCCGGTGGAAATGACCGGCCCGACGTTCATTATAGCCCGGAAAAAAAGGAGTTACTGGATAATTTGGAATTGCTGATCATTGACGAGATCAGTATGGTACGACCGGATGTGCTCGACCAGATAGACCTCATCCTGCGGAACGTTAAAGAATCGCCCCATCCTTTTGGTGGCGTACAGCTATTATTGATCGGGGATCTTTCACAGCTGAGCCCCATCATCCGCGATGATGAATGGATGTTATTAAGTCGTTACTATGCCACCCCTTATTTTTTCAGCGCGCTGGCTATGCAAAAGGCCGCTTATGTCCGCATCGAACTGAACCATATCTATCGCCAAAAAGAACAAGCCTTTGTTGATATCCTGAATGAAGTGCGCAACCAGCAGATCAGCGAGGAAAGTTTAAGATTATTGAATGCCCGCTACGTGCCCGACTTTCGGCCAGCCACCGATGATCCCTATATTACCCTGACTACCCACAACAGCATTGCCCAACAAGTAAATACCGAATTCCTGGAAGCCCTGCAGGGGCAGGAATTTGAATTTGCAGCCACCATACGCGGCGATTTTCCCAAAGATGCCTACCCTACCGAAACTAAGCTTAAACTCAAGATTGGTGCGCAGGTTATGTTTGTAAAAAATGATGGTTCGGCCGAAAAGCTGTATTATAATGGCAAGATTGGTACCGTTAGTCGCGTTGAGGGTAATACCGTATTTGTTCAATGCAACTCTAATGATAAAGAGATTGAGGTAGAAGCCGCGGAATGGACAAATGTAAAGTATCAACTAGACGGTGAGGCTATCAGTGAAAGCAATTCCGGCAGTTTTGCACAGATCCCCTTAAAACTGGCCTGGGCTATCACTATCCATAAAAGCCAGGGCTTAACTTTTGATAAAGCCATTATTGATGTGAGTGAGGCTTTTGCTTCGGGGCAGGCCTATGTTGCGCTGAGTCGTTGCCGTACTTTATCGGGCATGGTATTACGTAACCCCATAAGCGCCCATAATATTATTGGCGATCCGGCGGTTATCCGTTTTAATGAGCAGGCTGCTTTGACTACGCCCGATGCAGACACACTCCGGCGCGACCAGGTGCTTTATGAAAAGTATTTGCTTGGCGAGTTATTTAATTTCGCTGCGCTGGAAACCCGGATCAAGGGCTTCAGGATATTACTCCCCGACCTGGAAAAAGACATTATCAGCGTTGCTGCCAAATTCACCAAACAGCTCAATATCGAACGCAGTGTACAGGCCGCCACTTATTTCCTTGAAAAACTGACCGCGGCTACCGGAAGCTTGCATCAACTGTTGCCAGACCTCATCGGGCAATCAAAAGAATTAGCTAAAAAGGCTGATCAACTCATGGTTTGGTTAATGAACCGTATCCGGCTAATGGAATACTTCGCGCAGACTCCTTTTACAGCGGCCGCCTATCTGGAACAGACTAAAGACAAAGTTAAAACGCATGACCGCTCCTATCTGAAAGCTTTGAACGCACCGCCCAATGAAAAGCTTTACGAACAAATACTGGAGTGGCGGGAGAGAATGGCCGTCAAGGAAAACATCATGCCTAACATGGTACTTTCTGAAAAGACGATGCTGGCTATAGCAGAAAAACTACCGGATACACTTAAAGCGCTTAGCAGCATCAAAGGCATTGGGATGCAGAAAGCAACGCAATATGGACCGGAACTGATCGGTTTGATCCGTACCTATCAGCATGAGTTACAAAGCCCCGGAACCGAACAGGTTAGTTTGTTTTAAGCCAGTGGCATTGATCTAAAATCTTTTATTTAATAAAGGAATGTACGCCTGATGGCTTAATTTTTAATATATCGCCTTTTTTATCAAAATTCAGGCTATCTAAACATAGCTCTCTCAGCACGTACTGCTCTTTTTGCGGATGGATGCGATGATATAAAATATAATATTGATCTTTTTCTTTAAAAACAGTGTGATGCCCTGGCCCCATGGTGGTACTATCTGGTGAGGTAGAAAGTATCGGGTCATGGGGGCCTTCCGTCCATGGCCCAAAAGGGGTGTTGCCCGTTGAGTACCTGACCTGGTAGGTGCCGTCGATAGCTTTTCCATAAGAGTACATCAAATAGTATATGCCGTTTCGCTTTAGCATATGAGGCGCTTCAAAATAATGGGGCGGTGTGATATCTCTTGGGGCGCCATCAAAGCTCACCATATCTTTTTTTAGTTTAACGGCCATACAGTGCCCGTTTACCCAGTTAAACCCGGAGCCCCAATACAAATAAGCATTGCCGTTATCGTCAATAAAACAATCCGCATCGATATTATGCACCTTTGGAAAATCGGTTTTGGTGATCAGGGGCGAATGATCAGTCTTCGCGTTTTTCCATGGACCGAGCGGATTATCACTTACCCCCGCCCAGATCTCGCTGCCCACGGCTACGTACATGTAAAATTTACCATTATACTTCCGTACCGAGGGTGCCCACACCATGGCATCGCCAGAAGTTGGACTTGTACATGCCTCTTTGGTTGGCCAGTTGATATGCCTGCGTACAAACGTTTTAAAATCCCGTGTTTCTAAAACTCCAAGTTCCTTAGCACCCCAGGGATCAATAGTAGCATAAATATAATATACCCCCTTATCCTTCACCACCGTTGGATCGGCATAATATCCTTCTGTAATAGGATTTTTAATGAATCTATTTTGTGCCGGGCAATTGAAGGCTGTAATAAATAACAGTAGAAATAAAGTCAGCGACGTAATTGGCTTGTTGTGTATCATTCTTCCAATAAAAAGTGTTTAAATTACACTTAATTTTCAATAAATAAAACTATTCCAGTTTGCATAAAAAAGGCTTGTTGATTCGCCCCGAAGGGTTATCAAACAAGCCTGTGTATTTTTTAATGTGCTATACTTCAGATACTGTTACCAGCCTGGGTTTTGCTTAATGTTTGGGTTAAGCGTAATCTCCTGTGTTGGGATGGGCAACAAGTACATTTTATCATTCCAGCTGCGGGTGGTGGTGCCGGGGTAGATACGGATATAGTTATTGGCATCAACAACTACGTTGGTGACATCCTTATTTTCGGCGGCATATTGCGTACGCAGCGCAGGGGTAAGTTTCATACCCAGAATAGTGTTGGGGTTATTGATCAACGTACCCGCATGCCACCTTTTGATATCATCAAAGCGGAAACCTTCCGATCCCAGCTCCACACGGCGCTCGCGACGGATCTCATCAATGAGTACCGGCAGCGTTGGAAAATTCGATTTAGGATCTTTAACCAGGTTGGCGATGATCATATGCGGCATACCCACCCTATCGCGCAGTTTATTGATAGTATTGTCAATTACTGTTTGCGTGGCCAGTTCAAGTTCGGCTTTCGCTTCTGCCTCAATCAGCAATACCTCGGCATAACGAAAAATAAAGAAATCATAAACAGACGCATTGGCGTTCCAGGCTGCCAAGCTGTTGGAACGCCCCTTTATTGGCTGATAACCGGTTGAAGTTACTGTAGTACCGATACGGGGCAGGGTGATCAGATCGCCGGCCAGGAAATCGAAGCCCCGGGTTGCTATCTGTTGTTTATAACGCGGGTCGCGGTTGGTCGATTCGTTTTCGGGTGTATCATCACCTTTATACAACGGGCTTAGCGAGGTTGGCAATCCATCTGAACACAAAATAGAGTTTACAAAATCCTTGCTGTAGCCATCACCAGCCTCGCCCAATGAACGGTCGATACCATTCATCAATATACTTTGCAGGTAGCGCATCGGCAATATCGCTTCAGGATTACCCTTTAACTCGTCTTGTATAAATAAATTATAATAATCTGATTGCGGGTTACCGGTGGTGTAAAGCTTATACAAGCCCGAGTTCATGATCTGCTCGGCGGCGTCACTGGCGGCCTGCAGGTAAGTGGTTTCGTCGCCCACACCAAAGTATTTGCGGTAAGTGCCTTCCCATAAACAAACGCGTGCTTTCAAAGCCAGGGCTGCATATTTACCCAAACGGCCATCGGCAGGTGTTACCGGCAGGTTGTTTACCGCAAAGTTGATATCTTTTAATACCGAATCCATTACCTGTTTGTGCGGCATCCTTGGGCCGTACAGTACAGATTTGGAGGTGTCAACAATATAACGGTTTACATAGGGCACATCGCCAAAGGCTTTTACCTTTTTCCAGAAATCATTGGCCCTGAAAAACAGGGTTTCGCCTACGTAGATGTTTTTAGTGGCATCGGGCAGGGCGGCTTTTTGATAATTGGCCAGGAAGAAATTGCAAGCCCTGATGAGCGCAAAATCCCAGTCGGTACCAGATTGGTTAACATTTACGGTACCACCAATATTATTGGAATCAAAATTTAAGGTAGTACTGCCCGAATAATTATGCGTAGCCGTGCTGGGAACGGTGTAAGTACCGGCCAAAAGAGCGTTGATACTTGCATTAGCTTTATCGTCAGAGTTATCGTCCAGCTTCAAAAAGTTTTGAATGGTTAATGCCGGGTAATACTGGTTGCAATACAATTGCAGATCGGTTTCATTTTTGAAAAAATTCTCCGGGATGATATCACTCTTCGGTGTGCGGTTAAGGAAGCTTTCCCGTTTACAGGAAGCAACCATGCCTAATGCGGCACAAGCTATATATAGGATATATTTATTTTTCATTGTTGTAATTTTTAAACCCATTTAATTATTATGCTTTGATTAAAACGAAGCCTGCACACCAAATGACAATGATTTGTTAAGCGGATAAGTGCCAAAAGATGTAGCCGTTTCCGGATCATAGCTTTTATTGAGCGAGGTAAAGGTGAATAAGTTGGCACCTGTTACATATACCCTTAATTTTTGCAGCTTAATATTTTTTACCATCATGGCTGGCAGGCTATAACCCAATGTTAATTGCTTAACCCGCGCATAACCGGCATTCAGGATATACTTATCCTGAGCCTGTTCATTACCGCCGCCACTAAACCTGATACGCGGATAATAAGCGTTGGTATTAGTAGGTGTCCAGTAATTGGTGGTCATTTGTGATGGGATACTGTATTCATCATCTCTGAAAGCATAGAACACATACTCATTAGGATAAAAATCCTGTTTTAATACTCCTTGTATAAAGGTGGCAAAATCAAAGTTTTTGTATGACAGGTTCAGGTTAAACCCGAATTTGTAATGTGCCGTGGTGTTGCCTATCAGCTTTTTATCGCCCATGTTACCCAGGGTATTGTTACCATAGTTTATCTTGCCATCGCCGTTAAGGTCTTTATATTTGATATCGCCGGCAAGCCATTTGTACCCGGCCAGGGCAGAGTTATCTACAGCGGCAGCCTCTGCATCGGTTTTATAAAAACCATCATTCACATAGCCGTAGATATTACCCAGGTCCTGCCCCTGTATAAAATCATTGATGCTGTTGGTTGGGTTACCGTTATACTTGGTTACACGGGTGTTGGAAGTATTTGACAGACCCAGCGTTAAACTATAGTTCAGCTCATTGATCTTGTCTCTCCAGTTCAAACTAAATTCCCAACCATGTGAGCTTACATTGGCCGAATTACTTGGCGGAACCGGCGCGCCCAGGGTTGATGGTAATTGCTGTCCCGGTACCAATATGTCTTTAATATTGGTAACAAAATAATCAAACGAGCCGTTCAGCTTGTCATTAAACAAGGAGTAATCCAGACCCAGATTTTTGGTTTGTACCTTTTCCCAGGTAAATGATGAGCTTACCAGGCCCGGCGATGCTACCATAACACCTTGCTGGCCGTTCAGCAGGTAATTAACCAAACCTGTTTGTTGTACAGCTATATAAGGATATTGATAGGCCGATGAAGCAACGGAGCTGGCCAGCATATTCAGCATCTGCCCGGTTGAACCCACACCCGGTACCAATTGATTGGGCAACTGACCGTATGACGCCCTTATTTTTAACTGATTCAAGGTACCTTTAATGCCTTCCATAAACGATTCTTCGGCCACATTCCAACCTATTGAGGCTGAAGGTGAGAATGAATAGCGGCTATTGGGCTGGAAACGTGATGTACCATCATACCGGGCATTGATCTCGACCAGGTATTTATTATCATAAATATAGTTCAACCTTGAAAAGGTACCTACCAGGGCATATTCGGTCTCTACGCTACCCACCTGCGGCTGAGGGTCATTATTGATACCCGATGCAGGCAGGTTAGGATCGATGAGGTTTTTAACCAGCGTACTGCCTAACTGATAGTGTTGATATTCCTGGTTGTAACCTACCAGGGCCTTAACGTAATGCTTGCCAAAGGTGTTTTCATATGTGGCAAATGCATTTAAAGCGTTGTAATTATTGTTGGTTTTGTTTTCGATAACCTGCGATGGGTTTGTCCATGGATAAATATCCAGGAACGCGCCATTAACCCCATACTCATTAAATGGTATCAGGTTGGCTTTGCGGTTATCGTTCAGTGCATTCCAGGTGTAATCTACATTTACAGATACGTGGTTGATGGGTTTGATCACCACGCGGCCTGTTGTCCAGAAATCATTTTGCGAGTCGATATCCCTGCCCGACAGCGCATTAACTGCCAGCGGATTGGTGTAATTACCCTGACCGGCAAAGTTACCATCGGGGTTATATACCGGCATTACCGGTGGGATGTTGGAATACAGCCATGCACCGCCCTGGTTTATACGCGTTGCTGCCGGTTGGTTATTATCGGTATGCGTCATGCTCATGTTTAAACCCAGCGTTAACCATTTGGCCACGTCTGAGTTAACCTTTATGGTAGGGGTATAACGCTGATAAACCTGGTTGGCCGATTTCTCTAAACCATCCTGTCTGAAATAACCCATGCTACCCAAAAACGAAGTTTTACCTTCACCACCCGAAACCGATACATTGTGCTGCTGCTGCGGAGCCCAGCCTGGGTATAGTACTTTTGTCCAGTCGGTATTACCCACATAACGGTATCTTTTTGGATTGCCCGGATCTGGGTAACCAGTAGGATTATTTGCCGGATCATTAAAATAAGCCGTAGCCATGGTAGAGTCGAGCGCGGTAAATGGTGTGGTTGAATACCCCCCGCTTTTTAGACCCGTGCGGTTAGCTTCATTAAACATTTTAATATACTCCAGGGAGTTTACCTGCTGCACCAGGCGCGTAGGTCTTGATATCGTGTACGAACCCGAATAACTAACCTTTGTTGGCTCGGCTTTGCCTGTTTTGGTGGTGATCAGGATCACGCCATTGGCTGCCCTGCCGCCGTAAATAGACGCGGATGCAGCATCTTTCAATACCGTTACGCTGGCCACATCATTCGGATCAATCAGGTTAGGGTCACGGGCAACACCATCAACCAATACCAATGGAGTTGTACTCACCGCCTGCGACGACAGGTTAAGCGTGGTACCACCACGTACGTTGAATGTTGCAGCTGTACCCGGTTGGCCACCACCAAGACTTACATTTAAGTTTGGTACAAGACCTTGCAAGCCATCGCCCAGGTTTACCATTGGGCGGTTCTCTAATTTGTCGCTGTTTACTGTGGCTATGGAACCTGTTAAGTTCACTTTCTTTTGCGTACCGTAACCTACTACGACAACCTCGCTTAGTTTGCTAAGATCTGGTTGCAGGTGTACGGCCATAGATGCTGACCCTACGGGCAATTCAACAGTTGTAAAGCCAATGTAGGAGAACACCAGGATGGCTTTGTTATCCGGCACATCCAGTTTAAACTTACCGTCGATATCGGTAATGGCCGCCCCATTAGCGCCTTTGATCTTTATGGTTACGCCAGGCAATGGATTGTTTTTTTCATCAAAAACCTGACCGCTCACCGGGATAGCAACAACCGCTGCTGCCGGCTCATTTGCCTGTGCTGTCTCCTTTTCCTGTAAAAGGATAGTTTTGTTAACCAGTTTATAGGTTAGCTGCATATTTTTAAGACATGCGCTCAAGGCCTCATCAAGCGAGGCATCTTTTACATTAATGGATACATTTTTATTGCGTACATCTTTTGAGTCGTAAAAGAAAACATAACCGGTTTGCTTGTTAATGCTTTTCAATACTTTTTGAAGGGGCGCATTGGTTTCATTAAGGCTGATCTTTTGACTGAACGCGCTGGCGCTGCACTGCAGTAATCCTAAGAACAGAATAAAGGTGGTCAATTTCATAACCAGGAGAATTTTTTTAAGCAGCCGCTGTTTACGGCCAGCTATAGAAAAAGCATTTAAATTCATACTTTTGATGAGTTTGGGTTAATACTGATTAAGCTTCGCATTTTTTCCTTTTGGGGAACGGGTTGGCTCAAATGTTTGCGTATTCCGATTGCCGTCGGGGTACGCTTTTTTTTGAACTCCCTTGTTGAGGTGGTCTGGTTAAGACATTTGTAGTATTTTTCTTTTCATTTTAAATTAATTAGGTGAATATTCTGTTATGGTGTTATCACTATGGTGTTCCCATCTATCCGATAGTGAATTTTTTTAAAGCTTAAAATGTCCAGGATCTGGCGGGCAGTAACATTTCTGGAGATTTCGCCCGTAAACTGCCGCTGCGGAATGCTGCCCTCATATTTCACTTCCAGATCATACCAGCGGGTAAGCTGCCGCATCACGGTACCTATATCGGCATCATTAAAATTAAAGAAACCATTTTTCCAGGCCACGGCCTCGTCGGTATCTACTGCATTCACCGTTACCTGGCCGTGTTTTAACTGCGCCTGTTCGCCGGGCTTTATCGTTTTGATATTAGCACCGGCTACAATACGTACACTGCCCTGCAGCAGGGTGGTCTTAACTGCCTGCTCATTATCATAAGCATTGATATTGAAATGCGTGCCCAACACCTCAACCCTCTGCCCGTTTGATACCACCCGGAAAGGGCGTTTCTGATCATGGGCAACTTCAAAATAAGCCTCGCCGGTCAATTCTACCTTACGTTCCGAACCCGAAAACTCAACCGGATATTTAACCGATGAAGCAGCATTCAGCCAAACCCGTGTACCATCGGCCAATACCAACTGATATTGCCCGCCGCGCGGGGTTGCCGCCGTATTAAAAAGCTGTTGATTTTTGAGATGATCTGCCCCCTCCTGTTTCGCGTAACTGATTTGCCCGTCGGCAGTTTTATTGATAAGGGTACCACTTTCATCAGCTACTTTACCCTTTTTAGCATCGTTTAGCTCTACTTTGCTGCCGTTTGAAAGCGTCAGGATCACTTTGTTGCTACCGGGTGCAAAATCATGTACTACCGGCTTAGTAGCAGCAACGGTTTGTGGTGTTTTTTGCCTGTGGTTTAAGGCATAAATACCGGCCAGTATCATTATAATTACTGCCGCGGCTACGAACCGGGGCCACAGGCGTGTATGGCGAGGTGCGTTAATATCGTGCAGCAATGCATCCAGGCTTTGCTGCCGGTCGTGTTCCATAACATCGTCGGTCAACTCATCAGTCTGGTCATCGGTTTTCATGTGCAGGTACCAGGTTTCTACCCAGGCTTTTTCTTCTTCAGAAACCTGTCCGTTATGGTACCGTCGTAATAAATCTTCTGCGTTGTTTTTATGCATGGTCTATACAGGATATAGCGCTTGATCATACTAAAGACAACTCAGCCCGGCGGAGGGAGTAGACGGAATTAAAAAAAAATCATAAAAAAATGCGTACCCAGCTTAACCCTTAAAATTTTAAGGGAATTGTTTACCTGTTTACGTACCGTAAGCGGACTGATGTTGAGCTCATCGGCTATTTGCTGGTGCGATAGATTGGCATTGCGGCTCATTTCAAATATGCGGCGCATTTGCGTTGGTAGTTTAGCAACTTCTGTCTCTATAAGCTCGATCAGTTGTTTTATCCTCACATTTTCATCGGGCTCCGGCACTTGATTGTTATCGATAAAGCTTTGAAGCGAAGCAACATAATCAGATTTGATCTTATGATGCTTATAAATATTCAGAATCCGGTTGCGGACGGCGGTATACAGATATGCAGACAGACTTGTACTCAGGTTAAATGCGGTCCTGTTGTGCCAAATAGACGAAAATAGTTCCTGCAAAATGTCTTTAACTTCTTCCCGGTCCTGTAATCGCTTGTAAGCGTGCTTGTATAGTAAGGGATAATACCGGCTGTGTATTTCTGAAAAAGCGGTCACGTCGCCCTTCCTGAGTAAAAGGGTCAATTCTGTATCTGAAAATAATTCATAAGAACTCATTGGGACCACACAAACACAATTGGTGTTAAATAAACAATTATAGGTATTTTTTCTTTACATTATTAAATTGTAAAATTTATTTTACGCGTTGATTAAAAATTACCTTAAAAAACGCCCCATTTATTGAATAGAAATTTTGGATATTACCTATAGAAAATCAGCCGTTAATCTGTAGCGTTTACACCAGTTTATTTTGATTATACTTATCCAATGCCGCCAATACTAACCGATCTTATTATCAAAGACTTGACAGTGATCTTTTGTGGGATCAATCCCGGTTTAAAATCGGCATGGGATGGCCACCATTTTTCGGGGCGAAGTAACCGTTTCTGGAAAGTTTTGTACCAGGCGGGTTTTACGCCATATGAAATTGAAGCCCTGAATGATGCCACTATTCTTGATTTTGGTTATGGACTGACCACTGCCGTGGCAAGGGCCACATCCCGGGCAGATGAGCTTTCAAAAGAAGAGTTCGACAATTCCATCGAAACCTTTAAAATCAAAATGACGCGTTTTCAACCTCAATATATAGCCTTCCTCGGCAAACCTGCCTACATGGCTTTCTCCGGAAAAAAGCAGATTATGTGGGGACATCAACCCGAGGATTTCTGTGGGGCTAAAGTATGGGTGTTACCAAACCCCAGCGGCTTAAACCGGGGGTTTACCCTTGCCGATTTTATTGTACATTACCGGCAATTGCTCAATGCGATAAAGATTGATACGCTACATTAATAGCAGCCCGGTTTATCCGACAGCTAACTTTATTATAAGAGGTTTCCCGATATCATTTCATTCAGGAAACCTCTCATGCATTTAAAACCGGGGCAGAAAAAACTGCTTATCAGTCACCAACATTTGCTATCAAAGATGCAGGTATAGCTTTTTTGTTTACAACTACCGATATGGTATTTATGGCAAAATAAGGTATGCTCACATATAAATAACCGGCAAAAGGGCTCGCACCTTTACCCCATGAATTTTTCACTATAAAGTACTCTTTACCTTTGCTGTCTTTAGCAAGACCTGTTATCTGCATCAGGTGATCATCCTGGGTAACCTGTCTGTCAAACAAATCCTGGCGAATTTCGGCCGTTGGTGTTTTCTCCGTAAAAGTTGCAAAATCTTTTGATTCGTCGTCCTTATCAACCCATTTGGCAAACCCTTTTTTCATCTGGAAACCCTTATTACTTACATCGGCATCCCAGGCTACGGTATAACCTTGCATTACAGCTGTTTTAACGGTTTTTATAAATTCATCAAGCGGTAAATTATAAAACATGTTACTGTTATAATTATCCGGAATTTCGATAGCAAAAGTGGTATTGTAAGGGTGATGCTTGAACGAAGTTAGCCCTATGTAGCCCGAAAGTTTAAGCGGAACAAACTCTGCCGCATACGATTTTGGCGTATAAGTTTTCCCGTTATAGCTAAAAGTTGCCGGTGGAGTCCCAAGGTAGCTGTTTAAAATTGATTTATAGTTTACTTTCCAGGCTGCTGGAATGGTATCAGGATTATTCTTCAGCAAATCATCCAGGTAAGCTTTCAATTTAGCTTCCATTTGCCCATCGTGGTTTAATACCGTATCGCGGCCAACACCCGGGTAAATTTCTTGTGGCACGGAGCCAAAGTTATCCGCAGCAAACATTACATCCTGCTGTATGCCGCCCTCGGTAAACCGGGTGTTACCACGCCTGCGAATGTACTTTTCGGCTTTATCTATATATAAATTATATACCGTGTACACTTCAGATAGGTCCGGGTCTTTTTCCTTTTTAGAAAGCATTTCGCTTTCCACAAGCGACGTGGTAGCAAAACACCAGCAAGTACCGGAATTGCCTTGATTTTTAACCGGTGTTGCCTGGTTATTTTTGAGAATTGTAAACTCGGGCTTTGGTGTTGCCAGATTGAGTTTAGTGTTTGGTTCCTGGGAAAATGCCACTAAAGACGTAGCGGAAAGTACCAGAAATGAAGCTATTTGTTTCATATTTTATTGTAAAGGAATAAATGTATTAAACAATTCAATTATAAAGAAACTAAAAACGATTTAGTCTATCAGTCGGCCCCAGTCATCTACGTTAAATTGGGTAAAAAAAATGAAGAGATCATGAAATGAAACGCATAAATTTATCCGCGTAACAGCAAAATTATTTCCTAAAATTTTTAACCTTATGCTAAAACTTTCTTTCAACCTGCTTTTTGTCGTTGTTTTTTTGGGTATACTCCGGTATTTCGCAGGTACTTTTTTACAAGAAGATCAATCACAAAGTAAGCATCCTTTGCTAAATCAAAGCCATGCATCAACTATCGGGCAAAGAGATACCTCACATGGGCCCGATGGATTAACCATTGCCCGGTTTGCCGGCCCGGATCTTACCCCAAGTCCGGCATGTATTGCCACAGCGCCAACCGGTGAGGTATTTGTTGGTGTGGATATGATAGGTTCCTTAGGCAAAACTCCCGGTAAAGGGAAAATCATCAGGCTGGTTGATAGTGACAATGATGGCAAGATAGACAAGCATACAGAATTTGCCGAAGTTGATGATCCACGCGGTATCCTGGTAATGGGCGACCAGGTTTTTGTAATGCATACCGTATTTTCCAAAGAAACAGGCAAAGCTACAGGCATGAACCTGGAAGTTTTTACAGATAAAGACCAGGACGGTATTGCCGACGGGCCGCCAAAACCGCTTATTGAACATATCAGCAATGCCCACATGCTGGCCGAACGCGGTACAGACCATGCTACCAATGGTATACGCATGGGTATCGACGGCTGGATATATATTGCCGTGGGCGATTTTGGATTTCATGATGCCGTAGACCGCAGCGGTAAAAAATTAACCATGCTGGGCGGCGGCATCGTTCGGGTACGCCCCGATGGAACCGAGATGGAGATCTACACCCATGGCACCCGGAATATTTATGATGTCGCTATCGATCCTTACATGAACGTTTTTACCCGCGACAATACCAATGACGGTGGTGGTTGGAACATCCGCTTTTCTCATCACATCCAATCAGGCGAGTACGGGTACCCGGTATTGTTTCAGCACTTTACAGATGAGATCTTACCGGCTCTGGTTGATTTAGGTGGTGGATCGGGCACGGGATCTTTATTTATGGACGAACCTACCTGGCCAGAAAAATACAACCACGTACCCATGACCGCCGATTGGGGACGAAGCGAATTGTATATCAATCGTATAAAACCCGATGGCGCCAGCTTTCAGCAAAAAGAAGAAGAATTTATCCAGTTACCGCAAATTACAGATTTGGATGTGGATGGATCCGGAAGGCTTTATCTATCGGCCTGGGATGGCGCCGGTTATTCAGGCGATGCTGCCAAGGGTTATGTGGTAAGAGCCGTACCTAAAGATTGGACCTACAAAGCTTTCCCTGATCTTAAAACAGCTTCTGCAAGTGATCTGGCAAACTTATTGAAATCGGCAAGTGCCGTGGCCAGGTTAAACGCGTCTCAGGAGCTCCTTGCTCATCATGTTGAAGAGGCCGGTAAACTATCATTAGGGATCGCTAACGATGCAAGCCTGCCGTTATATGCGCGCGTAGCTGGCGTTTACACTTACGCCCAGGCTACCCGTGAAAATGGCATACCTGCGTTAGTGCAGCTTACTAAAGATAAAGATCTGAAAGAATTTGCGTTAAGGGCATTGGCCGATAGAAAGCCGGGCATTCAAAACGTACCTATTGAGCCGTTTTTAGCCGGATTGAAAGATCCATCTGAACGTGTTGAAGCAGCAGCGATCGTAGGTCTGAATCGTCTGGGGAGGATAGCCGCGGCGCAGGCCTTATTGGCAACACCGGTTCCGGCCTCCTTTGTGGCGCCAGCCAAAAACGAAGAAGGCCCTCATGCCAAACCGAACTCGCCTATTATACTGCCGCACCTTGCGGTAAGGGCATTGGTGAGCATGAACGCGGTTGATGCTTGTGTAAATGCCATCGGCACCGCAAACTCAACCCTGGCTTTATGGGCTTTACGGTATATGTATGACGCGAAAGCCGTTGATGGTTTAATTAAAGCCTACACCAAAGTGAAGGATGATAAAACTAAAAAACAGATACTGGTAACCCTGTCACGCCTTTATAAAAAGGAGGCTGATTACGATGCTTCCTGGTGGTGGGGTACCAGACCAGATTCGCACGGGCCAATTTACAAAGGGGTTACCTGGGCTGGTTCAGTTCAAATTGAGCAGTTTTTAAAAGCCGAGTGGACAAAATCAAGCCCAACCGGAAAACAATTTTATGCCAATTTAAATGCCCGCCATCAAATGGGTATTACAGCCTTTGGCGGTGAAGAAAAAGCTACTGCCCAAAAAGAAGTTAAGATCGACCTGGCCAAGATCACCAATAAAAAAGGCCAGATCGGAAAATCCTCTATCGAGGATGTGATGATCATGATCGCTAAAATAAAGGGTGATCCCTTAAAAGGTAAAGCTCTTTTTGCTCGCCAGGGTTGCATCGCCTGCCATAGCCTCACCCGGGGCGAAAAGCTGAAAGGACCCTTTATGGGGCAGATAGGCTCGATCATGACCAGGCAGCAAATTGCGGAGTCGGTTCTTAAACCCAACGCTTCCATTTCGCAGGGTTTTGCCACCATTATGATATCTGCCAAAGGAAACAAAAACTATATGGGCTTTATTACCGAAGAATCGGCACAAAAAATTGTGATGCGGGATATAACCGGCAATGTATTTACCATCAAAGCTGCTGATGTGATCAGTCGTAAAGAATTAAAAACCTCCATGATGCCAACAGGTTTGGCCAACGCGTTATCGTACGAGGAATTCGCTTCGCTCATTACCTTTCTTTCCCAACAGAAGAATTAAATTATTTGTTAAAAGGACGGAAAATCGTCATAAAAAAAGCTTCTTTGGTCATCAAAGAAGCTTTTTTTATATCAAATTGGATGGATAATTTGTTAAATTAATAAGCGGATAACCTGTACAAAGCGACGTTTATACCTTTCGTCCATATTGGATATGGTAACGCCATGTTCTTTGCCCGATGTGGAGTGGATAAATTTAAACTCATCGCTGGAGTTGCAGTATACGATGCCCACATGGCCAATTCGTCGGGTATGTTTTTTAGTACCTGTAAACAGGATAATATCACCTGGCCGGGCATCCTCTAATCTTATTTTTGTGCCTACACCGATAAACTCGCATGATGAGCGGGGCACATTAAAGTTGAATTTCTTGAAAACATAACTAACAAAGCCAGAGCAATCGAAACCCACTGATGGATCGGAACATCTGGAACGATACCGGGTACCTAAAAGGGTTTGGGCGAAATGTAAAAGCGTATCCGCCGAAACGCTATCTGTTGATAAACTGGCATTTACATGCTTTATTTTATGAGTTAATTTAAATCTGCGCACATGCGTTTTGGAGAACAGCGATGTGGTAAGGCCTATAAAAAGAAGGAGGATCAAGTATTTACTCATATTACCCCGGCAATTTATAAAATTAAACTAACAGGCAATTAAAAGAACGAACAAGTTTTTTTAAACAATTTGTTAACATCGCTTTATGTCTTTGCAGCGGTCTATTGGTAAAAGTATCCTGCATCTTGTATTGACCAGGGTTAACATTGGGTTCCTTTCAGGAGACCCTGATGGGACGTAATATGTTCCATTAGGAGCTAAAGCTTTGTAGCATATCATTTTTGTGAGACATTTTTGCTCCGTCAGGTGCAAAACCTATACATGGGCCTGGATCTGGGAGCAGATGTTTTGCGCCTACCGGAGCAAAAAGCACATAACTATCTGTTTTCTACAAAGCTATTCCCCCTAATGGGGGATTTAACTAAAAGATGAGTACACACCGTAGCCCACGGGAGGGGTGCGATGAACTGTGTGGCGACAGGGAGGGGTTTCTACGCGCGATGCTTATCCTGTTCCATAAACCCCTTCCTCCCCTTCCCCAGGGAAGGAATCGCACAAGGGCTCTGGCTCTTTTGATAGCTGTCATGCTGAGCTCCGTCGAAGCATGGTGGCAGGCCTCTGCGCTCCACCCTTCGGCGGAGCTCAGGGTGACAGCCCGCATTCTTTCATTATACCTTTACCCGCAAAACCTCTTTTAAGCAAATAAAGTGGGTTTACATGTAAACCCACTTTATCGCTATAAAATATATTTAAATATTTGATTTTAAATTAGTTAACTAAATGCAAACCATAAAAAGTGTAAACCATGTAAACCCACTTTTATGACTCAAAAATCAATTATAACTTTAAGCCATATTTGTCGCTAAACTTTTTGTAAAGCTGTTTGTGGAGGTTATCCAGGTTGATGTTACGACCTTGTATAAAAGCGGTTTCCACATCCAGTCCTATCATATCCAGGGCATCTCCTTTGGATATAAAAAGGTTGGCATCCTTCCCGGTTTCTAAAGTACCTGTGGTTTTATCGATACCCAATATTTTGGCGTTGTTCAGGGTGATCATAGATAAGGCCTGCTCTTTGGTTAGGCCATACCCTACCGCCTGCCCGGCTTCAAATGGTAGATTACGCTGGCGCCAGAAACCGGTTCCGGTTAGGCCATAAAGTACGCCCCCATCCTGCAACAGCTTGGGTAATTTGTATGGCAGGTAAACATCGTCTTCGTCCCTATCCGGCAAAGCCTGGGTTTCGCGGATGATTACCGGCACATTATTGTCTCTGAGCAGGTCGGTAACCAGGTATGATTCCTTACCACCCACAATAACCGCAGCAATACCAAAACGTTTGGAGAAGGCTACTGCCTGCCCTATTTCTTTGGCATTATCAGCAATGATGAACAGCTTTTTTGTACCGTTAAATAAACCGCGCATAGCCTCAAAGCGGATATTGGTTACCGTGGGCTTAGCTATCTCGATATAGGCCTTAGCCTGCTCAAACAGGCTGGTTATCTCATCTATCTTTTTCTGGGCACGCTGAGCTGGTGTTTCCTGCACAACTCCGGGTACCGGCAACGCGGCCCCTCTCCTTTCGCGGCCACTGGCGGCAACGGGCCAGTTTAAGTGAATGGTCATATCTTTTTTGTATGCCGCATCTTCCCAGTTCCAGGCATCTAACTGTACTACGGATGACTCCCCTGAAATTACCCCGCCATTTGGTGTAGGCTGAGCCAGTAAAATACCATTGGAACGCACCGTTGGAATAACTTTGGAATCGGTATTGTAGGCTACCAGGGAGCGTACATGCGGGTTAAGGTCGCCGGTTTCTGTATCATCAACCGTACCACGGGCACCCTCTTCTATTTCAATCAGGCCTAAGGTGGTCATGGGAGCTATAAACCCAGGGTATACCTGTTTGCCGGTGGCATCAATCACATCCGCATCGGCAACGCTTGGTGCAGCGCCTTCACCAATACCTGTAATTTTGCCTTTTACAAAAGTGATGTAACCGTTATTAATTACCTGTCCGTTACCAATATGTATAGTTGCGCCTGTAATTACTACCGGCTTTGCCTGTGGTTTGGCTGGTGAAATATTCGCTTGTCCGTAAGAGAAGGAAATGCCAAGCAATAATCCTCCTAAACTTAATATCGTTTTTTTCATGTTAATTTTAAATAGGAAATTATTGCTCATTATGGTCTCTTGCTTCGCGTGCAGCCTGTTTTGCCCGCTCCATTTCTGTATAGTCGTCGGCTACCACAAAATTATCTTCTTCTACGCTTTCGCACTCGTAAAGCCTGCGACGGGTAGCAGTTGGTCTTTGCGTAGCAGCGCCCTTGCTTTTTGCTTCCAGCATTTTTTGTATGATACGGGCTTCATCAGCAGCTATGGCTTTTTGTTTTTCGGCATCCTTTTCAATGTCCCAATACAATACGCCATCCACAAAAGTTTTTTCGGCAACGGCATAAACAGACAGTGGATCGGCCGACCATAAAACAATATCAGCGTCTTTACCAGGCTTGATACTGCCTATCCGGTTATCTACGTGCATCATTTTTGCCGGGTTCAGGGTCACCAGTTTTAAAGCGTCTTCCTCGCTCATGTGTCCGTAGGTTACGGCTTTCCCGGCTTCCTGGTTCAGGCGACGGGCCATTTCCGCATCATCCGAATTAAAGCCGGTTACCAAACCTACCTCATGCATCAGCTTACCGTTGTATGGAATAGCCTCGGCCACTTCGCTTTTGTATGCCCACCAGTCCGAAAATGTGGAACCGGCGATATTATGCGCCTTCATTTTATCGGCCACTTTATAGCCTTCCAATATGTGGGTGAAAGTGTTGATCTTAAAACCCATGGAATCGGCCACATGCATCAGCATATTGATCTCCGATTGTACATAAGAGTGACAAGTAATAAAGCGCTTGTTATCCAGTATCTCTACCAGGGCGTCCAGCTCCAGATCCCTGCGGGTAGTGCTTCCTTTTACGGCGCGGGCAGCTTTGTATTCTTTGGCACGTGTAAAGGCATCTATATATACTTCTTCAACCCCCATACGTGTTTGCGGGAAACGCAGGGCCGAATTATTGGCGACAGGCCCATTATTGCTACCTTTTACGTTTTCGCCCAGGGCAAATTTGATAAAGCCATCGCTGCCTGCAACCTTGATCTCCTCGGGCAGCATGCCCCAACGGTGTTTGATCAGTTGCGTTTGCCCGCCAATAGCATTGGCCGAACCATGCAATATATGTGATGTGGTTACCCCGCCTGCCAGTTGACGGTACAGGTTGATATCTTCCGCGTCAATAACATCGGCTATGCGAACCTCCGAGGTAACCGACTGTGTGCCTTCGTTAATCCCGCCGGTTGCAGCGATGTGTGAGTGCTCATCAACAATACCGGCAGATATATGCTTGCCCGTAGCATCAATCACTTTTGCGCCTGCTGCCGAAAGGTTTTTACCTATCGCCTTTATTTTGCCATTTTCAAGCAAAACGTCGGTGTTTTTTAATATGCCATCCTTTTCATTTGTCCAAACGGTGCCGTTTTTTAATAACACAGTCTCGGCCTTGGGTATTTCGGTATTACCAAACGCGGTGAACGGATAAATAACTGGACCAACGCTTGCATTAGGTTTAGGAGTATCCTGTGAAGACCTGGATGCAGAAGCTGCGCCGGTGAACGTTGCTGTCCATTTACTTAATGATCCATCGGGGAATATGGCATCCCCTTTCAAGGTTACCGGTGATGCAGAAGCGATATATCCGGATAGACGGATGATACCTTCGGGGCTTTTCTTATAATCAAAATAGATACTTACCCTGTCGCCGGTCCTGGTAATGGTGCCACGGGTACGGGTGCTATCCGTGCCAGCACGTTTAACACTCGCCTCATAAACGCCAGGCGTACCGCTGATGGTTAAAGTGGTATTAGCAAAGCCTGTTCCGTTAACCTGGTAATTGCCACGTAAGTCGGCAATATTCATTTTACTAACCACATACTGGCGGCCTTCTGTCCAGTTTTCATAGATGATATTATCCGGTTTAAACAGCTCGCCCGAAGTAATAATAAAGCTGGCCAGTTTGCCTTTGGTTAAAGTGCCTACTTTGCCGGATACACCAAGTATTTCTGCCGGGATTGTTGTTAATGAATTTAGCGCCTGTTTTTCGCTCAATCCGGAGTTGATGGCCGTTCTGATGTTTGTCCAAAAATCACGGGCATTGGTCAGTCCGTATGATGTTATGGCAAATTTCACACCTGCTTTTTCCAGAACCCCGGGATTGGTTGGGGCCAATTCCCAGTTTTTCAATTGCTCATATTTAACAGTCCGGGCATCTATAGGATCCTCCACATCATAAGGCTCGGGGAAATTCACGGGAATAATGAACTCACTGCCTGTAGCTTTGATCGCGGCGATACGACGATATTCCAACCCATCGGTCTTGTAAATATAATGGCGGCCAAACTCTTTGGCTATTTTATCGGCCCGTAAAATACTTTGCGGGTCGGTTACTTCGAAAATCTGGGGCAGGTTTTGGGTACGGTTAAATTCATCCAGCGAAATATTGTATTCTGCTTTTTGTGTTTTATACCATTGCGCATCATAATAGGTTTGACGGAGTAATGCTATGCTCCCCATTAATGATGATGGATAATTGGTAGCAGCCGTTCCTTTGCTGAAAGAATAATGCGCGGCCGCCTGATCGTTCAGCATCACTAAATTATCGCGCTCATCGGCCAGGCTAACCACCACCGAAGTTCCGCGGGCGATGCCATCATGTATCAATGATTGTACCGTGCTAAAGCCGTTTTTCTTTAGCTCTTCGCCCTTTGCTGCATCACCATGAAATACCGTTTTGGCATTCATCTCAGGCTTGATGGATTCATTCCAACCATAAGCCCCTGGTTTGGTGGATACGGGTACGATAACCCGTCCAAAACCACCGGCGCCGAAAGCTTGTCGAGGTTGTTCTGGTATACCGTAGGTGGTATAGGCATCAATAAGACCGGGGTAAATATATTTCCCATCCAGGTTAACTACAGTGTAACCTTTCGGGATAGGGATATCCTTGCCAACGGCTTCAATTATCCTGTCTTTAACCAATAGCGTGCCGCCACTTATGGTTTGATCAGCACTGGTAACTATAGTACCATTGGTAAACGCATATTGCCCCGGACGGATATCCCATGCACCGTTAACCGGGAAGGTTTCCTGAGCATTAGAAATTTTTAGAGTAAAAAAGAGAAAGCAAAAAAGTATTGTTTTTTTCATATGTATTGACTTACCCCTAAATTTATTAATCTAAGCTCTGAAAAAGAATAAATATTTTAATTATCATGGGTTTGTTACACTAAACCTGCCGTATTAATCCTTATGAATACCCATTTTAATAAATCTAAGCGAATTTCAGCACCATATAGCGATTTGAAAGCTTAAAAATTAATTACATTGATTAAAAAAACAAAAGGCTTTGCTGTTAATAACGGCAAAGCCTTCTGCAAATATTAATTTATTAAATAGCCTTTCTATTTTTTAATTATATCCCGGATTCTGGATCAATTTGAGGTTCTTATTTACTTCTGTTAAACTGATAGGTAAAAAGTACATCTTATCCAGCCATTGCCTGTTTTCGATACTGTTATCAATAACGGGCGTATAGGTATAGTTATAAACAGTTTCGTCATGCTTATATGGCGATGGAGCTGTTTGACCAGGCTTTAAGGTGCCGGTTACTGTTATAAAGATCAGCTTTCGGCCCAGGGTTGTGGGTGCTATCATCCAGCGGCGGGCATCGTGGTAACGTTGTTCTTCGTAAACCATCTCTACCCGGCGCTCATTGCGGTAACGCTGCCTCAAGGCATCGCCCGATTCTGTAAGGGCTGGCATCCCCGCACGGAAACGGATCTTGTTGAGCCACGTCCGGGCTTCGGCATCCTGACCTAATTCGATACAGGCTTCGGCATAGTTAAATACCGCTTCGGTATATCTAAAAAACGGCCAGGGGATAAACTGCTTGGTGTTATTATCAACCACATTCGGGTCTATGTCGATAAACTTCCGCACGTAGTAACCAGTCCAGCTGCCGTTCCAGTTTTCTATACTGCTTTGGCGGGTATCCAGACCGGCCAGCGTGCCCGAGCCTACCTGGTAACTTCCGGTTTGAATTTGATTAGCCGGGTCAACATTACCAGAGATCTTATCGCGTGGTTTCCATCCGGCTCCATCAAACAGAATAGAGGCATAGAACCTTGGATCCCTGTTTTTGTAGGGCGCGGCTTTATTGGCCGGGTTATTCCAGTCGAATTTAGTGCCATCGATATTTTCATAGTCGCTTACTAAGTTTTCAACCGGTGTATTACCTGCCCAATTGTGATAACCATTTGGGCCATTATTTAAACCTACGTTTTCTCCGCCCTCGTCTTTACCAGCAACAAAATAGCGGGCAAAAATAAGTTCGGATGCGGCAGTTGCGTCAACAAATGTGGCTTTACTGCCACCGCCCATCGCGATAGAGATATAGTTGGTTTTGGCATCATCAAAAGAAGCTGGTGCAGCTAAATTAAGTTTGTAGCCGGTACCCGCTGCATCTAAAACCGCTTTAGCCGCGTCTTTTGCCGCCTGCCAACGAGCCGTTCTGTCGCCGCTGATGTAACCTAATAGCTCGGGATGGGCGTAACCGCTGATCACACTTGATTTGGCTTTCGCGGTAGGGATATCGTGCAGATCGCTCGCGGCATATAACAATACCCTTGATTTTAAAGCCAGAGCAGCCGGTACAGACGTACGACCCTTATCCAGAGTTTTACCTGTTAGCAGCGTAACAGCGCTATCACAATCGGCAGTAATGAATTTGATACAATCGTCATAACTGTTTCGTGCTGCGGAATAATCAGCTTCGCCTAATTGGTAAACCTTGGTAATAATAGGTATACCACCATAATAGCGTACTAACTGCTGATAAAAATAGGCCCTTAAAAAATGAGCTTCTCCCTGCAGGCGTTCTTTGAGTGATTGATCAATTGGGGCCTTGGCCAGGTTTTGCAAAGCCACATTACAGGTGCGAATGCGGTTATACATGCTGCCCCATTCGTAAGTATTGTTTGTCCAGCCGATATTACTTGGGCCGAGGGTACCTTCATTAACGATATTGATACTTCTGCCGGGATGGGTAAATACAGCCTCATCTGACAGCGAAGCCAGCTCCTGTTCATCAAAGCCTCCGTTGCCTAAGCCGTTATAAATTTCATTTACAAAGGCGGTGGAAAGAGCGCCGTCTTTCCAGGTATCTTCAGAAGGCACTTCTGTTAAGGGCTTGGTATTTAAAAAGTCTTTCTTACATGAGGTAAGTAACGCGCCCGAAACAATTAATACAGTTAAAATAGGTTTGATTAAATTTTTCATGGTTTTCGTTATTAAAAGGTTACTCTGACACCGGTATTTAAAATTCTCGACTGCGGATAATACTGTCCGTTACCAGAAAGCGACTCCGGATCCCATATATGTAATTTGTCCCAGGTAATGAGGTTGAGACCACTTACATATACCCGTAAATTGCCCATGCCAATTTTTTGCGCAATGTTACCGGGCAGATTATAACCCAACTCCACGTTTTTTAAGCGGAGATAATTGGTACTTCTGTAGAAATAGGTATTGGCCTTATTACCCAGGGAGTACCAGGCATCGCCACGGTTGGCTATACGCGGGTCAACACTGCTTGGCTTATCAACCGTCCACTGGTGATCATAGGTATATTGCAGATAGTTACCGATATCGCCCGATTCTGTATCCACCGGCAGATAGCCACCTGTTGCGCCCTGGAATAATATCGACAGGTCGAACATTCGGTACTGCAGGTTAATAGCAAAACCACCTGTAAACTTGGGGGTTAAGCCCATATCCATTATTTTACGGTCGTCGCCATTAATTTTGCCATCGCCATTGATATCTTTAAACCGCAGATCGCCGGGTTTAAGCTGGGGGGTCATTTCGCTATAATCTACTTTATTGGCGTTAATTTCGGCCTGGTCTTTAAACACGCCATCGGCAACATATAAAAGCGGCGATCCGATGGGCATGCCTGTTTGCCGCTGATATGGAAGCACACCGGGCGCTTCATCCTGGTAGATGATCTTATTTTTAGCATATCCGCCGTTGATGCTCACATTATATTTAAGCTCACCTATCTTTCCTTTATATCCTATCTTAAACTCGTAACCCTTATTATTAACCTTGCCTATATTTTCGGGCGGTAAAAGGTTGCTGATACCAGTACTGGCAGGCGTTGAACCCTGGCGGGCCCAGAGTATATTGGTTCGTTTGTTGTAGAAGTAATCCAGCTCAAAATTAATGCGCCCTTCGAGCAGTTCTCCTTCTAAACCTATATCGTAGTTATTGGCTACTTCCCAGGTAAAATTAGGATTGGGTACCCTAAGCTCATATAATGTTTTGGCCACCTGGTTGTTTAATATATAACTCCCAAAACCATAGGTTGACAGGTATTGATTTTCCTGCAAGGTGTTATTAAAATATGGCTCGGCACCCATTTGGCCGTATGAGGCCCTTATCTTTAAGTAATTGATGGCCTTAAAATTGTTTTTCCAGAAATTTTCCTGCGATATATTATAACCTAACAAAAAGCCCGGAAAAAAGCCAAAACGGTGTGCTTCGGGAAAAATATATGACCCATCATAGCGCCATAAAAACTCGGCCAGGTATTTTTGTTTATAATTATAGGCCGCCCTGCCAAAATAGCTTAAGCGGGCACGGTCATAAGCACCACCGCCATTATCTTTTTCGGCATCGCCACCGGCAAATAACTGATCCACATCGGGCGAAAGAAAATAACGCCGGTAGGCACTAAAATAATCGTCGCTTATGGTTTCGCGGGTTACGGCGGCCATCAGGTTGAGGGTATGATCGCCAAAGGTGCGGTCGTAATTAACAAAGCCACCGAGTAAAACATTCAGTTTGTTTTCGTCGCTTTGGGATAGCCGCGGATCGGTGAAGGTAGAGCGTACACTGGGCGTAAGTACCGGCGTTTTACCATCGGCCTCAAAGGATTGATGATCCCAGTAATACAGCGTCCATGGTGTCGACCATACCTTTTCCCGCTTGATATATTTATCAATAGAAGCTGTACCTGTTAATTTTAAGCCTTCTACCCCCGGAACCTGTATTTCTACCTTTCCATTGGTTTGAAAGTAATCCCTCCTGTCCCTGTCATACCCTGTTTTGTTGGTGGTAATCACAATCGGATTCTGGCCGTTTTCAATATCCGGGCCTGGCAGCCCGTTGGGCCAAACCTCCTGCTCTGTCGGTTTGCCACGCATCAGCATCCGGAATATAGAGCCCGCGCTTTGTGTAGGGAAATTACGGGCTTCCTCACGTGCCGTTACGCCAACGCTGGTATTGATATACTTATTTACTTTTGCATCCAGGTTTATGCGGAAATCATATTGCTTGTAACCCGTCGCGGAGTTTTTATAATAACCATCCTGGTTGGTATAACCCAGCGAGGTGAGGAATTTGAAGTTTTCTGAGCCACCATTTAACTGAAGATTATGACGGCTTTGAGGCGACCAGTTTTTTAACGTGGTTTTAAACCAATCGGTATTTGGATGGCCAAGCGGATCCGATCCATCGCGATACTTCTGTATATCGGCAGGCTGGATAATTTTGGATTTGTCTACATCTTTATAGCTACCCGTTTGTTGAAATCCCGCCCATGCGGGGCCCCACTCTGATGGATCAACAATAGAATATAAAGTAAGTTCATTGAGCATGGTTGCATACTCTGCTGCATTGGCCATTTTGGGTATCACCGTTGCCTGCGCCCAACCCTGGTTAAAATCATAGGAAAGTTGTGTTTTGCCTGATTTACCATGTTTGGTGGTAATCAGAATAACACCATTTGCCGCCCTTGAACCATAAATAGCCGCAGAGGCATCTTTTAGTACGGATATGCTTTCCACATCGGCCGAGTTTAAACGCTCCAAACCTCCGGCCCTGTCTGGTACACCATCAATAACCACCAAGGCATCACTGTTGCCCAGGCTGTTGGTTCCGCGGATGTGGATAGCTGATCCATCATAACCAGGCTCCCCGCTTGATTGTACCGCTGTAACTCCCGGTAAACGACCGGCCAGTGTATTTGACAAGTTTACCGTAGGCGATTTTTCCAACTCGGCCCCTCTTACAGCGGCTACAGCGCCTGTAACGGTTACCTTTTTTTGTACGCCATAACCTACTACAACAACCTCAGAAAGTCCTTTTGATGAGGCTTGCAATTTGATACTGATGGCATTTTTTCCATTAACAGGAACCTCTAAAGTATTATACCCAATGTAAGTTACCACCAGCGTTCCGTCATCGGGAGCGGTAATGGTAAAGTTTCCTTTAATATCGGTCACCGTACCGTTATTGGTACCTTTCACCATAACCGATACGCCTACCAGTTTTTCGCCCGTGGTCTGATCGCTTACATTACCGGAAATTTTAACAGGAGTATTTAGGTTATTTTTTCGCTCCGATATCGTTTTGGACGATATTTTCCGGGTATTAATAACATCAGCATGGGAAAATGGCACCCATATCAGCATTATTAATAGTTGGCACAAAATAGTTTTATAAACTTTTAGCAGGGGATAGCTCCTATCCAAATTGTGTTTCATAGCTTTTTTAATTAGTTAATAATTAATGCGTGTAATAAGATGTGCAGATACTTTCAGGAGGAAATCCATTAATCATGGCCTCTCTGACATTACATAATCGTTTTAGCTCATTTTCCCCATAGGCAATTGTTTTAGTTTATTTTTTACTAATTGGTTAATTCGATAAAAAGGCTGATATAGGCGATACCCGATACCGGGATGCCGTGGCAAGGGCAAATAATATCACGTCCTAATACTCAGGGGTGGAGTAAGAGGGTGCTGTGTACTATTGGCTGTTTCTGATAAAAAGTTGATAAGTGCACTTTATCAACCAGGCATTATCAGGTAAATGTTTAATTATCAATAGGTTTATACAGACATTAATTGTCCTAATAACACTTTTTCAATTGGCAGAGCTAATATAATAATATTTAAATAAGTTGTACACCGGGAAAGAATATTAATAAGCTATGTAAAATATTTTTGTTAAGACAAAAAAAAGACAATCCTTTAATCGGGTTCATTACAAGGTAATTAATGACAAAACAACATGTTTTTTCAATGAACCTGCGTCGAATACGGAAATTATTACAGTGTTTTTCAAAGGGTTCGCTTATTGAGGACCATTGCCTGAAAGGATTTATATGGATCAGTATTCTTCGACCATTATTAATGCTGTAGAGAAAGTAAAAACAGCAGTGGTCAAAATTGAACTTTTTAAACAACAAAAGGATAAGGAACAACCTGTTGGCTCGGGCTCAGGGTTCCTCTTTTCTTCAGACGGGTACCTTTTTACCAACAGTCATGTAGTGCAGCAGGCAGAGATCATTAAGGTTAAAATGCATGATGGTGCCACGCACCTGGCTACCCTAATAGGTCAGGACCCCGATACAGACCTGGCCATACTTAAAATTTCGGCAGCGGACTTTGTGCCAGTACACATGGGCGATTCGGAAGCCTTGGCCATAGGTCAGCTGGTTATAGCCATTGGGAATCCCCTGGGATTTCAGCATACCGTAACAGCCGGAGTTGTAAGTGCCCTTGGCCGAACGCTTCAAAGCCAGAATGGGCGTCAGATGGATAGCATGATCCAGACAGACGCGGCTTTAAATCCGGGAAACTCCGGTGGGCCGCTCATCAATACCGATGGCGAAGTAATTGGCGTTAACACAGCCACCATAAATGGCGCGCAGGGATTATGTTTTGCTATCAGCATCAATACCGCAAAGGATATAGCCAGCCAGCTGATACGTTTTGGAAAAGTGAGAAGGGCCTACCTGGGCTTGGTACTACAACAGATAGACATTGTACCCAAATTACGCACAATAGCCGAAGTAGCTAATAAACAGGCCCTGTTTATTTCTGATGTGGCGAAGGGAAGCCCTGCAGATAAAGCCGGGATACAGAGCGGGGATATTTTATTCTCCTTTAATGATGTGGCTATTGAAAGTTCTGATGCGCTTTTTAAATTGCTATCCGACGAAAAAATCGGGCAATTTCAATTTATAGGTGTATTACGAAACAATTATAAAACAGAGTTTCGGGTTACCCCTGTTCAAAAGAACTGATTGGATGATGTGAGTTTGATATAAATAAACACTTATGTCATTTCGACAAACAGCGAGGGGCAACGTGGTGGGATGAGGAGAAATCTTTTGCGCCATGCAAAGCTTCAATTGCATGGCGCAAAAGATTTCTCCTCGTACCTCGTTCGAAATGACGTGGATAGTTCATTAGCTTATGGTCGGTGTTATCACCACAAACCACCGGCTAACAAGCTATTTCCCCTTTATCAACTCAAGCGCTTTTTTCAGATCACCGGGCTTGGCTGTCAAATTTTTCCAGGGGTCCTGGATCTTCTTTACTCTATCTGCCATGTTATAAATTGTGTAGTTGGATAGTTTAAGCTCATCATTCACTTCATGCCAGTGCAAGGGTGCCGAAACCGTTGCCCCCGGCTTGGGCCGTACAGAATATGGGCAGGCTACCGTTTGGCCGCGTCTGTTCTGCAGAAAATCAATATAGATCTTGTTTTTTCTTTTAGCGGGACTTCTTTCTATACTGGTTGTATCCGGTAGTTCCTGGTGGATGAGGCTGGCCGTGTACTCGGCAAACATTTTTACAAAATCGTAATCATATTTTGCCGCCAGGTAGCAATAAATGTGCAAGCCCTTTGAACCGGAAGTTTTGATAAAAACATCCAAATGCATGCGATCAAAGATCTCTTTGGTTTTTAAAGCGGCTTCTACCGCTTCAGTAAACGGCACATCATGAGGGTCAAGGTCAATCACCACAAACTCCGGGTTGTCCGGTTTTTTGTAGGAGCTTAACCAGGGATTTATTTCAATACAGCCCAGGTTTACCATATACAGCAAAGTAACAGCATCCTTCCCGATGATGTAGTTGATATCTTTATCATTGCTTTCAGAGTGCAATGGTTCGGTCTTTATCCAGTCGGGTAAATGCGTTACATCTACGTCCTTCTGAAAAAATCCACCATCTTCAATACCATTGGGTTGGCGGCGCATAGAAATAGGTTTATCTTTTAAATAGGGCACAATCCAGTCGGCCATGTGCTGATAGTAGTTGATCAACTCGCCCTTAGTTATCCCCTCCTCCTTCCAGAAAACTTTGTTCAGATGGGTTACTTTTAATTTTGTACGGCCAAATGCAATAGTTTCATCGTCGGCCATTTGTTTTTCTGGTGTTTCCATAATTACGTTCTCTGTTTCTTTATCTGCGCGTAGTCCTTTAAAAACAGGTTGTCTTAAATGGCCATCTGCTGTCCATTCAGCATACCAAACTTCGCAAACCAATTCTGGCCGCAGCCAGGTAACTTTACTTCTTTGATTAACTTTTTCTTTGAACGGCTTTTCATCCGTTTCCAAAGAATGTAACTTTCCGTACAGCTCTTTTAAGCCGGTATCATTAAAACCTGTGCCGCAATTGCCAATATACCTGATATTAGCACCTTCACGAATACCCAATACCAAAGCGCCAAAATGTTTTCTCGAACCCGATGGCGCGGTATAACCACAAATAATGGCTTCCTGCGAGTTGCGCGATTTAAATTTCAGCCATCTGTCTGATCGTTTGCCGCTGTGATATGTGCTTTCCTCATCTTTACCGATGATTCCCTCCCAGCCCAGCGACAGTGCTTTCTTAAACAAACCGGCCCCATTGCCTTCTATATGCGTGTTGTAAATTATGGTGTTGCTGTTCAAGGGTTCAATCAGCGTTTGCAATAATTTCTTGCGTTTTACCAGTTCCAGCCCACGCAGATCATGTTCTTTCAGGTTCAACAGGTCAAATACATAATATTTAAGGATCAGGTTGGCGCTATCGCCCTCATAATGCTGAATATCCTGGAAACGGCTTTGGCCTTTTTTATCCTCAATCACCAGCTCGCCATCCAGTATGGCGTCCTGACCTATTTGCCTGAGCGCGTCTATTACTTTATTATACTTCTCACTAAAATCTATCCCGTTCCGCGAGATCAGTTTTGCTCCTTTTCCTGTGTGTCCGATGGCCCGGTAACCATCCAGTTTACGCTCATAGATCCAGCCCTTCTGATCAAAAACTTTGCTCTCCAATTTGGCCATCATGGGCGTATAGGCTTTTTCAACTAAACGCTTTTCCTGCTTCTGGGGGCTGGACTTTTTTTTTTGACCTCTTTCTCTTTAAGATCCGGTAACGCAGTTGCTTCGCCGTTTTTATTATTCCTCATTTTTTTAATATCGGCAGGTACCAAATCTTCACTGCTGTATTTCTTTTTTACAGCGAATTCATCGTTATGCTTGATCAGCAGCCAGGCATTATTTTCGGCATTGTGCAGTTTCACCAGGGCAAATTCGCCTTGCAACTTTTCGCCGTTTAATTTAAACTTCAGGTTGCCGCTTTTTAAGCCTGCTCTTAAAGTCTTTACATCATCTGCCCGTGATTCGGCCAGCGATTCGTAGGTACCGTGATCCCAGATCAGCACTACCCCTGCCCCATAATTACCGTTTGGGATGATGCCTTCGAAATGCTGATAATCAATCGGGTGATCTTCTACCATCATGGCCAGGCGTTTGTCACCCGGATTCATGGATGGGCCTTTTGGCACAGCCCAGCTTTTTAAGGTGCCATCCAGTTCCAGCCTGAAATCATAATGCAAACTGGTGGCATGGTGCCGTTGTACCACAAACGAGAGGGTTTTACCACTGCCTTTACCTGTTTTAGGTTCGGTAGTCTGTTGAAAATCGCGTTTTTTGATATAATCCGTTAAGCTCATCTTATGCCCCTTTCTTGGTCTGTAAACTTTCCATCAATTGCTCATACAGGTCATCGCTGGTGGTTTTATGTGGTTTCAATTTTTTGATGGTTGGCCGTTTTCCTTTGGCTTTGGCCTTAATAATATTGAGCAGTTCACTATTATACTCATCTTTAAACTTGGAGATGTCAAAATGCTCGGTGTATTGCTTGATCAATGCCAAACCTACATCCAGTTCTTTTTTGGTGATACCAACATCATCGGAGATGTTTAAATCATCAGTAGGCCTGATCTCCTGCGCGAAACGGATACGGGTTACTACCATCACGTTATCTGATGGGTGAACAATGCATAAACTTTCGGTATTGCGCAATACAAAACGAGCCAAACCCACCTTGCCCGATTTGAGCATGGCTTTTATTAAGAGCGCATAAGCTTTGTTAGAAGGGATATCAGGTTCGACATAATAGGACGTTTCATAATACATGGGATCGACGTCGGCCATATCCACAAAGTTCTCGATCTCGATCACTTTGCTTTTTTCGGGAGCCGCGTCGGCAAAGTCGCTTTCTTCCACTATTATATATTCGTCCTTAAGCTTATAGCCTTTAACGATCTTGTCATACGGCACTTCTTTGTGCGTTTGCTCGTTAACCCGCTGGTAACGGATCCGGGAATGATCCCTGCCATCCAGCATATCCAGGTCAAGGGAACTTGTTTGCACAGCCGAATACAACTTTATTGGGATGCTCACCAGTCCAAAACCGATAGCCCCTCTCCATATTGCCCTCATACTAAAATATTTAAGCGTATTTATAGTATAACCCAATTTACCTTGCCTGGTTTGCATCAAAATAAAATCATTCAACAATAGAGGCTACAAAGTGGGTTTACACTTTTTCTTAAAAAAAAACAATTAACTATCTCACTATAAACTATATACATCAATGTAAACCCTAAATTATGTAAACCATGTAAACCCACTTTTTAGTAGTTTAATCAATTCAACCTACAAGGCTATCCGTCGCTTACGTATCTGAGTAATCAAAAAAAAGAGGCTGATCATGATTGATGATACAGCCTCTTTAGTATAGAAAATCAGTAAAAAAGAGGCGCCCACCATGGCGAGCCACCTCTTAATCAACTATTACTTTACATCCCAGAATATTTTTGTTGTGCGGGTATCTTTAGTTGCATGAAAATTAATTAATTGAGTTAAAAAAAGACCTTTCGCATGCTTATGCAGGCTCGGAAATATTGGCCTGCGGACTAAGTTTATACAGATTTTCGATCACGGTGGTTACGCCCCCTAACAGTTGCGCATCGTTACCCAGGTTGGAGACTGCCAGTTGGGTGTATGTGGTTAAATGCGGTATGCAATGCTCATTCATGGCCTGCTGAATGGGGCTAAGTAATAGTTTACCTATAACACTGCCCTTTCCGCTTAAAATAATACTTTCGGGATTCATCAGGTGCAGCAGGATAGCCAAGCCCTGCCCAATAAAATAAGCAGCTTCGGAAATTATTTTTACAGCAAAGGCATCTCCTTTTAGTGCTTCGTCAATGATATTATCGGCCGATATGGTATCATATTTCACCAGGCTGCTTACCTTCCCTTGCTTTAAGCCTTCGGTAGCTTTGGCTTCAATAGCCAACAAAGATGCTTCCGTTTCCAAACAGCCCTGTTTACCACATGAACATAGCTTTCCGTTTTTGTGGAGTGGTAAGTGGCTAAACTCGCCGGCAAAGCCACTATGTCCCTTAAATATTTCTTTATTGATGATCATTCCTAAACCAATACCCCAGCCCAGGTTAATGATCATGGAATTATTACGGGCTACGGAGAGCCCGAATTTTTGCTCGGCAAGAGCTATAGATGTGGAATCGTTTTCGATAAATACGGGTAATTTAACCTGTCTGGCAATATAAGTCACTAAGGTTTCATCGGGAGATTTGAGAAAACTTAGGTTGTTACCCTGAAAAGCATCAATAAACCCCGGCATGGTAATACCTACAGCCAAAAATTTATCATGTGGCAAACCAGACTTAATAACGGTAGCGTTGATATGTGCTATAAGCGAATGGATAGCATTGCTGTTGTCGCTCAATTTCAGCTCAAATTCCTGTACATCGCCTACAAACTCATTATTCATGTTCACAATCACAATGCGGGTCACAAACTGGTTCATGGCCACCGAGATGATATATCCGGTATCAGCTATCAGAGAGTAGGTTGCAGGTTTACGGCCACCGCTTGACGTTCTTATACCAATCTCTTTTACAATATTTAACTTGACTAAATCGGCTACCCCTTTGGTTACATACGGAATGCTTCTGCCTGTGTCAATACTCAGGTCGGCTAGCGAGGCTGTCTTACTGTAATACAGCGCCTTAATCAAATCAATATTTTTAAAAAACATGTAGCAGGGGGTTTATATATGCATATATAAAAAAATTAATTTAATTAAAAAAGAAATCTTTTTAATTTTTTTAAAAAGTTTAGTAATAGTTTATAATCTTAATAATTACTTTTGAAAATGTTCAAAAAGTTATCACACCTGCTCGTGGTATTGATTACCATATTGTATACGGGTTATGCCCAGGCGCAACACCGTGTAAGCCCCGATGCGATCAAAGAAAAGATGCAATGGTTTGCCGATGCCAAACTGGGCATATTTATTCACTACGGCATCTACTCCGTAAAAGGGATAGACGAAAGCTGGAGCTTTCATAACAAAAAGATCAGCTATCCTGATTATATGAGCCAGTTAAAGGGCTTTACGGCAAGTCAGTATAAACCTAATGAACTAGCGGATCTGATTAAGGAAAGTGGTGCCCGTTACGCGGTGATGACCACCAAACACCACGATGGTGTAGCTTTATGGAATAGCAAGTACGGTGCGCTTAACGTAGTGCAGAAAACTCCGGCTAAAAAAGATCTGTTAAAACCACTGTATGATGCCCTGCGCGCACGCAGTATAAAAGTAGGCGCCTATTTTTCGCTGATAGACTGGAGCCATAACGATTATCCTGGGTTTTTAAAGGACAGCAGCCGCTACCAGGTAAAAGACCAATCTGCTAAATGGGCCAAATATTTAACCTTTATGAACGGGCAACTGGATGAGCTTGCCAAACAATACAATCCCGACCTTTGGTGGTTTGATGGCGACTGGGAACATAGTGCCGAAGAATGGAATGCTACCGGGGTACGACAAAAACTATTAGGCTATAACCCCAACACCATCATCAATGGACGCTTACAGGGTTATGGCGACTATGATACACCCGAACAAAACTTCCCGGTATCAAGACCAGCCTACAAATGGTGGGAACTTTGCATGACCATCAATGACAACTGGGGCTACCAGCCGCAGGACAAAAACTTTAAAACCCCTTATGAGATCATCAGCATTTTTACTGATGCTGTTAGTTACGGTGGAAATTTACTGTTGGATATTGGCCCTAAAGGTGATGGCAGCATCCCTCCGGAAGAAGTAAACCTGCTTAAAGAACTGGGCGCCTGGAACAAAAAAAATGGCGAAGGCGTTTTTAATACCATTGCCGGAATGCCACAGGGTCATTATTATGGCGCAAGTACCCTATCAAAAGATTCAACAATCTTATACCTGTTCGTGCCAGCCAAAACCAGCGCACCGGTATTGATAAAAGGCTTAAAAAACAGCATTAAAAAAGTATGCGTACTGGGCAGCGATGCACCGCTCACCTATAAAATTGTTGGCAAAATATCCTGGAGCGTTGTGCCAGGCCTAACCTTCATCACTATCCCCGAAAACCTTCAGGACAAGTATATGTCCGTAATAAAAGTTGAATTGAATGGCAAACTTGATCTTTACCGGGGCAAGGGTGGCTTTTTGACTAATGAGTAAAACGTTAGCAAAAATTCATCACGGTCTTGCTAGGTAAGACCACATCATCACCACGTCATTGAGCGTAGCGTGGCAATCCCCAATTAGCAGGGCCGTTCTGTAAGTAGGGGATTGCCACGCTACGCTCGCAATGACGGGTTTTTATTTCCCTAACAGCTCAGCAATAAATATATTTCGCCAGGGTTAATAACTAATAGTCACCTTTGACCCAGTTTTAACTGCCTGGTAAATGGCATCAATGATCTTTAAGTCCTTTACCGCTTCCTCCCCGTTCACGGGCACTACGGGTTGTTTATTATCAAAAATAATGGCCGACATTTCATCCATTTGTACGGTTTGATGTGTAGTAACTGGCTGCGTAAGTTCGCCTTTGTGCGTACGCCCTTGTATGGGGCCATAACCTGTAGATGGCTGTAGCTCGGCAAAACCCTTCTCCCCATCCAGGAAAAAGCGGTCGAGGTTATTCATATTATAGGTTGATAAGCAGGATGCTACAGCCCCGCTCGGGAAGCCAAACTGGAACTGGATAGTTTCATCAACCCCCTCCTTAAATTTCACAGGATCGGTTTTTGTTTCCTGGGCGGTAACCCAAACCGGGTCTTCGCCGGTCATATAGCGCGAACCATTGATTGCGTAAATACCAATATCCATCATAGAGCCCCCACCTGCCAGTTGCTTATTCAATCGCCATTGGGTAGGATCGCCAATTTTAAAGCCACACTGTCCCTGGAAAAACAAGATCTTCCCAAACTCGCCGCTATTGCGCATCCGGATCACCTCGAGCGTTTTGGGTTCAAAGTGCATGCGGTAGCCTACGAGCAATTTCACATTAGCTTTTTTGCAGGCATCTACCATAGCCTGTCCTTCTTTGGCATTTACGGCCATGGGTTTTTCGCAAATGGCATGCTTACCCGCCTTGGCCACCCGTAATACCATATCGTGATGTAACGCGTTGGGTGTGATCACATAAACCGCATCAATATCTGGGTTGTTTTTGATGCTGTCGAAATTCTCATAATTGTAGCAATTTTTTTCGGCGATGCCGTACTTGCTTTGCCAGTCCTTAATTTTTGAAGGTGTACCGCTCACCAAGCCAACCAGTTTGGCTTTTGTGCATGATTGCATGGCTTCGGCTACCCGGGTGCCGTAGCCTCCGAGCCCCATAATGGCAACACGGAGTACGCGGCCCTCGTAAGGAGCTTCGGTATTGTTTTTACTGTTGGCCCATCCCGAAAGCGGGGCCAGATGTAAAGCCAGGGCAGAGATCCCCAGCTTCTGTAAAAAGTCACGGCGCGAATTCATAGGCAATGATTTTAAGGTTCGTAATCGATTACAATTTAGGCTTTTTTGTAAAACCCTTAAAACATTGGAAATGTTTTTTTCATCCATTCGCCGCCTTGTCAACGTCTCGCTGGCCTACCCTCTCTGCAGCAGGCGGTAAAGAAGCTGATTTATCCACGTGTCATTACGAGGTACAAAAAAACCGCTTTTCCTTGCTCTTACCACATGAATTGCCAGGCCTACGGCTTTCGGAATCTCCCTTTATTTTAGTATATTTGTATGCAAACGGCCCGGTTCTCTCCTAAACAACGAGAACCGGGCCGTTTGCATAAGGAGCAAAAAAGGCCAAAAATCAACTGATTTTTATTTAGCTATTTGACAATTAATAAATTAATACTTTTTAAACCTTTAAAAGCATGCCGAAAATTTGTTAAAAAGTGTTAAAATGGCGTTAAGGTTTAGTTAAAATGACCAAAACTGATACGTTTTCACCTCGTTTTTGAGCAAAAAAGTGTTAAAATTTAAGGTTTAAAAAGTTTTCAGTGTCTACTTTCCCCTGGTTTGCCAGGCAGCAAATAAAGAAACAGGCTCACCACACCCAGCAAAAAAATATTGATACCCGTGGCCAACCTGTATGCCGATACGTATCCGGCCAAACTGGTATTACCGGCCAGCTTGAAAAAAAACACACCACCTACAATCCCTATCCCCAAAGCAATAGCGGTTTGCTGAACGGTGGAGAAAGTGCCGGAGGCCGCCCCGGCAAAATGGGTAGGGATACTTTTGAGAGCCATGGTTAACAACGATGGCAATACCGATCCGCAGCCGGTGCCATAAATAAAAAGTATGGGTAATAGTAAATACCTGCTGATATTTCCCGAATTGAAAAACAATAAATGGAACAGAAGCGAACCAATCATGATAAAAACGCCAACCTGCAATACCCGTTTACCATAATGTGGTACCAGGCGAAGGGATAACAAAGAGGCCACCACATACCCGACACCCTGGAAAACAAAGAATATCCCCGTCTCTGACGAGCTGATGCCAAAGCCATTCTGAAACAGAACAACGTTGATCACAAAATAGGTGTCCTGTACCATAAAGTAAAACAGCACGGCGCAAAGGCCAATATTAAAATCTTTAAAACTGAACAGGCGCACATCAACCAGGGGTTCCGGGCCAGTATGTAGTTTTCTGCGCTGGTTAACGATAAACAGGTACAACAGGATGAGTGACATGCCGATGGATGCTGAGCTCCACCAGGGCCAGTGCAATTCGGGACCGCGCACCAGTGGATAAATGAGCGCAATCAATGCCACGGTTAGCAAACCAACACCCGAATGATCAAACCTGGATTTTTTGATGGTTTTGGTATCCTTCAGGAATATGGCCGCCAGTATCACTGCAACCAGCCCAAGAGGTAGATTAATAAGAAAAATCAGTCGCCAGCCGTCCAGCAAAAAATGGACATCGGGTAATAATCCTCCTAAAAACTGCCCTATCACGGAGGCAGTACCGGCTACGCTGCCATAGATACCCAGGGCCTGAATGCGATCGTTATGCAACGGAAAAAGCACCTGGATATAGGTAATACCCTGTGGGATCATAAATGCGGCACTTATTCCCTGTAAAAAACGTGAGGTGTTGATCTGCCAGGGTGTTTGTGAAAAACCGCAAAGGCAGGAAGTAACGATAAACAGTAGCATCGATACTATAAAAACGTTCTTTTTACCATAATGGTCACCTGCCCGGCCACCGGTGATCAGGAAGGCGGCATAGCCCAGCAGGTATAGTACAATAACCAGCTGGATATCACTGTCGGACCCATGTATACCCCTTTTAATAGAGGGGATGGCCACATTGACAATAAAGATATCGATCACCGATAAAAACACCGACGACGAGAGGATGATGAGCAGGAACCACCTTGAAATTGGCTTGTTCATAATTTGCAGATAAATGAATTTAACCGGCTTTAAGCCTGATTTTGTTAACTTTACGATTCAAAGATGAGAGGGAGATGTGAGGCTCACAAGTAGTTTGATGGAGGATACCAAGTATGGAAAATGATACTAACGATGACGATCAGCTGGTTATAAAAGCAGAAAATGAGCTTTTTTTAGAAGATAACTGTCCCATGACAAATGCACTGGACATTATTGGTGGAAAGTGGAAACTAAAGCTGCTCAATAAAGTGAGGGAAGAATGTCCGATGCGCTTTGGTGTATTGCGTAAAAAGATGCCCCATATTACGCAAGCCACGCTCACGGCCCAGCTCAAAGAACTGGAACGCGACGGCATCCTACTCAGAACAGCTTATGCCGAATCGCCCCCGCGAGTAGAGTACAAGTTAACCGAGCTGGGCAAAACATTGATACCCATTATGGACGCCTTGTGCGACTGGGGTAATAATTATTGCCAGATGAAGAAAACGCTGCTTTAATATTATATGCGGCGATCCTGATCTGGGGCCCGCATCGGCCATACAACTGCTTGACGAACCGGGCAAGGCAGAAGACGGTGATCTACAAAGGTAAATGATAAGATTTTGGTTTATATACGTAAATTAGTTGATCAGATACCAATTGAAACATTTATCCTGGAATGAAAACACAGGCTATTATCCCTCATCCATCCGTTGCTGCTTATGTGAGCAACATCGTGGTGATTGAAAATAACAACATTTACCGGGAAGCCGTGTTACCGCTGATAGCCAATAGTTACCCGAGTATCACGTTCCAGATAACAGATACGGGCCTATTGCTCAATAGTCCAAAAAACATGGACAGTCTTGTGCTCTACGGTCAAAACACCAAACCAATTGAGCTGCACACCCGCGGATATGTGATCATTATAGCTTACTTCTTGTATCCGCATATGCTTAAGGCTTTGTTTGGCATCGATGCTAAAGAACTGACCAATATCAGCATCGATCTTAATTTTTCTGAACCGGCCCGTTCCATAAGTCTGAAAGAGCAGCTCCTGAATGCCATGACACTGGGTAAGCGTTTGCAGCTAATGAATAACTATGTGCTTAAATTGGCCGATCGGTATAAACCAGGCATAAACAACACTATTGCATTTGCCACACAGGCTATACAAAAGAGTAAAGGCCTGATATCGCTTACCCAGGTTCAGGGAGAGCTTTTTGTTACCGAGCGTACCCTACAACGACTGTTTGAATTCCATGTGGGTGTATCGCCCAAAACTTTCAGCCGGATATGCCAGTTTCATTCTGCCCTGCAACAGCTCAGCCAAAATCAGTTCACAGAGATGACCGATGTGGCCTTTGAAAGCGGATATGCAGATCAAAGCCATCTGATCCGTACGTTTAAAGAATTTACCAATTATACGCCTTTGGAGTATCTGAAAAGCGCTTCGGAGTTTCCTCGTTAATTTCAGATTGTCGGGTTTGTTCTATCACAGGTTGCCCTGGCTCCGTTACTTTGTGATATAAAAACAAACAGGATCACACAATTTAAAATTAAAAGAAAATGAGAAAGCTAATAGTTTCAGAATGGATAACCTTAGATGGTGTATTTGATGCCGACCGCATGGGCGAATGGTTTATGCCTTATTTTGGCGAAGCCAAGGCTGCCTACATTCAGGATTGTCACAACACTTGCGATGCTATACTTTTTGGCCGTAAAACCTACGAAATGCTTGCGCCGTATTGGTCGACCAAAAAAAATAACGAAGACGGCGTTGCCGATAAGCTGAACAGCGTGCCAAAATATGTGGTTTCAACTACCTTGGAAAAAGCCGACTGGAATAACTCCACCATCATCAGCAAAAACGTGATAGAAGAAATTACCCGCTTAAAAGAACTACCCGGTAAAGAGATCATGCTGGAAGGCAGTGCCGAACTAGTAAAAGCGCTGGCCAAAGCCGACCTGGTTGATGAATACCGTTTGATGGTTCATCCCATTATTTTAGGCAGCGGAAAACGCTTTTTTGTTGATGATTTTCAGGCTTCGGGCCTAAAACTGGCTAAAACCCAAACGCTGGATGCCGGGGTAATTGTACTATACTACCAACGGGAAAAATAAGAATACCAATCAGCTATATAAGCAACAACAAGCCGTTAATAATGAACGACTTGCTGTTGCGTTTAGTCAAGTTAAGCTTCCAATGCAGGTGTATATTCACCACGACGGGCAGCATTGTTAATGCTCAGGCGTTTATAGAAAATTTGTTGCGCCACTGCCACATTTTCATCATTACCTTTCCAGTATTCCATAGCCGGTTGCTGAACCGCCCTGGCGAATGAGAAGGTAAGCGCCCATGGCAACCTGCTTTTGTATTTTACATGCATAGCATTTAAATGCGCGCTGGCATCAGGAGCTGCCTGCCCCCCTGATAGAAAAGCGACGCCCGGTACCGCTGCGGGCACACAACGCAGTAGGCACTCAACAGTAAGATCAGCAACCTGGTCAACGCTGGCTTGTACAGAGGCGTCAACGCCAGATACCACCATATTGGGTTTCAGTATCATGCCTTCCAGGTAAATACGTTGTTGTATCAGCACTTCAAATACGATGTGTAAAACGCGCTGAGTTACCTCAAAACAACGTTCGATCGTGTGGTTGCCATCCATCAGTACTTCGGGTTCTACGATAGGCACTACATCAGCCTCCTGGCAAAGTGCCGCGTAACGGGCTAATGCATGGGCGTTGGCGTAAATGCTGCCATCAGTTGGCGTATCGCCAGAAATAACGATCACAGCCCTCCATTTGGCAAAACGGAGACCCGCTGTAGCGTAATTTTTCAGTCTTTCACGCAATCCGTCAAGGCCTTCGGTTACTTTTTCACCCGGGAAAGCGGGCATATCTTTAGCTCCTTCATCCAGTTTAATGCCGGGAATCACACCACCGTTAACCAATAGGTCGATAAAGGGAGTACCATCATCGGCCACCTGTTTGGTAGTTTCATCAAACAGGATGGCACCGCTGATGCATTCGCCCAGTTTGGGGGTTCTTACTATCAGTTCGCGGTATTTTCGACGGTACTCTTCTGTTTGGGGGATGCCGGCTTCTGCAAAGCGTTTGTTGCAGGTGGCTATACTTTCGTCCATGGCCAAAAGGCCCTTGTCGCCCGCCATAAGTTGCTGGGCGGTGGTTTTTAAAGTTTGTTTATTCATGGGGTATGAGGTATGTACGATTAACGCAGGAGAACGTCTCTTTGTTGTAAATATACTAAACCATCAGGGTCAATAAAATTTGATTTTGGAATATGTGACTGCGATGAAAATTGATAGCCTGAAAGACTTTTTAAACCCTAAATTTTAACACTTTTTACTTAAAATCAGGGCATACACGCATCACTTTTGGCCGTTTTAACTAAATTTTAACGCTATTTTAACACTTTTTAACAAATTTTTGGCCTGTTTTGAAAGGTTTAAAAAGTTCAGTCAAGACTAAAGCAGTTATGCTAACTAAGGAATGCATTTAATGCCTTATTAAACTCCTCCGGTTTTTCCATCATCGGGGCGTGGCCGCATTTGGGTAGTATCATGAGCTGTGCGTTGGGTAAATGATGCTCAAATTCGTAGGCAACGGATGGCGGTGTAATCTGGTCATCACTACCCCATATTAATAGTGTTGGTGTTAAAATTTCAGGGAGCAACGCCAGGACATTATCGCGCTGTGCAGATTTGGCTGCTTTAATGGCGCATATACATTTGAATGGATTGGTGGTAACCTGAAGCACTTCTGCAACCAGTTCGTCAGTAGCTATGGCCGGATCATAAAAGGTGGCGGCAACCCTTTCCCGGATATAAGCGTAATTACCCCGTTTCAGATAGCTGCCAACCTGCGTATTCTCGTAAAGACCCGAGCTGCCGGTAAGCACTAACTTATCCACATTATGAGGATGCCGGTGCGTATAGCGGATGGCCACATGCCCGCCAAGCGAATTGCCTACCAGGATAACATTCGTCAGACCGGCCGACTCAATCATCGTTTCCAGGAAATCAATTAGGTACTCCAGGGTATCGGCCTGGTGTTTTTCATATATGGGTAGTTCCGGAATATAAACGTCAAAAAGGGGTTCAAAATATTCAACAACCTCCTTCCAGTTGCTTAACCCACCAAACAGGCCGTGCAACAATATGATACTTTGTTTCATTTTAAACAAAGCTATTGCTGCGTGCAGATTCAATTTGTGATCGCGATCACAAAAAACAATCAGATCATTTCATCACAAACAATCGTGCCCGGCTTAAAGCTTCGCGGCTGATGTACAGGTAACGCGCGATATTGGTTAAGGATATCATTTTTATAATTGCCGGGCGCCGCTCTAACAGATACCGGTAACGCCGCACAGGGCTTTTTAACGAAAGGATGTATTGATGCTCTGATTGCTGTTCGAGTATTTCCTGGTACAATTGCAAGTTTACGTGCAAAAGGTTCATGTGCAGATCATACAGTGGCTGCAATTTTTTGATATTGATTCTTAGTACCACAGCGTCTTCGAGAGCTGTGATACTGACAGCGGAAGGGGCCTTTTTATTATAGCTTTCGCAGTTGGCCAGGAAATCATCGGGGAAACCGAATTTGATAATCCGCTCAGTACCATCTTCGTCCTGGATAGAAAATTTAAACAATCCTGAAATTACAAACGCCGAAAAGCGCGCAACCTTGCCATATTTTAAAAACGAATCGCCTTTTTTGATGTGCTTCACATTCGCCATCAAATCAAGCAAGCGCCATTCTTCATCGGTTACTATGGGGTATTTTCTCTTCAGCTGTGCATACCAGAAGGGTAATTCCTGTTCCATCAGAACTTTTTTTGTTTTATGAAATCAAATAAACAAAATAATTGCGTAATCGCTTTAGTGAATTTATTGCAAGGGTTTTAAATTACAATGACGTGTGGAAAAAGGGGATTGGCTGGAAGAGCAGATTGACAGGTTGATATATCCCGGGTAAAAGATCTCTCCTCGTACCTCGTTCGAGATGACAGGGTGGGTTTGTTCCATAAAAAACGCGTCATTGCGAGGAGGAACGACGAAGCAATCTCTAAACTATACAGAGTGGCTCTGCCAGTCGGAGATTGCTTCGTGCCTCGCAATGACGCGCGGACTAAGTTGTAAGTCCAAAGTTGTGAGTCTTGAGTCTGAAGTTGTTTTGACTTAGTACTTAAAACTTCAGACTCAGAACCACTCACTACCTTGCTTCATCCAATTCTATTACCACACTCGTTCTGTTTTTATCAACGTGTGGGTTAAGGCCTACATTCATTAAAAAGTCGCCGGTTAGTACCAGGTCTTTTTCTATGGATGAATTAGCGCCCGGGTAAAGATTGATCTCTTTTACCGCGTATTTTTTCTGCGGATCGAGGCCTTTCAGGCGGATAGGCACCGGGGTACCTGTACCGTAACGATTGTTCACCAGGTAGTTAAACATCACCGCTTTTGCTTTGGCATTATCTACATACATGATCGATGCGGCATCGTTATCCCATGGGCTTTGTAAACGGTACTGGTCGCCATGCCAGATAGCCTCTTTCAGGTTATCATAGTTCTTTAAGGCGCCGTGAACGTACTCCAGGTCCTGCTCGCCCAGTTTGCTTACCACAATATCAAAACCCAGTTTACCCATCATAGCAACATCCGTACGGAACTTCAATGGTTGCTTACCCCAATCGGTTACGTGGTTTGAACTGGTGATAGCCGGGTAGAAGTACGAGTACTCCCACTGGATAAACACGCGCTCCAGCGGATCGGTGTTATCGCTTGGCCAAAACTCGGTGAAATATTTCAACGCGCCATAATCTACACGACCGCCGCCACCTGAACACAACATCAATGGTACTTTTGGATATTTAGCGCGTACACGCTCCAATACTTTGTATAAGCCACGCACATAGTCGGTATACAGGTGCGACTGATCTTTTTTCAAATAAGCCGAATAAGCGTTATAGATCACCGCGTTACAATCCCACTTAATATAAGCCAGATCGGGATTTTTGGTGAACAGATTATCAACCACGCCAAATACAAAATCCTGCACCTTAGGATTCGACAGATCAAGCACCAGCTGATTACGGAAATACTTTTCGGGGCGGTTTGGCTGTCTGATCACCCAATCCGGATGTTTTTCGTACAGCTCACTCTTCGGATTAACCATTTCGGGCTCAATCCAGATACCAAATTTTACGCCATTGTTCTGCGCTTCTTTTACCAGCCAGCTTACGCCATCTGGCAGTTTTTGTTTGTTTTCCTGCCAGTCACCCAGGCCTGCATGATCATCATTACGCGGATATTTATTGGCAAACCAGCCGTCATCCAGCAAAAACAGGTCGACTCCCAACTTCTTGGTATCTTTTAATAATTCGGCCAATTTGGTTTCGTTGAAATCAAAATAGGTCGACTCCCAGTTGTTCAACAGGGTCAATCTTGAACCTTCGCCGTCAACAATTTTATATTTACGTGCCCAGCGCTGCAATTTACGGCTGGCATCGCCCTTACCCTGATCTGAGTAGGTATATACTAATGCAGGTGTAGCAAACTCTTCATTTGGTTTTAAGTGATATTCGGCAGCAGCGTTGTTGATACCGGCAATCAGTCGCAGGTTATCAGCTACGTCCAGTTCAAAGTCGATCTTGAAATTGCCCGACCATTCCAGAGCGCCCAGCAATACCTTGCCTTCATCTTCGGTAGCCGGTTTATCCATAGATACCGCGAACATAGATGGTTCATACAAATTGGCACGGGTACCCAGTTTACTGTCGATGGTTTTGATGCCGTGTGTCAGTTTGGCTTCTTCAGGGCGCATTTCTTCGGCCCAGTTGCCATGGTATTGTTTCAGCCAAAAGCCATTACCTTTTAAGCTAAGGTTGGCCGAAGCGAATTTGTTTAATACCACCTCCCCTTTTTCGCGATGTTTTATTACCGACCATTGTTCGGTAACATCTTCTTTGAAATAGGTTTTATAAAACAGTTTCACCTCAAAATCATACACGGGATCTTTCAGCGTAACCGTTAACAGCGAAATATCGTCGGCAACTTTGGTTACCTCGTGGCTCACATAAGCCAGGCTCAGCGATTTATCGCCGTTGGCATGGGTTACGGTGATGGCAGGCTCGGCCAGGTTGGCGGAACCGGATGGTGTATAAGCGGAGTTGAGGATACCAGAGTCGTCCTTTTGGTTATACATTTTCTGGATGTGGGCATACTCCGCGGTATTGCTCAGCTTGGTGCCGAAGTAAACCATCTTCAGGTTTTTATTGGCATCGGTTTGTAATACCAGCGCGTTGTGCTGTGTTTCGACCGGGATGGTCACCACCTGGGCAAAACTGCTGCCTGCTGTAAACAAGCCACCAACCAGGCATAAGGGCAGTAAATGATTTCGGAACATTCTTTTCAATTTATAAGGTTATTTTCAGTGTTAATGTGTTAGCAATTATTCTTTTCAAAATCCCCTCTTGAGAGGGGTGAGTACTGGCGGGGTGTGTTCTTCGCTTTGATAAACACACCCCTCCGCCACTCTCAAGAGGGGATTCGCACAGGCCCTATGCTTTTTTATTTCTTCGCGTCAATATCCAATTTATACAAAGCCGCGTCGCCGCCATCAAGCTTAAAGCTTAATGTTTTACCCAGGATATCGCCCTGTAACAGCTCATGTAACTCGTATTGATCTTTGCTGTTTAAACCCAGGCGTTTGCCATCCATAGCAAAGGTCTTTGACTCGCTGCCGTAATTGAAAAGGGCAATATAGATACTATTTCCAATTTTTTGGGTGAACATTTCCGACGCATTTTCGCCGGTGTTGCCTTCCACGGGTTTAAATGTTTTGCCGTTTTCGATCAGCTTAATGATCTCCGGTTTTTGATACCAGGTTTTGGCCCTGTCGCTCCATTGGCCGTGTACCGAAAAATCATCGCCGGTGATTACCGTACCCGTGATCACAGCCGATAAAAAGCGGGCCCGGTTAGCCCCTTCGCTTTCGGTGGAGAGCACTACATGATCCGCATCAACATAGTTGTATAAAAAAGTTTGCCACCAGCCATAGCTAACGCTGTTGAGCGTGTACTGGGTATCTTTGATGGTTTTAAAGGCATCGCAGGCTATGCGGCGGGTATGTACGTATCTGCCGGTAGCCAAACTTGGCGAAATAGCGGCGTAAATGAGCATCTGATCGCCCAGTTTATCGGTCAGGTATTCCATGCCTTTGCGGTAGGCTTGCATCCCTGTGGTTACCGTTGGATCATAAAAATGGGTCGACTCGGCCGTGGCATGACCTAAAAAGTCGATCTTGATCATTTTAAAGCCACAGGCTTTTAGTTTGCCTATAGTGAGGTCGATACGTGCAAGGGTACCCGGATGGGTTGGGTCGATAGCGCGGGCACCGTCGATATCATGATAGCCGTTACCTACTTTTGTCCAGATATCGCCAAAAGTGTATTTGCTGCCGGGCACTTTGCGCTGCGGACCGTCTTTCCAACCCCAGTCGGTAAATGGTGCCCAGTATACGCCGGGTTCCAGGCCTTTGCTTTTGCAGTAATCAGCAAATTCTTTTAGCTTGCTGTAATCACCTTCGGGGCCGCCTTTCACCATAAAATCCCAGTAAGAGTCCAGATCAATAAAAGCGGTTTTGCCGGTGCGGAAACCAGCCAGGCTATCGGCAAAAAAGTCGGCCACTTTGGTAGCTTTCTCATAGGTGAGTTTTTCCTGCATTACGCCCCAGCTGTTCCAGCCTACGGGTGTAGGTTTTGTCCAGTTGAATACATAAGGCGGCTCGGCAATGCGGTTGGCTTTGGCGTACTCTTCCATGCCTGTGCGCCAGTCGGCAAAATAACCTATCAATATTTTTGGCGATTTTACTACATCGCCGCTGATGGTTCCGTGAGCGATATTGTCGCGAGTTACGCTGTTTTCGGTATATCCGGCCCAAACCTGGATGGCATTGCCACTGTCTTTTTTAGCTGTGCTGCGGATACCTGTTTTCCATACTTCGTGCTCGATGGAGCCAGCTACAAAGCCATTACGACTATCGTTGCTGTATACGGCACCTACTTCGGAGCTCATATTGCTGAACGGCGCGGTAAACGGTTTGGCGTTATAACGGATAAAAGTATCGTTATCAAAAGGTACAAAAATGCTGCGCGCATCACCGGTAATGGCAGCTATATTGCCTGAGAACGGAATGATGGAATTGGTTTGCAATCCCTTGCCAGATGCCTCTATCTGGGTGATAAAATAATCGTGCCCAGGGTAAGTGTAAAACACCTGTTTGATGGGGTTAAGGCCTTTACCGCTTAGCGTGATGGTATGTTTAACGCCCTTGCCAAAACCATCGGTAACAGCGGTTTTGGTATAGGTGCGGGAGGTATAATCTTTAGTGGAAACAGCTTTACCATTAAGTGAGATGGAGGCACTTACCCCACTGTATGCCAAATACTTATTTCCGGCCACCGAATACAGGCCTTTTTTCAGATCGTAGGCAATGGCGTTGCCGGTACCATAAGGTATGATAACCTGTCCCGCGGCCGACGATTTACGCGCCTGTGCCGAAACGGTATTTACAAATGGCAAAGCCAGTAGTAGTGCGAACACTAAAACCGGCCTGGCTATTTTTTGGATAGATTGTCTTGTTGCTGTTGCAATAGGCTTCATGTATAGTTTAAATTGTTTAGCTTTTTTGGGCGGTAATATTTTTAATTACGCCGTTGATTTTAACTTTCACACCGCGCGGGTTGGGCGAGGTGACTTTGTATGTGGTGACCTTGCCATCTTTCCAGGCAAAATCAACGGTAAAGTTGCCGCGGGCTTTGAGGCCTTTTACCGAGCCGGATGTTTTCCAGCTATCGGGTACGGCGGGCAGCAGGTCGATATAACCGGCGTGGCTTTGGATCAGCATTTCGGCTATGCCAGCGGTAGTACCAAAGTTACCATCGATCTGGAATGGTGGCCCGGCCGAAAGCAGGTTGGGATAAATACCGCCGCCCGAGCCGTAATTGATATCGGTACGGGTGGTAGGTTTCATGATCTCGGTGAACAGCTTGTACGCGCGGTTGCCGTCATGCAGCCTGGCCCAGAACAACAGTTTGTAGGCGATAGACCAGCTCGGCCCGTCGTCGCCGCGAACATTGAGTGTTTTTTTGGCGGCTTCGGCCAGTTCGGGTGTACCATCGGGCGTAATTTCGGAGGCCGGGTAAATGCCGTACAGGTGCGAAATATGGCGGTGCTGTTGATCGGTTTCTTTATAATCTTCCATCCACTCCTGGATGCGGCCATCTTTGCTGATGATACCGGGCGGCGGAATTTGTTTTAATCTTGCCTGCAAGGTATCGCGGAATGCTTTATCGATCCCCAAAGTTTCAGACGCGGTGATCACGTTGGTAAATAATTCGCGAATGATCTGGTTATCAATAGTTGCGCCTATGCAGATGCTGGCGTGACTGCCATCGGGCAGGTAAAAGCTATTCTCTGGTGATGAGGATGGTGCCGTAAGTAAATAACCGCTCTTTGGATCTTTGATGAGGATGCTGCTATAAAACTGTGCCGATCCTTTTAATATCGGGTAAATGCTTTTCAGATAGGCTTTATCATTGGTAAAAGCGTAATGATCCCAGATGTTGCTGCATAACCAGCCCGAGCCGGCTTTGGTTACACCCCAGGATGCGCTTTCGCCGGGTTCTGTCCAGCCCCAAACGTTGGTAATTACGTGGGCCACCCAGCCATCGGCATTGTAGTAAGCTTTGGCTGTGCGTTCGCCGGGTTTAACGAGGCCACGCACCAGCTCAACCAGGGGGAGGTTCAGTTCTGAGAGATTGGATACTTCTACCGGGAAATGGTTCATCTGTACGTTCACATCCAGGTGATAATCGCCGTTCCAGGGGGTATGTACCTGGTTGGCCCAAAGGCCCTGCAGATTTGGCGGCAAAAGGCCTACACGGGTACTGCTGATACTCAGATACCTGCCAAACTGAAAGAACAATACAGCCATATCTTTATGGTTAGCGGGTTCTTTATGAAAGCTGATCAATTGCTGATCGGTAGTTTCGGTGCTTTCCGGCGATCCTAAATTGATGTCGACACGGTTGAACAGTTTTTGAAAATTGGCGATGTGCTGTTGTTTTTGCGCAGTATAAGATTTTTTCATAGCGGCATCCAGATCGCGCTGGATCCTTTGTTTAAAATCAGGCTTGCGGAAATCGGTGGCTGCAGATACGTAAATAATCACCTCGGTGGCGTTTTTCACCACCAGGCTGTTAGCCGTGCTGCTGAGCGTACCGCCGGTTAATTTGGCTTTAACGCTGGCCTGGTATTGCATGCCGTTGCCATCAGTACCATTATCCAGCCTGCCCTGCAACAACAAGGTGTTGCCGCTGGTGCTGGTGGCCGAACGTTCAGGACGTGATATATTGATACTGAAATTCAACTTGCCGGGTTTATCAGCCGTTAGCCTGATCATGTCCACATCATCGCCAAAACTGGTGAAGTATTCGCGTTTGTAGGTAACACCATCAACCTGGTAGCTGGTATTGGCTACAGCTGTAGGTAAGGATAGCGACCTTTGGTAATTGGTAACTTTAGCGTCGGCTTTACCATAGTCAAACTTCAGGTCCAGATCGCCCAAAACCTGGTAGCAGCCCCATTGCCTGCCTCCCGAACCAGGGCCTTTACACACAAAATCCTTATCGATCAGAGCTTGTGCTTCCACATTTTTACCGGCCAGCAGCAGCTCCTTTATCTTCGGCAGCTGTTTATAGGCCTCGTAATTGTTGGCATCCTGCGGTGAGCCCGACCATAACGTAATGTCATTCAGCACGATCTTTTCATCGTTTACGCCGCCGTCGGGCATCATGCCCAGGCGGCCGTTGCCCAGGGGCAGGGTTTCTTCCCATACGGCCGCGGGTTTATCGTAATGCAATCTCAACGCTTGTTTTTGCGCAAAACTGAGCGTTGAGGTTAATAACAGCATGCTTGTTATTGATGTGAGACGTTTGGATATCATTGGTTTTAAGTAATTAGGCTTTTGTAGGTATTACCGGGAGGTTCTGTGCGTTTTTATCCAGCACCAAAACAATCACCGAGCAATTTTCATTGGGCAAAGCAGCAGGCAGGCTGATCTGGTAGGTTTTTTTATCTGTTTTGATCGTTACGGCATCCCCATTCATAAAATAAGATTTAGTGATCTTTACACCAGGGATGGCAGGAATGTTCAGCACCCCATCCTTACGTTGAAAAACATGCAGGTATACGATATTTCCTTTGCGGGTAGCGCCATAAACGGCATTGGGCGTATAAGGCCCTCCCTGGGTGCTGTAAATACTTTCGCCGTATTGTTTTAGCCAATCGCCCATTTCCTGCAGGCGTTTTACCTGCCGGGCCTCGATATGTCCATCCATAGCCGGGCCAACGTTGAACAACAGGTTACCGTTGCCCGCCGCGGTGGTTACCAGCGTCTGGATACATTGCTTGAGGGATTTCATCTGGTCGTTAGGTTTCCAGGCCCATTGGTTGCAAATGGTGATGCAGCTTTCCCAGGGTTCGTTCATATTGATCTCCCCTATGCGCTGCTCGGGGGTTAAAAAGTCCCCTACCGATTCTTCGTTCAGTTTTTCGCTGATCTTGCCCAGTCTATTGTTCACGATCACATTGGCGTCAACACTTTTGATGAACTGGTATATTTCTTTGCCATCTTCTTTTGTCCAGGGCTTTTCCCAGTAACCATCAAACCACAGCATAAAGGGTTTGTATTTGGTGATCACTTCCTTCAGCTCATTTTTCATACGGGTTTTAAAGGCGGTCATATCGCCTTTAACGTTTTGGGTGGAGTCGTAAGGGTTGTGGATGGGATAATCAGGATCGTGCCAGTCTAACACGGTAAAATAGATGCAAAAAGTTACGCCCTGCTTTTTGCAGGCTTGTGCCAGTTCGCCCACAATATCTCTTTTAAATGGCGAGTTGGATATGTTATAATCAGAATAAGTGGTTGGCCACAAGCAAAAACCATCATGATGTTTAGCGGTAATGGTGAGGTATCTCATCCCGGCATCCTTAGCGGTTTTCACCCAGGCATCAGCATTGAACAACTTGGGATCGAATTCCCGGTACAGATTGTCATAATCAACCTGGGCTACCTCTTTATTGCGGCTCCAGCCAATTTCGGTACCGCGCTGGGTTACCGGGCCAAAATGAATGAACATGCCAAAACGCTTGTCCATAAACTGATCCATAACCACTTTGGGGGTTTTAACCTCCTGGGCAAACGCCGTGCAAATGCCTAATGCCAGGGCCACAATCAGTACCGCTTTTTTCTTCATCATATACAGGATTTATTTGTTGTTTACCAAAAAATGAACTATCCGGCAGGCATGCCCCTTGCTCGAACCGTTCTTTTTATCGCTGATCTTAATTTTGAGCACATGACTGCCATTGCTCAAATTATCGCCCAGTAAATGATAAATGGGCAGGTGCAACCAACTGCTGAACTCTGTGAACAGGTCCTTATCTTTATACGGACCATTATCAATCGCGTAGGATATGGTACCCGCGTCGCCACCAGCTACTACGGCAATACCAACCGCGTTACCTTTAAAAGGGAGTGTTAACTCTGCACCTGGCTCATCGGCATTCAGTACCGGTACATGCACAAATCCGGCACGGGTAGAAAGGCCATCTGTCGGGTTCCAATCGGGTGTGATCTGCCAGCCTTTGCCCAGTTTGGCGTTGCTGAGATCATAATAGCTGCCATTTTCATAGCGGGCCTTATCAATCACCTGGGGTACAGGCATTTTAAACGGCACTTTGTATTTAGCCTCCGCACACTCCTGCAACAACGTTCGGATGGTGGCGAAATAGAGCTCCTGCCCGTAATAGGCCGGGTGGATATCCTTAAAGTCATCGTTCCAGGTGAGCTCCTTATTTTTGATCTTATCGTTCACTTCCAGCGCCAGGTTTACATAGGGCAGGCTATAGTGTTTAGCTATCAGTTCGTGGTTAAATAATTCGGGCGATAACTTGCCTTTGGCATAGTTTTCCATTTTCTGCTGATCGGCAAAGGCCATCAGGATCACATCAGTATAAGGGTTGGCATTGCGGGCATGCCTTACTATCCCTTCCAAAGCCCGTACCTGTGTGGTGCTATCGGTACCGCGATCGTTTACGGCGGCTTCTAAAAATAGCAGGTCGGTTTTGCCCGAATCCAGGATATCCCGCTGCACACGGAATGCATGCGGCAAACTGCCCAATGATGGTATACCAGCGGCTATAAAATGAAAATCTGTTTCGGGATAGGTTTCTTTCAGGTACCGGCAGATCTTATCGCGCCAGCCGGGGTTAAAGGTGATCGATCCGCCCAGGAACGAAACCGTGGCTTTCTTTTTAACCGTTACCGCGTAATAAAAATTATTGAGCTTGCTGGCTGTGGTCACATAATTGCTGTATAGCAGCGCGTTTTTTACCGGGTACGAATTGCTGTAGATGAAATCGGCATAGTAATCGGGGCGATCGATTTTAACATGATGTCCCTGTAGCTCCACAGGTCCCTGAGTTATAGGCTGAATACTGACCGGACCGCCTAAAGCCAGGTAATTTTTGGCAAAGGGATAGGTATTTTCATCGGGCGGTACCAGCTTATCGTTCAAACCGATAGTATGCAGCACCGGCACGCGGAACGAGGCCAACCCTTCCAGATTATCTATCGGATTATCTTTATAAGCCATCGCCTGCTCTTCGGTGAAATGATATACCTCTTTTAGCTCTTTCCAGCTATTGGCATCACCGGGGCCTTTACCTTTGCCGCCGGGCCAGCTTTTAAAATCGCACACCGGGGTTTCGCCATAAATACAGCTTACCTTATCGGGGTTACGCTTGGCCCAGCCATATACATACAGGCCGCCACGGCTCACCGCTTCTAAGGCTACCTTGTGAGCGAACGCTTGTTTTTCGGTTAAATAGGCATAAAATTTATCCCAAACCTGTAAGGCCTGTGGAGCGCCATATTGATTATCCACATTAACAAAGGCCACATAAAAACCCCTTGTAAGCAATATACTGTCAATTTCGGTATGCCAATCCGGGAACGAAGCACGCCATACCCAGGGATTGCCCGGCAACGGGTGCGCGGGCTTTACATAATAAGCGTCGTGCCCGTTAATGTTAATGGTTACTTTTTCAAAACCCTTCCAAAGGGTATTTTTATCCTGAGCTTTTACCCGTAAAAAAGCCCCCAGGGTTATTGTTAAAATAAATAAGTATTTAAATTTTATCATGCCTTGCATCATGTAATACTGTTATAATGGTTTCGCCGGAAGGCTTTTTTACTGGTTTGGTAAATGTATTGGCTAATTATATCTCGAAAAATGGATAAATCTTTGAAATAGATGGACAATCCCCTTTGCCTCACCTTTCTCAGACGACTCACCCCGTCTACGCTTCGCTGGACGACCCTCTCTTCGCCTGCGGCGGAAAGAGGGTTGAGGAAACATTTTGTCATGCTGAACGTAGTGAAGCATCTATTATTGAACTTTTCAATTGTAAAATAGATCCTTCGTTCCTCTGGATGACAAAAAGAAAAGCGATCCCCTCTTTCCACCGCAGGCGAAGAGAGGGTGATCAAGCGAAGCGATGATCGGGTGAGTCGATCCAGCGATGCTATCAATTCCCCACAAAATCATAAACCCTACCCACCTCTGTTTTAAAACTATAAGCCACATCATTACCTGCCCCATCGGCCTTCGATACTTCCGCACCCGATTTTAAAGCATTAGGGCTTTGCAGTTTACACTCGCCGCCGGCCAATGATTTAATAGATAGCTTAACAATTTTGCCGTCTTTCCATTCCATGTTAGTGATCTCAAAATCACCACGGGCACGCAGACCCTGAACGCTGCCTGTTTGCCATGCTTTTGGTAATGCAGGCAGTAATTGTAACTCACCAGTTTGGCTTTGGAGCAGCATTTCGGTTACCCCGGCTGTATAGCCAAAGTTTCCATCGATCTGGAACGGTGGATGCGCGCAGAAAAGGTTGGCGTACAAACCGCCGCCTTCATCATAATTCACACCAGAACCACCAACCAGCGTTATAAAGTTGTTCAGAATGGTATAAGCATGGTCGCCATCCTGCAGGCGCGCCCAGAAATTCATTTTCCAGGCCATCGACCAGCCGGTTGATATATCACCACGGGCCAGTAAACTTACCTTAGCAGCCTTAGCCAGTTCGGGCGTTTTGAGGGTGCTGATACGACTGCCCGGGTGCAGACCAAACAGGTTGGAGGAATGACGGTGTTTGTCATTCGGGTCGTCTCGGTCGGTTTCCCATTCCTGTAATTGGCCCCATTTACCAATTTTTGGCTTCAGCAGATGCTCGCGCATATCCGCCACACGGTCGCGATAGGTTTTATCGATACCCAAAGCATCTGCAGCCTGAATATAGTTGGTGAACAGATCATACACTATTTCCTGATCATAAGTAACCCCATCCTCGGTAGGCCCGTGCTCGGGCGACCAGCCCAGCGGCGATACCAGCGTACCATCAGGGCGACGTTTCAGGTGATCATCCCAAAACTCCACTATCTCTTTCAAAATAGGATAACCAAAGCTTTTGAGATAGGCTTTGTCCTGCGTAAAGGCATAATGCTCCCAGATGCCCTGCATATACCAGGCGCTGCCCGGCGTGTTCCACAAAAAGCTGGACCCGCCATAAATATTGTTCTCGGTTTTTACCGTCCAACCGCGAACGCCGGGATATTGCTTGCGGGTACTTTCTTTTTTTACCTCGCGCATGCTGTTGATATAATCGAGGTATGGGAAATGACATTCGGACAAATTGGTAGGCTCGGCCAGCCAATAGTTCATCTGGATATTGATATTGGAGTGATAATCACTGCGCCATGGTGGGTTATTGCTTTCGTTCCAAAGTCCTTGCAAGTTGGCTGGCAAGCCTCCTTTACGTGAGGAGCTGATGAGCAAATACCGGCCATATTGATATAATAAAGCCTCCAATTGCGGATCGCCTTTAGTTTTATAAACTGTAAGTCGTTTGTATGTTGGTAAAGCAGCCTGATCTGCCGGGGTGTTGCCCAGGTCAATAGCTACACGGCCAAACAGGGCCTGGTAATCCTGCAAATGAGCAGCTAACAATTGCGCTTCGGTTTTACCCAGCGTAGCTGCAAGCGCCTTTTTTACTTTGATGCCGGGAGCTTCGCCGCGCCAGTGTTGATTGCGCTGGTTGCTGTAATCGGTAGCCGCGGCCAATAATATAGTAAAACCATCGGCTTTGCTGATCACCAATTGCGAACCACCTTTACCATCTGATTCAGTCTGGACAGAGCCACCTTCTGTTTTAATAGTTGCCTCGCCATCATAAGCCAGGCCATTATCTAACTTGCCTGTAATTTGCAGCGTTGTGCCATTGGCGGTAGTTGCCGCGTTATGCGCATCCTTTAATTTAATAGTGGCAGAATAGGCGCTTTTTTTATTGGCGGTAAAATGCAGTACCATCACCTTGCCGGGGAAACTGCAAAAATACTCGCGTTGGTAAGTCACGCCAGCATCGGTATAGCTGATCTGTTGTACGGCCTTGCTGATATCCAGCTGACGGCGATAATTTGCGGGGATTTTTTGGGTGGAATCTTTACCCTTGAAGTCAATGTACAGATCGCCGAAGGCCTGGTAAGCGCCGGTTTCGTTTTCGTCACCAGTCCATAAACTGATCTCGTTAAACTGGATATGCTCCTGCGCCAGTCCGCCGAATACCATACCGCCTATGCGGCCATTACCGATGGGATAAGCTTCGGTCATCCAGGTTTTGGCGGGTTTATCATCCCAAACCGTCAAACTTTTTTGATGGAGGCCCGGGTTTACTTGTTGGGCCCCGGCGGTAAGTACCCATGCGGTTTGCGTTAAAAAAAGCGAAAAGCAAGCAATCTTTTTAATCATCAGGAACAAAATTTTGTGTTTAATTGGTTTTATTGCCCGCTCCGGATATTCACACCGTATTCTATCTCCAAAAGAACCTGGATGCAGCAATCGGGGCTAAAAATATAAATTAAATGTAATACTTACAGTTTTAATTTAAACACAAATGATATTTGTTACAATTACCCATTGGCATGCTTAATCTGTATGGAAAACCTCTTCCATATTTTGCCATATTTTTTGCTGTGCGGCCGCCTCGGGCAGTGGATTTTGCGTGGGGTTGGTTTCTTTCCACCAGCGTTGGGTGGTAGTATCGGCAGCCATCAGGGCCATGTCTTTATCAAAATCAGTCCCCGCATATTCAAAATAGCTGAACAGGAAATATTTGCCCCCTATTTTTTGAATGTAGATAGAATAGTTGCGGATGTTGCACGCTTTGATCTTTTTTAATACCCCCGGCCAGGCCGCGGCGTGCAGCTTTTTATAGTAAGCCATTTTTTCGGGCTTTAGGCCGGTTACCATGCCAAAGCGTTTTACTTTGGGGCTATCGGTTACCGATTGTTGCTGTTGATGATGGCATGCCGAAAAAGCCAGCATGCAAAGGATCGCTATAAAAACGCTCTTCATATCTGTAGTTAATTATCTAAAAATGTAAAAAAGCACTACCATAATAAATACCAGCAATACCGAGAGCACTTTATAGTTCCCCAGGCCGCTCCAGGCCGGGCCGCGCAGAGGCTCCCAGGGCGATCGCCAGTACAGTACAGAACTTTCTTTGGTATGTTTTACCGGGTAAGCATAAGATAGCGTTACCTGTATCACTACACAGATCACAAACAGGTAAAAAGCCATCATCATGAAGGGGATCTGCCCTATCGCGGTATCCGGAAACAACTTATTCATCGCGAATACGATCACACCGATAGCTGAGCCTATCCACAAAGTATATTTGGCCGATACTGCCGATGCCTTATCCCAGAATACCCCCAGCAGGAAAACGCAGGTTATTGGCGGCGCTATATGAGCGATAATGTCATTCAACCCATCGAAAATACTACCATAGCGATTAAGCAGCGGCAGCAAGGCGAGCGACAAGATTAACGATACCCCGGCTGCAATTTTACCCACTTTTACCAGCCCGGCATCGTTAGCCTCCGGCTTATAGCGTTTATAAATATCATAACTTACAATGGTAGAGATGGAATTTAACGCACCCGAAATCTGGCTCATTAAACCCGATAGCAAGGCGGCCACCAATACACCGATCAAGCCCTGGGGTATGAGTTGGGTGATCATGAGGGTGTAGATGCCTTTGCTGTCAACCACCTCTTTCCCGCCAACAACCGATTTTAATGCCGAAATATCCAGGTGACCGCTTTGTGCCAGCGTGTAGGCAAACAGGCCCGGCATCACAAAAATAAAAACGGGTAGTATTTTAATAAAACCGCAGAATAGTGGACCTACGCGGGCATGGTTCTCGTCCTTGGCCCCTAACACACGCTGCACAATGGTTTGATCGGCGCACCAATACCAGATGCCTAATACCGGGTAACCTAAAAACACAGCGTACCAGGGCATGCCGCTTGGATCGCCATGCGGACGCAGCATGGAAAGCTTGTTTAGTTCGCCGGTATGTTTCAGTACATCCACCATCGGCTCCCAGCCGCCCATTTTGTTGTAGGCGGCAATGCTCATGATGATAGCGCCGCCCAACAGCACCAGCGTTTGGATAGATTCGGTAACAACTACAGCCGTTAAGCCGCCAACAATGGTGTAAATGGTGGTGATGATGGAGATAACGATAACGCTGGTATACATATCAACCCCAAATAACGTATGCAGCACCACCCCACCAGCCAGTAAGGAAAAAGCGATATGAATAAGCACCGCGGATACTACCGATATAATAGCCAGCCAATCGCGACTGGCACGATCATACCTTTTCTCCAAAAAATCGGGCAGGGTAGCCACACCGGATTTGATATAGAACGGCGCGAAGAACAAAGCCAGCAAGATCAAAGTGAAAGCAGCCATCCACTCAAAATCGCCATTGAGCAGCCCTTTGTCAAAACCACTTTGCGCCAGGCTCACCAAATGCACACAGGATATATTGGTAGCGAATAGAGCCAAACCGATCATGGGCCAGCGTAGTTTTTTACCCGCCAGGAAGTACTCTCCCGCCTCATTATTATTATTCCGCGTTTTACGCTGATGACGGATACCCGACCACAACCCTATTACAAAAATAAAGGCGATGTACAAGGCGCTGATGATCAAATCGGGAGTGTGGATCATGTTTTTTTGTTTAGAATCAAGAGATAAGAATCAAGAATTAAGACAAAAACTTATGGTTTACCTTAATTCTTTTCATCCCTATATCTCGACTTTATATTTTCATTTTTTCTTAATTCTTGACTCTTGATTCTTGTCTCTTGATTCTTGATTCTACCCTAACGCTATCAGATCGCAACTGCTGCCGGGCTCCTGCGGGGTGATGTATACACCATTGCTGATATGCACCGGGTTTACAAAATGCTGTTGTAAATGTGGTATATGTTCCAAAAACAAAGCCTCGTGCCCCATGGATATATGGTTGAATAGTACCAGGTGCTGGTGTAATTGCCCCATATCGCCCACATGCGGTACTACGGGTACACCATATTTTTTACATAACAGGCTTACCGTTATAAATTCGCTTACGCCGCCTACTCTTACCGCATCTACCTGGATAAAGGAGGCGCAGCCGGTTTGCAGGTAATTTTTAAAGATGATCTTATTGGGTACGTGCTCGCCCAAGGCCAATTTTACCGGGGCTACGGCATCGGCCAGGGTTTTGTGGGCCAGTACATCATCCGGGTGGGTGGGTTCTTCTACCCAGTAAGGGTTCATGCTTTTGAATTTGTTGCAGATGGAGATAGCCTGCGGCAAATTCCATTGCTGATTGGCATCGAGCATTACTTTTACGCCGTCGCCCGCAACCTCACGTACAATATGCGCCCGGCGGATATCCCTTTCCGGATCAACGGAACCTACTTTGAGTTTCATGGCGGTGAAACCTTCTTCCAACGCTTTTTTGCAGTTCTCGCGCACTTTCTCGTCGGAGTAGTTGAACCAACCGATAGAGGTATCGTAGCCCGGGTAGCCGGTTTGCAAAATATTTTCCCGCTGACGGCTGGTTGACCTTTGGTCGGCCAGCATTTGGATAGCCTGCGCATGGGTCAGTTCATCTTCGAGGTACGAAAGATCAAGCGTAGCCACAATTTGCTCGGGCGACAGATCGATCAATAATTTCCACAAGGGGACGCCCCTCTTTTTGGCCCAAAGATCATAACAGGCATTGGTAACCGAAGCCAGGGCCAGGTGCACCACACCCTTATGCGGCCCCAGCCAACGGAATTGCTGATCATTCGAAAGCTGGTTAAACAGGCGACCAAAATCGGCCATGGTTTCTTCAATATCTTTCCCCGCCAGTTTGCTGGCATAATAATGGGCGGCTTTGCAAACCAGGTCGTTGCCCTCGCCCAGGGTAAAGGCAAAGCCGGTGCCTGTTAGTCCGCTGTCATCAAACAAACGGGTTACTGCGTAGGAGTAAACTGGGTTGGTATGTATGGCATCACTTCCGGCGCTACCATCAAGGGCATAGCGTACGTCTTCAACTTGAATATTTTTTATCATATATTTCAGTTATGTTTTAATGGATTTGATGGATCAATTACACGACGGTAACCTAATTCGGCCCCGCCGCTCACCGGTAAAATGCAGCCTGTAATAAAACGGGCCTGTTCAGATACCAGGAACAAACAGGCATCGGCTATCACATCACCCTCGGGGCAATAGCCTAAGGCATGGATCCCATCCAAATAATTTTCAATAGTCAACGGATCGGGCTGCTGCTGGCTCCAGCTGCGTAACATGGGCGTCCATACACCTGCGGGGGCAACGGCGTTCACCCGGATACCGTAAGGGGAGTAATCAAGTGCCATAGATTTGGTAAGCGCATTAACGGCCCCTTTGGTGGCGCTGTATGCTGCATGGATCTCCTGCCCTATCTCCCCTACAAGACTACTGGTATTTAATATATTGCCCTTCGTTTTTTTGAGCTCATCAATACCAAAACGGGTGGTGTTATAGATGCCTTTCACATTCACATCGAACAGCCTGTCCCACTCATCACTGGTAGTTTCATGTACAGCTTTTGAAGGGTTTGATATACCCGCATTATTATGGATCACATCTATCCCGCCAAAATGTGCTACGGTTTGGGCAATGGCCCGCTGCATATCATCAGTTATTGATACATCAGCTTTTATAAACAATACTTCGGTTGCCGGTAGTTTGTCTGTAGCGTGTTCAATACTGCTTTCGTTATTGGAGATGATACTCAAGCGGGCTCCGGCAGCACTGTATACTTTGGCACACTCCAAACCAATCCCTTCGGTACCCCCGGTTAAAAAAATCACTTTGTTTTTGAGGATCATATATATTATAGTTAAAATCAAGGCAGAGCATCAGCTATCGCGTGACCGTGTTTCCCCGAAATTTATTAGTCGTCTGGTTAAATTGGTGCTTGCAGAACAATTCAAAAGTAAAGTCCTGCGCTATTGTTTATAATAGGCAAAACATTTTTTTTAATGGATTATTCAACTAAGAATAAGCAGATAAGTATCGGATATTGGCAAAATGCTATCACGGGTATTCAATAAGGCCTAAATGATTGTATTTGCAGATTGTTTTATCTATAATAGCGTTAGATATTACACACAGATCCATCAATGATGTAATATTCCATTATAAACCAATTGTTACCTTCATGAATGGCAGCTTAAAAAGACGGGACGGCTTTATAGGAGAAAAGATGTTGGCAATCCCCCAAAAAATACTGCGGGATGCGAAAGACAAAAACCCTGAACTTTTTCGGATCTATATTACTTACATAGGCTATTTCCCAAAAGCGGCCGCGCATTACCGCGAGCGCAGGAAGGGATGCGAGGATAATATCCTGATCTATTGCCTGCAAGGCAAGGGGCATTATATACTGGATAATAAACGCTATGAGGTAACATCAAACCAGTTTATCATTATACCGGCTACAGATCAATACATCCGCTATTGGGCTGATAAGGATGATCCCTGGACAATTTACTGGGTACATTATACCGGTGAAAATATCCGGGCCCTTAATCAGTCACTCAACCTATATGTAAATAAAGGCCCCATACCCATACCTTTTAATGAAAAAGCTATAGAGATATGGCAAAACATTTACCAAACCCTGGAAATGGGTTACAGCATCGAGAACCTGTGTAACGCTGCTTTTTGCCTGCACCATTTGGTAGCCACGTTTCTGTTTCCGCAGCGGCATGTGCAACATGATAAAGAGAACGATGGTGATATGATCACTAAAACCATTAACCATATGCGTGGTAATATCAATCAAAAACTTACGGTAGAAGATATGGCCATCAGGCATAGCTTATCGGTATCGCATTTTTCCAACATCTTCCGAAAGGCAACAGGTATGCCTCCTATTGATTATTTTATCCACCTGAAAATGCAAAAGGCCTGTCAGCTGCTTTATGCTCATGATGATAAAATAAAGGCCGTAGCTGCCGATCTTGGCTATGATGATCCTTATTACTTTTCACGGATATTTAAGAAGTATGTGGGATCTTCACCGGAAGCTTATCGGGTTACGGCGAAGAATACGGGGTGATAAGATGATAAAGGAGCAAGGATGAAAGGAACAAGGACAAGTCTCCTCCCGCGTCATTGCGAGCGCAGCGTGGCAATCCCCAATTAGCAGGACCGCTCTGTAAATAGGTGATTGCCACGTCGTTCCTCCTCGCAATGACGCGTGGGGAAAAGGATTCACCCTCGCCCAAGCTGGGTGAGTCTACATCCTACCTCCCCCATGCCTTATTAGGCTTAGGCCCCATCACCAGTTCCAATGTAGCACCTGACGCGATAGCTGCATAATCCAGATAGCAGTGACGATACGGCCTGCCGTTGAGCGTAGCGCTTTGAATATACAGATTAGCGGCCGAATTATTTTTAGCCACTATAGTAAACGCCTTGCCTTTGGCATATTTAGGATCAATGTTGATTTTTACTTTGCTGAATACCGGGCTGGTAATCTCGTATCGCGTATCGCCGGGGCATACCTGCGCTATCCCGCTTGCCGCCAGCACATACCAGGCCGACATTTGGCCCACATCTTCATTACCTACCAAACCCTCCACTTTGTTATGATAAGCACGCTGGCAAATGATCCTTGTCCACTTTTGAGTTAACCATGGCGCGCCTAAACGGTTAAATAAAAATGGCACATGGTGCACCGGTTCGTTGGCGTGGTTGTAATAATCGTTCCAAAGCAAATTGGCGGGGGCTTTTTCAAAAAAGTTGGTCAGGTCGGCTATGGCTTTTTCATTGCCGCCCAGTAGTTTGGCCAGGCCTTCAACATCCTGCGGAACAAACCAGCCCTGCTGGTATGGATTGCTTTCTACCGTACCATAACCCTGCTGCAACCTGCCGGCGGCGGGCCACTCCTGCCAGTCGCCATTATCCTTTTTCGGGCGGAACCAGTTTTTATCTTTATCCCATACATTTTTATAGGCCAGGGCTTTTTCGGTGTATTTAGCGGCATCTTCTTTTTTACCGAGCGATTTGGCCAGTTGGGCTATACACCAATCAAAATAAGCATACTCCAACGTGCCGGATATACTGTTACCACCGGTGGTAAAACCGCGGGTACCATTGCCGTCCTTAGTATTGGTATTCACACTGTATTCATACGCTTTGTTCACATCATAGCCGCGGATGCCTTTGGCGTAGGCATCGGCAATAACAGATATGGACGGGCTACCGATCATACAACCACTGTACGCGTTCAACAACTCCCATCGATCAAAAAAATGTGAGCCATTTTCGGTCGCCAGCGTAACCTGCGAATTGATGAGATCATTTACCAAACCCGGATTGATGAGCGTTTGCAAAGGCATCTGGCTGCGGAACACATCCCAGCCACTAAAGATAGTACGCTTGGTAAAATGATCGGCCACATGAGCTTTCAGATCACCGCCGGGATATTTCCCGTCAACATCCTGAAACGTGCGCGGATCTATCATCGTGTGGTACATGGCGGTATAAAAATTATATTTTTCTTCGGTTGTGCCGCCGGTTACCTGTATTTTCGATAAGGCCTTGTTCCACAAGGCCCGGGCCTGTTGATGTACCTTGTCAAAATCAAAGTCTTTAATTTCGGTTTCCAGATTATTTTTTGCCCCTTCAATACTGTTATAGGAAATACCCGTTTTTAATATCACCTGTTCATTGGCTTTAGTATCAAAATCGGTATAAAAGCCCAGGTGTTTGCCTAGCTTTTCTTTTGTGCCGGGCAATATGGCAGCATGAGCGATAATGTCCTGATATTTAGCACTTTCAATATCTTCCAGTTTGCGGGTTTGGCCCTGCGGGATATTGGCACTCCAAACACCGTATTCTTTTAGCGGCTTATTGAATTGAGCGTAAAAGTAAACGGTATAAAAAGCATGCCCGGCACCATTGCCCCAGCCACCACCTTCGGGTGTACATTTTATCCAGCCCTGTATGGTATGATCGTCGACCACTTTTACATACTGATTAACCGAAGTGCCACCAACACGGCGTGCCAGGTCTATCTGAATCCGCGAGCCACTGCCTTTAGGGAACGTAAACCTCATGATACCGCAATGCGGCGTAGCCGTAAGTTCAGATTTGATCTGATGATCGGTGAGCAATACCGAATAATAACCGGCAGATGCTTTTTCGCTGGTTTTATCATAATAAGACCGGTATCCATCATGATTGCCCTCCTTACCCGCGCTGGTTTTTAACGTGCCTGCGGTAGGCATCACCAGGAAATTCCCCAGATCGCCATACCAGCCAACGCCGCTCATTTGGTTAAGGGCAAAGCCTTCTATGGTTTTATGCTCATAACTATAACCCGGCCCATTATCGCCACCCGTGATGGTGTTGGGACTTACCTGCACCATGCCAAACGGTACGGCAGCCCCCGGAAAAGTTTTACCCAAACCGGCCGGATTGCCCGCCGATTGCATATTGGTACTGGCGCCTATAAAGGGGTTCACATAGTCGGCCAGTTGTTTTTGCTGGGCGAATAAAGTGGTACTGACAGATAACGACAGGCTGATACCTGCAATTTTTAATATGTTCTTTTTGAGCATGTTTTATTTACTAAGGTTTTTGATAACCGACCGGCACCGTGTGCTTTTGTTTAACAATTTAACGGTTGGTAAAAATATACCCGAACCCAATTGCCCGACATAGATTAAAACACGATGTTGATGGATTATATATGGAAACGATAGCAAATTTATGATTTAGCCCGGTTTTATGGTACTACGGGTTGTTATTAACGTCTTTTTTACAATGAATGTGGGGTGATTACAAAAAGTTTGTCATGCTGAGGAACGAAGCATCTATTCATGAACCATGCTTCACGGAGAATAGATTCTTCGTTCCTCAGAATGACAAGGGGTGATATAAATCCAAGGAGCTCTTTTACACCCGTGTCAACTTCACCGGAGCGGTGTGATAAGCATTCCACTGGCATACGTAAACGTTTTTATCCTCATCCACACAAACGTCATGGCCGTGCTGAAAAACTGGGTTGACCGCCTGTAAAGTTTGCTGTAATACGCCATTTTTGTAAACAGGAGCAGCTCCGCCTGGATTTGATACTACTTTATTGTTCGCATCCAATACGGTTACAAAGCCCGAGTAATCAAAACGTTTCCCAGCCGCGTCTTTCGACCAGCATACACCGGCATAAATATTTTGTTCGTTGATCACCGCGCGGCATACATACATACCCGGCAAATCGATGCGTTTGATGAATTTACCATCGAGCGTAAATATTTTAAAGCAGTTTTCCTCGCGCGAGGTACATATCAGTGTTGGATTATTTTTGTCACGGGTGTCAACCGTTATACCATGCGCATTCACCAGGTTATGATCCTTATTGGTATTGTGATGCCCGCCAAAGTGATTAATATATTGCCCCTTGCTGTTGTAATGGATAATATAATCAGAGCCGTAACCATCCGCCACGTAAATATCGCCATTAGGGGCTACTGCGGTTTCGGTGGGTTTAAAAGGCTCGTCATCCTTATAAATACCAATGGTGCGTGGGTGGCCTATCGCGAAGATCAGCTTACCATCGAGCGTGGTTTTCAACACCTGGCCCGATTGACCATAGTTATTGCCCGTTCTGTCCAGGGCCCATCCGCAATCGGTCAGCAATAAAAAATCTTCGCCGCCTTCTTTGCTGATGCTTAAACCATGCCCCCCGGGTAGCGATGTGCCCCAATAATCAAGCAGTTTGCCCGATTTATCAAATATCAGGATGTTGTTGTGGGTATGGTCGCCCAGCATAATGAGGCGGCCTTTGCTGTCTTGTACCATTTCGTGGCAATTGGCCAGCGGGTTACTGTTTACGCTGATCTTGGCCCAGTTTTTATCGGCCTTGTAGGTAAACTCTCCCTGGCCTATAGTTTGGTCGTTTGGTTTCATATCCTGATGTAATATAGCAAAACTTTTAGCAGGCGCGGCGGCAACCAGGGCGGATGCAATGGCCGAATTCTTTATAAAATTTCTTCTCGATTTCTCCATGGGTTTATAATTGTTCTATTGTATGAACATAATGCTAAGGTAATGTATTTTCTCTCAAATTATCAATTCATCATCACCTAAAAAAAGAAAATACTTATGCGTACGATTTTAAAAAATGATAACAAAACACGTTTCGAAAACTTGTATTTTTCGCAGGCAATTAAAAACATAAACCGGATCACCACACTGTACGTATAAAACCGGGATGACGGAGTAACAAAAACATAACATCAGAGAGCTATACATTTAATATATTCAAATTAAATATTTAGTTTTAAAAACTGATCACTATTAACCATACCAGCACTAACTGAATTGACATATGGCGGGATTTTCGGCGCTTATTACCTTTTTCTTATGTACACAACTACGTAAAAACCTAAAGCGGGATGGTATCAATTCACCGTGGTCACAATACCTGCTGTACGCGATGTGTACCGCGATCGCGCTTATGGGCATGAGCTTTAATTATGAGAGCAGGCCAATTTTTCAGTTGCTTATTTATGTATTAGCTGCCGGGGTTACGGCGCTTCCTTATACGGTAGAGGAATTTAAATCGAGCCGGTCTCTTGTTAACGCGGTGATCCCTATTGTTGCGGTTGGCTTTCTTACTTTTGCCTGCGAGCACTTGTTCCCCAAGCTTTACGAGAGCATCGACACTTTTATGGAGAGTGCCATCTGGTTTGCGGTAATCTGGTTTTGTGCGATGTGGTTTATCAATCGCCGGCAAAACAAAGCGTTGGAGATTGAGCGCACCAAACGCCGTAACGAGGAAGAGCAGAACCGTATGATGGCGGCCATGAAGGTTAACCTGGAGAGCCAGGTACGGGAACGTACCGCCGAACTTACCCAACAAAAAGAAGAACTGCAACAAACCCTGGCCGAACTCAAAAGCACTCAGGCACAACTGGTACAACAAGAGAAAATGGCATCACTGGGCGAGCTTACCGCCGGTATTGCTCATGAAATACAAAACCCATTAAACTTTGTTAATAACTTTAGCGAGGTAAGTATCGAACTACTGGATGAGCTTAAAGAAGATATTTTAAGCAAGCTATCAGATGATGCCAAAGAAGAGGCGGACGACATCATCAACGATCTTACCCAAAACCTTTCAAAAATAAACCAGCATGGTAAACGTGCCGATGCTATTGTGAAAGGTATGCTGCAGCACTCGCGCGCGTCAACCAGTAAAAAAGAGCCTACTGATATTAATGCCCTGGCCGATGAGTATCTGCGTTTAAGCTATCACGGTCTGCGCGCTAAGGACAAATCATTTAACGCCGGCATGAGAACCAGTTTTGATGAAACCATTGGCCAGGTGGATGCCATGGCACAGGATCTTGGGCGGGTATTGCTTAACTTGTACAACAACTCGTTTTACTCCGTGGCCGAAAAGAAAAGACTTAAAGGCGAAGGCTATGAGCCCATGGTAAATGTGACCACCAAACGCGTAACACTCGCCAATGGCCACAACGCGGTTGAAATCACGGTAAGTGACAATGGCATGGGGATCCCTCAAAAAGTGCTGGATAAGATCTATCAGCCGTTTTTTACCACCAAACCTACCGGGCAGGGAACCGGTCTGGGTTTATCCATGAGCTATGATATCATCACCAAAGCCCATAACGGCGAATTAAAGGTAGATACCCAGGAAGGAGAATTTGCCAAATTCACCATCACCATACCGCTAAATGGCTAGGATTTTGGAGTAAGGATTTGGGGAACAAAGCGCAAGGACTTAGGACAAGAACTTGAAAAACAACGAATATAGCATGATATTTTTTTTTATCACTAATTCACTAATTAAATTAATTCACTAACTAAATTGAAGATACTTGTTGTTGATGATGAGGCCGATGTACAGCCATTATTTACCCAGCGTTTCCGCAAGGAGATCAAAAGCGGCGAAATGATGTTTACCTTCGCGCTATCAGGTGAAGAGGCCATGGGATACCTGGAGCAAAATCACTCTGAAGTGATCCTTATTTTATCAGATATCAATATGCCGGGCATGAGCGGGCTGGAATTGCTCAGGAATATCAGGAGCACTTACGAAAAACCACCACCGGTAGTGATGATGATAACCGCCTATGGCGATGACGAGAACTACAGACAATCTATGGAGCTGGGTGCCAATGATTTTTTAACCAAGCCCCTTGATTTCAATAATTTGAAAGACAAACTAAAACACATAGAACAATAATGGCCAAGATACTGGTGGTTGATGATGAATCGGACCTGGAATTACTCATCAAACAGAAATTCAGGAAAAAGATCAGAGAAAAGGTATTTGATTTTGTATTTGCCCAGAATGGTTACGACGCGCTAAAAAAATTGGCCGAACAACCTGATATTGATGTGGTTTTAAGCGACATCAACATGCCCGAAATGGATGGCCTTACCCTGCTTACCAAACTGCCTGAGGCCAACCCTATTTTGAAAGCAGTTATGGTATCGGCCTATAGCGATATGGACAACATCCGCACGGCCATGAACCGGGGAGCATTTGATTTTGTGGTGAAACCTGTTAATTTCGAAGATCTGGATATTACTATCGAAAAAACACTGTTGCATGTTATCGAACTCAAAAAAACCATGCAGGCTATCAAAGAGAACAACATATTACGTATGTATGTGGATGAGAATGTGTTGAACTTTATGACTCATAAGGAGTTTGAAACCAGCCTGCTCTCTAACGAAACTATTGACGGAACTGTTATATTTATTGATATATGCGGTTTTACAGCCATTTCTGAGCATGTACCCGCCAATACCGTGGTGGGGTTGATTAATAAATTATTTGATGCTATGGTGAAGGAGATCATAGCGCAAAACGGACATATCGATAAATTTATGGGTGATGCCGTAATGGCTGTCTTCCGGGGTGAATATCACCTCGATAGGGCTATCGACGCTGCTCTTGCTGTTCGTGAAAAAATGCATGCTGCCGAACCCATAGTTTATGGCGACAAAACATTTAAACCCGAAGTTTCCATAGGTATCAATTCTGGCGAAATGATTTCCGGCAATATCGGTTCGGCCTCTTTAAAACGCCTGGATTATACCGTAATAGGCGATGCCGTTAACCTGGCCCAACGCTTACAGTCGGTTGCGCAAGCCAACCAGATCATCGTTACCCACGATGTTTACGAAAAGGCAAAAGAATCATTCGAACTCAACAAAATTGGCGAAGTAAGTCTGAAAAACAAAGCTAAACCGGTGGAGATATACGAGGTGGTGAGTTAGTTTTGAGTAGTGAGTGATGAGTTTTGAGTCAACTTTAAGAATCAAATAGTTTTGACTTTTTAATTTTGACTTCTGACTTATTTAATGCTCCCTAACCCGTTTCTTCAATACACCGCCGGCTGCTTCCTTGATGCTGTTGGTAAATACGAAGGCTTTGGGATCGATGCTGTGAACCAGGTTTTTTAGCCTGCGTACTTCAAAGCGGGTTATTACGGTAAAGATGATATCCACCGGTTGGTGAACGTCAAAGCTTTCTTTTAAAAAGCCACGCTCGCCTTTGTAAACGGTGATTCCCCGGCCCAGTTCCATCACCAGCCTTTCTTTAATGATCTCGCTTTGGCCTGATATGATGTTTACGGCCGTGTACTCCTCCAGGCCATCAATCACAAAGCTGATGGTGCGTGAGGCAGTATAATAGGTTAATATGGAATACAGCGCGGTTGGCAATCCAAGCTTAAAGGCTGCTATTAAGAAAATGATAATGTTAATACCCAGGATGATCTCGCTGATGGTAAAACTGCTCCGTTTTAAGGTATAAAGAGCTAATATTTCGATACCATCCAATGCGCAGCCGCCTCGGATGGACAGGCCTACACCTAAACCCATGAACACCCCGCCAAATATAGATACCAGTAGTTTATCAGAAGTGATAACCGGGTATGGTACATAATGCAAACAAATGCCCAGTGCAACCACACAGGCAAAGGTTTTAAGCGCGAATGTCTTATTAACCTGGAACATCCCCATAATAATGAAGGGAATATTAGCTACTACAATAACAAATGCGATATTCTTATGATACAATTCATGTATCAGCAGCGATATACCGGTAACACCACCATCAAAAAAGCTGTTGGGTACCAAAAAACCTTTGAGGGCAAAACCGCAAAATAATATCCCTATGGTTACGGTTACAACATCCTTAATTATTTCGGGTAAACTGTGTTCCGGTTTGGTCATGAATTATATTTTAAACTGTTCTTTTAATGATCTCTTCTAAATGCAGCTGCTTCACCGGGCCGCGCAATTCGATGGCTGTTTTGGTAAAATAATGATGACTTTTCAGAAAAACGATCTGCTGTTTATCCCAGTCCTGTTCGGTCTTCAAACCATCGGTTATTACAAGTTCCGAAAATAGCTTTTTACTGAGTACAAAAAAATCATTCCGGCCTAAATAATCCAAATCTGCATCACAAATAATTTCACCTAAATGATCCTGAGGATTTTGCGGCATTTTGGTCGCCATAATAATATCGCATATCCTGCCTATCTCTTCACTGGTATAACCAAAGTTGGGTAGGTATAAACGGGCATTAACGCATGATTTACTTTCATGATCTTTTTGCCCTGCTAAAAATCCCGAGTCATGAAACAAAGCCGCAGTAAGCAACAGTTGGATTTCCTCCTCGCCTATTCCCTCACTTTGCGCCAGTTGTTTCGACGCGGTGTACACATCCACAGCATGATCGGCATTATGATAATGAAAACATTCAGGAAGCTCTTTTTTTAGTTTATCCAGTATAAATTCCCGGGCCTGTTCAATCTGCATCGGTGGTTAAAATTGATCGCTAATATAATAATTTGGTTTATCGGGAGACACAAATATGTGTCTCTACATTAAAAACAAGACATAGAGACGCATATCTGCGTCTCCAATAAGATAAAAACAAAAAAGCCTGCTGACGATCAGCAGGCTTTTTATCATATTTAAACAGCTTACATTTTAAGCGTTAGGTTAAGCGTAAACCGGGTTGGGTTTTGCGGTGCTAAACGAAACGACCAGTATTTTTCGTTAGTCAAGTTATCCAGTTTTACACCAATGCGGTATTTAGGCTGATCATAAAAAGCTGTCGCATCAACCGTGGTATAGGATGGTATAGTAAATTTAAACGTTGCTGTGTTGGTTTGGTATGAAGAGCTGCCGTAGTTACCACCAACGCCAAACCCCAAACCCTCCATCTTACCATTGGTAATACGGTAACTTGCCCATAAGTTAGCCAAGCGTGCCGGACCTGATGCAGCTGGGCGTAAACCTTGTATACCTGTACCAGCTGCTGCATTAGTTATTTTACTATTGTTATAGGCGAAGCCCGCCACAATGTTAAAGCCGGCAAAAGGGTTAGCTATCAATTCAGCCTCAATACCTTTACTTAACTGCGTACCGGCCTGGGTTGAAAATCCCGGGTGTGCCGGATCATCCATCGTAGTGTTGGTTACCGAAATGTCATAGTAGCTAACCGTTGAACTGATCTTATGATCCCACACATCAACTTTTACACCGCCTTCCCACTGGTTGGCGTATTGAGGTTTAAATGGCGTATTATCAAAGCTGGTTGCTGTAACATTGTTGAAACCGTTCATATAGTTGCCAAACAACGATACCTTGTCTTTAACCAATTGATAAACCAAACCAAATTTTGGCGACAATGCGGTTTGGTTAAAGTTACCCGTGGTTTTACCATCAGCAGGCGTATAAGCACCTTTGTTTATAAAACGGTCGATACGCAGACTGGCCATGGCGTTCAGTCTGTCGGTAATGTTGAACACATCAGACACATAAGCCGCGAATGAGCTTTGGTTATTTTGTACATAGTCGCCAACTTTAGGGGCCTGAGCATTGATCAATGCCGAAACCTTTTCTGGGGTATAATTATTGTAAGCTGCTCCTGGATTTTTGTAATTGATCAATGGCATATTTACTACGGCATTCGTAAAATTGCTTTTTTGGCTGTAGTACTCAAAACCAGTAACAATACGGTTGCGGAATTTACCTATCTTAAAATCTCCAATAAAATTCTGTTGTACGTTGGTGATGTAATACGGATAATCCTCTTTAGTTACTTGCCTTCTTATACCCGTATCAGCTATAGTCATTGCCGTAACATACCCCTTGGTTGTAGAGAAGGTTTTGTTAAACATGGTTTGTGATTTCCAGCTGTCAGATATTTTATAGTTTACCAAGGCGTATAGATCGATCTGCCTACTCTGGTAATCCAGATTATTATTGGCAAATGAGCGTTTATAATCAATACCCAGATCTTTAATATTGTATATTTTAGCTTTAGGATCCGGTGCCAGGCGGTAAGCAGATGTGGCGCTGCCGTTACCTATCTCCGCATCAACATCAACAGATAAACGGTCATTAATGATGTAAGTGATGCTCGGCGCTACAAAAAAGCTGCGGGTATAACCGGCATCCTGAAAGCTGTGTTCGGTGTGCAGGGCGGTATTAACCCTAAATAATAATGTTTTATCCTGGTTCAATGGCGTGTTTATATCGGCGGTTAAGCGGTTCAGGTCAAAACTGCCGGTATTGTAGCTTATCTCGGTACGCGGTGTACCAAAAGGCTGCTTAGTAACGCGGTTAAATAAACCGCCAAATGAGGCTAAGCTACTGTTAAACAGTGTGCCTGTAGGACCTTTGATAGCTTCTATCTTTTCAATGTCGGCAGGGTCAATCGCATTAAAGTTATAGCCGGCTACGCTGTTACGGATAAAGTTACCGGTAGTGAAACCGCGTGACAAAAGTGTTGTACGCCCGTTGTTGTATACTAATGGCACACCTGTACCAGGGATATTTTTAAAGCCATCAACATAACTGGTTACAACCTGCTCTTTCATCAGTTCGCTGGTTACTACACTATATACTTGTGGGTTCTCCAGGTTTTTGAGTGGTAAACGGGCCACATCTTCAGTTTCTTTTTTCAGGAATTTATTGGTTTTGTGACCTTTCACACTTACTTCCTGTAAGTTTTTGCTGTCATCCTCCAGTATAAATTCGGCAACTGCCTCAGCATTTTCCGCTACGGTGATCTGCTGCAATTTGGTGGTTGAGCCTACATAGGAAGCAACTAAGGTATAGGTACCAGGTTTTACTTTTTTAAAGTTGAAACGACCATTTACGCTGGTCATGGTGCGCTGATTGGTTTCTTTGATGAGCAGTGTGGCCAGACCTATAGGCTCGTTATCGCCGGTTTTAACGATACCTTTTATGCTGCCTGTTGGTGTTTGTGCCGATGCAACGTGGCTACTAAAGCAAAGCGTTAAAAAGAAGATCCAAAATATAAAACTTAACGTGGGGGGATGATTTTTTTGTAAAAAATGCGTCATTGCGTTAGGGGCTAGTGGTGTGAGATCAATAGTTATGTGTGTTTAAACGGATAGTGGTTAAACGCCGCAAAGTTATTTTTATTTAGAATAAATCCAAATAAAAAAATACTAATACGATTTCGTTAATAACTGATCACAATTCTGCTTGTATTTAGCCCGCAGCGTAGATATAGCAAACAAATAGTTATCCAAAAAATAGGGCTGTCACCCTGAGCTCTGTCGAAGGGCAGAGCGCAGAGGCCTTCCCACCATGCTTCGACGGAGCTCAGCATGACACCCTTTTTTAGAATGATTTATACCCCATTACACTCCATTCAGGTATATTTCGGCATATAAGAATTATATTAGCCCAATGAATAGCTGGTTCAAAAACTACAAGGGCATTATCATGCTCATGATCGGTATTATCGCGGGCAGTATAGCCGGATTGCTTTTGGGCAACAAGGTGGAGTTGATAAAACCCATCGGCGATATTTTCCTGAACCTGTTATTTACGGCGGTGGTACCACTGGTATTTTTTGCCATAGCATCGGCCATTGCCGGGCTCGACGGATCAAACCGTCTTGGTCGCTTACTGGGTATCACCTCCCTGGTTTTTTTATCAACCGTGCTTGTAGCGGCTATCATAACCATTATTGCTACATGGATATTTCCTATTCATCAGCATTTGGTGGCCAGCCCCATAACCGAAGCCATTGTTAAAAAACCTTTTGGAGATCAGCTCACCCAGTTATTTACCACCAGCGAATTTTACCAGCTCCTATCCAGAAAAAGTATGCTGGCTGCTATCATTTTTTCGATACTGATAGGTTTTGCCACTCTGCGCTCGGGCGAAAAAGGAGCTTCATTCGCCCGTTTTTTGCATAGCGGTAACGAGGTATTTAAAAATATCTTCATCCTCATCATGGAACTTGGCCCTATTGGCCTGGGGGCCTATTTTGCTTACCAGGTAGGTGTGTTCGGGCCGCAATTGTTTGGGGGTTATGCCCGTTCTATGGGTTTGTATTACGGTGTAGGAGCCTTTTATTTTGTGGTGATCTTTAGCTTATACGCTTTTATAGCCGGTGGCGTAAAAGGAATAAAAAAGTACTGGCGCAATAATATCATACCATCGGCAACGGCGGTAGGCACCTGCAGCAGCATAGCTACCATACCAGCCAACCTGGATGCCGCAAAAAAAATGGGCATCCCCGATATGATAGCCAATGTTACTATACCACTTGGCGGCACACTGCATAAGGATGGCTCAAGCATTTCATCCATCGTAAAAATGGTAGTAGTGTTTGCCTTGTTCGGCAAAAGCTTTAATAGCGCCGATACTATTGCGCTGGCACTGGCTATGACGGTGCTGGTGAGCCTGGTTGAAGGCGGTATACCCAACGGAGGGTACATCGGCGAGCTGCTGTTTATATCCGCCTACGGTTTCCCGCCCGAAGCGCTCCCTCCTGCCATGATCATCGGTACGCTGGTTGATCCCATGGCTACCCTTTTAAACGCCACAGGCGACACTGTCGCGGCCATGTTGGTAACCCGCTTCAGCGAGGGTAAAAACTGGCTCAATAAGGCCGAGGAATAGATCGCCAGCAAACCATGGATTATACGGTTTTTTCATGATGCAAGCAGCTTAAAACACCTCATTACCATCAAATTGTCAGCAAGTTAAGTATACTCCGTAGGAGTAAAAGCTTTGTAGAGAACAAACAATAAGCATTTAGCACGCCGTAGGTATGCAACCTGAGTGCAGTACCTACGGCACTGACATCGGGGCTGGCCTTTTTCTACAAAGCTTGAACCCCGATGGGGTTTGCAAAATTCCTTCGCTCAATAATATTATCTTCTCTATAATCCCCCTCGCAAAAGCCCCAAAAGTGGGTTTACATAAAAACCCATAATATATCGATAAATAACAATTAAGTCACTGTATATCAATTAATTAAAATAATGCAAACCATAAAAAATGTAAACCATGTAAACCCACTTTTGACTGTCTGTTCAAACGTCGTTTATTTAGTAATCCCGAATAATTATATTTGGTCTCTATTAATCGCGCTTAAAATTCTAGGATCATTATGCTGCATATATTATACATCATCGCCATTATTGCTGAGGCCATGACGGCCGCGTTATCTGCCGGAAGGCGTAATATGGATTGGGTGGGCGTTTGTATTATTGCCTGGGTTACCGCCCTGGGCGGAGGCACCGTACGTAATATTTTATTCAATCATTATCCCATGAGCTGGGTTGAGCACCCCGAATACCTGCTCATCACCGCGGGAGCCGCCATATTGGCTGCCATCATCGCCTCGTTAATGACCAAACTCAAAAAGCTATTCTTATATCTTGACGCCCTGGGCCTGGTAGTATTTACCATTATTGGCTGCCAGATAGCGCAGCAAATAAACCTCCCTCCCATTATTGTGATGTTCAGTGGAATGATCACCGGCTGCGCAGGCGGCGTGCTTCGGGATGTGCTGTGTAATGATATCCCGCTGCTGTTTCATAAGGAGATATATGCCAGCGCTTCGATAGTTACCGGCGCTGCTTATTTAGGTATAGAGTATATGGGCGGAAGTTCTGAATTGGCCATAGTACTGGCATGTGTTATTGGCTTAGCATTGCGCTTGTTATCTATCCGTTATAAATGGCAAATGCCCAAATTTGTTTACAACGAAGAATGGCATTAAATAGAAAAGCCCTCCGGAATACCGGAGGGCTTTTTTGTTATGCTAATGATCAATATTACCAGCCCGTGTTTTGTGTTAATTTACTATTGGTAGCGATCTCGCGTTGTGGGATCGGCCACAAATAGTATTGATCCTTCATGGTCACCCCTTGCTCATTTGCAGTAGAGGTTGCCGGACCAAACACATTGTTCTTCACATCATATATCTGATGGGTGCGTTGAATATCAAAATAAGCTTTGTTTTCATAAGCCAATTCATGATAGCGCTCTTTCCAGATAGCTACACGAAACTGATCTTTGGTTAACCCACTCAATGGTGCCAATTTTGCACGGGTACGTATTTGGTTAACCGCGTCGTAAGCGTCGGCTGTCGGTCCATTTACCTCATTTGATGCTTCGGCATAAATCAGCATGGCCTCAGGTAAACGTAAAAGCGTCCAGTTTTCATCGCATTTACCACTGTTAGCAGTACCAGATACCGAGCTTTCAACCTGGAAATATTTATACAGGCAGTGCTCGCCAAAAGTGATGGTATCGGCAGGATTATTGGCATCCGGATATTTAGAAAAATAGAATTGCTTTTCCTGTGTACGTTTATCCCCGGCCTCATAACTCGCAAAGAAAGCGTCTGTCGGGATCATTGCTCCCAGGTGGTCTCCATAAGCACCAACCTGTAAATTGAAAGGCACTGTTAACTGGGTTATAGCATTAGTGGCAACACCTACCAGGTATTGGCTTTGAAATATCAATTCGCCCTGGTTTTTGTGAGGATTGTCATGCAAATAGGCATAATCTGTAAACAGCGTATATAAAGGCAATACTTGTTTAGCTTCATCGGCGGCTTTCTGGTAGTTTTCTGTTTTTTGCAACGGATAACCGGCCATAGTTAAATAAACACTTGAAAGCAAGGTGTGTACAGCGCCTAATGACACCTTACCTGTTTGATCGGTATTAGGTAAACCAGACTGTTCTGCAGCAAGCAGATCACTAACAATCAAGTCATAAACCTGTGCCTGTGGTGTACGAGCCGGGTATAAAAGCGGGCTTGATAAATCAACTGGTTGTGTTATCAATGGAACATCGCCATATAGCCTTACCAGGTGGTAATAATAAAAAGCCCTCAAAAAGTAAACTTCTCCTAATAACGACTTTTTAACGTTAGCATCCATACTGATAGCCGGAATGCGGGCCAGAGCAAGATTGGATTCTTCAATGGCCGTATAACAGCTTTTCCAAACAGTTTCAAAGCCAGGGTTGGTAGGGTCGGTATTTTCGTTTATTACTTTTTTATTATTTACGCTTTGCCCCAATGTTGTGGTATGTCCGGCAAAAAGTTCCAATGTAATAAACGGGGCCTCGCCATAAGCATCTCCATTTTGAAAAAAGTAAAGACCGTAATTAATGTTATTAATATAACCTCCATAAATGCCGTTCACAAAAGTACGGGCCTGGTTGGCGGAGGTAAAATAATTTTCTTGCGTAAAGTTGCTGCGGTTATCTTCATCAAGATATTTTTTGCAACCAGATACACTTGCTATAACAATCAGTGCTGAAAGACCGATCCTGTATTTTTTTAAATTAAATTTCATAATTATACGTATTGAGGTATTTAATTAAAAACTTGCATTTAAACCCAATAAGAAGGTTCTTGGCTTTGGATAATCATAAAATTGTATACCCTGGGTAAAGTTACTGCTGCCGTTATAGGTTGAAGTTTCAGGATCATACCCAGTGTACTTGGTGATCAGGAACAGGTTTTGTCCTTGTGCATACACTCTTAAACGGCTTAGTTTTATTTTCTTAACCAGATTATCCGGGAAATTATAGCCTAAGGTTACGTTGCGGCCACGGATGAAGTTACCGCTCTCTACCTTGGTTGAATAGATCTCTGTTTGATAATAAACATAAGCCGGACGATCCTGTGCTATACTGGTATTTTGGTTAGTAGGCGTCCATGCGTTTAACACAGTAGCGTAGCTGTTTGCCTGACCGGTACGGTCCTGACCAGAGTGGCGGGTTAAGTTCATGATCTGGTTGCCATAGTTAAACTGCAGCTCGATACCCAAATCAAAAGCTTTGTAACGGAAGGTGTTGCTAAATGTTCCGTATCCAGACGGGGTAGATTTACCCAGTATCTGTTTGTCAGCAACAGTGATTTTGCCATCGCCGTTGGTATCCTGAATTTTCAAATCTCCAGGCAACAGGTTGAACTTGGCTGCTTCAGCTGCCTCTGCAGTACCCCAGGTACCCAGCACTTTGTAACCATAAAAAACACTGGCAGGCTGACCAACACGCAGTAAGTTAAACTGTGAAAGGAACGTTGGATCAAGATAAATATCATCATTTGCTGCACCTAAGTGTAGTATCTTATTTTTCAGGAAGGAGATATTAAATGTAGAATTCCAGCTAAAATTATCCGTTTTAATGTTAACCGTGTTCAACGTTAACTCAATACCCTCATTTTCAAGACTACCAATGTTTTTATAAACACTATTAAATCCGCTGGTTTCAGGTAGTGGTGCATTTAACAACAACGCTTTGGTTTTTTTGTAATAAGCATCAGCATCAAGGGTGATTCTGTTATTCAATACCCCAAATGACAAGCCGAAGTTATACTCCGAGGTTTTTTCCCATTGCAAATCAGGGTTACCAGGGCTGCCGATATCAATTACTGTAGCTGAATTGCGGTTTCCACCAAACGGATAGCTACCGATAGGTAATGAGGCTTGTGATCTGTATTGGCCAATTTCAGAGTTACCGGTTAAGCCATAGCTAAATCTAAGTTTCAGGTCTGAAATGGTTTTATTATCCTTCATGAAATCTTCCTGAGATACGCGCCAGGCCAAAGCTGCTGATGGAAAGAAGCCATATTTTTTACCTGTACCAAAGCGCGACGAACCATCTTCACGACCAGTTAATGTTAACAAATACTTGTCTTTATAACCATAGTTTACCCTCGCGAAATACGATTGTATCTGCCAGGCGTAATAACCTGATGCCGGTGTACCTGGTACTGACCCTGCTCCAAGGTTGTAAAACTGGAAATAATTATCTGCCAAACCCGATGTTGATGAGCCAACACTGAGCTCATTAAAGTTTTGCCTTTCTGTACCTAAAACTACGTTTAATGAATGTATTTTATTAAATGTTTTGTTATAGGTAAAGTGATTTTCCCACTGCCAAAAAGTATCATTATATTCATTTATAGAAGCCGAGCTATTGCTTTGATCTGCCGTTGCCCCACCAACTAAACCACTCTGGAAATGTGGGTTGTAATTAGCCTGCGTAGTAACACCTAAAGTACTGCGGAACTCCAGGCCTGGTGCAAGGTTTAAGTTTAAATAACCATTCCCACTAAATACACGTTTTCTGTAAAGATTTTCTACCTCATTAGCCTGTGCAACCGGGTTGTCACCACCCTCCATGTTTGGATAATCGGTTCTTTTACCGTAAGTACCATCTGGGTATTTTATAGGTACAATCGGAATCATCTCAATCAGCATGCGCGGAATATTATTACCACCTGTACCGTCATCTGCTGTACGCTGCTCGGAGCTGTTATAGTTTATGGTAGCACCAACTTTTAACCATGGCTTTACCTGGTGATCAATGGTTAATCGTGCATTATAACGTCTTTGATAACTATTCAATATAATACCTTCATCATCTGCATAATTCAGGAACAAACCGTAAGTAAGATTATCAGAACCGCCGGTAAACGTAACATTGTGATTTTGACTGTAAGCTGTACGCGTAGTGGCTTTTTGCCAATCAACGTCATATAACGGATTTAAATTCTGATCAAATAATTTACCTATCAATGCCGTACGTATCTTTTTAGGATCATCATCTACATATTTTCCTGCAGCCCAGCCAGTAGGGTCATATTTAGGAATATTGGCATATGATTGGTCTTCAACTGATAAAAACTCTTTTGAATTTAACACGGGCAGCTCTTTGGCCATGTAGCTGATGCTTCCATAAGCGTCATAACTTACACTACCCCCCTTTTTACCACGTTTAGTAGTTACCAGGATCACACCATTGGCACCACGGGTACCGTATATGGCCGTTGATGATGCATCTTTCAAAACATCAATAGTTTCAATATCATTAGGATTCAACGCCGCGCCGCCTGCTGTCCATACCACTCCATCTACTACATACAGCGGATCTGTTGCGGCATTGATAGAGCTGTAACCACGTATCCGGATCTTGGTTTCACCACCTGGTGCCCCAGAGTTAGTCGATACGTTTACACCGGCAATTTTACCTGCCAGTTCCTGCTCCACGTTAATTGCGGGACGTTCCTGCAAAGCTTTTGCACCAACGCTACCAACAGAGCCGGTAAGGTCGACCCTTTTTTGGGTACCGTAACCTACAACCACCACTTCGCTTAATGCTTTGGGGCTTTCAACCAGTTTTACATCAAGCTGAGCTTTATTAGCGATAGGCACTTCTTGTGTAACATAACCAACAAAGCTAAACACAAGGGTTCCATTGGCATCGGGCGCGTTCAAAGTATACTTACCGTTCACATCGGTAACTACCCCAACGTTTGAGCCCTTCACCCTGACACTTACACCCGGGAGCGGTCCTTTATCATCACTCACGGTACCTTGCACCTTAAATGCAGCGGGAGTGATTACTGCGGTAACATCCTTCTTTTTAACAACAATAGTTTCCTGGAATATTTTGTAGGTTAAGGGCTGATCTTTAAAACACTGATCAAGTGCTTCCTGAAGCGAGGCATTGGATACCTCAACATTTATTCCACCTGTATTTGATACATCCTTTTTATCATATAAAAAATGATAGCCAGTTTGTTTTTCGATCGATCTGAGAACTTTTTCAACAGTAGTGTTCTTCTGATGCAAGGTCACCACCTGACTATAACTTTTCGCGCTTACATTGGTAAGAGCTGCAATTATAATAATAGCCGTTAGCTTCATAGCCAGTATTATTTTGGATAATTGAGGCCATGCCAAGGGCGTGGCCTTAGAATTAAAATTCATAAGTTTGTTGTGTTTGGGTTAAACATTAAATTCAATTCGTTGATTGCATTCTTTTGGGACCCCAGATAATTTTAGCCGGGAAAGTGCAGCGAACACTTCCCGGTTTTTTTATATCATGTACCTCTATGCCATGTTCATCGCGGTATGACTACACCGGGCAAAAACAGGTATAATAAGTTGCGGATCCCCCATGCCGGAGCTAACTTATTTTTTGTATTTCTTCCATCATAGAGTTGTTTAAGGTGAATAATTGGTTAGTTATATTTTGGTTTAGTTGTCTTTTGATTTTATTTATTTTTTTAAACAGGGTCATTGCATTATAGTAATGTGCTTATCTTCTATTTTGAAATTAACACCCGCGTATTTAAGCATCCCTAAAAGTTCTGATGCTTTTACATTGCGGGATATGCGCCCGGTAAATTCCTTAACCGGGATCTGGCCTTCGTAACTTACCTCTACATCGTACCAACGCGCAACCTGTCTCATGATCGATTGAATACTGGCATCCGTAAACTGAAACAAACCATCTTTCCAGGCTACCGAATCATCAGCATCAGCATCATTTACCACGTGGATCGCACCATTTTGATTTAGTGAGGCTTGTTGGCCTGGTTTTAAAATGCTGGTATAGTTGTTATTGCTTATTTTAACAGATCCTTCCAGCAAAGTGGTTTTCATTACAGCTTCGTCATTATAAGCCATGGTATTAAAATGGGTACCTAATACCTCGATAACGGTATGATTGGTTTTTACCCTGAAAGGCATCGCCGCGTTTTTGGCTACTTCAAAATAAGCTTCGCCGGTAATTTCCACGTCCCTGGTTTTACCGGTAAATACTGCAGGAAAGCTTAATGACGATGCCGAATTTAACCAAACCTTGCTCCCATCGTTAAGTACCAATTGATATTGCCCACCTCTTGGTGTAGCAATGGTATTCATTGGTATCGTTCCACTATCTCCACCATTTTTACCTCCTTCATAAACCAATTGCCCATCATGTGTTTTATTGATTTGTGTACTCCCCTCTTTTGCCAAAACGCCGTTTTGCGCATTATCTAAATAAATCGTTTTACCATTTGCCAATGTCAATAAAGCCCTGTTGCCACCAGGTAAAGCATCATGCCTGTGCTGCATTTTAGCTATATTCTTTTTTTGGTCGGATGGTTTTTTTTTATTGATCAAAACATAGGCCCCTAAACCCAAAAAGATCATCAAGGCAGCAGCCGTACCTAACCGCAGCCATAATTTATGATCGTCTGGAGGCTTAATAATATGTATATCGTCCTGATTGCCATTTTTAAGGATATTATTGAGCATATCCATACTTTTTGAATGATCAAAAAGTGGTTCATTTACTTCCAGATTGTTCCATGCCTGCTGAATAAGGGAGGTAAGTTCAGCATCATTGGTTGAGGCATTTATAATTTGAAACAGCTCATCCCGCTCCTGCTCGGTAGCGGTTTGATTATAATAACTGCTAAAAAGATAATGTAATCTTGCATTCAATGCACTCATACCGTGTAATTGTTTATCATAGTAAATAATTGGCAAATGAGGATTTTAGGAACACCTCATATACATGACAACAAGCAGGGTAAAAAGGGGGTATTACTTCTTAAAAAAAATAAAAAAACTTTTTAGCGCGATAGACAAAAACGCCATAACTTCCAGGTGCTCATGCACATACTCTGTTATAGAAAGGGTTGCTATCTGTAAATATTTTTTTACGGTTTCGCGCGATAGCTCCAGCTGATCGGCTATTTCGGTATATTTTAAACGGCCGTGTCTGCTCAGTAGATACACTTTTTGTTGTTGAGGAGGTAACTGGTCGATAGCTTCATCCAACAGGTTATAATACATATCTGTACCAGCCACTTCGAGGTTAGGGCGATCGGCATCTTCCAATTGCCTGATCATGGCACGCTCCTTTGCCAGCTTTTTTAAACAGTTTAAAGCATGATTTTTAGATATCACGAACAGGTATGCTTTAAAATTATCAACACGTACCAATGATTCGCGTGTGAACCATATTTTCACGAATACATCCTGTACCACTTCTTCGGCCAGTTCAATGGAGTTTGTTATACGCAGCATGTGTACCCCCAATTGCTGGTGATGCAACATAAAAAGCTGGCGAAAGGCATTTTCATTACCCGAAGCCACCTGCATCAACAAATCTTTCTCATCAGCATGAGTAATTTCAAACATAAGTAAATGTGTAATAATGTCGAATAATTAAACTTTATTAAATCCTTAAATGCACTACATTATGTTAACAACAAAGTGCTATAACAGTATTTGTGTGATAAAGTTTATTCTTTCTGGAAAACCGTTCCTTGCGAACTGGTGATCTTTTACTTATTTACAGGGGTATCTAAACTAATATGATTACTCTTTAATTTCGGTTGTTTCGCGTGTTAATTTATTTTCAATTCTTTTGTCGGGCACAAACCAAAGCGCGGCAACCACACCATATAACACAAAGCTAATAACAGGACTTAGCCAGGATATACCAATTGCCGCGGCATATATAACTACAGAACTTTTTGCCTTCCAATCGCGCCCCAGCACATTGGCAATAAGCGAATTTTTTCCACTATGTTTGATCAGCACTTTTTCCAGTATCGTGTAAGCAGTACCGGTCATAGCCAATACAAATCCATAACAGGCTACCGGTAACTGGGTAAAATGATTTTCGCCCATCCATCCGGTTACAAAGGGTATCAGCGACAACCAAAAAAGCAGGTGAAGATTGGCCCATAATACTGCTCCATTAATCGATTTTACAATGTGGAACATGTGATGATGGTTATTCCAGTATATCCCCACATAAATAAAACTTATTATATAACTTAAAAAAACAGGTATGAGTGGTTTTAACGAGGCAAAACTTTCGCCGTGGGGCACTTTCATCTCCAACACCATTATAGTAATGATAATGGCAATAACGCCATCACTAAAAGCTTCTATCCTGGATTTGCCAAATGCCATCGATCAGTACTTATGATTAATTTTTCTTTTTCATGTTAAAATCCTGGTACCTCTTCATCGCCTCAATAAAATAATAATCGGCATAGGTTAAAGGTACATCAACTTCGCTTTTGGCTGGTAAATGCCCTACACTATGCTCCAGTATAAAACCACCATTGGTTCCGATGGGTGCCTTATAGGTGGGTGATGATAAAGTTTTTAAAATAGTTTCGGCCGTATTGAAATACTCCTGTCCCTTATCATTATCCGCATAGCGGCAAAGCTCCAGCAAAGCCGAGGCCGCTATAGCAGCAGCCGAAGCATCTTTAAGCGCATTTGGAATATTAGTAGCGTTGTAATCCCAATAAGGTATTTTATCCGCCGGAAGATTGGGATTGGTCAGTATAAACCGGGCTATGTTTTGCGCCTGCTCCAGGTATTTTTTGTCTTTGGTTTCGCGGTACATTACGGTGTAACCATACAGTCCCCATGCTTGCCCTCTGGCCCATGCCGATTCATTGGCAAAGCCCTGCGCGGTTTTCTTTTCTTTAACCGCACCGGTCTGTGCATCATAGTTGATCACATGGTAGGAGCTATAATCGGGCCTGAAATGGTTTTTCATGGTGGTATTGGCATGCGTAACTGCTATTTTATAATAGCTGGAATCGCCGGTTTCATGCGTGGCCCAGAACAGCAGCTCCAGGTTCATCATATTATCGATGATCACCAGGTAATCCGACGGATTTTTTGAGTCCCATGATTTAATACAGCCTACAGTTGGGTTAAACCGGGTTGATAACGATTTAGCGCTATTGATTAAAATTTGTTTATACTCCGGTTTAGGCTCAATCTTATTGGCATTGCCAAAGCTGCAATACATCATAAAACCCAAATCATGGGTATGCGTATTGAACTGCTCCTTAGCCAGTACACCTAATATGCGGTTAGCTTCGGTTAGTAACCACTGATCATGATCCTGCTCATACAGATACAATAAACTACCGGGGTAAAAACCACTGCACCACCAGCCCGAATTGCTGTTCTCTTGCTTTTTGGTATCGGGGTGATATGTTTTTGGGAAATCCTGCGGACCTATCTGTTTCGCCAGAAATTTATATTGCTCATCCGCATCCTTAAAGTTTTTTTTGATGGTGGATGACAATTGTTTCTGCGGCTTAAAATTATCTTGCGCGTGCAGATTTGCGCCGAACGTCGAAAATAAAAATACAAAAGCAATAACAGGTAGAATTCTGAATTTCATAAAAGGTAATTATAAAAGTTGGCTGGCAGTAAAAATGCAAATTTTGATCGGATTTGCAAGCAATATATTCCACTTAGGGTAAACCGTTGCTACGCTCCCCATTTTTTGTACAGTAATCATTATCTTGACCCACCATTTGTTAACCCCAATTATCATGGGCATTATTTACAGAGACCTACACTCAGCCGAACTTCACCGTATAGCTGAAATTGACCGCGCCGAGGAAATACTGGAACGGTACTATATGCAGAACGGTGAGTTACAGCTTAGGCCCGACCAGCAAATAGTTACTCATTTTGACAAAGATGAACTCGAGGAGATCATCCGTCGGCAGCACAAACTGATAGACACCGGCGGAAGGGTTATCGGCGCTTTTAACCAAAATACGCTTGTTGGCGTTGCCTCTGTGGAAGGAGTAAAACGAGGTGCCCGGAATAACTATCTTAAAATGGATATCTTATACGTAAGCAAAAACATTCGTGGACAAAAAGCAGGGCAAAATCTGCTGGAGCAATGCAAAATCATTGCAAAAAACCTGGGAGCAGAAAAGCTATACATATCCGCCACTCCAACCAAAAACACCGTTGATTTTTATTTAAAGAACGGCGCAGTTATCACCAAAGAGATCGACCCGGAACTGTTTGCCCTTGAACCGGAGGATATTCATTTGGAATTGAAAGTTGGTTAAAGCCAGCATTATTCCCCTACTTTTTCACCAAACTTGCCGGCGCTACCTCATGGCTTAGCAGTTGTCCAAATAATTCCCAGCGTTTTTGAGGATCTTTGGCCGTGCCGCCGTTACCTTCAATATAATTTTTCACCAGGTCCAATCCGTAATTATAGTTGATCACATAGCTGCGGTATTTTTTGATAAAGCTGAGCGATTTATCAGCTGTTTCATCATTCATAAGGCAGTATTTGGTTAAGTATGTTCTGGCTTTGTCACGTGACATCGTATTGTTTACCAGCCCCCTGGCGGCCTCGTTACGGGCATAGTTCAGGTTACCCTTAATGGCTAAAGCCTTAAAATACAGTTCGACACCAGCCGTATCTAAACCAGCCAGCGGCAGTAGCACGCTCTTGGCAAATTTCACCTTTTCATCTCCCGGGAAGGCCATCTCGATACCATAATTAGCACTTCCTTCTGCAATCAACGACTGCGGGCTAAACAACGGATACAGTGAGATCTCTACCCACCCTTTGTCATGATACAAATTCTTTTCCAGCAGCATATTGTACACGTGGTGACCGGGATAACTTTCATGGCTGCCCACGTCAATTGCCCTATCGATAAATATTTTTAAATCCGTATTGATCTGTACGGTGCTTTTATAGCCGCCCTTGTACCAGTTGTAACCGCTCCAGGGTTTGTTGGTTACATACTCCAGAGTAAAGGTTTCGTTAGCAGGCAGTTTATAATGTGCCAGCGTGCGTTTGCGAGCCTCGGCAATGGCTGCTTTAATTACCGGGTCGAGTTTATCTTTGGGGATGATGAACTTATTAGCCAGCTTCTGGAATCGATCGTTCACGCGGCCTTTACCGGGTAAAATACTGTCCAGCTGGGCTATCTGGGCCTTAAAGTAGTCTTCGGTATAAACCGGGGCCGTTACACCAAACAGTTCACGTGATTCCTCATCAAAAGGGCGTTCCTCGCCAGAAAAAATGCGTATCCGGCGACTAAAAGCCAGCAACTGATCAGACATCCAGTCGGCGCGTAACTTATTGGAATCTACTACAGATGATGACGATACCGACCTCAGCTCATTCATCAAAATATTGGCATCGGCCAGCAGGCTGTCCTTCGGGAACTCCTTGACTGGCTCTGTTTTGGGTTTCAGCGAATCGGGCCCATAGTATGCATCCACAAAATCGGAATCATACTGACCTATGGTGAGCCCCAGTTTTACATATTTGGCAGCCAGGCTGTTGAGTTTTTGATTTTCACGGTCGCGGGCTGGATCCATTTTACACGAGAATATAAACAATATAGGTGCAAAAAGCAGTAATTTCTTCATGGCAGATTTTCGGGGTGATGTAAAAGTGGAACAAGATAATAATTCCATTGTTTATAAAATAAAAAACACCGGATTGGCTCCGCCGGAACTTTTTAAACCTTCAATTTTAACACTTTTTTAGTAGAAAACAGGGTAAAAACGGCTCAAAAACAGCTCATTTTTCATTTAAAATACCCCATTTTAACACTTTTTAACAAATTTTTGATGGGTTTTGAAAGGTTTAAAAAGTATTAAATTATTGATTGTCAAATAGCTACATACCAAACGGTCGATTTTTGGCCCTGTTTTTCTCTTAACAAAACAGCCCGGTTCTCTTGGGTTTAGAGTACCGGGCTGTGATTTGTATAAATGTACGAAAAATTAGGGTAGTATCAAAGCTTAAAAATCTCGTGATAACGCGGAAACCATCCTGGCGTATACCCGCTCTTGGCCGCGGGAGGGCCAGTTACTTTGTAGCCACAAAGTAACCAAAGGGCTTTCAGCAGAGAGGCTTCTTTGCGCACAGGCCATTGCCCTGCAAAACGATCAGAACCACGGACTGCTAAACCTTACCTCTACTTCGTTCGCTCATCACCCATACTTCAGGTAAGGTTCGCTATGTCCTTGCAACCGCACCGCCCATCATTGTTCTGCCCGTTTTTCGCCCGAAGCTTATCTGCTGACGGAGGAAGACCTAAATAATTTCAATCACTAATTCACTAACTCAATAATTCAATAATTAAATTACTTCCAGTCAAACTCCACCGTTTTACCGTTTAGTTTCCATTTTTGGGGTTGCGTATTGGTCATCCAGTCCAGGGGTTCGCCGATGGGTTGGGGCTTGGCGGCCTGGGCGAAGGCTTGTTTTATAGCAGCTTTTTGCTCCGTGCCAAGGGCTTCGGGTTGGGCCGATATAAAGAGCGGCGCACCGCTTCCGGCCAGCAGCTCCAGCCATTGCTTGTTGCGTTCCCAGGAAATATCGGTAGTGAGGCCCACGCAATCGCCATCCACAGCATAAAATTTATCATGCTGCGGCAGCCGGAAGGCCAGCGTATTCACGCCCATTTTACGGGTACGTTCCCATTCATGGCCGCTGGTATCATCGCCAATGCGGCACATTTCAAATACCCCTGCGGATAGATGGCTCATGGTATTGCAGCCTATAATGTAGATGCCATCGCCGGCGGCCTGGCGAATGGCGGCGTATAAGTCGTTAATGATCTCTGCGGTGGTTCGGCTGCGGTCGTTAAAATTCCAGCCAGGCGCGGTGATGCTGTCCTTCATACCGGCACCCCATCTGCCGGTAATATCGTAGGTGCTGAAATCATGCTTAACCATATCATAGCCCCATTGCTTGTACACATCAAAATTATGCTTAATGCGAGCTATATTTTCGGGGATGGTAGGATCAAGTACCGGGTTTTTCGGATCGTCGCGGCCTGGTATTTTAGGTGCCAGCAAACTGGCTTTTTCATCATGACGGGCACAAAGCGGGCGCATCCACAAGCCGGGGCGCATGCCCAACTGCTTAATCTCGTTGGCCAGCAGGTGCATATCTTTAAACTTATCGTTAGGCTTCGAGAAATCATCGTTCCAGCCGCCATCGCCCGGCAATAAGGGCGAATAGGTTGCCCAGCCCGCGTCCACTACCGAAAACGGGCGGTTATGGGTATCGGTCACCAGATCGGCCATCATGGCCGTTGTTTTCTTGATCAGATCAAACGAGTTATTGCCGTAGGCAAAATACCAGTCGTTAATACCATAAGCGGGCTGCTTGGGTAAGCGCGGATTGGGGCACATCATACCGCAAAACCTGCGGGTGGTATAAAAAGCATCCTCACCAGGCCTGCCGTTGGTGGTAATAATATCGGCAGCATGCAACTGGCGCGAACCTAATATTACCCCGTTACCGCCGGAGTGCGTATCTAAAGTAAGTTCCAGGCTATCGTTGGTCAATCCCCACCAGCAAATAGCTTTGCAACCGGTTTTTACGCCGAAACAGGCCGTTTGTTTATCATCATGGATAATTACATACCATGGATTTTTAACCTTATCCGGATTAGTTTTCCATTGCAGGTCTCCATAAGAGCGTTCCCAATGGTCGCCCAGGAATTTGGAGTTGGGACTCAGGTGATGCTTCCATTTCAGCCGAACCGCGTTGAGTTGCTGTGTTGGCGAGTTTACAAACACACCTTTGGCATTACCCGTAGTTTTAAAACTAACGCTGATATCTTTATAAGTAAACGATGAGCCATTGCTGCCTTTCAACTGAAACCATTCCTCGCCAGATTGCGCCCACACCTCGTCGGGAACGTTGATGGCAGTGATTTGGGTTGATGTAGCATGCGTGATCCTGCTAAAGAGTACAGCCGCGGTGGCCGCTGAAGAAAGTTTTAAAAAGTGTCGCCTTTGCATAGTTGTGAATTGGTATTACAACGTTACTAAAAGGATTCAGCTAATAAAAATATTTGGGGTGGAAAAAGAGAAAAAGCTGTCATGCTGAGCATCGTCGAAGCATGGTGGGTTGGCCTCTTTTCGACCATAAAACTATCCGTCATTGCGAGGAGGAACGACGTGGCAATCCCCTACTTACAGAACGGCCCTGCTAATTGGGGATTGCCACGCTACGCTCGCAATGACGTGGAGGTAATTACCCCCTATGCAGTCGCTCGGCTCAAGCCGAGTGACCATTATTACCCGGCCTCTGGCCGCCGTAAAAAGCAAGGTTATGTTTGAATCGCAGGCCGGCGACCTGTTGATAATCGTCACTCGGCTGGAGCCGGACGACTGTGGAGAGTGAATTAACAAAAAGATGCATGTAATGCGTCTCTACAATTTTCTTTTTCGTAGAGGCACATCACATGTGTCTCCCTTTAAACAGATGCCTTAACTATAATGTATCCTAAACTCCGTTTGTTTATCAGCCACAGTTTTGAGGCTGAATTCGAAGCCGTGGTTGAGCAATATCTCCCGCACCAGGGTAAGACCTATCCCCTGCCCGTCTTTTTTGGTGCTGAAAAATGGGGAGAAGAGGCCGGTATGCTCGCTGGCGCTAATGCCTTTGCCTGTATCGGTGATGAGCAGTAAGCGTTTGGCGGGGATGATGGTAAATTTCACGGTACCCCCATCCTCTATAGCTTCCACCGCGTTTTTTACAATATTGATGAATGCCTGCTCTAATTGCTGTTCGTCGGCTTTGAGGTGGATATCATCTGCGGGTAGCTCCAACTCAAATACCACGTCGTTTTCGCGGGCTTTGGCGCTCATGAGAGCCGCTACCGAATTGATTATTTTTTGCAGTACAACGGGTTGCTTGTTGGCCGGGGGCAGTTTTACCAGATCGGCAAAATTGCGCATAAAATGGTTCAGGTTCTGGTTTCGGTCCATAGCTACCTGCAGGGCATCTTTCAGCACATCAAATTCATGACCCTCCCAAAGCTGATCGGTATGCATAGCCGACTGCATAATGGAATTCACCGGACCGATGGTATTGTTCACCTCGTGTGCCATCATCCTGATCACCTTGCCGTACACCTGTTTTTCGGCGGCCAGGATCTCGGCGGTCAGATCTTCGATCATGATAAAATGGCGCGAGAATCCCCTATCCACAAAGTGTGATTTTTGCAGTTTAAAGGAACTTATACCATCAATCCGGGCCACAACCGTGTCGCCCGACTGTAAGTTCCGGATCTGTTGTATCAGTGGATGCTCTAATTCATAAATGGAGTGTCCCTTTAGGGCTTCCTCATTAACCGACAGCAGTTGCAGCGCCTTGGGATTTACCTGTTGTATACGGTTATCATAATCCAGAATGATGATGCCCGTTGGGGATGTATATATCAGTTTTTCTAAAAAAAAATGCTGCTGTTCCTGCATGGTACGCTCCTTTCTTAACTCATCCATCATCCGGTTATATACCCCAATCAGTTCATCAACCTCATGTTTACCGGTGGAGATTAGTTTTACGTTAAAATCCTTATCCTTAATGGCATCTACGCCCTGCATTAACAGTTTTAGCGGTTGTATCAACTGGCGGTAAAGCTGCCAGGCTATGATGGCCGAAATGATGACAACAACCTCTGAGGCAATGAAGAATAGCTTATTATCGTTAAAAATAAAGTAAGTGAGCACCAGTGTTAACAGGTGCAGGGTAACCACAAATAAAATATATTTAGTCCTCAGCTTCATCGTAAGGGATCTGGTATTTATCCAGGCGGCGGTAAAGGGCGCTGCGTGTGAGGCCCAGCGCGGCGGCGGCCCGGCTTATTTTATTTTTATGGTGATCCATAGCGCGTTTGATCATCTCTACCTCTACCTCTTCCAGTGTGAGGGTCCCTACACCGGGCAGCTGCATATTACCTTTTTTTACCGGCGATAGCTCCAGCTGTGAGCGGAAATCATCAATACCAAGTTCATCTTTTTTACTCACCAGGATAGAGCGCTCCACCAGGTTTTTCAATTGCCTGATATTGCCGGGCAGCGGTAATTGCTGCAACCATTTCATAGCGGCCGGCGCTACGGATAGCTTTGGCCGATTATAAATATCTTTTAAGTTATTGATAAAAAACTCCACCAGTAAAGGGATGTCCTTTGGCCTGTCGCGCAGGGCGGGCAGGTAAACCGTGATGAGGTTGATGCGGTAAAGCAGATCTTCGCGGAAAGTACCCTTGCTCACCATGTCGTTCAGGTTTTTGTTGGTAGCGCAGACAATACGTACATCAACTGTTTTAGTGCGGCTGCTGCCCAGCACCTCGTAGGTACGGTCCTGCAATACGCGCAGCAGTTTTACCTGGCTGCTGGCATCCAGATCACCAATCTCATCCAAAAATATGGTGCCCTTATTGGACATTTCAAAACGACCGATCCTGTCAAACCGGGCATCGGTAAACGCCCCGCGGATATGGCCGAACATCTCACTTTCAAACAAGGAGGTACTGATACCACCCAGATTAACCTTGATAAATGGCTTGTTACGGCGCAGGCTGTTTTGATGGATAGCTTCGGCAATCAGTTCCTTACCCGTTCCGCTTTCACCCATGATGAGTACCGAAGCATCGGTTTGAGCTACGCGGCCAATGGTTTCCAGTATATCCAGCATTTTAGGGTCCTGGCCTATAATGTGCTGAAAGTTGTAGCTTTTGTCGAGCTGTGAGCGGGTGCGGTGACCGGCTTTATTATCCTGCAGATCGAGCAGGGTTTTTACCGATTGCACCAGGTGTTCGTTGCTCCAGGGTTTATTGATAAAGTCGCTGGCGCCTATTTTCATACCGGCTACCGCCAGTTCAATACTGCCCCAGCCGGTTATCAGTATCACGGGTATACTGCTGTTGATTTGTTTTATTTTAGCCAGCAGATCAAGCCCTTCCCGACCGGATGTATCTATAGAAAAATTAAGATCGAGTATAATGAGCTCCGGATTTTGCTTCCGGATAGCCTTCAATGCTTCGGCCGGGCCTTCGGTACACTGCACATCATAGCCTTCGCCTTTGAGCAACAATACCAGCGAGGTGCGTACCGCTAAATCATCATCAATAACCAATATCATAACAGCAGGTTAATATCGTAATTATTCTTCATGTAAAGCCACCGCCGGGTAAATTGCCGCGGCCTGCCTGCCCGGGTATAACGAGCACAGTAATACCAGCGTGTAAATGAACAGGATAGCCAGGAATATGGCGGTTACATAAATGCCCGCCTCCATATTAAACACATGAAGTAAAGGGAACTGCACGGCAAAAAACACACCGATAATTAAAGATAGAGTGGCCAATATCAACGATTCGGTGATCAACTGTGATGAAACCGAGCCGCCTGACGCTCCTACTGCCCTGCGCAGCCCAATCTCGCCCCGGCGACGGTTGATATTATACCATAACACGCCAAAAATACCCAATGATACATTAATAATAAGAAAAGCGGTTACAATAGAGAATATGATGATGGGGATTAAAGTACTCCTGTTGGTGCTTTCCCGTTTCTTTGAAAAATGCTCTATCTCTACCGATGCTTCCTTCATATAGCTGGCCACGGTTTTATACAATTTGCTCTCAAAAGCCGCATCTGCATCGGGCGATACTTTGATGACCAACTTACTTATATAGCGCATGTCGCCGGTATCTACACGATTGTACATAGCCATACCCGATGGTAAATAGTCGCCCTTGTCTTTAACATCCTGCACAACACCTATTACTTTTATCTTTCTAACATGTTTATCGTCCTGGCTATCGTCTATTAATTGCCCTAAGGCCCGGCCATTTCCAAATAAACTTTCCCTAAGCGAAGCATTGATAACTACCGACCTATTGATGCTTACCACGTCATCCTGGTTAAACCAACGGCCCTCCAATAAATTCATATTGAAAGCTTCACGATAGTTATCGCCGGTACGGTAAAAGTTAATGGGCCTTATTTCCCGTCCCTTATAAATAAGCCTGGTTGTATTTGTACTACTGGTAAACGGAATATTGCTTGATGCATAACTGAGCGTTTTTATCTGCGGCATATTTTTGAGCATAGCAGTCAGAGTGGCGTAATACTGCGTTACGGAGTCGGTAGTGTGAAACTGCTTGTTGTTTTGAAAATTAATAACCCAAACGTTATTATAAGTAAGGCCCATTGGTTTTTTGTAGTTGCGGTAATAATAGACCAGGGAGGTAAACACCCCAAAGATGACCAGGAACGAAATAAATATTTCGGTGATCAATAAAAAGTTTTGCTTCTTTTTATTCCAGATGAGTTTGAATAAATGCTTTATCATAAAAGTTTTGATTAAAGGTTTAATTATTGCGCCTTTAAGGCGGTTACCACATTAAGTCTTGACATTCGCCAGGCTGGATACACGCCGGATAACAGGCCAAAAAACAAGCAAGCCAGTAAACTATACAGTAATACCGCGGGATTGATAGTGAGATCAAGATCAGGTATAAATCCGCTGCTGTTAATAACCTGTAAAATAATTATGGTCAGTATAACACCAATAATACCGCCCAATATGGTGAGTATGATATTTTCTGTAATAAACTGGTAAACCAATGTTTTTGATGAAGCCCCGAAAGCCTTGCGCACACCAATTTCAGACGAGCGCTCCATGATGCGGGTGATGTTTACATTAACCAGGTTTACGGTGGGCAGCAACATAAACAACAAAACAAACAGGCTCATGAAAAGCAAAAAGCGTGCATAACCTGCATTATCGGCATTGCCAAAAAAACCGCGGGTAAAGGTTTCAAAGTATGTGTCGGCATCGGAATGCAGGGTATCAAAATCCTTTTTCATGTTATCGGGTATGGGTATCCGGGTAACCATTTGCTCGTACTCGGTGTGCATCTTCGTTACCAGTTGTTCAGATGGCGCAAGTAATATCGCGGAGTAATCGCCCCAAAAGTCCTTATTCCGGTAATCACTCTTAGCTACAGTATAAGGCAAAAACATATTGGCATAAAAAACTTCCTCAATCTCTGGCACGTTTTTAATTACACCTGTTACCCGGTAGCTTATATTATCAGCTTCAATGTATTTACCAACTACGGTAACAGCATCGCCAAAATATTCGTTCCGGGTACGCTCGGAGATTACGGCTACACGGTCGGCTTTGTTAATTTGGTCAGGGGTAAATGGCTTTCCTTCTATAAACTGATAATTAGCAATATTCCACAAATCGGCATTGGTGTACTTCATGTCGATCACTATTTTTTTGTTATTCACATACGCATTTGATGAAGTATTGCTGGAAACAATAGCCATTTTAACCCGCGTTTTTAAACTGCCTGCATAATGGGTTAAAAAATAAAAGGAGGAGCCACCACTATTTATCCATCCTTTTTTTGAGGTGTAGGTTAACCGTTTGATATACAGCGACCGGCTATTTTTATCGCCCGGATAAACCGGGTTGGTAACCTTTTCAATAAAAGCGGCAAGCACCATCAATACCGTAAGTGTTAAACTAATGCCAAACAGACTGATAAAGGTGAAGAACTTTCTGCGCCTTAATACCGCTATGGCTATTTTGAAATAATTTTTAAGCATGATATTAATTTTTAGCTGATGTATTACTGAACCTGCGAACCGTCAAATAAGCGCACAAGTCTGTGCGTTTTGTGGGCCATATTTTCATCGTGTGTTACCATCACAATGGTGGTACCCTCGTTACGATTAAGGTTGATAAGGATATCCATGATCTCGTTGCCCATGGCGCTGTCCAGGTTGCCGGTTGGCTCATCGGCCAGGATAATTTCCGGCCTGCCAACAATGGCCCTAGCTATAGCCACACGCTGCCGCTGACCACCCGATAACTGCGTTGGGAAGTGTTTGATACGGTTAGACAATCCTACTTTAGCCAGCGCTTCCGTAGCCAATTCTTTGCGCTCTTTGGCGGTAGTGTTACGGTATAATAGCGGCAGCTCTACGTTATCCAACACCTGCAGATCATTGATCAAATGATAGCTCTGAAAAATAAAACCCAGTTTCTGGTTCCTGAACTGCGCCAGTTGCTTATCGGATAAATGATCGGTCTTTTGATCGCTTATCCTGATGTCGCCTTTGGACGGTGTATCCAGCAATCCCATGATATTAAGCAGCGTACTTTTGCCGCAGCCCGATGGCCCCATAATGGATAAAAATTCGCCTTTGGCCACATCAAGACTAATGCTGTTAAGGGCCAGTGTTTCGATAGTATCTGTACGGTATACTTTCTCAATGTTTTGTAAACGGATCATATTTTTTAATTAGTGAATTATTGATTTAGTGAATTAGTGATAAGGCTTAGGTAATTATTTAGTGAATTAGTGATTTAGTGAATTAGTGATTTGTTTATTTTTTTGACTTTTTACTTTTGACTTATTCCCCTACTGGTACGTTATCTTATGGTTGGTTTCAAAATCATATAACGACAGCTGGCGCAGTTGGTAATAGGCTCCCCAGAAATCGCGGAGCGAGGTGATATAATCGCGCTTGGCCTGATCGTTTTCACGGAAGGCAATGCCCAGATCGGTGATGCCCAGATCGCCCAGCACGTAGCGTTCGCGGGCTATTTTATATTTTTCTGAGGCTATGCTGTCGGCCTCGGCGGTATATACCAGTTGCTCTTTCATCATATTAAAAAGGGATACCTGCGTTACAATTTGTTGTTTAAAAGTTTGCTTATCCTGCTCCACCGTATACTCCGTAAGTTGCTGGTTAGCCAGCGCCGTTTTGGTGCGCGATTTTGACCTGCCCCAATCCAATATAGGTACCGACAGCGTTAACTGTACTATCTGCTGGTTTTGCGGGTTATTGTAAACCCCGGTAATACTGGTGGCCGTATTTGAAAAACCCAGGTTAGCATTAAGCGTTGCTTTCAAACCCGTTTCGCCTTTGGCTTTAGCTACATCCCTTTTAGCTTCTGCTACTTTCCGTAAAAACCCTATAGCATCTGCCCGGTTGGCATAGGCCTCGGCCAAAACCTTATCTGATGTAACCGTCATCTGGCTGATATTTTGGGGTATTGCCAATACAATTTTGCTGTCATCTTCCAGTCCGGTGTAGCTACGAAGATTGAGGGTAGCCACTTCAATATCGCGTTTGGCGGTACCTACTGCTTTTTTAGCGTTGATCAGTTCCAACTGTAATTGCAATATTTCGTTTTTTGATACTTTCCCTAAATCGAGCTTGATATTGGCTATAGCCATTATTTTTTGCGTATTGGTATAATTTGTTTCGGCAATGTGCAAGTTAACCTGCGCCAGCAACAGATCAAAAAAATACCCTTCAACAGTAACCGCTATATTTTCCTGGTCTTCGATATACTTCTGTTTGCTCTCGTTATATTTTAGCGGTTCAATTTTTTTATCCCATTTGAGTTGGTTAAACTGAAAAAGCGGCTGTGTATAAGCAATACTATACGGAACACCGTTATACAAGGCGTTATGTCTGTCGAAATCGGTAAAACGCTGTAGTTGGGTTCTGCCGTAAATAGTACCGCCGGTAGCGGTAATACTCTGGCTAAAATCCAATTGTAGGGATGAGTTATCATTATGCACAGGCTGAAACAATATGGTACCATCGGGCTGCTGTACCTGGGTAAAGTTTTTATTATAATCTGGCAGGGTACCGCTCAGGGCCAGCTGCGGCTGATAGTTTGATTTATAGGTACGGTATTCCCAGTACTTGGTTTCGCGTACGGTAGCCGCCTGTTTAGCCGCTATGGAGTTTGCCTTGGCCATTTCAACCACCTGCTGCAGGGTTAGCCGCAGTGTATCGCTGTTACTGCGGCCAAATGCCCCTGCGCTCATGGTTAACAAACTTATGATGTATAGAATCCTCATTTTCCTTTAATATATTGATCTGCTATCCACTCAATCCTCCCGCCCTCTGGCAGGAGGATTAATGTTATGAAGAACTCCCTTCCCACAGGAGCTGAGTGGTTTATCAGTTAATAGTTACCTCTTTTGAGTTTTTATATTCGCTCATATCCGAGGTGATCACCACATCGCCAGGTTTTACACCGCCTTTAATCTCCACAAAATCAAAATTGCTGAGGCCGATATGAACCGTCCGGCGCTCGGCTTTTGAGCCATTAATCACAAAAATATCCTGGAGCGATGATCCCTTAAATGCCGGGCCATTGGCCACTTGCATTACCTTGCTATGTGCTGCAGTTACCAAAAAAACATCTACTTTCATATTGGGTCGCAGCAGCTTGCTGGAGCGATCGTCCAGCTGGATATCAAAAGAAATAATGCTGTTTTGAATGGATGGCGATACATTGGTCACGTGACCGCGCAGCTGGTTATCATTCACCCTCACAATAACCGGAATTCCGGCATGTAACTGATCAACCGAATTATCAGATATGCTGCCTTGCACCTTAAAACTGCCCAGATCGGCTATGCGGGCCAGCGTTTCACCTTCATGTATATTGGCACCTATGTTTTTGTTTACGTAGGTAATCACCCCTTTGCGGGTAGCCACTATGTTAGCCAGGTTAAGCTTGCGTTGCAGGGCGCTCAGGTCGCTTTGCTGAATGGCGGCGGCAATCTCGGCCTCCTTGATCTCTATCCGCATGGTTTGCTGCTTATTTTTGATCTCGTTTTCCAGCTGCTTTTTTTCCAGCTGGGCCACCTTCAGGTTAAGCTCTGCCTGTTCAATATTTTCGCGGGTACCGCCGCCTGCCTTATACAGGCGTTTGGCGTTTTCAACCGCATCGGCCAGGTTGCTGATGTGTAGTTGTTTGATATCGTTGTTCGACTTGATATCATAAAAACTTTTGCCGAGGTCGAGTTTTAGTTTGCTGATCTCGTTGCGTTTTGATTCCAGTTGAAAGTTGAGCTTATCATACTCGGTTTGAGTAGCGGTTTTATCAAGTGTGATGACGGATTGCCCCACATTTACTTTATTACCGGCATCCATCAGGGCGTTTTTGATGGAGGCATTGATGGGGCTGGTGATGATCTCTTCAAACTCGGGTAAAACCTCACCGGTAGCATTGATAGTGTTTTCGATATTACCCACCTGAACAGCCGAAGCAGTAATTTGTGATCTGTTTATTGATGACTTGATGAATCCCCTCAGTATCCATACAGCCAGCACCAAACCGCTGATTACGATCATCACGATCAGTACGGCTTTCCGGCGTTTTTGCGTAGTTACTTCAAGGGCTATTTCCTTATCCATTTTGATACTTTTTGGATAGGGATTTGCAAGAGCTATACCAATATTAAAATATTGGCTATCAAATAATTACTGATTTTATATTTTCAAAAAATGATCGATTCCGGACATTTTTGATGATAATGGACAGGTGGGATTGGGTGTGGGGAGTGGGAATCCAGACTTACGAAGTTTTGAAAACTTCGTAAGTCTTTAAATATTCTGTCATCCTGAGGAACGAAGGATCTATTAATCCACATGCTTGTTGGTGAATAGCTGCTTCACTCCGTTCAGCATTACAAATCTGTTTTTGTGTGAAGAATTAAATAACAAAATGTCATTTCGAACGAGGTACGAGGAGAAACTATCTCTTGAGCGGAGCGAAAAATCTTTTGCGCGGGATGAACTAATCGTATAAGGTTTCTCCCTACGGTCGAAATGACATGATGGAAAATAAATTTAAAAATCCGAATAGGCTGCCGGATACAAAAATATAATATCCGCATGCGATACATTGTTCTGGTATTCCGGTTTGGCTACGAGGCTTTTCCAGTAGGCGTCATTATTAAAAGCTTCCCAGTGCTTGTCGCGGTCGGCCTTGTTGTTAAAAGTGGTCATGTACATAAGGTTGGGCATACGGCTGCCGGCAATCACTTCGGAGTAAAACACAGCATTAAAACCAAGGCGTTTAAACAAGCCTACTTCGTCGCCTACATTAAACATACGCACTTTGTTAAAATTATACTTTTCGGTTGCACTTTCATAGCTGCGCAGTTCATATACCCTGTCGGCTTTGGCGCCTGTTAAATTGGGTACAGCCGGGGAGGGCATACCCGGGAAAGCCTGCAATACAATGGTTTCTATACGGGTATAAGGTGCATCTTTATAATCGGCATTGATATAGTCGTCGCCATTGGTTAAATATTCGGTATCGCCTTGCAGTTTTTTACCCATATTCACCAGTTTATCAAAAGTGGCGAAAGGGATAAAAACATAAATACGCATATCGGCAGTATCCTGCTTAACCGGTTTAAATACACCCACGTTTTTTATACCTGCCCGGTGCAGAGCCGGCACATAGGCTTGCTCCAGGTAACGCTCAATCCTTCCCTCCTGCGCTGCGGTTTTGTAATGATATATTTTAAGCTGATAATAAGACCTTTTAGCTGCCATAGCCGAGGAAGCCGACAGCCCCAGCATAAAAAATAATATCAACGCGAACAGTGAATAACGGGTTTGGTAAAGTGATTTCATGAGTTTATTAAATGCGGTAAAGATAGGTTCAAATCTGGTGATTTTTTGTTTTTTTAATAAGTAGAAAATAGGAATAAACAATATTAAAAGGGTGTCGCCCTTTGACGCTACTACTCATGGCATATTCCCTTTATGTCATTGCGAGAAGGAACGACGAAGCAATCTCATCGCGTTCAATATGCATGCGAGGAGATTGCCACGCTGCGCTTGCAATGACATGTTTTTATAAGTAATGAATCATGGCTATTATTCAAAAAAGCCCATAAGCTATCGCTTACGGGCCCTGGATTTTTTTTAAACGAATATGAGATATTACAACTCGCGTACCCAGATGTTCCGGAAGCTAAGCGGTTCGCTTTTATCACCGTGTGCCTGTAATTTGATTGGAGCGGCACCATGTTTTTTACCTTCGTATGATGCCTTGCCAATGTATTGGGTTGGGCCCCATAGTTCAAAGTTATTTTCAACCAGTACACCGTTAAAGAATACGGTAGCTTTGGCTGCTGATTTTAATGAACCATCCTCATTAAATACTGGTGCGGTCCAGATTACATCATACACGTTCCATTCGCCTGGTTTACGGCAAGGGTTTGCCAATGGGATAGCTTGTTTGTACAAACTGCCAGCCATACCGTTAACATAAGTTTTGTTTTGGTATGAATCTAAAACCTGTAGCTCATAACCGGCATCGCCTTTGCCTAATGAGGCCAGGAAAATACCGCTATTACCGCGGGCCTGTCCTTCGCCGGCAATGTTGGCAGGTACGCGCCACTCAATATGCAACTGGTAATTGGTGAATTTTCTTTTGGTTTCGATATTGCCTTTGGTTTTATCAACGGTTAAAATACCGCCTTTAACCACCCATGTTGCCGGTGTTTGATCAGCCACAGAAACCCATTCGTCCTGATTTTTGCCATCAAATAAAACAATAGCGTCAGACGGGGCCTCGCCCAATACTTTTCCCGGAACAACTACTTTTGGTATTGGTTCCCAGGTTTCGGTATCTTCTGGTTTTGCCTGTTGCGCGCTGGCTACAAAAAAGCTTCCTGCTAAAAGCGCTGTTAATACAATTGGATATTTCATATCAGTATTATAGTTGGTTTTAAATTGAGAATCAAGATGTAAGAGTCAAGAATCAAGACTTAAGAATATAGCAGCGAGTGCTTTTTTCTTGATTCTTGGCTCTTGATTCTTGCCTCCCTCTTATACATGTAGTGTATTTTTCAAATACGATGCACTTTTGGCAATGCTCACATACGGATCGATATTGGTATAGTTTTCCTGCTCAACAATAAAATGTTTAATGCCGGCCAGTTTGGCTTTGCCTAAAATGGTTTTAAAATCAATATCGCCATTGCCAATTTCGGTGTTCAGTTCGGCATTGGTTTTATCACGGTCCTTAATGTGTACAAAGGTAAAACGACCCGGATGTTTCTGGAATATAGCCAACGGATCCTGACCGGCACGAACCACCCAGTACAAGTCCATTTCCATGTTCACCAGTTTAGGGTCGGTATTGTTCAATACTACATCATAAAAAGTAGTATCGCCAACCGGGTGCCATTCAAAATTATGGTTATGATAGCCCAGCTTTAAGCCGGATGCCTTGCATATCTCTGCAATCTTATTCATCTTTTCGGCAACGCCTTTGCAGTCGTCAACGGTTTTGATGAAGTTATGATTCAGCGAAGGGATGATGATATACGTTTGACCGATGGTATTGGCTACTTCGATATAAGCTTTCAGATCGTCGGTTTTACCGCTGCCAAAATACTGGTCAAGACCATAGTGCCCGCTTGGTGTGCTCAAGCCGTTATCTTTTAACAGCTGACCAAAATCTTTACCTTGTAAACCCCAGTAACCGGTTTGCTGATTAAAACCAAAGGTTTCTACTTCTTTATATCCAGCTTTCGCTACCTGCGCTATCACGCCTTTTACGTCTTTTGGTAATTGATCGCGCAGACTATATAATTGCAGCCCGACACCATTGGTGCTTTTGGCCGATAGTAAATTAGGTTTTATCATTACACCTGCCGCAACTAATCCGGCTTGTGCTAAGAATGTTCTTCTGGTTGTCATGTATAATTATTTGGTTAGTGTATTGTTAGAGCAGCTGCAAACCATAAGGTTTAAACATCACAGATATGTACCGCTTTACGTAAAGAAGCGATATGATCTGGCTGCTTCGGAATAAATTCCTGTGCTACAAAGCCTTTATGCCCTACGCCTACTATAGCTTTCATGATGGCCGGGTAATATAATTCCTGTGTATCATCAATCTCGTTACGACCGGGTACACCACCGGTATGATAGTGCGCGATGTATTGGTGATTGTCTCGGATATTACGGATCACATCGCCTTCATCTATCTGCATGTGGTATATATCATACAGCAGCTTAAAGTTTTCGGAGCCGAGTCTTCTGCAAAGCTCAGCCCCCCATGATACACGGTCGCATTGGTAATCTTTATGGTCTATCTTACTGTTCAGCAGTTCCATTACCAATACTACATTATGCTTTTCGGCAAGAGCTACCAAGGGTTTCAGACCTTCCACACAGTTGTTCCAGCCGGTTTCGTTATCCTTACCACGGCGGCTACCACTAAAGCAGATAAGGTTTTTATACCCTGCAGCTGCCACCTTAGGGATCATTTCCGTATAGTTCTTCTGCAATTGGGCATGAAACTGCTTATCACCAAAACCATCGGTGAGGTTTATCTCGGCACCATTACACATAGATGAGTACAGGCCATACTTTTTAAGCGTAGGCCAGTCGGCAGGGCCAACCAGGTCGATCCCTTTGATGCCGATATCTTTGGCAGCTATGCAAAGTTGCTCCACACTTATATCGCCATAACACCAGCGGCAAACCGCGTGGTTAATATTTCCTTTAAGCGTATCAGGTAACATCTGTTTATCTTGTTCGGTTGATGTAAATGAGGTAAGCACGCCCGACGCTGTGATTGCCGCCGTGCCCGCAAGCATGTTTTTGATAGCCGATCTCCGGTTTTGGTTTGATGCCATTGTTTAGTTATTTGCAGGTTGATTAATAGCTTCACTATCTTTTTTGTCCTTAAAGAACAGCACAAACAGGATAAACACTACAGCCGCTATACCGGCAGGTATCAGCCATATCATTTTCCAATTATGCCCGGCAGGACTGTTATAACTGTCGGAAATTAACCCGGCAATATAAAAGCCGATCAACATACCTACACCATAAGTAGCCAGGGTTATCATACCCTGCGCGGCGCTTTTATATTGAATACCCGCCTTTGAATCAGTATAGATCTGTCCGGAAACAAAGAAGAAATCATAACAAACACCATGAAGCGCGATACCTGTGAGCAACAGGAAGCTTAATTCGCCGGCGTTACCGTAAGCAAACATCGCGTACCTAACCGCCCATGCCAGCATACCTACCAGGATTGTTTTTTTAAACCCGAATTTCTTAAAGAAGATAGGCAGGCAAAGCAGGAACAACACCTCCGAACCCTGACCAATAGCCATTTTCCCGGTTGGGTTATCAACCTTAATATCGGCTAAAAAGGCGCCTGCATTTTGGTAGTAGAACGCCAATGGAATACAGATCAGGATAGAAGCCACAAAGAACACCGCAAAGTTCTTGTCTTTCAGCAGTTTCAATGCATCAAGACCAAGTACCTGCGAAACGCTAACTTTTTCGCCTTTGGCAACCTTAGGCGGAGTGTTTGGCAGTGTGAAACTGAATAAACCTAAAACCAGGGAAGCAATTCCTGCCATGAGGAAGGTGTTTTTTAAAAAGCCCTGAGCAATGCCATTGGGTGAATCCCAGTTAAACAAATAGCTTATCGATACCCCCGCCAATATCCAACCTACAGTTCCCCAAACACGGATAGAAGAAAACTCCTTCTCCGGATCGGTCATCTGGTTAAATGAAACGGAATTTACCAGCGCAAGCGTTGGCATATACAATATCATGTAACCCAATACATACGGGTAAAACGCGCCTACATCTGATGCTTTGTACATCTGATACATGAGTACAGCGCCTGCTATATGCAGTATACCTAATATTTTTTCGGCGTTAAAATACCTGTCGGCAATTAAGCCAATAATAAAAGGCGCTATGATAGCACCCCATGATTGGGTAGAAAATACAGATCCGGCCTGAACGCCTGTGGCATGTAGTGTTTTATCTAAGAATGCTCCTAATGTTACAAACCATGCTCCCCAAATAAAAAATTCGAGGAACATCATGGCAGAAAGTTTTACCCTGATTCCAGTGGTCATAGTTGTTTTTTAAGTAGATGAAATCAGGTTATTTTTTCAGGGATAAAACGTATTTAACCATTTCTTTAGCATCATCTAAAGATACAGTTGGGTGTGGTGTCATTGGGATATCGCCCCAGTTACCTTTACCACCGTCAATAACTTTTTTAGCCAGGGTTTCAATGTTGGTTTCTGTAGCTGGATATTTAGCCGCTACATCCTGAAACGCAGGACCTATTATTTTTACATCAACCTTATGGCAGGTATTGCAATCTGCTGCAGCAATTAAACTTTCGCCTTTGGCTGAACCTGCTGATCCGCCAGCCGCTTCTGTACCTGTTTTTGCTACAACGGTATCAGCATTAGCATCAGCCGCTTTTGCGGTTTGGTTTGCCGCGCTGGTGCTGTCGCTACCGCCTTTGTTTGATGAATTGCTACCGCAAGCTGTAACTACCGCGCTGATACAAAGAATAAAAAAAGCCTTTTTCATGAGTTTTTTGTTTTTTTAATAATAACCTGGCAGGGTCATATCTGTTTTATTTTTACTAAGCTGCCCGGTTTACTTCTGTTTTTTTGGGATTGGTGAATAATACGGCCGAAAAATACAATTTTTTATCATAATCAGTGTACTTTTTACACGGTAACTGTATTTAATGGCGTTGTTTTTTTTCTGCCGCGCATATATAATACCAAACCGCCGAAAGCAACTATCAATGCTACAGGAATAATGAGCGTGGTATTCAGTACTTCGGGACCGGCGGCTGACCGGGCAGCATCAAAAGCCTTGGCCATATCCGTACCTGCCGCTGCTGATCGATAAGCGTCCAGACTGGCTCCGGCCGGAAGTTTCTGAGCCATGATAGCATCATAATGGCCGCCCATAAATATCATATAAATAGATACGCCGAACATGCCTGCACCGCCCATCAGGTTTAAGCCAACAGCTCCGGTACGTGGCAGATTTTCGGCTACAAAGCCTATCATACATGGCCAGAAAAAGGCTACACCCAATCCAAAAACAACAGCGGCAAAATAAATGGCATCACCGTGCAAATGAATCATCAGGTAAATTCCCAGTGCAGATAAGATGGCCGAAATAAGCAGCACGCCCTGCGGAGCCAGGCGATGCACAATAGGAGCAGCAAACGCCCTGCCCAATACCTGTACCGATGCCACGAAAGTGAGAATCAGGATAGCATTATCCGTAACTGTTTTGAACAACACATCCGTCCATTGATTAGTAAATAATTCTGTTATAGCAGTACCAAACATACAGATGATCATGAACAGAAATAAAGGGTTCATCAAAGAAACATACATATCGCTTGTGCTTACACCTGCTGATACCCTTTCGGTAACCGGGAACTCCAGTTTGGAGAACAGGAAGCCATAAATCAATGTTGGAATAAGCATAATGGCTACTTCTAACTGCGATATCCAGTAAGGCTTTGGAGATACACCATGCGCCAGCGCTGTATCCAGCCCAAACACAACCAATGTACCGATCACGATACCCGCCGGGAACCACAAGTGAAAGTGATTAAGCTTGGTGGTTTTATTGTCGGTATATAAAGAAGCCACCAACGGATTACAGGAAGCCTCGACCGTTCCGTTGGCGATACCGATCATCAGTGTCGACAGAAACAGGGTCCAGTATCCATTAGCGAAAATGGTAAGCAGGATACCTATCAAATGAAAAACAAAAGCCGATACCAGCAATTTTTTCATGCCGATGATATCTACAATAAAGCCCCCCACAATGATAGCTAAGGGGAAGCCCCAAAAAGCTGTTGCAGCAATAGTGCCCAGTTCTGAGCCATTAAGGTGAAATCTGACGCCCTGATCGTTCAATATACCTGCACGGATACCAAAGGATAGTGATGTTACTAACAGAGATAAACAACTGGCCCTGAAAAGCTGTGTACGGTTAATGGTTTGCATTTAAAGATAATTAGGTTTTAATTTAATTGGTTAATTGGTTACCAAATATAATGCTTTTACCTTCTCACTTATCACCTTTATGTTTTGTCATGCTGAGCGTAGCGAAGTATCTATTCGTGAACATGTATGCAGACGAGCAGATACTTCGCTACGCTCAGGATGACAAAGTATTTTAGGACAAGGGGTGATTATATCCCCAGCGTTTTCCTGTTAAAAGCTTCATCAGAACCTGATGCCGCGAAATCGTCGAAAGCACGCTCGGTAACCCTGATGATATGATCCTTGATAAATGTGGCACCTTCTCTTGCCCCATCTTCCGGATGTTTAAGCGCGCATTCCCATTCTAATACGGCCCACCCTTTATAATCATATTGAGTTAACTTGCTAAATATACCCTTGAAATCAACCTGGCCATCACCCAGCGAGCGGAAACGGCCCGCGCGATCTACCCAGTTCTGGTAACCACCATAAACACCCTGGCGGCCAGTAGGGTTAAATTCGGCATCTTTTACGTGGAACATTTTGATGCGCTCGTGATAGATGTCGATATATTCAAGATAATCCAGACATTGTAGTACAAAGTGCGATGGATCATACAACAGGTTGGCGCGTTTATGATTGTTTACTTTTTCCAGGAACATTTCATAGGTGATCCCATCATGCAGATCTTCGCCCGGGTGAATTTCGTAGCAAAGGTCGATGCCGTTGTCTTCATACACATCCAGGATCGGTTTCCAGCGCTTAGCCAGCTCATCAAATCCGGTATCTACTATACCTGCAGGACGTTGCGGCCATGGATAAACCATTGGCCAAAGCAAAGCTCCGCTGAAAGTTACAGAGGCGTTTAGTCCTAAATTTTTGGAAGCCTGCGCGGCATATTTTACTTGCTGCACAGCCCATTTTTGTCTTTCAACCGGGTTATTACGAACAGCCTCCGGTGCGAAAGCATCAAATAGCGAATCATAAGCTGGGTTTACGGCTACCAGCTGACCTTGCAAGTGGGTTGATAGTTCTGTGATCTCCAAACCGGCAGCGTTCACAATGCCTTTGATCTCATCAGCATAAGTTTTGCTTTCGGCAGCTTTTTGCAGATCGATAAAGCGGGCATCATTGGTTGGCAGCTGAACGCCTTTGTAACCCAGGCCTGCGGCCCATTTACAAATAGACTCCAAACTGTTAAATGGCGCTGTATCGCCTATAAACTGCGCTAAAAATATGGCAGGTCCTTTTATAGTTGTCATAGTTTTTTTAAATAGAAAATTCAGTCCACTTTTTATCTGATTTGCCCGAGGCTATTACATTTTCAATAAATGCCATGCCTCGTACCCCCTCTTTTACTCCCGGAAAATCCAGTTCTTCGGGTGTTGCAGTTCTGCCCTCAATACCAGCTTTAACGGTTAACGCAAAGTTGCGGTAAAGGTTGGCAAAGGCTTCCAGGTAACCTTCGGGGTGACCAGCGGGTGTACGGGTATTATGCTGCGCGAACGAACTGGTGTAACCACCGCCTGTGCGCCATACCTCCATCGGTTTGTCGGTGTACATCACGGTTAATGAGTTAGCATCGCTTTGGTGCCATTCCAGTCCGCCATTTTCGCCGTAAACGCGTATTTTAACGTTATTTTCTTCGCCAGCGGCAATCTGGGTAGCGGTTAGTACGCCGCTCGCACCATTGTTGAATTTAAGCAGCGCGGCACCGTCATCATCCAATTTGCGACCTTCAACTACGATATTTATATCGGCACAAATTTTAGTAACCTCTAAACCAGTCACATATTCGGCCAAGTTAAAGGCGTGGGTACCGATATCGCCCATGGCGCCTGCTATGCCACTTTTACCCGGATCGGTGCGCCATGAAGCCTGTTTATTATCATCGCCTTCCAAAAAGCTGCTGAGCCATCCCTGCGGATATTCTACATACACTTTACGGATGGCCCCTAATTTTCCTGCTTTTATTAATTGTTTGGCTTCTTTTACCATCGGGTAGCCGGTATAGGTATGGGTAAGGCAAAATAATTTACCTGTAGCCTTAACTATTTTATCCAGCTCTTTGGCTTCGGCTAAAGAAAAAGTCATGGGTTTATCTAAAACAACATGAAAGCCATTTTCCAGCGCCATTTTTGTTGGGGCGAAGTGTACGTGGTTGGGTGTTACAATACTGATCACCTGTACGCGCTGGTCCTCTGGCAGTTGTTTTTCTTTTTCGATGAGTTCGGTGTATGAGTTGTAGATGCGGTTGGCGGGTAATCCCAATAACAAACCGCTGGCTTGTGATTTTTCGGCATTGCTGCTAAAAGCGCCGCAAACCAGTTCATATTCACCATCTATACGTGCGGCTATGCGGTGCACGGCGCCAATAAACGCGCCCTGACCACCACCGATCATTCCTAATCTTAGTTTCATTTGTAGTTTAATGTGTTAGTATCAAGTAGTTAGTACCAAGTATCAGGATCTGCTATAAATGTCAAATATCAAGACGTTGTTTTCCTCGTCTTGATACTTGATACTAGCTACTTGATACCTGAAACTAAAAACTAATTTATCAGGTAGCCCAGGCTTTATCACCTTTTTTGTAGGGCACGTTGCCGTCATAACGTCCGGGTACAGCAATGTAGCGCAGGGCTTTAGTTGCACCAACTTCCGAGGTAAAGTAACCCAGCAGGGTTAACTCTTTCATCATACGGAAGTAATGGTTCGGATCTTCGGGCTTTTTGTTTTTGGTGTAGTTCTTTTGTTCGGCATCCAGCTCGGTAAGCAATTCGGTGCGTTGTTTAGCATCGGCTTCCATAAACGATTTACTGAATTTTTTCTTGCTGGCCTCATCAAGATCAGATATACCTTTTACAAATATCTTCTGATCCTCTGGTTTATAGCAATCCTGAACCATCAGGGCCATAAATTTGCCTATAGCGGCGGCTTTGGCTCCTGGGGTGCTGGTAGCAGGTAAAATGGTTTCGCCAATTTCATCAAATAAAGCAACGTTGTTTTCATCAAACAATTCGTTCACTTTTTTGGAGCTTGGTTTACAGCCCGAGATAAAAAACTCAGCGCCGATAATGGTACCTCCCAGTATCAATCCAACCCTGCCTAAAGCTTCTCTTCTATTCATGGTATTTATTGATTTATTGAATTAGTGAGTTAGTGAATTTTAATATTGAATTAGTGAGCCTAAATATAAAATTAGTGATCGGTAAAATTTACTTTTTCCAATCACTAATTCACTAAATCGCTAATTCAAAATTAATTTATGCTTTCAGTTTAAATCCATCAGGATAATCCCTTTGGATGTATTGGTTCACGGCGTCAAAGTTGGTCACTTTCATGGCTTTGTTATCCCATAACAGTTTTACCTGACCGCCCTGGAGATCATGACCACGAACAGCCAAATTAGCCATCAACAAGGCCTCGGTAAGCGGACCAGCCTTATCAAATGATGAGCTCAGTTCGGTTTTACCATATCCGGCTAAACAACCTTCAACCCATTGCGCATAGTGGCCTTCGGCACCGCCCGGTACACGTTTCCATTTCTGAGGCGCGTTGGCGCTTGCAGTTAATGATTTCGGTAACAGTGTAGCCGCATCTGAATAAGTGCTGGCATACATTTTACCTTTTGTACCGATAAATAATGTACCATTACCTTCTTCGCCACCAAATTTTTCATTGGCTTCTAATTCAATAGGTCTTTCTGGTGTAATACCGCCATCCATCCAGTGCATGGTAACATCACCTTTTGTTTTCTCGGTTTTAGGGAAAGTTAAGGTAATGTGGCTTGATGGAGGACAGCTTTCAGGGAAGTGGCCTTGTTTAAACTCATCCACATACACACTGCCTACGCTGGCTTGTACATCTTTTACATATTGTAAACCCAAAACGCGGAACGGAGCTTCAACCAAGTGGCAGCCCATATCGCCCAGGGCGCCGGTTCCGTAATCCCACCATCCGCGCCAGTTAAACGGCACCAGTTTATCTACGTAATCTTTTTTAGGCGCTGTACCCAACCACAGGTTCCAATCCAGTTCTTTCGGGATTTCTTTTGCCGGCTGAGGCCAGGCAATACCCTGCGGCCATACCGGACGGTTTGTCCAGCAGTAAATAGTATGCACATCACCAATCAGGTCGGCATCATACCATTCCGACATTAAACGGGTACCATCATTTGATGATCCCTGGTTACCCATTTGGGTTACTACTTTATATTTCTTGGCAGCCTCGGTTAATAAACGAGCTTCCCAGATATCATGCGTTAATGGTTTTTGAACATACACGTGTTTGCCCAGTTGCATAGCATGGTAGGCAATTAAAGCGTGGTTATGATCTGGTGTAGACACTGATACCGCGTCGAAATGCTTCGACTCTTTATCATACATCTCGCGCCAATCTTTGTAATACTTGGCTTTAGGGAATTTAGCACGTGAATTTGCTGATCTTCTGTCGTCTACATCGCACAGAAAAGCGATCTCGGCTTTTCCGCTTTTGTAAAAGTTGGCAATATCACTCTGGCCCTTACCGCCTGCGCCTACACCGGCAATAAGCAGTTTGTCGCTGGGTGCTGTAAAGCCTTTGCCGCCCAACACAAAACGTGGAACGATCATAAAACTTGCCGCGGCTAATGTGCCTTTTTTAAGGAAATCCCGTCTGGAGGCGTCGGGAGTACTTTTGTCCTGTTCTTCAGTCATTGGTTTGTATATTTTGGATATCCGGTTAATTAGATCTCGTTTTTCTTTAAGGCCTCAACCGCGTAGTTGGCTGCACGGGCGGTCATGGCCATATAAGTAAGTGATGGGTTCTGGCATGCGGCCGAGGTCATGAATGAACCATCGGTAACAAATACGTTTTTGGCATCCCAAACCTGGTTCCACTGGTTCAGTACCGATGTTTTTGGATCGCGGCCCATACGTGCGGTTCCCATTTCATGAATACCACGGCCCAGGTATGGGTTTTTGCTGCTTGTTTGTACATTTTTAACACCTGCGGCCTCCAGCATGGCTTTACCTTCGCTTTCCATAGCGATACGCATTTTTTTCTCGTTGTCTTTCAGTTCCGCGTCAATAGCGATAACCGGAAGGCCCCATTTATCTTTTTTGGTTTTATCGATGAAAACCTTATTGTCATGGTAAGGCAGGGTTTCGCCAAAACCACCCATACCAACAGACCATGAGCCTGGTTCGGTTAAGGCATCTTTAAAGGCTCCGCCAATGCTCAGTTCGGCAATGTCACGGCTCCATCCTTCGCGGCTTGCACCACCCTGGTAACCAAAACCACGTATAAAATCGCGTTTATCGTTACCCAGATTGGCAAAACGGGGAATATAAAATCCGTTTGCACGGCGCCCGAAGTAGTACTTATCCTCATAGCCCTCTACATGGCCCCAGGCATTAACATTTAAGTGGTGATCCATCAGGTTATGACCCAGTTCGCCGCTGCTGCTGCCTAAACCACCTTCCCAAACATCATTTGCCGAGTTCATCAGGATCCAGGCAGAGTTAATGGTAGATGCATTCAGGAACACAACTTTGGCAAAATACTCATAGGTTTTGTTGGTTTCGGCATCCAGTACCTCTACACCTTTGGCTTTTTTGGTATCCTTATCATACAAGATTTTGGTTACGATTGACCACGGCCGAACGGTTAAATTACCCGTAGCCATAGCCGCTGGCAAAGTAGCCGATTGTGTACTGAAATAAGCGCCAAACGGACAACCCAACCAACATTTGTTACGGTACTGGCAATTAGTACGGTTATTATGTGGCACGGTGATATTGGCTGTACGACCAATGATCATGGCCCGCTCTTCTTTATAATATTCTTTTAAACGTTTGGCTACATCTTTTTCAACCACGTTCATTTCCATGGGCGGCATAAAATCGCCATCCGGTAAAATGGCCAGGCCATCTTTATTGCCAGATATACCTGCAAACTTTTCGGCATAGCTGTACCACGGGGCGATATCTTTATAACGGATAGGCCAATCCACAGCGATACCATCTTTCAGGTTGGCTTCAAAATCAACATCGGCCCAACGGTATGATTGCCTGCCCCACATGAGTGAACGGCCGCCCACGTGATAACCACGGAACCAGTCAAATCTTTTAACCTCGGTATATGGACTGTCTTTATCACTTGCCCAATAATCAAGGTTGGTTTCATTAAGCGGATAATCCCGCTGTAATACCGGGTAATCTTCGATCATTTTTTGCGTACGCCCACCACGATGCGGGAATTCCCACGGCGCTTTGTTAGCGTTCACATAATCCTTAATGTGCTCGATATTACGACCACGCTCCAGCATAATGGTTTTTAAACCTTTTTCTGTTAGTTCCTTGGCAGCCCACCCGCCTGAGATTCCTGAGCCAATGACTATAGCGTCATAAGTGTTTGCAGACATATTTATTCGGTTAAAATGAAATTGTTTAATACTTGGTTATCCGGCTAAATGTATGAATAAAAATTATTTTACAATATGTCATTGTGTTTTTTTTACACATTGAAATAATTTAATTCGGTTTATCAATTTAAGTTTTTTGGCCTGGCATTTAGGAACTCATATTCCCACAAGCCTAAAGTAAAATCACTCTATTATATTACCTATTTGTATACCGAAAATTTAAAATAAAAACACATTTAAAAAACACAAAGTATTATATATCAATAAGTTTTAAAAAAACAGGATCAAAAAAATATAAATACAATTTAAGCTGTATCTTCACCTGTATATCCTCTTTTTTTACTTCATTAACAGCATTTTGGTTGCATAAACTGTAAAAGCTACATTTTTTGGCAGCCATACGCCTGTACATATTTTGGTAAATTGTTTTAGCAAAACCTTGTTAAATATGTCAGTGACCATTTGATGCAAACATTTTTTATTATTTAACTGGGGTGTCGGGCCTATAAAAGATTTCCAAACTTAATAATTTTCACTACTAAAAAAAGAGTAGGTCTGGAAATTTATTGCCTTGGTGAAATTACCTTAATAATATCAATAACCCCATTTTTTCATGGTTTGTAAATCAATTTTTACACAATCAACCGGGTCTTTTCCCTGGTAAGCTTCCTGCTCAATGATAAACAGAACCGTGCCCCCTTTTTTGCTAGCCGCCTTTACAATTTCTTTAACCGGCAATACCCCTTGACCCAGTATCGTGCTTTCGGTATCATCACCATCGGCTCTTGGTGCTACTTTGATCTCGTCCTTAACATGCAGCGATTCAAAACGACCCGGATATTTATTAATAAAATCAAGCGCTACACCACCGGTGCTAAACATATTGCCAACATCCATTTGCTGAGCTACCAGTTTTGGATCGGTATTCTGGATGATAAAATCATACAGGGTAATATCCCCTACCTTGGTGCTGATCTCAAAGTTATGGTTATGATAGCCAAACTTCATCCCCGACTTTTGGCACAGTTCGCCGCTTTTGTTAAACTGCTCCATAAAGCGTTTTAATTTATCGGTATCATGGCGCAGACTTTCATCCAGCCATGGACTGATTACATAACGCTGACCAACAGTGGCGGCATCCTCTACCGTATATTTCCAGGCGTCGGTAAAATCGTTTTTGGCATCGTCCCAGTGCTGGGCAGTCATTACCGTATGGCCGCTTGGCATTTTAAGTTCCAGATCGGTAAGTATCTTTTTAAATTCCTTGGGGGTAAAACCATAAAATTTACGATCAACATAGTTGGCATGCTCTACATGATGATAACCGGCGTCGGCCAGCTTTTTTAGCGTTCCTTTTGGGTCTACCTTCATGGCATCGCGTACGCTGTACAACTGTACACCCACACGTTGCAGGCGTTTTTGTGATGCTAGTAAACTATCGGGTAATAAAGCTGCGCCAGCTAAGGCTACTGCACTTGTTTTTAAAAATGATCTGCGGGAGGTTTGCATGGAAATGATATATTTAAGGTTATAATTGGGATATTTGATTAGAGTCAAGAAAACAATAATCAAGAGACAAGATAACTACATATTTTTCTTTTTAATTGCATTTAATTCAATTTATCATTCTGTCATCATAAAGGTGATTTTCGCATATTTTTCAATCTTCAATTTTTTCCTGGTTCTTGATTCTTATCTCTTGCCTTTTTTTCTTGATTATTCTATTCTTTTCCTGGTTCTTGATTCTTATCTCTTGCCTCTTTATTGAGAGTTACTCACAAACGCAATGTGTTTACTATCTGGCGACCACGAAGGTGTGTTGATAGTACCCTGTCCGCCATACAAATAAGCCACCACTTTGGAAGGCCCACCACCTGCAGGCATCACCCTGATGAATACATGTTTATAAAAAGGGTGATCGCCGGGTTCTACCTCGTTTTTGAGGAAGGTGATGTAGCAGATCCACTTACCATCGGGCGATACATGCGGAAACCAGTTGTTATAATCATCGCTGGTGATCTGCGTTTGTTCGCTGCCATCGGCTTTCATACGCCAAACCTGCATCAGTCCGCTGCGTACCGAATTAAAATAAATGTATTTACCATCGGGTGTATACTCCGGACCATCATCCAAACCCGGACTATTGGTCAACCTTACTTCTTTGCCACCAACCGAAGGAATTCGGTATACATCAAATTCCCTATTACGTTCGCCGCAGAAAACGATGTACTTTCCATCAGGCGACCAGCCGTGCATATAGCTCGCGCCAACGCCTACAGCAGATATCCTCTTGGCCCTACCTCCCGTAGCCGGCACAGTATACCCAATGGACGGCCCGCCATCTCCACTACTGATGGCCAGCATTTTTCCATCGAAAGATAAAACGTGATCGTTATTGTTATTTTTTGCCGGATCGGTGTTCAGCACAACAGGCTGCCTTGTTTTAAGGTTGAATTTATACAAAGAGCCTTCGCTATTATAAATAAGTGATTGCCCGTCATGCATCCAGTTTGGCGCCTGTAATGATTTGGGGGATTGATAAACGACAGTACTGTTTTGCGTAGCCAGATCGAGCAATTCGATACTGCTGCCCAGGTATTGTTTGTATGCCACAAGCGTTGCCGGGGCAGGCACTACAATACGTACATTATTAAAGATGGCCTTTTCGGTAACATTGGCATTGTGCGAGCAGATGAATATGCCTACGTATACTTCGTCGCCCAGGTCAAGATCGCTTACTTCTTCGGTTACAAACATATCGCCTTTGCGCGCTACCGACATGGTATAGGTATTACCCTTCCGCTCCAGTTGTATCACATTGGCAGCGGTTATTGTTGATTTTTTCTCTTCGGTGATCCCCCCTACCGTTTTGCGGTATTGTAAGGATGTTAAACCATCGCCATGAACAACCGCGTTGATATGTTTGGAGTTAGAATCGAGCGTACTGCGTATCATCAGTCCAATTTTGCGATGATCCTCAACACCTTTGCCTATAAAAGCGGCATTGGTGCGTAATATAAAATCGCCTTTTATGCGTTTCCACACAAAATGAAAAGCATCGCTTGTGGCCCAGATATTTGCGCCTGATCCTTCGAGGTGATACTGCTGCAATTTAGGATCGTATTGCACATTGCCCTGGTGTTTTACCAGACCTACATCGGTATGCCCGTCAAATATCCCGATTGCGGAAGCCTGAGCAATTGCCTTTTGGTTAACAAGAATAATAAAACAAAGCAGGCTAAAAAACAAAAACTGTATTTTATTACGCATGGATTAGGTGTTTATATTACACTATATAATTGGGTTCACTAAGTTATAAAATCCAATTGTAAATGGTATAGCATTATTTTATTCATATCATATATTTTACTTATCTGCCTTTATTTTATATGTGTGCTTTTAACAAAAAAAGGGAATGACAGCTAAGCTATCATTCCCTTTTAATTTTTTTCGTATTGGTTAATTATTACTCGGCTATAAATACAGATTTAACCGTTTGCGGATATTCGGCAATTGGCCCAGCAACTGGTTTCACGGTGCAGTACTCCAGCAGGAATTGTTTTTTGGAATCGCGGTACGAACTTACTGCCCCTATCATACTTAAAAATTTAATATAACACCAGGCCAGATCAAGCTGGTGCGGTTTAAAACCAGAGCGGGCGCTTTTGGGGAACAGGTGGTGGTTATTATGCCATTCGCCGGCCACATAACCCGGCCATAGCTGATTGATAGACATGTCTTCGCGGTTATGATCGATACCTTCGCGGCGTTTATCCTCGCCTTTGCCGTGGCCTTCGTAATTAAAAGTACGTACTCCAACAGCCCAGATACCTGCCGAACCAAAAACCGCGCAAGCCAGCGGCATACCACCCAAAAGGTAAAATGCCACAAACCAAAAGCCCCAGTTTAATATGATACCCAAGATAGTGCGGTATGGATTAGCAATGGTTCCCCATTTTTGATATTGTTTGTAGGTGTTAGGAATAACGCCCACATGTTTCATGAGATTAACGCATTTTTTATAACAGGCCTCGCCCATGTTACGGGCAATGGGCTGGTGGTTTACATCGGCCAGGAAACAGTACATAAAACCGCCCTGGGCATTGTACGGATCGCCGGGCTGATCTGAAAGCGCGTGATGTACATGGTGCGATACCGCGTAGATCTCTTCGGGGATGATCTTCAATGTTAAATTTTGGGTAAAAAACCGCCAGAATTTATTTTTGAATGTATAGGCACTATGCGTACAATACCGGTGATGCCAAATGGTGCCATGCGTACCCATGATGATCATGCTGTAAACAAAAGCCACTATTAAACCGGTAAAGCTGAAATATTTAAATATAAACAAACCTAAAAAGGGCACTAATGCCAATACCAGGAACCAGCTTAAAAACGAGAGCCAGTTTTTTTTGTCCTTAAATACGTTGAGTCTTGAAAAAAATTCTTTTACAATTTTGCCGTTAGAGGGTTTGGAGAGGTCACCATTTTCATCCGTCCAGCCGTATGAAGGCGGTTCAAGTACCGTGTTTAAAAAAGCCATTAAGTTTTGTGGGGATTAATAGTAAATAGTTTAAAGGGGATAGTTAGCGCTCACAATGTAGTGATATAATATCACCGAATTGTCATTTTCTAAAGATATATTATGTTGTGCCAAATCCCTGCTAAAACTTAAACCCTTTTCGGAGTATTCCTTCGAGTTGTAAGTAGGATTGACAATAGGTAGGGGTAACGAATGTGTGTGTTGATTAGTGACGGTGAAGTCCTTCCATTTAATGCAGGTTAATTGTTGCAGAGCACAGGTATTAAACTTAACACCTATAGTTTAAACTCCGAACCTGATACTTTATTTCATCTAATGTCAAATAAATGTCACCGTTGATGTTTTTGATTACGTTGATTTTGTCTGAACCTTGATTGACATGATTTAGGGATTCCCAGGATTTCCTGCTTAACATAATGTCCTTTTGCCTTTTGCCTTTTGCCTTTTGCCTTTTGCCTTTTGCCTTTTGCCTTTTGACTTTTGACTTTTGACTTTTGACTTTTGACTTTTGACTTTTGACTTTTGACTTTTGACTTTAAAAACCCTATTCCCCTGTTACCAGGCAGCGTTCGCCCATGAGCATGGCGATGCAATGTTCGTAATTATCGGGCATCTGGATCTGTTCTACTTCCTGCATATAGCTTTGTTTGATCTCCTTGCGCCGGCGCGATTCGATAAAACGCCTCACCTGCTCGCGGTTTTCCAATATCAGGCCGGGTACCTTTACAGGTTTGTTGTTCTCGTCCTTAGCAACCATGGTAAAGTAGCTGGTATTGGTGTGCATTACCGAATTATTCTTGATGTTTTCCGATACCACGCGGATACCCACCACCAGGGAAGTTTTACCCACATAATTAACCGATGCCATGAGGGATACCAGTTCGCCGACTTCTACCGGCTGCAAAAAATCCACCGTATCAATAGAGGCGGTTACGCAGTAATTCCCGGCATGTTTAGCGGCACATACATAAGCCACCTTATCCATCAGCGACAGCAAAATGCCCCCATGTATCTTGCCCCCAAAATTGGAGTAGGAAGGTATCATCAGTTCGGTGATGGTAGTTTGAGAAAAACTTACCGTTTTGTAATCAGATTGATCGGTGAGCGCTGTCATGCGTAGTTTTTGTTATAAGTTCGTTACAAGTTTAAGCATCAAAATGGTAATTTCTGCAACAATAGTATTACACACATTTAATATATTAAACTTAATTAAATCTTTATGGTCTTTTGTATTCATTAAACCTGCACTATGACCAAACACCTACTACTTATTCTCCTTTGTTCTTTATGCATAACGCAGACCCTGGCGCAGCAAAGCCGCAAGGTGAGCGGCACCGTTGTAGACAGTGTTGGCGCGGTGCCCGGTGTTAACATCAAGCTAATATCTGATAAAGATAGCCTTACCGCGGCTACCGGCGTGGGCGGTGCGTTTAGCTTCCCGGCAGTTAACTCAAAAAATTTTAAAATAACGGTAAGCGGCATTGGCTATCAAACCCTGATACGCCGTTATGTAATGGATAATGACACCAAACCTATTAAGCTCGATCCGATAAAAATTCAGGTTCAAACCAACTTTTTAAAGACGGTGCATGTGGTTGCCGAGGCCAATCCCATTACTATTAAGGAGGACACGGTTGAATATAAAGCCAGTGCCTACAAAGTACGTGAGGGGTCGCCGGTGGAAGACCTGCTAAAAAAACTACCCGGTGTAACTGTGGATAAGGACGGTAACGTAACGGCACATGGCAAGCAGGTAACCAAAGTACGGGTTAACGGTAAGGATTATTTTACCGGCGATGTGCAAACCGCCACCCAAAATCTGCCCGCTGACATTGTTGATGCAATACAGGTAATTGATGATTACGGCGATCAGGCCAACCTTACCGGTATTAAAACCGGCGACCCCGACAAGATCCTGAATATTACCATACAGAAGAGCAAAAACCGGGGCAACTTTGGGCAGGGAAGCATAGGTGTAGGTAATGACGATAAATACCAGGCGCGCCTATCGGCCAATACGTTCATGGATACCCGGCAGATAGCCCTTATCGGCACACTCAACAACACCAATACCAACTCCTTTAACCTGGGTGGTGGCGGCGGTGGTGGTGGCAGAGGCGGCGGCGGTGGCTCGCAGATCAGTACGGCCAATGGTATTACCACCAACAGGTCTGTCGGTACCAATTACCGTGACGACTGGGGTAAAAAAATCACCGTTTACGGCAGTTACAGCTTTGCCGATAAAGACCGCGATCAGACCAGCACTACGGTGCAGCAAAACGTATTTCAATCGGGTACACTCATCAACAACGATAACAGCGACAACAGGAATCACGGTGTAAACCACCGCTTTGATTTTAATATGGAGTACAAGATCGATACCTCCAATTACCTCAAGGTAAATCCCAGTTTTTCATACGGCATATCCAACACCATCAGCACCGATACCTTTAGCAATAGCCGCAATGGCACACTGGTAACTGGTAACGAACTGGCTTTAACCAACTCTACCTCCAAAAGCGGGGGCATCAATATATTGTACAATCATAAGTTTCATAAAAAAGGGCGCAACTTCAGCGTGAGCGCCGGGCTGAGCTTGTCAGAAAGCGATCAGGGATTAAATGATCAGTACACTACCCGGCAGGATACCATCGTGACCCCGCTTTTCCAGCAAATCAACAGCAATAATAACTCGCGGCGGGCAAACGTACATTTATCTTATATCGAACCCATCGGCAAAACCACTTACCTGGAGGCCAACTATGGTTACAGCTATTCCAATACCGATAATAACCGCTACAATTACCGGGTTGATCCGGCAACGGGTAGCCAAACTTTTGTCGATTCACTCAGTACTATTTACAATTACCAGTTTATCACCAATCGCTTTGGTTTAAACATCCGGGGCATAGGCGCCAAATATAATTACACCATAGGTATGGCGGTGCAGCCATCAACGCTGGAAGGTGAATCGCACAACTTTCGCACCACCACCAATACCTTTAATGTGATACCAACGGCCAGGTTCATTTATAATTTTTCGCGCAACCATTCTTTCACCATCAATTACAGTGGTTCCAATAGTCAGCCTTCGTTTACGCAGTTACAGATTCAGCCCGATTATTCAAACCCGCAGAACCGGGTGTATGGCAACCCCGATCTGAAACCTTCATTTACCAATAACATCAACCTGCGCTATAATCAGTTTGATCTTACCAGCGGTAATTCGCTGTTCACCAACCTGTCGTTCTCCGAAACGCAGAACGCTATCGTAACCAACACTTCACCGGTATCTATTGCAAGCGGCACAAGCACGGGCACCGACCCCAATCAGCGTAATAATACGATCCAGGAAACCCGTTACCTGAATACCAATGGTTTGTATAACATCAACGGCAATTACTCTTTCTCCAAACCGTTTGCCCAACGCAAGTTCACCGTATCATTAAACGGCGGCGCAGGTTATAACAACAACGTATCCTTTATCGAAAATCAGCGCAACATGGGTAAAAACTGGGTTTGGAACCAGGGACTGAAACTGAGGGTAGATATCGATAGCATTATGGATACCGAGGTAAGTGGCAATTACAGCGTCAATACCACCCGCTACAGCCTGCCATCATCCTTAAATACCGATGCCAGCACGTGGACGCTGGGGCTTGATGGCCGCAACTATTTCTTTTACAGCTGGGTGCTGGGTTATAACCTTACCCAAACCATTAACCATGGCTTTAGCAGTACGATAAAGGCCAACCCTACCCTGCTGAGCAGTTATGTTGAATACCAGTTCCTGGCCAAACACATCGCCTCCATACGTTTCCAGGCCTTTGATATTTTCGACGAAAACAAAGGCGTAAGCCGCACGGTATCCGGCAACCAGATCATTGATACGCGCACCAACCGGCTGGGCAGGTATTTTATGCTTTCATTTACCCTGCGTTTGCAAAAATTTAAAGGTAGTCGTCCTTCTGGTGGTGGTGGTGGACGCCGGAATGGTGGTGGAGGCGGCGGTGGGCGCAGAGGTGGAGGTGGACGAGGCTAATTTATACGGCAGCGCTTTTGACATTACGTGAAACCTGTTTTATATTTACCAAAATTGAACTGCGTTGAAAATTATAACCTTATTTACCATCCTGTTTTTTTATTTTACTACCGGTTTTACACAGGAAACCGTGGTACGCAAACACCGTCTTACCGATCAGATAACCGAACGGATATCGGTACTTAAAAGCGATAAAAGCACACGACAGGGTTTATACCAGGCCCTTACCGAAAAAGATATTGCCGTGGCCAGCGGTAATTTTGATAAAGACAAAAAGGTTGGTGTATGGCATTTTTATGATCCACAGGGCCACCTGCTTCAAAATTACGACTACACTAAAAAGTCATTACAATTTGAGGCCGTTGAAGACACCACCTCAAACCTTAGGTATTTTGTAGATAAGGTACTAACCGACTCCGACCGTACAACCAAACCTATTAAAGCAGGGGGGCGTTATTTTGGCTATTTGCCCTATCTTAAAGTATTTAAACTCCCAAACGAACTCATGGGCATCAGTCGTAATGCATCTTATGCGGTTATTGAATTGCTCGTAAGCCCGGGCGGTCGACTGGCCGATTTTAAGGTACACTTATTCAGCGGGCTTAATTACCATAGAGTATTTAACCTGCGTACCGATATGCCCAACGAAGAAGACAAGATATTTATTCCCGCCACCCTAAACGGCGAACCCATAGGCTGCCGCATCATGATGAGGTGTTATATTGATAATGACGGAGGACTGGAAATTTAAGGCAATTAGTGAATTATTGATTAAGTGAATTGGTGATTAAGCTTCGAAAGTTGTCTGAACCATGATTAACTCCGTTGAGGGCTACGCCGTTTTTAGGATTTTTTACGAGTTAATTTTACTTAAAAAATTTGTCATCCCGAGGAACGAAGGATCTACTCGTAAGCAGGCATATCGCATAATAGATGCTTCACTCCGTTCAGCATGACAAAGGAGTTGTACAAAATACAGTTTTCTTTCTTTCCGTTCGGTCAGCAGAACAGCTTCGGGCGAAAGCGGGCAGAACAATGGTGGCCTGTGCGGCTGCAGGGGCATAGCAAGTTTTTGCTGAAGCCTAGGGTTGTGGGAACAAAGTTGGGCAAAATAATTGCAGCCCGTGGTTCTGACTGATTTGCAGGACAAAGGCATTGTGCGTAAAGAAGCATTTCTCCTGAAAGCCCTTCGGTTACTTTGTGGCTACAAAGTAACTGGCCCTCCCGCGCGGCCAAGAGCGGGTATACGCCTGGCTGAGCAGCTCTGTAAAGTATGCGATTGCCACGCTGCGCTCGCAATGACATATTTAAAAAAACGCCGGGCATAAACCCGGCGTTTTCTTATCTATTTTATATCAATAAAATTAGTGAGCGTGATGACCATCCGGACCATGTGCATGGCCGTGTGATAATTCTTCCGGAGTAGCCGGACGTACATTCAGGATGTTACCTTTAAAATGCAGTTCCTGGCCAGCCATCGGATGGTTAAGGTCAACAATAACAGCATCTTCTGCTACCGATACTACCTGCGCCTGGAAACGGTTTCCCTGGTTATCCTGTAAAGGCAAAATGCTGCCGATCTCAGGAATTTCCTGACCCTGGAACATTTCTTTAGGCAGGTTAGCTACAGCTTCCTGATCATATTCGCCATAAGCATCAGCTGCAGACAGACGAAACTCATAAGCATCACCGGTTGACAGCGTGCTCAGGTTTTCTTCAAATTTAGGCAGCATCTGGCCAGCGCCGAATAAAAAGGTTAATGGTTGTTCTTGCGTGGCGCTTTCAGCTAAAACTTCGGCTCCGTCGCGGTCAACATACAAATCGTAAGTTAATGATACTACGTGTTGTGGTTCAATCTTCATTGTAAAGTATTTTTTAAATAAGCAATCAGGCCTCAATTTGTTTTAAAGCATCGGCCGTATTATTGGCAGGTAATCCGCAGGTTTTATCTTTACAAACAAAAATTTGTGTTGATTGACCAAACTTATCCTGCAACAAAGGTAAACTTCCTTTTTTACCTCCCAAGATTATTTTGTTCGGGATGTAATTATTTTCGATTTCCTTTCGCACAGTTTCAGCTTCGTTGCCTGTTATCGCCACCTCATAAATACCAAACACTTCATCCAGCAATAATAGGGTCCAGTTTGAATAGGCTGTACCATATTTAGCCAGTTGCGGCATAATGTTGCGTAACAGCTGCGCCGAAACCGCTGCATAGCTTTCGTTATCAAAAAGCAAGCCTAACTTTTTCAGGTTGATGGCCATGGCCGAATTACTGGCCGGCGTTACCCCGTCCATGATCTCCGATTTACGGGCTATCAACTGCTCGTCATCATCGGCAGTATAAAAAAAGATGCCGTTTATTTCATCATAATAATGCTCTATAGCGGCGTCGGTCAGTTTTTTTGCCTGCTGTAACCACTGTTCATCAAAAGTAACTTCGTATAAGGCGATGAACCCATCGATGATATTGGCATAATCATCCAAAAACGCTACTGAAGCCTCGCCTGTCGTATTGACATTATAAACTCTTGATATCCTGCTATTTTGACTTATCAAATTAGCGGAGATAAACCCGGCATTCTGTAAAGCCAGCTCCAGGTATTTAGGATTGTTAAACGCCCGGTAAGCCTGACACAGTCCTTTTAACAGGAGCCCGTTCCAGGAAGCCAGGATTTTATTATCCAGTCCCGGTCTTACGCGGTGACGGCGAACTTCAAACACTTTTTTACGCGAAGCTTTGATCTGCAGCAACAGATCATCCACCCCTAAGCCTAATTTTTCGGCCAGGTCTTCATCACTTTCCCGGCGGAACAATACGTTGGAATGTTCCTCTTCCCAATTGCCATCATCGGTAATATGGTAGTAAATACAGAAGAGTTCAGCATCATCTTCACCGAGGATCTCTTCAATTTCCTTTTGGGTAAAAATGTAAAACTTACCCTCTACACCCTCGCTATCAGCATCCAGGGCCGAGTAAAAACCCGACTCCGGCGATGCCAGTTCGCGGGTAGAAAAGGCAATGATCTCGTCTACTACCTGTTCATAAAGCGCATCCGGACTCCAGGTATATGCTTCGGCATACAGGCTGATGAGCTGGGCATTATCATACAGCATTTTTTCGAAATGGGGTACGTGCCAGCGACCATCAACCGAGTAGCGGGCAAAACCGCCGCCTATATGATCATAAATACCGCCGAAGGCCATTTTATGTAGCGTAAGCTTTACCTGGGCGGCTACCTCCTCGTCCTTCATCAGGTGGGCATAACGCATCAGCAGCAGCCAGTTATTCGGCATGGGGAATTTGGGTGCGTTGCCGGTGCCTCCTTCGTACTGGTCAAAATAACGTTTCCAGTTATCGCCGATCAATTCAAGATCAGCCTTAGTATATTCAGGTTGCTCCGCTACAAATTGTACCGATTCATAGTTTTGGATGCCTTCGGTGAGGCGCACAGCGTATTCCTCGGCCTCTTCGGGCTTTTGTTTATAAAAATCGGCCAGGTTAAATAGTAAGGATGTCCAATCGTTTTTGCGGAAGTAAGTACCGCCGTAAATAGGGCGTTGATCGGGCAGGCAGATACAGTTCAGCGGCCAGCCTCCCCGGCCGCTCATGAGCTGTACGGCACTCATATAGATCTGGTCGACATCGGGGCGCTCTTCCCTGTCCACCTTAATACAAACAAAATATTCATTCATCACGGCAGCCACAGCTTCGTCCTCAAAACTTTCGTGCTCCATTACATGGCACCAGTGGCAGGCCGAGTAGCCGATACTCACCAGGATGAGCTTATTTTCGGCTTTAGCCTTATCCAGGGCCTCTTTACCCCAAGGATACCAGTTTACCGGGTTGTTGGCATGTTGTAATAAATATGGTGACGAAGAATTAGCCAGGCGATTCATAACAGATGTATTATTTGATAGCAAAGATGCGGATATTAAATGTACCTATAAAGCCATCCATAGTAACTTCAAAGGGTATATCCCGTATAAAAGGTGAATAATTATTCTTTTTATTGCAAAAAGTAGTTATTTCAAAAACTATTGACACATTTTAATTACGGCACATATTTTTTCACAAGTCACTACCCCGTAATAATTTATATTTGTTGACCTCTTTTTTTATAACTATTGACATAAATCGACAAAACAACACATTTGTAATGGCTCCTAATACCCCTAACTCAAGTAACCATGCGGTTTGCAATTCAACAGCCTGCCCATCTGCTATAGAAAAACCCGATCATTTAAATACCGGAACTTTTCATCAAATCAAAGATTTTTTCGGCAAAATACTCAATACCGATGATTGGCCCCCACGCTGGCATTGCGGAAACTGGACTGATTTTCATGGCTGGTTGTACATTTTATCTGATGCGAGTATCTGGGCGGCTTATTTTGCCATACCTTTTCTATTGATCCGTCTTATTGTCAAAAGGAAAGACCTCCCTTTTAATAAGGTGTTCTGGCTGTTTATAGCATTTATACTTTTATGTGGTTTAACGCACCTGATGGATGTTATTATATTCTGGTGGCCAGCCTATCGTTTAAGTGCTTTAGTTCGGTTTATAACTGCTATCGTATCCATTTTTACAGTATATGCCCTTTATAAGATCCTTCCCTTAGTGTTTACATTAAGAAGTGTTACAGAACTTGAGGCCGAGATCGAAAAAAGGCGCGTTATAGAAGAAAAACTGGCAGCAAGCGAATTTTTATTATCAGAAGCAGGCAGAATAGGCCGGGTAGGTGGCTGGGAACTGGATGTTATTCTGAATAAAACTACCTGGTCAAAAATGGTATTTGACATTTATGGCCTCCCCTATGACTTTGCCATAGATGAAAATGACATGATGAGTTACTTTCCGGAGCCTTATCGGCAAACATTAAAAGACGCTTTAAACAGGGCCTATGCCGAAGGTTTAAAATGGGATGTAGAGCTATTGATGATCAATGCTAAAAAAAACACCATATGGGTACGGTCAATAGGCGAACCCTTGTATGACGAAAAAGGTGCATTAGTAAAACTGAGAGGTGTCTTTATCGATATTGATCAGTATAAATCTACCGAAATGGCACTTCATAAATCAATCGGCTTAATTACCCAAAGCAATCAGCAACTTAAAAACTTCACACATATTTTATCGCATAACATCAGAAACCATGCAAATAATATCTCCTTAGTAACATCCCTGGTTGACACCGAAAGCCTGGATGCTGAAAATGCGGAACTTTTTGAAAAATTAGATAATGTATCCAAAGGATTAAACGCAACGCTTGATGATTTATCTGAAGCTATCAAAATAAAAGAAAACACAATCCAATCAGAAATTATCAATTTTGATGCGCTTATCAAAAAAGTATTAGGCGTTATTGCTTTAGAATTAACAACAAGTAATACCGAGGTTGAATTGTATCTTCAAGATAGTTATGTCAATTTTCCACCGATCTATCTGGAAAGCATTCTTTTAAATCTGATCTCCAATGCCATTAAATACAAAATGGCCAATAAAAATCCGCACATTATATTAAAAACATATAAGAATGAGCAAAATGAAACGGTTTTAGAGTGCCGGGATAACGGCCAGGGAATAGATCTTGATTTATACGGGGGGAAAATATTTGGCCTTTATAAAACCTTTCACCAACAAAAGGATGCTCATGGGGTTGGTTTATTTTTAGTAAAAACTCAAATAGAGTCGCAGGGAGGAAGGATAGAAGTGATGAGTTCTCCCGGTAATGGCACTGTTTTTAAATTAATCTTCAGTGAAAGTTCAATAAACATGAATTAATACAGAGGCTTTAATGTAAAGTTTTCTCCACACGTCATTGCGAGGCACGAAGACAACCGACTGGAGGGAGCTCATTAATACCAATTAAAAATAAACAAAATATTAATAATCCCCGATTAGTAGATCACTCTGTATAGCATAGAGGTTGCTTCGTGCCTCGCAATGACGCGTTTCTTATTTAAACCGTAACAATACCATTACCCACTCACAAAATTCACTTATACGCAATCGGTTAAGCAATCAAATTACCAAGTTCACAAATTATTTCACTTTATTTGCGCCTTTATTATTAAATTTCAAATGCGCTATTTTAAACTGATCGACTTTTTATGCGCCATGGGCTTATTAGCCGGTGCAATACCCGTGGCAGCGCAAACTGCCGATACTCCAAAATATAATCACCAGGATGTATTTGGCCCCATTACCTGGCCCGTTACCAGCGGCGGCACCCGCTCGGCCAGCGGACAACCGGCTGCCAATTACTGGCAAAACCGTGCCGATTACCAGATAAAAGCTACATTAAACGAAGGTCGCGATACCACCATTACCGGCGAAGTAATCATTACCTATACCAACAACAGTACCGATAAATTGGATTACCTGTGGCTGCAACTGGACCAGAATCTTTTCCGCCCTGACTCACGCGGCGCGGCAACCACCCCTGTTTCTGGCGATCGCTTTGATGTTCGTGGATTTAGCCGCGGCGGTTATCATATCGGTTCGGTAAGCGTAACCTACAAAGGCGAAACTTATACCGTAACCCCTATCATCACCGACGCCCGCATGCAATTGCGTTTAAATACCCCGCTTGACGGCAAAGGCGAAAAGATACAGGTGAAGATCAATTATGATTTTGCCATCCCCTTTTATGGCGCCGACCGCATGGGTCGCAAAAAGTTCAAGCAGGGTTATGTATACGAGATTGCCCAATGGTACCCGCGCATGTGCGTGTATGACGATGTAGAAGGCTGGAACACCCTACCCTACATGGGCCTGGGCGAGTTTTACTGCGAGTATGGCGATTTTGATTACTACATCACCGCTCCTGCCAACATGATCGTAGTAGGTTCAGGCGATCTGCAAAATCCGGAAGAAGTACTTAGTCCCGCCCAGCTCAGCCGATTGGCCAAAGCCAAAACCAGCGATAAAACAGAAATGATCATTAAAGCCAGTGAAGTGGGCAAAGCCGCTACCCGTCCGTTCAAAGGTAGCCTAACCTGGCACTATAAAATGGAAAACACCCGCGATATAGCCTGGGGCGCTTCCAATGCCTTTATATGGGATGCCGCACAGGTTAACTTCCCTTCGGGTCGTAAAGGTATTGCCATGTCGGCCTATCCGGTTGAAAGCGCGGGTAATGATGCCTGGGGGCGATCAACCGAATATCTGAAAAACAGCATGGAGATCTATTCCAAAGCTTATTTTGAATATCCATGGAACTCAGCCGTTAACGTATCCGGTGTAGCTTTGGGCATGGAGTACCCGGGCGCTATATTTTGCCTGAGCAACTTTAAAAAAGGACAACTTTGGGGCGATGTTACGCACGAGATAGGTCATAACTGGTTCCCGATGATCGTGGGTTCCAACGAACGCAAATACATGTGGATGGACGAAGGTTTCAACACTTTTATCAATGAGTACGCGAGCCAGCAGTTTAACAATGGCGAATATGCAGATCCATCAAAACAAGCCCAAAATATACTGGCCTCCTACCGCAACAGCAAAGATCCTTTGATGACCGCTCCGGAAGCCATTGGCTTAAATGATTACGGTCAGTACTATAATAAAACCGCTTTAGGTTTGGATATATTACGCAATGTGGTATTAGGTCCCCAGCGTTTTGATTATGCTTTCCGCGAGTATGTGAAACATTGGGCCTTTAAGCACCCGCTACCGTATGATCTTTTCCGCGCCATGAATGATGCCAGCGGCGAAGACCTGAACTGGTTCTGGAAACCGTGGTTCTTTACTACCTGGAAGCTTGACCAGGCCGTTACTTCGGTTAAATATGTAAATGACGATGCGGCTAACGGTGCCATGATCATCCTCACCAATAAAGAAAAAATGGCCATGCCTGTTGACCTCAAGATCGTACAGGCAAACGGTAAAACCGAAACGCTTCATCTGCCGGTAAACATCTGGCAGCGTGGTTGTGAGTGGACATTCAAATATCCATCCACATCAGTCATCAAATCTATCGTGATCGACCCGGAACATGAACTACCCGATGTTGACCTGAGAAATAACAAGTACGAAGGAAATTAGTGGGTTTGAGTTTGAAAACTTTAAAAAGGCGATGGGTGTTTTACTCATCGCCTTTTTTTATCTCTGTTATCTTAATTAAAATCAACATGTCCAAAATTCGAGCGAATAGTGATCGTTTTATCGGGACTGCCTTTACCTAACTGACCGGTATAGCTTTTTTGAGGCTCGGTACCAGGCGCTTTACCAGATATACTGGCGTGGGCTTTATCGTAATTAAACAAACCATAGTAGGTAGTGATATCAAAATTAGCGTTATCGCTTTTATTGATACCTAATTTCACATTGGAATATGAGGAGTTGATATCCAACACTTTCAGGTTTTTATCTAAACCGGCAATCTGCAGTTTACTGCAATATTTAACCTTGATATTTCCCGAAGTACGCAACGTTCCAATTTTTGCCGGACCATAGCTGATATCGGCATTCAGTTTATCGCTTTCTGATAAATTAAGACTGCCATATGCTATTTGCAAACTACCACCCGTTAAGCTGCTGATCGTAGCATCGCCGAAACGTACTTTAATTTCATTCAGTGGGTTCAACAAGTTCTTTGCTTTCAAGCTACCATAAAAACTATGCAGGGTAACCTTTCCCGGCAGGTCGGGCAGTATGGTGTTACCATATTTATTATTGATGCTCAGTGTATTTTTTGTGGGCATGTAAACCACATAATTGATCTCTATTTTTTTGATATGGTTTTCCCCCTCGCCTTTCCATAACTCAGGGCTCAGGTTGCCGTTATTGCCAATTACTGTTTTAAACCAGACCAGTCCTGCCGTTTTGCTGTCGCTTATTTGTATAACATCCAAAAACCTGTCGGCATCGGCGTCAAAATCAGCATAAACTTTTATTTGTACATCTACCTTAAATTCGTTACGGTCCCAGGTATTTACAGATATTTCACCAAAGCTGTTCTCTATTTTTAACTCGTCACTGCCGGCTGCAGAGTAAACCTTACTGTTAGTTTTTATCTTTTCTTTCACCTCGCCATTATCTACCTTATTTTTCAGATTGGTGTCGGAGTATTCCACTTCAAACGGGCTCGGTAAAGGTTTGGTGATCAACGGAACAAAGGCCGTATCGGAACGAACACTGTCGTTATCAGAAGGAGCCTGCGCTTTTGCCGCCTTTATTCCGAATATCAAGGCGATGAGGTATACTAAAATGAGCTTAGGTTTCATGTTGTAGGTCATTTAATTTTAAAGGATAGTGATACTTTTCTGTCCTACATGACAAACAATTTTACGGCGCGTTGCACAACAAAAAATAATCATGAACGCTGCCGCTATTTTTTATATTTTTCTGCCCGATATGAAAAAACACCTCCCTCTCCTGATACTATCCGTTTTTCTGTTGCTATTTTGTTATTCCGCTTCAGCGCAAGCAGGTAAAACTACCTGGTACATTAACCCCCAAACCGGTAACGACCAAAGTACAGGAAAGGACAGCCGCCGTGCCTGGAAAACATTTGCCCCGCTCAACCGGCTTACTCTTTCAGCGGGTGACCGGGTAAACATCCTTGCTCCTGGTGATTTTCATCAGTCGTTAATACCCAAAGCCAAAGGCACCAGCAAAGCGCACATTACTATCAATTTCGCACCAGGGGTTTATAATTTCTATCCGGATGGCGCTTTAAAAAAACAGTTTCATATCTCCAATACCAATGATGTACCCGACGGCATGAAAGACATCGCCCTATATATAAACAATTGCCGTTTTGTAGATATTAAAGGCCCTGGCGCTAAACTGCTGATGCGGGGCAAAATGATCGAAACCTGTCTTGACCACAGCGAAAACATCAGTATCAACGGCCTTACTTATGATTACTATCGCCCTACCGTATCAGAATTAACGGTTGTAAACACAGGCGATCATTTTGCCGATCTCCGGATTCATCCCGAATCCAAATACAGCATTCGGGATAGCCTGCTTACCTTCCTGGGCGAAGGCTGGCAACACAAACCTTTCTGGCTCTGGCAGGTACTGGATACCCAAACCGGCGACCTGCAGCGCACCGATATCGCAGTTGACAGCATCCGCTATGCCGAAACCGGTACCAATCTGGTGCGCGCCTGGTTTAAAAAGAACCCGGGCTTTAAAACCGGATTGATATACCAAAACCGCGATGTAACCCGCAATTGCTCGGGCATATTTATGCAGCGTAGTAAAAACATCAGTCTTAAAAACATACATATCAATTTTATGCATGGCATGGGCGTGGTGAGTCAGTTTTGTCAAAACATACGCATGGACCACATCAGCGTACGGCCCGATCCGGCCTCCGGTCGTACCTGTGCCGCCTGGGCCGATATCCTGCATTTTTCGGGCTGTCGCGGCAATATCGAGATCAACAATTCTTACCTATCAGGTGCTAATGATGATGCTATCAACATACACGGCACGTATTTACGGGTGATCAACATACCAAAGCCTCAACAGGTGCTGGTGCGTTTTATGCATAACCAAACCTATGGTTTTGATGCTTTTACGCCAGGAGATAGCATCGCCTTTATCCATGCCGAAGCCCTGCGCGAGTACAGCAGTAATGTGATAACACAGGTACAAAAGGTAAATGATAAAGATTTTCTGCTGACGCTTAAAAAACCCGTACCTACATCTATCAGCCCGACAGATGTAATTGAAAACACCACCTGGACACCCCACGTATGGATCCATCGTGATACCGTAGCCCGCATACCCACACGGGGGATCCTGGTTACCTCACGTCGTAAAACCGTAATTGAGAACACCGTTTTTCAGCATACCCACATGAGTGGTATCTCTATTGCCGACGATGCTGCCAGTTGGTATGAATCGGGCATGGTAAAAGATTTTGTTATCCGCCATAACCAGTTTATCCAATGCGGCGAACCGGCTATTATCATCTGCCCCGAAAATACAAGGTCGGACGGCCCAGTGCATCAAAACATCGTTATTAGCGATAACCATTTTGATCTGCAAGGCACAAAGGCACTGTCGGCAAAAAGTACTTCTGGTATTCTGTTTAACAACAATACTATTAAAGCGGATAAGGCCTTTGATATCAAAAAAGCGCTGGAGTTGAAAGATTGTGCCGATGTTAAGGTGGCGGGGAATAGGATTGGTAATTAGGCTGTAGTTTCTCACAGTCGCTCGGCTCCTGCCGAGTGACGACCATCCCTACTTGCGCTCGTTTGCAACGAGTGCTTAACATGGGTTTGCGTTTAAAACGCAAGAGCGATGCAATCGCTTAACTACAATAAGCACTCGTTGCAAACGAGCGCAGGTTGGCGCGATTCCCCTCTTGAGAGGGGTGTAGGGGTGTGTTCTTCTGCTTGATGAACACACCCCTGCTACTACTCAACCCCACGCGCCCCCTCTCAAGAGGGGAACTTATTTCAGCCTGTGATCGGTGTTATCCCGCACCACTTCTATGCCCTCAACCCTCTCCTTAAAAATTTTAAAACCATTTTAGAAAAAGTTTGCTTATATATGCCCCCGATATTGTTAAAATCAATTTTACATTATGATCATTGAACCCAGAATTCGCGGCTTTATTTGTTTAACTACACATCCAAAAGGCTGCGAGCAAAACGTAATTAACCAGATCAATTACGTTAAACCAAAAAACAACCCCGCAGGCACCAAAAAAGCGCTCATTATTGGCGCGTCAACCGGTTTCGGCCTGTCTTCCAGGATCACCAGCGCGTTTGGGTCTGGTGCGGCCACCGTGGGCGTTTATTTTGAAAAACCACCAGCACCGGGCAAACCGGCATCTGCAGGCTGGTATAATACCGCCGCTTTTGAAAAACAAGCTCATGAAGCCGGTTTATACGCCAAAAGCATCAATGGCGACGCTTTTTCTGACGAGATCAAACAAAAAACTATCGACCTGATTAAAGCTGACCTGGGACAGGTTGACCTGGTGATCTACAGTCTGGCATCACCCCGTCGTACAAATCCTAAAACCGGTATAACTCATAGCTCTGTATTAAAACCTATCGGCGAATCTTTTACCAATAAAACTGTCGATTTTCATACCGGTGTGGTATCCGAAATTTCTATCAATTCTGCTACCGACGAAGAAATAGCCAATACCGTAGCCGTGATGGGCGGCGAAGACTGGCAATTCTGGATCAACGACCTGAAAGCCGCCGGTGTACTGGCCGATGGCGCTATCACCGTCGCCTACTCCTACATTGGCCCAGCAGTTACCGAAAAAGTATACCGCAAAGGAACTATCGGCAAGGCCAAAGATCATTTGGAGGCTACTGCTAAACAGATCAGCGAGCAATTAAAAGATATCAACGGTAAAGCCCTGGTATCGGTAAACAAGGCGCTGGTAACCCAGGCAAGTTCGGCCATACCGGTTATCCCGCTATATATCTCACTACTTTACAAGATCATGAAAGCCGAGGGCACCCAGGAAGGTTGTATTGAACAGATACAGCGCTTATTTGACCAACGCCTGTACACCGGTGGTGCCATACCTACCGATGCCGAAGGCCGTATCCGTGTAGACGACTGGGAAATGAACCCCGAAGTACAAGCGCAAATAGCCGAACTATGGCTGGAAGCAACCACCGAAACCCTACCCCAAATTGGCGACCTGGCAGGCTACAGAACCGATTTCCTGAACCTGTTTGGCTTTGACGTTCCCGGCGTAAACTACCAGGAAGATGTTGACGAAATGGTAGAGATACCGGGGTTGGTAGGATAAAACCTCAGCTAAATTAACCAACCATGTCATTGCGAGAAGGAACGGTGAAGCAATTTCGTCGCGTTCTTAATTAGTAAGAATAGTGAAGAAATTGCTTCATACTTCGCAATGACATGTTTTTTTGATTACGATTCGCATAAAAAAAAAGGCCTGTCAGTCTGAGCTTGTCGAAGACTCCTGCGCAGAGGCCTACCCGCCATGGTTCGACGCGCTCACCATGACATCCAGCGTTATATTCTTTAGGAAAGATTCAAAGGATCCCCCATCAGCGTCCGTGTCATTTCCTGATGATTGTTCAGAAAGTACTGGGTGAGCCTGAAATGTTCGGTTTCTTCATAGCTTACTTTGTGTATGCCTTCCTCATCCAACTGATAAATAAGCGCATTGGGATAAGCCAGTAAAATAGGCGAATGCGTAGCTATAATAAATTGCGAATTGGCCTGTACCAGCTCATGAATGGCCGATAGGGCCGCCAGTTGCCTCGCAGGCGATAAAGCCGCTTCGGGTTCATCAAAAATATAAAGCCCGTTGCCCGAAAGCCGGTGAGTTAACGTAGCCATAAATGATTCGCCATGTGAGCACTCGTGCAGGGAGCTTACACCATAGTTGTCTTTCACGTAATCGCCTTTCCCGTGGTTCGCCTTCTCCTCTTTGTCCAATTCTTCAAGGTATGTGGCTACGTTATAATAACTCTCGGCACGTAAAAAGAAATAATCAGATGGCTTGCGATAGCTTTTACTGCTATTCAAATATTCAAACAAAACCGAAGCATTTTGATGTGTTTTGGTTTGCACGCTTTTACTGCCGCCTTCAATACCAAAACCCATGTGCAGGGCAATGGCTTCTATCAATGTTGATTTACCCGAGCCATTTTCGCCAACAATAAAGGTAACATCCGGATGAAACTTCATTACCGGCAAATTCTTCACCGCAGGTACATGAAAAGGGTACGCCTCGAACGACGGTACCGCCTCGCGCTTAAGGGATATTTGCTGCAGATAGGGCTTTGCTTCCATGGGCTGGTAAATTTAAGACGATTTTCTGCCTTTGAAATTTCTGTATGCCATTAAAATAAACCAATATGGATTTGGACGTAAGACACTCGAGTTCTGTGAGCTCCCGTCCTCAGAGTTTTCTTCGAGTGTACATTTGATATATTTTGGCCACCAAATTGAATTATCCCAATCGTAATTAAGAGTATATACAATAAATATCTTTAAGTTATTTTCATTATTAAATGCTTGTGAGTATTGCACGTCCTTCTTTTGATCATTTCCAAATATAATATGCTCATCCAAGATGAAGGGCAGACTATAATGTATTAAGTTAAGCGCCTTTTGATCCTCCAAACTCCTGTTCGTCGGATTAATCAAATCATAGCTACTTTTATAATTTTTATACAGTAGTTCAAATGAATTTTCTATATCAATCTGGTGAATAAACAGCTTTTCTAAATTGGTAAACAATACAGTAATTGGAAAAAAGACTTCGTTTATATACCCATATTTTGTTTCAATTACATTATTAGGCAATGTATACTTATTAAAGCGCCTAAAATTCCTTATTCTAACTATATTCAAATCAATCATGTCTTTAAGAATAGATATCATTGCCTCGTAAACTATTTGACGGGGTTTCAATAAATATCGTTCAACTAATGAATTGCCAATACCCCCAACACCGAAATTTTCATAAGGATAATAAACAGACTCATTAAATATCATAGATAATGACTCTTTTAAATATTTTTTAATATTAAAATTAAACACCTCAGTTGAATAAAATTTGTCTATATATCCTGTAAACTCTACATTAAATCCATATCGGTGACTAAACATCTCTCTAATATTTTTGACATCGCATACAAATATTACCTTATTGAAGAAAAACTTATTAGACTCTGTTGCGTCATCGTAATGAGCAGAGAATACGTTAAATAACCTAAATACATGTTCAGGATCGAGTCTGTCCAAATCATCGATCAAAAGCACAGTCTTTATAGTAGGCTTGGTTTCTATTTTTTTAGTTTTAATTCGCTCCAACAAAGAAATAATGAGTTGTGTTATATCATCACACTCATAAATATGCCCTTTTTGACCTTGAACAGCTTTTATATGATCTTTTAGCATATCATATTCTGTTTTATTTACATTCTTCTTGTAGTCTTTAAAGGAATTAATCGTTTGGGTCACTGCATCTACAATTGTATCGTTTGCAGTATCGCCCCCAGGAACCAATGAAGAAGCTTTTGCCAAAAGTTTCAATGGTAAATCAATCTTCATCTGATGTAAAAAAAACATTTGACTAACGAGTAACATCGAGAATTGATCCTGATTTAGCTCTATTTCTTCAGGAAATCTATTCAATAATTCATATAACAATTCGTATTTTATTAGTTCAAAAACATCTTGATTAGGGGCAACTGAATAATTGACTGGATAAAGTTTAAGTACAATATAATCTTCTGTCTCATCGAAGAACTTTTTCAGGAATGTTGATTTTCCTGCTCCAAAAGGAGCAGAAAATAATATCCTCTCATTAAATTTGTCACTCAAATGCTGTTCAAACTCACTCGTTAAATTCGTGGTTTCGATATAGGTCAATTCTTTTTTGGGCATATTTTAAATCTATGAAATTAAACATAGAAAAGCTACCCTTGAATAATAGAACTATGTAATTGAGTTATAATAATGAGTTGTAATAAAAAGACGTAACTAAGCTTTTGAAGTTCTCCCCCTTCGGGGGAGATTTTGAGAGGGTTGCAGTTCCCGAACATTTTTCGTATCTTTAAATACATCCATCAGCGGCCCTGCTTACTTTGAAAATTGTAAGTAGGGCTGTTTGGTTAAAGGGACAAAATAATCCAAAAACCAACCTGCTTGCATATAGTTATTTGATTATCAATAAGCTAATACTTTTTAAAGGTTTGTAAAAGCCATCAAAAATTTGTTAAAAAGTGTTAAAAAGGGTGGTTTAGAATGAGCTTTTGAGCGATTTCAAGTCAATTCCATGCCTGTTTTGAACAAAAAAGTGTTAAAATACAGGTTTAAAAAGTCCCATTGAAGCAGGAGACGGTTTGAATTTTGTAAGTTTTATTTTCTGCCGATAAAAATCAGGGCCAGCATCTGGGCAAAAGTTTTGCACACTCATTTTTCGCGCTTTTACTATTGTTGATATTTTTATCCGGTTCAGGGCTAATCTTACTTTCCCCTTTCGGCTCAAAACCTTAATTTCGCTGATTCAAGAAAAGAGGACAAGATTTTGGATTATCTACAGGGTTTAAACCCCGAACAAAGAGCTGCGGTTGAGCAAACCGAAGGGCCGGTAATGATTATTGCCGGCGCCGGATCTGGCAAAACAAGGGTTATTACATACAGGGTGGCACACCTGGTACGCAAGGGTGTCGACTCCTTTAACATACTGGTACTTACATTTACCAACAAGGCTGCCCGCGAAATGCGCGAGCGTATTACCCATGTGGTAGGTACCGAAGCCAAAAACATATGGATGGGCACTTTCCACTCAGTTTTTGCCAAGATACTGCGCGTGGAGGCCGACAAAATTGGCTACCCGAGCAACTTTACCATCTACGATACCGACGACAGCAAAAGCGTGCTGCGGGCTATTTTAAAGGAGATGAACCTGGATGATAAGCTGTATAATGTAAACTTTGTACTTAACCGTATATCAGCATCCAAAAACAACCTGATCTCGTGGCAGGAGTACCAGAAAAACGAACAGATACAAGCTGATGATTTTTCGAGCGGACGCGGGCAATTGGGGCTTATCTACCAAACTTACGCCACGCGTTGCTTCAGGGCAGGCGCTATGGATTTTGACGATTTGCTGTACAAAACCAATGAGCTGCTTAAACTGCACCCTGATACGTTAAACAAGTATCAGCATAAGTTCAAATACCTCATGGTGGATGAGTATCAGGATACTAACTTTTCTCAGTACCTGATCGTTAAAAAACTGGCTGCGGTAAATGAAAACCTGTGTGTGGTGGGCGACGACGCGCAAAGTATCTACGCCTTCCGCGGGGCCAACATCCAGAACATCCTCAACTTTGAAAAGGATTACCCGGACCTGAAAGTGTTTAAGCTGGAGCAAAACTACCGCTCAACCCAAAATATTGTGAATGTTGCCAACAGCATCATTAGCAATAATAAGGATCAGCTTAAAAAGAACGTTTTCTCTGAAAAAGAAAGCGGTGATAAAATAAAGGTAATGCGTGCCTTCAGCGATAACGAGGAAGGTAAAATGGTAGCCGAAACCATTATGCAGGATCGCAGCCTGAAGGGGCGTAAATGGCATGATTTTGCGATTCTGTACCGCACCAACGCGCAGTCACGCTCCATGGAGGAGGCCTTACGCAAATTGGGTATTCCCTATAAAATATATGGTGGCTTGTCTTTTTATCAGCGTAAGGAGATTAAAGACCTTATAGCTTATTTCCGGCTTACCTTTAATCCTAACGATGAAGAGGCGTTGAAACGGGTGATCAATTACCCTAAACGGGGTATTGGTGATACTTCGGTTGATAAGATCATTGTAAGTGCCGATCAGCATGGTATTACCCCTTGGGAAGTGATAGCGGAGCCAGGCAAATACCTGGAAGGAAAGATTTCGGGAGCGGTGGCTACATTCGCTACCATGATACAGAGTTTCCAGGTGTTGGCGAAGTCAAAATCGGCTTATGAATCGGCACTTTATATCGCGCAGCACTCCGGCTTACTGAAAGACTTGTATGAAGACAAATCGGTAGAAGGCCTTAACCGTTATGAGAACATCCAGGAGTTACTGAACGGTATCAAGGAATTCTCTGAACGGGAAGATATCGAAGAAAAAGGCCTCGATGTTTTTATGCAGGATGTAGCCCTGCTCACTAATGACGATAAAGACAAGGATAAAGACGCTGATACGGTATCATTAATGACCATCCACTCCAGCAAAGGTCTTGAGTTTCCGCAGGTATATGTGGTGGGATTGGAGGAGAACCTGTTCCCTTCACAAATGTCGCTCAACTCGCGCAGCGATCTGGAAGAGGAACGCCGCCTGTTTTATGTAGCCGTTACACGTGCTGAAACCAAACTGACCATCAGTTATGCTACCTCAAGGTTCAAATTTGGTACACTTATCAGTTGCGAGCCAAGCCGCTTCCTGGATGAGATAGATGCCAAATACCTGGAGCTCGACTACAGTGCGAAGCCCGCAAGCAGCGGTAGCAGCGCCTTTTTTGACGATGACCGCAAAGCCTGGAGCAGCGGCAAACAAGCCGACGCGTTCTCTAAGCCCAAACCAGCAACATCTGCCCCGGTTAAAACAACATCAATACTGGCCAAAGCACACGTGCCATCGCCAGATTTTAAACCGTCTGATACTTCAAACCTGCAGGTTGGCATGGAAGTGGAACATGAACGTTTTGGTTTTGGAAAGGTATTGAGTCTGGAAGGCAATAAGCCCGACATTAAAGCTACTATATTTTTTAAGGAAATAGGCCAGAAACAATTGCTGCTCAAGTTTGCCAAATTGCATATCATAAATAATATCAACTGAGGGTTAAGCATTTTTTTTGTGTAAATAATTCCCCACTTTTTTAAGCATCCCGTTTAACAATAAGTTATTCCGGATAGTTTTAAGGGAAATTAATGATGGCATACCGTTTGGATATGTTTACTCAGTTAATTATGAGGAAACATTGATATGAACGACAGCACCAAAAAGAAAACAAACAAATCCGTTGGAAAAAACATCAGAACCTTACGCCACCAACGCGGGTGGAGCCAGGAAGATATAGCAAACCGTTTAGGTATTTCTATCCCGGCTTTTTCCAAGATCGAAACCGGTGTAACTGATATCAATCTTTCGCGTCTGGAACAGATCGCTAATATATTTGAAATAACGGTTGCACAAATATTAAGTGTTGAAGAAGGTGAAGTTGACCTTGCTCCATCAAACCTGAGCATAGCCCAGAAAAAACTGGTAGACCGGGAATCGGAGATCGCAAGCCTGCAACGCAAAGTAATTTTACTTTACGAAGAATTACGAAACAAAAGTATTTTAGTCCTATAATTTAATAATGTGTTCTGTAAACCTTACAGTTACATCTTTTGCACAACACATTCTGATATAAATTACCATTAAATTGGTTAAATACTGGTTAACAATATTTAATCTTAGTAAATTTTTCAAGAGAAAGGAATATAAATGAACATAATTTCATTTAATATGCCTTATAATTTAAAATTGGAGTAAAAATTGTGACATAAACATTTTTTATCGTAAAAAGTGTTTATGTCAAATTATCTGATATCTATTTCAAAAAACCAGGCTTTGAAAGATGGGACCATCCACGACCCCAAAAGCAAACTTAAAGTTAAGGTATTCGATCTTTTACAATCAAGATTTAAACCGAGGCAGGGCGAAGTGAGATTTTTTGTTACCGCAGGAGATGAAACACTTGCCTTTGAAACTGAGGGTTATAATAAACACCGGCAATTGCTTATACTGCAAATGATATCCAGGTATTGTATTTATCTTGGGCTTATTGAGGCACAGATACATTCTTCATGGCCAGCTGCATTTAACCTGGGTTAAGCATCATAAAAAAAATACTGTTTCAGGAATTACTATTATGAGAAGGGCCATGCAGCATGTCGCTCATTTCAATTATTTTTTCGTCAATTTCCGAAACGCATTTATCCATCATGGTAATACACTCTTCCTGGTTAACCAATCCCTCCCGCTCCAGGTTTATCAGACCGCGCAGCGTAGCGATTGGCCCCCTGATCTGGTGAGATAGATAAGAAGAGTGTTCAGAAAGCTTCTTGTTCTTAATCTGCAGATCTTTTGTTCTTTCATCGATGATTTCCTCCAGATGATGATTTATCCTGTCGAGGTTATCTTTTTGTCTTAAAACTTCTTCGTTAAGCATGGTAAGTTGCGCGTTGGTCTTTGCCTTCCGTTTCACATTACCTACCAATAATCCAATAACAACCAATAATAAACCGGCCACTGTGCTCACCGCCCAAAAACGCGAACGTTCAAAAGCCTGCTTGTCGGCTACACGTTCATTTTCTTTTACCTGCTCTTCTTGTTTGCGCTTAGCCTCCATGAGCCTTATTTGCACCGAGGTATTTTGTTTAAAGGTTACACTATCTTCTTTGTATATCTCCCGCAAATAAAAAATAGCACGTTCATAGTTTTTCCGGCTATATTCCAATTCGTACGAGGTATGCTTGTAATCATAATTAAGTTTAGGATCTTTAACGAGTGTAGCATAAGCCAAACCCTCCCTTACAACCTGTTCGGCTTCCGTATATTTTTTTTGAGCCATATACAATGAAGCAAGTGTAAGGTTAATGCTGGCAACGGTTTCATTCAAATCCTGTTGTTTGGCCGAGTCCCGGGCTTCCAGCAGAAGTTTCAATGCTATATCATACTGATTAAGTTTGTAATAAACAAAACCTTTGTTAAGCACACATTGAGCAACATTTACATTATCTTTTAGTTCTTCAAAAACAACCATACTTTGATCATAGTATTTTAATGCTTGCTGAAAACTATTTTTACGTGTATAAACATTACCTAAATTTAAGCCTAAAGCCGCTATCAGGTGCTGATCCTTTATTTTAGTGGCTATCGCGAGCGATTTATTCAGGTAATCCAGGCAGCGGTTATAGTCCTGATCACGGAATAAATTACCCATATTATTATATATCTTTGCCTCACCTGCCAAATTATTAGCTTTAATGAAATAGGCAACCCCATTAAGGTAACTATCAAAGGCCTTTTCAGATTGGTTAAGATAGGATCTCCCGATGCCGACAATACGGTATGCCTCGCCAATGCCATTATAATAATTCAGCTTTTTGGCCATTGCTAAAGCCTGCGTTGCATCAATAATTGTTTGTTCAGGACTTGTTAAACGATTGGCAAAAGCCTGTTTATTTAATTTTATTACCGCGTTGGTATCTGTTGCAGTCGCTTCATTAAAATCATTTGCGTGTACAGCAAATGATACAAAAAATACCAATAGGAGAATATAGGTTTTTCTCATTAAAGCACTCTTACGTTCAATTTAGCGTGAAAGTTATGAAATAAGCGTTAATATATCTAATAACGGCTCAAAAAAACCGTGTGGAAAAATATTTTTATTTTTTTTGTTCAAAAACCAAAAACATATTTATATTTGCATTGTTAATTAATTGATATACAATTAGTTGAATGAATATTATTTGCTTTTTTATTATAATTATTAAACAAAAAAATACCATTAAGCTATAATTTAATAGCATAAAAATATTTAGACATCATATGTATAATTATCTTATTGTCTGTTCATTTAAAAATGAATAAAAAAATTTAAAAAATTATTTTATATAAAAAGTTATAATCATTAAAACTACCATTTTTTTTCAAGAAACAAGATGAATTCGATCAAATTAAGAGCTCCCTTATTTTTCAAAGACTTTATAATGGAGCACAAAAATTTGCAAGCTTTTAGTATTTAAACAGGAGTTAAAATACTATTAAATAATAATTAATCAAACAGAGTAACAATATAAATATTAACCGCCATGAAAAAAACCATCCTATTAGCACTATTCATTACAAGTGCAGGAGTTTTGTCTTCATCAACAAAAAAAGCTGAAGAGCCTCAGACAGTAAGCTTCACTAAAACTATTACCCCTTTTAAAAGGGATTTAGGAACCGCAGACTAATCTGACAATTTAAAATTTTGAGGTATTGTGTACACCTCAACAATAATCAAACAGCACATTAACAATAATATATCATGAAAAAACTGATCATCATAGCCTTTGCCATCGTTTTTACCGGCATCTTTTCATCTTGCAAAAAAGAACATCAACATACCGATTTTACCGAGGTACAATCATTTGCAAGCAAATTTAAAAGAGATCTGGGCAATGCTGATTGAGATCTGCCAATTTCTGATATATAATAAAATAACTATTAATACTAGTGGGCACTTAAACGTACGCTCAGTATTAAATTAATAAGCAATTCATAAATAAAAAATATTTACTTCTCCCCCCTCAAAATTTAAAAAATCATGAAAAAATCAATGACCGCAGCTGCTTTAGCGCTAAGCCTTTTTTTAACTTCAGTAGCTCACATTTCAAATGCCTCTACACCGGATGGCGATAAAAAAACGAACACTGCTACAGGTACTAAGAAAGATTTGGGTCAGGCTGATTTTGCTGCCGGTACCAAGAAAGATTTAGGTCAGGCTGATTTCGCTGCCGGTACCAAGAAAGATTTAGGTCAGGCTGATTTCGCTGCTGGCACTAAGAAAGATTTGGGACAAGCTGATTTTGCTGCCGGTACCAAGAAAGATTTAGGTCAGGCTGATTTTGCTGCCGGTACCAAGAAAGATTTGGGTCAAGCTGATTTTGCTGCCGGTACCAAGAAAGATTTAGGTCAGGCTGATTTCG
>NZ_JBQEPI010000007.1:0-459172 GCF_052045695.1 Mucilaginibacter sp. 22184
TCACGGATCAGGGCTGCAATGCGGGCGGCTACTGCCAGTGAGGCTTCCTGTTGACTGCCATAAACGCTTACCGGTAGCTTCTCGTACCGGGTCTCTTCCAATAAATTTAATCGGGCCATAATTTTCTAAGAACCTGTGTTTTAGTTATATGATGAATAAAAAAAGTCACTATACAAAAAACCCCCGCCGAAACGAGGATTTTTATCAAACCAATTAACAAAACCTTTTAAACCTCACCGACATGAGGCTCAAGTAAATTCCGTTGAATAACATGCTGTACATTATTGTTACAAACTTAATAAAACTAATTTTTAATTTCAACTACTTTTTAAATTTTTTTAATAAGTAAAATTGATTTTATCAAATCGTTAAATAATCACATAAGAGGATACTTATTAAGGTTTAAAAATATTATGATGTAAGAGGCGCAAGTAGGCGCCTCTTCATTTAAAAAATAATTGAGCTTTTAAGAGTAATGTCATTATTTAAGGTTTTTTTAAACCCCAAAGGGGTTAAAGCTTTGTAGAAAAGGGTAAATTCCTATTCAGTGCCGGAGGTACTGCACATCCGTTGCATACCTCCGGCATGCTAAATACTTATTGTTTGTCTACTACAAAGCTTTTACTCCTCCGGAGTAGTCTTAAATAATGGCATTACTCGCAGAGGATAAAACAAAAAAAGAGCTCCTGATGGGCAGGAACTCTAATTAACCAATTATAAAACATAAATATGAGAGAAGAGAGATGCAGGGGAGGGAATCGAACCCATCCGTTTGCTGCCGAACCAGCACCTGCTTGCTTATATTAAATGAACCACCATTTATAAACTTTCTGTTGCAAATATAATATTAATTCTATTAAATCTATGTATTTAGTAGATTAAATTGTAATTATTTTTTCATTTATAATATTTCGCGTTAGCTTAATACACGTACAAAAGCAGCTCGCCTGCCTTTATAATAATATTTTAATTTGAGTAACGCGTTTTGTGCCGGGGCAAGCTTACCTGTGCGTGCCAAATAGCCGAATAATAAGAGTATAAGCATCTGGTTATTTAACTAAGCCTGCAAATTTTTGATAAAACACAGTAGGGCTGTTGGCATCTTTCGGAGCATATTTCCCCGCAATAATGGGTACATAGATTACCCTGCGGCGACTGGCCTCGCCAACTACCGACGACTGCGCTACCCGGTGCCATAACCTGCCGTCATGAATGGTGAGGTCGCCGGCTTCTGGTGTAATGGCCAGTTCATTTTCATCAGCATCATGATCCAGGAAATATTTCTTTTTAAACAACATTTGGTATAAGCCCTGTTTATGAGTTCCGGGTAGTATCCTTAGTCCTCCATTCTCTGGTTTCAGGGTACTCAGGTGGATACCCACATTAAGCATCGGGTTTAATTTTTGTCCGTGGAAGATATCGCGCAAGCCATCGGTGTGCCAGCCCATTTTGGTAAAGCTGCTTTGTTCGCTGTTTACGTAATGATTCAATACCATTCCATCTTTTTCATGTGTACCAAACCTGGCATCAGGGCCAATAAGATCAAGCAAAGTATTAAAGCGGGGATCCTGTATAAACTCGGCAAATACCGGGTGGTGCTGGTTAATAAAAGCGAAACGTTGTACAATAGTGTCGCCATTTAGATCTTTGCCATATTTTATAGGTACGCCATTCACCTTGGCTACCTCGTTTTTTATCCATTGCTCCTGCACCTGCTCAGATGCCCGGGTAATTGATTGTACGGTTTCGGGATTAATAAAATTTTTGAAATGGATAAATCCGTGCTCATTAAAAAAGTTGTGTTGTTCGGTAGTAAGCTTATCGCCTAAGGTGAATTTTTTATATACAGTACTCATGTTGAAAATGTAAACGGTGGAAAAATAATGTGAAAAATCCCAGGCTATGTGATAGCCGGTCATGGTATTACGGTGTGCAGCGGGATGAAAAAGATCAACAACAACAACAAACCATTACCCTCCTGGCGAAAGGCATTCGCATGTAACATGCGTTGGTGATATGTAAAATTTGTGTTGTCAATTATTTAATATATAATGTCTATAGATTTAATAGACATTGCACATGTAGGAAGTGAATCGGAAAAAACAAATAATTATGAAAATATTTTTTAAACCCTTATTTAACATGTCATTGCGAGGAGGAGCCCCACCCAACCCTCCCCAAAAGGGAGGGCTTTAAAATATTTTCTAAAAGTCTCCCCTTTCGGGGGGGGATTATTACATGAGGGCTTCGCCGTTTAGAGGGGGTGCTACTTACTCTTGTACAAATCGCCGCCTATTTTTTCAATAAGGGCTTTGGGCAAGAGCCGGGCCCCGGTCACCGAAAGCTTGTTTAATAAACCGGGTATAATTTCGGCCTTTTTGTTGAACAGGCCTTTCAGTCCTATTGCTGCTACTTCCTCGGGCTGCATATTGAATTTAGCGGCCAGGTCGGCAAAGGCATCCAAACCTGCGCGATGGGCAAAGCCCGTATCGGTAGGGCCGGGACTAAGGCAACTTACCGATATCGGAGAACTTTTAAGCTCATACCGCAAAGCCCTGGTAAATGACAGTACAAAAGCTTTAGTTGCCGAGTAAACCCCCAGCGTAGGTACGGCCTGGTAGGCTGCTGTACTGCCCACGTTTAAAATATAAGCCGGTGATTGTTGCTTTAATAAAGGGATAAACGCATGCGTTAGTTTTACCAGCGTATTGATATTTAAACCGATCACGTTGAGTTGCCCAGCTATGTCTACAGTTTCAAAACTGCCCCAAAGGCCGTATCCCGCGTTGTTGATCAATACAGATACGGCGTAGGCATGATCGGTACACCATTTGATAACCCGTTCAGCAGCATCGTTATCAGATAGGTCGATAGCGAGCCATTGGGCCTTTACCTGGTATTGTACTATTATTTCCGTTGCCAATGCCTGCAACTCATCCGCAGAACGGGCCACCAGCAAAACAGGATAACCTTTTTTAGCCAGCTGTATGGCTAAAGCCCGACCTATGCCTTTACTGGCCCCGGTAATTAACGCGTAAGTATTCATGTAATAACTATAATATTAAAACAAACAAGTATAAAAAACTAACTATCTACCTCACCTAAACCCTCACTAAAGGAAGTGACTTTGCCTTGCATTTTGTTTTTAGCGCCCTCTCCAAAGGAGAGGGCTGGGGTGAAGTTAAACAAGTGTACAAAAATCTTTTACAAAATGACTACTAAAATTGTAGACTATTCGTATGTTTGTATCCATATGATTACAAATGCCGCTTATATCATTAATTCTGTATGCAACGTTATGTGTTGTAGCACACGGTTATGGTAAAGGCGACAGTATAAAATACAGATCGATATTTGTTGTTTGCCTTTCAGTTTTTATGAAAGGCTTTCGTTTTTAATAACCGTTTGTTCGACCAAACCGCAATTCAATGAAAGCATTATTACGATGGATAGGATATAGCGCTATTATATCACTATCGTTTCAAATTCCGCTTTATGCACAAGATGTTCCGATAGTTAGGTATGCGCAGTTAAGGGTCGACTCGGGTGGTGTGCATAGCAGGGTAATGGCCGCAAATACCATAAAAAAGCCTGATGTTGTTGCAGATAATACCCTGAACGCGGCCGACTTTGACGAAGATAGCTATCTGCAAAGAATTGCCGACCTTGATGTTTATGGGAAAAAGCATGATGCCCGTCCCGTTGTTGATCTTTTAAAATCCAACCAGTTAAAAGCCGTTACTGCCGATAAAAAACGTAGTCATAAGTTTTATTATCATATGGCCAATATATTCGCCCGGCTCCGGATGTATTCGCTGGCGATGAAGTGTTATTTTAAAACGCTGCCCGTGGGGGAAGATGTAAATACACATTTGATTGATTCCGCCGCCTGGGACACTACCTATATAACAGAGCGTAAACCTGCATTTACCCTGGCTGCTTTACAGCGTGATACTTCGGTAACCGGTTTGTTAACCATTAACCATGTGGATGAGCAAATACTGGCCGATTCAAATAATTACCAGTATACATCACGTGAAGTAAAATCGCCGACTACGCAGCTGGCCAATATCATTGATCCTTTTGATGATGGTAAAAAAGCTTCAGCCTATGCCCTGCTGATCCATATTTCACAACCGGTATCGGGCAAACGAAAAATATTTGTGAAACTCAGTAAAGTAGGGCATACCTTTATTACCCTTATAAAATATAATACCGATTCCACATCGGTGTCCCGGTCGTTCGGTTTTTATCCCAAAAAAGATCACTTTTTATCGGCCACACCATTGTTCCCTACAACAGGCTCCGTTTTTAAAAATGATGAACAGCATGACTGGGACGAAACTGTGGGCAAATTCATATCCGAGCGCCGGTTTAAAAGGATACTTAGAGTGATAAAACAGTACGACATGAAAAACTACAACCTCAATAAAAATAACTGTACCGATTTTGGATTGAGCCTGGCAAGTACCGCGGGTATCAGTATTTTATATACTAACGGCAGCTGGCCACTGGGCCGGGGAAATAACCCCGCCAGCGCTGGGCAAAGCGTGCTGGAAGGCAAAGTATTGAATATGGATAACAAGTATGGTTTGTTTATTTGTAATGATATAGTGAAGTGAGAGAGCCAGGAGATTAAGAGTTAAGAAATAGGAGCCTCACCCAACCCTCTCCAAAGGAGAGAGCTTTAGCCGTTTTTTTGAAGTCTCCCCCTTTGAGGGAGATTATTACATGAGGGCTTCGCCGTTTAGAGGGGGCTCCTGCTTCGTACCTCGCAATGAAGCACAGAGAACATGTTTTAGATTTTGTCCCCAATTGTTAACAAAATCTAAAATGTGTAAATCCGCCGTCGGCACATCCGCGCATAATTTTTTATCTTTACCCATCCAAAAGTTTTTTAGCATATAATGAGTGAAGATCTGAATCAAAACGATATCCCCGACAGCAATGAACAAAAATTACATAATGTTACCTCTCTCGACGGGTTATACGAAAACTGGTTTCTGGATTATGCCTCTTACGTAATTCTCGACCGTGCCGTTCCGCATATCAACGATGGTTTAAAACCTGTACAGCGCCGTATCCTCCACTCCCTTAAGGAAATGGACGACGGGCGTTTTAACAAGGCTGCCAACGTAATAGGTAATACCATGAAGTATCACCCGCATGGTGATGCCTCTATTGGCGATGCTATGGTGCAGATTGGCCAAAAAAACCTGCTCATCGATTGTCAGGGTAACTGGGGCGACCCGGTAACCGGCGACTCGGCCGCGGCACCGCGTTATATTGAAGCGCGCCTGTCGAAATTCGCCCTTGATGTTGTTTTTAATGCCGATACTACCGTTTGGCAGGCCAGTTATGATGGTCGTAACAAGGAGCCTATTACCCTGCCGGTAAAGTTCCCTTTGCTGCTGGCACAGGGCGCCGAAGGTATCGCCGTAGGTTTGGCTACCAAAATATTACCCCACAACTTTATTGAGCTGCTGGATGCATCTATCGGCGTATTGAAGGGCGAGCGGCCAAACCTGGTACCCGATTTTCCTACAGGTGGTATGGCCGATGCCTCGTTATATAACGAAGGGCAGCGCGGCGGTAAGATCCGTGTACGCGCTAAAATTGTGGAGCGCGATAAAAAAACGCTGGCTATAACCGAGATCCCATTCTCCACCACTACCGGCAGTTTGATTGATAGTGTAATATCGGCCAATGATAAGGGTAAGATCAAGATCAAAAAGATCGAAGATAATACCGCCCAGAATGTCGAGATCATTATTCACCTGGCACCCGGTATTTCGCCCGATGTAACTATCGACGCGCTGTACGCCTTTACCGATTGCGAAGTATCCATATCGCCCAATACCTGCGTTATCCAGGATGATAAGCCACGCTTCATGAGCGTAAATGACATGCTTGCCGAGAGCACTCATTTTACCCGCGACCTGCTGAAACAGGAACTGGAAATCAGGCTGAAAGAGTTGATGGAGCGCATCTTCTTTAGCTCCTTACTCAAAATATTTATACAGGAGGGGATGTACAAACACCCCGAATATGAAAACTCAGGTAATTTTGAAGCTGTACTGGAGGTATTGAACCGTTTGTTCGAGCCTTTCTTCCCGCAGTTTTACCGCGAGATATTGCCCGAGGATTATAAAAAGCTGATCGATAAGCCGATGAGCAGCATTACCCGCTTTGATGTGAAGAAGGCGGATGAGCTGATGAAAACCCTGGAGAACGAGATCAAACAGGTAAAACATCACCTGAAACACCTTACTGATTATACCATTGCCTGGTTTGAAAAACTGAAGGAAAAATATGGTAAAGATCGCGAACGTAAAACCGAACTGCGCACCTTTGATAAGGTAGAAGCCGCCCAGGTGGCCCTGGCCAATATCAAACTGTATGTGAGTCGGGAGGATGGTTTTATCGGTTCGGGGCTTAAAAAAGATGGTTCTGTAGAACTGGTTGGCGATTGCTCGGATATTGACGAGATCATCGTTTTCCGTGCCGATGGGCGCTGCATTATTACTAAGGTGCAGGACAAGGTTTTTGTGGGTAAGGAGATCATACACGTAGCTGTATTTAAAAAGAACGATGAGCGCACGGTGTACAACATGATCTATAAGGATGGCACAAGTGGTATCAGCTATATCAAGCGCTTTTCGGTGGTGGGCGTAACCCGCGATAAGGAGTACGACCTTACCAAAGGTACCAAGGGTACCAAGGTGCTTTACTTCTCGGCCAATCCAAATGGCGAAGCCGAAGTAGTGAACGTGCAGCTTAAACCACATTCCAAACTCAAAAAGCTGCAGTTCGACGAAGATTTTGCCGCCCTGGCTATCAAAGGTCGTGGATCGATGGGTAATATCATCACCAAATATCCGGTTAAAAAGATCATCCTGAAAAGCAAAGGTGTATCCACACTGGCCGGTAGAAAGATCTGGTACGACGATATCCTGAAACGCCTGAATGCCGATAGTCGTGGCAAATACCTGGGCGAATTTGATGGCGACGACCGCATATTGAATGTGTTGAGCAACGGCGTGTACGAACTCACCAGCTTTGATCTGAACAATCATTTTGATGATAAGATGATCCTTATCGAAAAATACAATCCTAAAAAAGTTTACTCGGTTATTCACCTGGATGGCAAATCGAAAAACTATATGGTAAAGCGTTTCTCGTTTGAGCCTATAGCATTGGGTAAACAGGTAAGCATCATCAGCGAAGAAGCCGGATCGAAATTAATATTGATAGCAAAAGAATCGCCGCTGGTGAGTGTGGTACAACTGAAAGGTAAAGATCAAACTCCCGAAACGATTGAAATAAACCTGGCCGAACTGATTGATGTAAAAGGGATGAAGGCCATGGGCAACCGCCTGTCGCAATTCCCGGTAAAATCGGTGGACCTAATAGCCGACAGTGAAAGCGCTGATGATGTTGTTGACGCTGAGGCTGAAGAACCGGAAACAATAACGGACGAACAGGCAGAATCAGACGCATCCGGGCAGAAAGAAACGGAAGAAGTGGAGCAGCCCAAAACTGACCCGAAGCCCAAAGCGCCCGTAGCCGAAAAGCCGGCAGTGGCAGAGCCTCCGGCTAAAGAACCGGAGCCTGATGATCAGCCCAAGGAAGTTCATAAAAAGGTCGACTTTGAGATCACCAATCCGGATGATATCCAGTTAGATGATAAGGGCCAGTTAGGCCTGTTTTAAAACAAAAAAGCCTCTCGTTTATACCGGGAGGCTTTTTTGTTTCAATTTGTATATAAATTACAGTATCAGGATCAATACCAGGATGATGATGATAATAGCACCAACAGAAAGATAAATACCGCCGCCGCCTAAAGCGTTTGCTTCGTGTTTTAAACCTTTCAATTCGGTACGTAGTTCTTTTTTATCCTGTTTGGTAAGCTCCGACTTATCCATTGCTTTAATTTCATTCACCCGGGCTTTGATCTCTTCAATGCGCGCCTGTTTTTGCTCAGTGGTCATACTGGCTATTTGTTCTTTGCTCAGTATGGTTAAAGCACCGTCTGTAGCAGTAGAAGCGTAACTGTTAAATGCCGCGACAGAAAGCAGCATGGTGAGCGCGATAAGATAAATTTTCTTTTTCATGTTAATTAGTTTTAATAACGTGTTGTGTTTAATTATTGTAAAATAAAAAAGCGGCAAAAATGTTTTACCGCTTTCCTTATTTTTTATTGCAAAATCATACCTAAAGACTAATAAAATAGGGTGCTTCAAAAACATGGCCTGCATGCAGGGTTTGTATCGCCTCTTTTTTATTGATATTTACATGTTGTCCCTCGGTATCGGCGCAGCCCAGCCAGGGTTCAATACATACAAAATCGGCACCGGGTTTTGCCCACACGCCTAAATAATTATAGTGTGGAAATTCAACCGAAACAGATTGATCATGCTTTTTGCTTTTGATACTTACCATCCGGGAGTTGAGTTGCTTAAAAACAAGGGCGTCGGCGTCAAACAGGTGGCGGGTCAAATAAAGCTTATTCCCTGGCGTAGCTACCGGGTGGGTTTCGCCGGTAAAAAAGCCATCAGCCGATAGCATATTGGCTTCCAGATGCTCATCGGTTTCAAATTCAAGGTAATAATCCTCGTAATTTTCGCCTTTAAAAAATGGAATGTTAAAGGCTGGATGTGCTCCGACCGAAAAATAAATGGTCTTTTTATCCAGATTGATCACCTTATGTGTTATCCTTAGCGAATTATCGATAAGTGTGTATAAAACCTGGTAATCAAATTTAAATGGATATACCAGCAAGGTTTTTTCGCAGTACGGGAGCGAGAAGCTGGCAGACACCTCGTCAGCTTCCAGTAGAATAAATTCCGATTGCCTTGCAATACCATGTCGCGCCATATCGTACGCTTGCCCGTCAACCAGTAATTGGTTATTGATGAGGCCGCCTACAACCGGGAAAAGATTGGGCGAATGCCAGGGCCAAACATCAGGATCAGCCTGCCAAAGGTGCTCAATACCCGTTTGCTTGTTATAAAATGAACTGAGCTGCGCGCCTTTCAAATCAATGGCTACTTTAAGAAACTCGTTTTCTAATACGGTCATACGTCAACGGCAATTATTTTTAGAAAAGTTAACTAATATGCAAGCAAGTTACAGCAATTTTTGTGAAATCGGATGTGCCGGATAATACAAAAAGGTGTAATTTTTGAGCTATGGTTTATTTAACAAAACAAACCGTATCCTGTTTCTTTTTCATTAAAACCGTGTGTAAACTTAAATATGAGTTATATTTGCAATGCTTAAACATAAGATATGAATTTTGAGCATCTCCTTCAGCAAGTGGCCTTCATCCACGAAATAGACAAAGTAAAATACATCCAGCGTAAAACCCGCCTTTTTAACAGCGACAGACCCGAGAACGATGCCGAGCATAGCTGGCATTTAGCGGTTATGACCATGGTTTTGGCCGAACACTCCAATGAGCCGGTAGACACGCTTAAGGTGATCAAAATGCTGCTGATCCATGACGTAGTTGAGATTGATGCCGGCGATGTGTTTTTGTACGATACCGTCCTCAATCACACCAATACCGAAGCCGAGCGCAAAGCCGCCGAAAGGATATTTGGACTATTACCCGTAGAACAGGCCGAAGAATTTATAACCATTTGGGAAGAGTTTGAAGCCGGTGAAACCGCTGAAGCTAAATTTGCCCGGGCTATGGACAGAATGGAACCCTTATTGCAAAATGTATCCAACAATGGTGGCACCTGGCAGGAGTATAATGTAAGCTATGAACAGGTTGTTCAAAAGAAAAGTATTATACAAAAAGGCTCGCAATCCCTGTGGAATTTTGCCAAAGCGCTAATAGACGAAAGTGTTCAGAAAGGCATTTTGAAAAAAGGGGAGTAGGGAGAAGGAGCAAAGAGCAAGGGATTTAAGCTACCAGACAGGGAAGGTGAAAAAATTACGTCATTGCGAGCGCAGCGTGGCAATCCCCTACTTACAGAGACGCTTTGCATATAGGGGATTGCCACGTCGTTCCTCCTCGCAATTGACGCGTTTAGAAGGACACACCCTCCTTAAAACTCAAACGCCGCGTCGCTATCCGGGTTACTGAGTTTGGTGCTTTTACGCTGGCCGCCTACGGTTACATGCAGCATGTTGATTTGCTCGGGATGCTCGGTGAACAGCAAATCGTCATGTACCTCAAATTTCTTTACTTTATTAATACCCTTTACCTCAAAATAGGTCCATGCGGCATCTTCCTGAATTTCGTAACCTACATAACTTAACGCGAGCTGTTTGCCATCGGCTTTAACAATCAGGTGTTTTTTAATATAATCATTCAGCAGCTGGTTCATTTTGGTTTTATCCGCGGGCTTTACAATATCTACGTGGGTATGATATTGTTTTTCCAGCGTACGCTCCAAATCGTCGTAAAATATACGGCAGCTTATTTCAACTTCCTGGCTGCGGGCGTTATGGTTAATTTCGGTAACGCTCACATAAAATGGATGGAACAAGCTGAGCCAGCTGATGATTATTAATTGCAACATAATTGCGTTAACTTGTTTTGTTTTACACAAAAAACGTTATTTTTATTGGCAATTGCGAATTTGACTACATGACTGATTTTTCTTTATACTTTGAACTGGGGTGGCAGCATATCTGTAATTGGGCGGGGTACGACCATATTTTGTTTGTAACCGTACTGTGCGGAACTTACCTGCTGGCCGACTGGCGCAAGGTTCTGGTGCTGGTTACCGCGTTCACCATAGGGCATTCTATCACCCTTGCGTTAAGTGTTTTAAATATCATTCATATCAATACATCCCTTATTGAATTCCTGATACCCGTAACCATTGTTTTTACCAGCCTGGTGAATGTATTCAATAAAAAACGAACCGCCACTACCATGCGCCTTAACTATACGCTGGCCCTTTTTTTCGGGCTGATACATGGTATGGGTTTTTCTAATTACCTCAAAAGTTTGCTGGGCAGCAGCAGTAATATTACCGCTCAGCTGTTTGCTTTTAACCTTGGATTGGAGTTTGGGCAGGTGTTAATTGTAATATCTGCGTTACTTATCTCTTATTTACTCATCAAATTTGCTAAAACACCACAACGGGAGTGGACAATGTTCCTCTCGTCGGCTATATTTGGAATTGCTTTTATCATGTGCATCGAGCGCTTTTTACTCATAAAATTCAGATGAATAAATTTTACTTCGCATTATTTTCCTGTTCACTATTAACATCAGCTGCCTGGGCGCAGTATGATAACAATCCAGGCTCAAACCACGGTAACCGTTTTGAACAGCTGGGTACCATGATCTCTACGCCTAATGAGTACCGTTCGGCTTCGGGAGCTCCCGGGCCAAAATACTGGCAGCAAAAGGCCGATTACGAAATCAGCGCCACCCTTAACGATGATAAACAACGTTTAGATGGTAACGAAACCATAACGTATACTAATAACTCGCCCGATCCGCTTACTTACTTGTGGCTGCAGTTGGATGAGAATGAGCATAAGAAGGATGCCGAAAGTGCCAGGTTTGATGAAAGTAAAATGCAAAGCAAAATGACCATCCGTCAGTTGCAAGGCATTATGGGTCATGATCTTGATCTGGGTAACCATATTGTGAGTGTAAAAGATGCCAATGGCAACGCGCTCAGCTATACCATTAACCAAACCATGATGCGTATTGAGCTCCCTGTTACTTTACCGCCCGGACAGAAATTCCGCTTTAAAATTAACTGGTGGTATAATATATCTGATCGTTTAACTATTGGCGGTCGCGGAGGCTATGAATACTTCGCAGAGGATGGCAATTACCTGTATACCATGACACAATGGTACCCGCGTATGGCTGTTTACAGCGATTTTCAGGGCTGGCAAAACAAGCAATTTACGGGTCGCGGTGAATTTGCGTTAACCTTTGGCGATTTTAAAGTAAGTATGAACGTGCCTGCCGATCATATTGTAGGTGGTACCGGTCAATGCTCTAACTACGCGCAAACCCTTACCGCGGCACAGCTGAAACGCTGGAATGCCGCGCAATCTGCAACTGCACCGCAGGAGATAGTTACGCTGGATGAAGTAAAACAGGCCATGAAAAACCATGCGTCAGCACGTAAAACCTGGACCTTCCATGCCGAAAACGTACGTGATTTTGCCTGGGTATCTTCACGCCGCATTGTGTGGGATGCCATGAGTACCCAGATTGATGGTGGCAAAAAGGTGATGGCCATGTCGTACTATGGCCCCGAGGCTTATCCGCTTTACCGCAGGTACTCTACTAAAGTGGTAGCCCACACCTTGAAAACTTATTCCAAACATACTTTCCCTTACCCGTACCCGGTAGCTATTTCTGTAGAAGCATCCAACGGTATGGAATACCCGATGATCTGCTTTAACTATGGTCGTGCCGAAAAGGATGGTACTTACAGCGAGGCCACAAAAAACGGTATGATCGGTGTAATTATTCACGAAGTTGGGCACAACTTTTTCCCGATGATCGTGAACTCTGATGAGCGCCAGTGGACCTGGATGGATGAGGGCCTGAATACCTTTTGCCAGTACATGGCCGAGCAGGAGTGGGATAGCCGCTATCCCTCGCAACGCGGTCCGGCCTATAAGATTGTTGATTACATGAAACTGCCGAAAGATCAGTTAGAGCCCATCATGACCAACTCGGAGAACATTGTGATGTTTGGCCCCAACGCTTACGCCAAACCGGCAACGGCACTAAATGTACTGCGCGAAACCGTAATGGGCCGCGAACTGTTTGACTACGCCTTTAAAACCTACGCGCACCGCTGGGCCTTTAAGCACCCAACGCCTGCCGACTTTTTCCGCACCATGGAAGATGCTTCGGCGGTTGATCTGGACTGGTTCTGGCGCGGATGGTTCTACGGAACCGAACCTGTCGACGTATCTATCGACAGCGTAAAATACTATCGCCTCAATACCAAAAACCCGGCTGTGGAAGCTACTGCCGATCGTGCCCAGTATGATCGTAATCTCGAAAATATCAGCACCACCCGTAATAAAGAAGCGGGTACCCGTTTCGCGGTTGAGGCCGATACTGCCTTGCAGGATTTTTACAGCAAATGGGATCGTTTCGCGGCAACACCGGCTACCACACAAAGTTACCAGGCCATGTATAATGCCGCCAGCCCTGCCGAAAAGAAACTGTATGATAGTAAGAACTACTTTTACGAGGTTAGCTTCAGCAACAAAGGTGGCCTGGTTACTCCTTTAATTATTGAGTGGACCTATGCCGATGGTACCAGGGAGGTTGAAAAAATATCGGCCTACATCTGGCGTAAAAATGAAAATAAGATCACCAAGGTTTTTGCCAAAACCAAAGAAGTAAAAGGCATTAAGCTCGATCCATACCGCGAAACCGCCGATATTGACGAAAGCAATAACAGTTGGCCCCGCGAATACCAGCCATCAAGGTTTGAACTGTTTAAACAGCAAAGCCTACCACGTGGCGCAACCGCCGGGCCAAACCCGATGCAGGAAGCCAAAAAGAATTAACAAACAAAAAGCCTCCCGATATATATCGGGAGGCTTTTTTATCTGTAGAGACGCATATTTGCGTCTCTACGATCCAGATCTTATAACCTTTATGATATGGTTGGCACAGCTGTAAATAGGCTGGCGTAATATTTACGATAGGCAAAAGCCAAAAACAGGTGCAGTATAATAATAACAGCTGCAACGGGCACGCCTGAAGGCACTAAAATGGAATGAAACAGAAATATGTTCACGCTTACCGGGAACAGGATGAGTAAAAACAGAGCGGTATAACGGTTAAACAATATAGCCAGGCCGCTTACAATTTCAATAACTTTCATGTACTGGAAAAAATACCCGGAGCCATAAAGTCCGCCGGCAAAGGCTTGTGCTTTATCGGACATGGGTGCCGGTGCTGGCATAAACGAAAAATGAAAAAAGAAATTCAGACCAAATACCACAAAGATGAGGCCCAGTAAAATGCGGGCGATTAATACTGCAATTTTCATGAATTTAGGGTTTTAGTGGACGTGTAATTACTAATTTAGTAATTTAATTGACATATTCAAACCATACATTATCCGGACAAACCAAACAAGTATTAACTTCGTTTATAAATAGCATGAACATACAAAAAATAACATTTGGCAACGGTTGCTTTTGGTGCACCGAAGCTGTATTTCAATCACTTAAAGGTGTAATATCAGTAACGTCAGGTTATATGGGCGGTAAGGTTTTAAACCCTACTTATGAGCAGGTTTGTACCGGCGCCACCGGCCATGCCGAAGTGATACACCTGGAATATGATGCCGACGTAATTTCGTTTGACGAATTGCTGCTGGTGTTTTTTAAAACGCATAACCCAACTACGCTCAACCGTCAGGGCAACGATGTAGGTACCCAATACCGTTCGGCCATATTTTATTATACCGACGAACAAAAACAGGCCTCAGAAGCCATGATCAAAACGCTCACCAACGAGCATGTGTTTGACGATCCGATAGTTACCGAAATTACTCCGGCCAGCGAGTTTTATTCTGCTGAAGATTATCACCAGAACTATTTTAATGATAATCCCAATAAATCATACTGCGCATTTGTGATCCAGCCAAAACTGAATAAATTTGCCAAAGAGTTCAAGGATAAAATTAAGCCCGAACTATTATAAAAGTCTAATATGTTGGTCATCCCGAATTTATTTCGGGATCCCACAGCACAGGTAGCCAGCATGCTGTAAACCTCGCATGTGAGATGCTGAAACGAGTTCAGCATGACATTCTATTGGTTTATGCTCAAAAAATGAAAAAAAGTTATAGCTATCTAATACCCGCCCTTTTGGTGCTCGGTGCCTGCGCCTCAAAAAAAGCAACTACAACAACAACATCCTCAGCAAATACAGCATCCGTTGCTAATGGCAACACCTCCATTACTAATGATGGTAAAATATGGGCCTCGTTATGGCAGCAACGAGCTGCCGAATACCGGGCTTTGTGTTTTCAGGCATATAATATAGCCAAACAACGTGTGGACGAAGGTGTAAAAAAGGTAAGTACAAAACCGCTGGCTATTGTGACCGATATCGACGAAACTTTGTTAGATAATAGTCCCTATGATGCAGCCCAGGGTTTAAAAAATCAGGATTACAGCGATAAAACCTGGAAACAGTGGACAGATAAAGCCCAGGCAGATACCGTACCCGGTGCTCCCGCCTTTTTTAAATACGCGGCATCCAAAGGTATCACCATTTACTATATCACCAACCGTAACGAGAATGAGCGCGGCGCTACGCTGTATAACCTGCAGAAATATGCCATGCCCAACGCCAATGACGAGCATTTGTTTTTAAAAAACGGCAACTCCAGCAAAGAAGAGCGCCGCCAGGAAGTATTAAAAACGCACGAAATATTGCTGCTCTGCGGCGATAACCTACCCGATTTTGATATGCTGTATGACAATCATCCTACCGAAGAAAACCGTACCGCGATAACCCAAAAATTGCAAAAGGAATTTGGCAGCCGCTATATCGTAATTCCAAACCCATCATACGGTGATTTTGAAGGCGCGCTGTTTCAATATAATTACAAGCTGAGCCCGGCGCAAAAAGATTCCATCATCCGCGCTAAGGTAAAGGCCGACAGGTAGATACGGCTTACGGCGAACGATGATGACACCGCAGATAAGGATATTCCTTCAAACTTTTTGGGTTTACACTGTAAACCCAAAAAACGAACTAAATAATTTATAATTATTTGATTATCAGTTATATAAATTAGTGTTAACCGTAAAAAGTGTAAACCATGTAAACCCACTTTTGTAATTGGTGTGGTAATGTGGAAATAACATTGATCGTAAGCTGAAAGACTAATTTATTAGGCCATTGGGTAAATACAGGTACCTGATCTGCTCACAGTTTAAACATTGAGCTTTACCTCAGCCAAAGCGTGTCTCCCTCTTCAATGATGTACCAGCCGGAATATTTCATCCACTGCTTTTGGATAGCCACCCGCCGCTCTAAAAGAGTCGGCAATCTTTCCGATCGCATGCCGGTAACCGGGTTCGGTTAGTACAGTATTGACAGCGGTTTTAAGTTCATCTGCCTGTAGCTGATTAATGTCCAGCGTTATAGTGGCGCCAAGTTCGGTTGCACGGGCTGCCAGTAGTGGCTGATCTGCCCCCATGGGCAAGCTAACGAAGGGTACTTCATTGCTGATCAGGTCGCTCATGCTGTTCATCCCCGCATGGGTTATAGCTACGTCAGTATGTTTCAATAGCGCGTTCTGCGGTACATAATCCCGCACGATGAAATGATCAGGGAACTGGATGCCGGTTAAATCAACACCATGTGCGGTCATCACTACCACGCCATCCCAATCGATAAATGCTTCTCTGAAAATAGAGTACACTCGTGTATCGAAGCCACCAAAAACAGTTCCCAATGATATATAAAGTACGCGCTTATTGGCCAATCTCTCAAAGGGGAAATCCATATCCTCCTTGCGCTCATAAATTGGAGGCCCTACAAAACGGCAGGTTTCGTCAAGATAATCAGACGGCGGGGCAAAGTAACGCGAGGTATAAACCAATTTCAGCGGACTGGGGTACAGCATAAGTTCCATGGGATGGCTGGGTAGGATGATGCCGTAGGTGGCCTTCAGTTCATTCGCCACCCGGTCATAATCAGTACGGATACTATCGGGTAAGGGGAAATTAGCCACTTGCTTAAACCTATCGAGCCCGGCAAAAACCGCAAGTGAAGAAACTGAGGGGATATTCAGCAATTGCACTATTGCGCCCGTAAAAGGGAAAGCCGCCGAATGAATGAGGTAGTCGAATTTAATTCCCGCGGTTTGTTTTAGGATACCGGCTATTACAGAGGGCGCTTTATTGGCCACACTCATCAGACCGCCGCCTTGCCCCGGTTTACCGCCTTTGAAAATATCCAGGTCTTCGTTGTATGCATAAAAAACGGCGCCAGCAGCTTCGATCTTCGCCCTAAAAGTTTCCGACGCGAAATAATGCACTGTTTCACCCCGGAAGGTCAATTCAGCTACTAACCCTAAAGTTGGGTTCACGTGCCCATGCGAGGGCATCCCTAAAAATAATAAGTTCGCCATAACGATGAAGACGAACAGGCATGGGAAATATTTTAAGTTATTTGTGAATTAATTTAATGAGGACCTATTTAACCTAAAAAGGTACATCATAAATAATGCAGTGGTGATAACACAAGCTTGAAGAAATGCGTTTTTTAATACTTTAAGGCATCTTTATTATACCTGTTACGATATTCTAAAGGTGACATTCCCGTAATTTTTCTGAACACCTCGCGGAAGGCTTTTACATCCGAATAACCCACTTCGTACATCACTTCGTTAATGGTTTTGCGGCTGGTTTCCAATGCCTTTTTGGCCGATTCGATCTTCACCCTTTGCGCGTATTCGATAGGTGTATTACCAGTTGCTTTGATAAACCTACGATCAAAGTTGCGGCGGCCGATCGAAAAGCTGGATGAAAGTTCTTCTATCGATAGCTTCTCCTGTAACTTACTTTCAATAAAGGATTGAGCTTGTTCTACCATCTCGTCCCCATGAAGTTTTTGCCCGGTAAATATGGCAAATGACGATTGGCGGTTCCTGTCCATCTCTATCTGGAAGATCTTGGAACAATAAATAGCTGTTTGCCGATCGTAATATTTCTCAACCAGGTATATCATCAGGTTTAAAAAAGAATAAGCGCCACCATTAGTATATATTCTGTTTTCGTCCGTTATGAGTTGATCGGCCATTAAACTTACATTGGGGAACTGTTGCCTGAAGGCATCTGCATGGGCCCAATGCGTAGAGCAACTCCGGCCATCAAGCAAACCCGCTGAAGCCAGCGTAAATGTGCCCGAACACATACTGGCTATGTCGGCACCCGCTTTGTATTGCTGCCTTAGCCACTCCAGGAGCATTTCATTTTCTTTACCTTCCTTTTGGTAAAACGGAATAGATGAAGGAATAATGATCAGGTCGGTTTTTGTTATGGATGAAATATGGGCTTGTGGCTGTACCGTAAATATTCCCCCGGATATCTCCTCCCGGGTAGTTGTACCCGCTAATTGAACGATAAACAATTCTTCTTTGCCGGTTCTCTTATAATAGCTGTTGGCAACGTCAAATATTTCAAAAGCGCCCGTTATGCAGGCTATTGTACTATGATTACTTCGTTCTCCGGGAAAGATGATAGTTACATTTTTCATGCCGCTGTTTTTTGATAAAGATAATGGTTAGTGATGTCTATATCAACCCCCTATGATGTCTATATGGCACCCGGAAAAAGCCGGTCATGCACAATACTTTTGATGGTAAGAAAAAACATACATCACATTTTCACTTATTTATCTCACTGCAATATGAAACCTTTAATTATTTATCTCACAACAATTATAACCCTGTTAAATGTAAAACCCATGCCAAAGCAAGATTATACAACCTCTTTCCTGGTCAATCAAAGTCCTGAGCAGGTATTTAATGCCGTCAATAACGTTCGCGGCTGGTGGTCAGAGCAAATTGATGGCCCAACCGATAAACTAAACGCAGAATTCAACTACCACTACAAGGAAGTACATCGCTGCAAAATGAAGATCACCGAATTTGTTCCCGGCAAAAAAGTGGTTTGGCTGGTGGTGGATAATCATTTTGATTTTACCAAAGACAAAACCGAATGGAAAGGAACGCAAATAGTTTTTGAAATTGCCAAAAAGGGCGACAAAACGCAGCTCACCTTTACGCATATTGGTTTGGTACCGGCTTATGAATGTTACAATATCTGTTCAGATGCATGGGGCAACTATATCAACGGGAGTTTAAAAGCCCTGATAGAAACAGGTAAAGGCAAACCTAACCCATATATTCCGGCTATTAATAGCGCAGAAACATTGAAAGGAGGCCAGCATGACTAAGCAAGATTTCACAATCAGTTTCCTGGTTGATCAAACACCAAAGGAAGTTTTTGATGCCACCAATAATGTGCGCGGCTGGTGGACAGAAGGTGTGGATGGTAACACTGAAAAACTTAACGATGAATTTTCGGTTCGGTTTTGGGATATACACTATTCCAGGCAAAAGCTCATCGAGGTTATTCCTAACACCAAGATCGTTTGGTTGGTAACCGATAGTAAGCTGACTTTTATTGAAGATGAAGCGGAGTGGACTGGTAACCAAATCGTTTTTGATATAACCAAACAAGGTAACCAAACAGAGTTGCGCTTTACACAAGTTGGTTTATTGCCGGACATTGAGTGTTTTAAAGACTGTTCCAATGCCTGGACCGGATATATCACTGGTAGCTTAAAAAGCCTGATCACCACGGGTAAAGGAAAACCAACCACCATAGAAGAATTGAGTAAATAATTAATGCAGAAAAAGTCAATATTAATCATTTGCGTTAATCAGGATGCAGGTTAGCTTCTGTTTAATACGCTTATTTAGGTCGATGATCCCAGAGTGGCCAAAGTGAATAAATGCGCGATAAATAAGTGTCGCATATCGCCCCAAAAAGGTCGTAATAACACGTTATTGCTGTAATAATGCTGCTATACCTTTACATAACTTAAAACACAAAAACCAATCACGTAATTAAAGCATTATGAAAACTTTAAAAATTATATCTATACCTGCTGTGCTGTTCATGATCATCGCTTTTAACAGCGGTACCCGGGCGGCAACTTTACCAAAAACAAATAAGGATGTTAAAACGGCCGGCGTTGTCGGAAATTATGCGATGATAAATGGCATAAAAATGTATTATGAAACGGCAGGCAAAGGAGCTCCTGTGGTGTTACTTCATGGCGCTTTATCAACCATCGATAAGGACTTTGGTAAAATAATCCCGGAATTGGCAAAGGATCACCAGGTAATCGGTATCGAGATGCAGGCCCACGGACATACCGCAGACATTGACCGCCCCTTAAGCTATGAAGCGATGGCCGGTGATGTGGTAACGTTACTACAGCAATTAAAAGTAACCAATGCCGATTTTTTTGGTTACAGCCTGGGTGGAGGTGTTGCACTACAGGTAGCTATTACTCATCCCGAATTGGTTAGGCATTTGGTTTTGGCCTCAACATCTTATAGTCCGGAAGGTGGTAATATGGCAAATCCGGATGGGTTGAGAGCTAAAAAAACGGAGGATGTGAATCAATCTGTCTGGAGAAAAAACTACAATAAGGTTGCTCCTGATTCTACAAAATGGCCTAAACTGCTCCAAAAGGTGTATGGCTTAATGGGTACATGGAAAGGCTTCCAGGCAAGCGATATTAAAAATTTAAAACCGCCTGTGCTGCTCATATTTGGCGATGAGGATCTGAGTACTCCTGAGCACCAGATAGCTATGTTCAGGCTTTTAGGCGGAGGTAATTGGGGCGATCTTTATGAGTTACCGAATGAACAACTGGCAATTCTTCCCGGCACGTCACATGTAACTGTGGTTGACCAAACTGATCTTTTGATCCCAATTATTACCCGGTTTTTGAAAACACCACCTGTTAAGTAGAATAAAATAGCTATACCTGACGGTAACACCGCTCACAAGCAGAATGACAACGTTTAGCAAGCAAACCCTGACGGTATTCTGCCAGGAAATGCGTATATTTGTATACAAACACAGCCCGGTTTTCCTGATCAAAAAGGAGAACCGGGCTGTTTGGTTAAGGGAAAATATCACCCAAAAATCAATCGTTTGGTATGTAGTTATTTGATAATTCATAAATTAATACTTTTTAAACTTTTCAAAAGCCATCAAGAATTTGTTAAAATTTGTTAAAATCGATGGTTTTGAGTGAGTTTCGAGCATTTTTCAATTGTTTTTGCCCGGTTTTTAAGCAAAAAAGTGTTAAAATAAAGGGTTTAAAAAGTTTTTGCAACGGCGCACGGCTATTGTAATATTCAAGATATAACTTATATTTATCCCTAATAAGTTATTCAATAGCTTATAAAAAAATAGCATTTAAAACTGTCGGCAAAACAGAAAAAATGTTGAAACGGTGTCAAATATTGCAACAAAGTGTGTTTATGACACAAATAAATTGCAAATTTGCGGTCTGCATATATTCAGTTAAATCCCTGTTTAACGATGAGTGAAAAGACGATATTGGTTTGGTTCAGAAATGACTTACGGATACACGATAACGAAATTTTGTTGGAGGCTATACGTAAGGCCGATAAGGTGCTGCCCGTATATTGTTTTGATCCTTACTACTTTCATCATACCTCATCCGGAGCTTCAAAAACGGGTAATTTCAGGGCTCGCTTCCTGTTAGAAGCGGTTGCCGATCTGCGTAAAAATTTACAGGGCTATGGAGCCGAATTGATCATCAGGACAGGCAATCCAGCCGAAATATTGCCACAATTAGCCGAACAATACCAGGTAAGCGAAGTATATCATCACCGGGAGGTGGCTTATGAGGAAACCGAGATATCTGAACAGGTAGAAACCGCTTTGTGGAAGCTGAAGCTTAATCTGAAGCATTTTATCGGCCATACACTGTATCATAAGGAAGATCTGCCATTCCCGATCAAGGATATTCCGGATAGCTTTGCTGTGTTTAAAAAGAAGGTGGAGCGCGATAGTAATGTACGCCCATGTGTAGCTACGCCTGAGCAGATCATCGTTCCCGAAATAACCGATGCCGGCGAATTGCCAACTTTGCAGCAATTAGGCCTGGATGAGCCCATTGATGACCCTCGCGCTACCAACTATTTTCAAGGCGGAGAAACTGCGGCTTTGGTGCAGCTGCATCAATATTTTTCGCAAAGTGAACAGGCGGTTAAGCCAAAAGGCTCCAAGGGCGGCACTAATAATTCGTCAAAATTATCCCCATGGCTTTCAGTAGGTTGTATATCGCCAAGGCAGGTTTACTGGGAAATATTTAAACATAGCGGCGATAGCTTCGCGCAAAATGCCAGCATGCTGAAACTGGAATTGCTTTGGCGCGACTATTTCCGGTTTATGTTTAAAAAACACGGGCAAAAATTCATCAAAGCCAAAAATGAGGAAAGTGATGAAGCTGATATAGCTGTTAACGAGCTTGAATTTAACAAATGGGCCCACGGCGATACCGGCGTTCCGTTTGTTGATGCCTGTATGCATGAACTCAATGCTACCGGTTATATCTGCAACCATTGCCGCCAGATAGTGGCCTCCTATCTTGTACATGATCTTAAAGTCAACTGGACACTCGGCGCGGTTTATTTTGAAGAAAAACTGATCGATTATTCACCTGCCAGTAACTGGGGAAACTGGGCATTTATTGCCGGGGTGAACGACGCTAAAGAAAGCAAATACGCCATAGCAGCCATGCAGCCAAAAGATGCCGACAGCGATTTTGTAACCACCTGGCAATACTCCACCATTGATGAAGCCGGCGATCTGGTAGGGGCATAATTCAATATTCACTGCTTCTATTAAACTATTTCCTCAATTCGGTATCTCATAATATCATTTTAGTCGTTATAACACAGATATTAGGCATATGTAAATTTCTTTACAATTAATTATGAAGTATATAAGCCTATATGCTTACTTTTGTACCGTTTTAAAGATCAGTTTCTCATGGATCGTCTCAATTATATCAATAGCGGCAACGCAGACTACATTAATACCCTATACGACAGCTACAAACAGGATCCCGAATCGGTGGATTATGGATGGCAGAAATTTTTTGAAGGTTTTGATTTTGGCAAGGATACACAAGCCCCTGTCGGAACAACCGCGCCAAGTGTAGGTGACAAAACTCCTGATCACTTTTTAAAAGAGATCAATGTACTCAATATGATTCACGGGTACCGTTCACGCGGTCACCTGTTTGCCAAAACAAACCCGGTACGTGAGCGCCGTCATTATTTCCCCGGTAAAGAACTGGAGACTTTTGGTCTGAGCGAAGCCGACATGGATACCGTGTTTAATGCCGGTGTTGAAGTTGGTTTGGGTGCTGCCACCCTGCGCGATATTCGCCAGTTATTGGAAGATACCTATTGCCGTGCCATTGGTGCCGAGTACAGATATATCCGTAATCCTATCAAACTAAAATGGTTTGAAGACAGGATGGAGAGCAACCGCAATACGCCTTCATTTACGGTTGATGAAAAGAAATTGATGCTGAACAAGCTCAATGAGGCGGTAACCTTCGAGAACTTTTTGGGAACCAAGTTTTTGGGCCAGAAACGTTTTTCACTGGAAGGAGCCGAAGCGCTGATCCCTTCATTGGATTCGGTAATAAACAAAGGTGCCGATCTGGGTATCGAGGAGTTTATCATCGGTATGGCTCACCGCGGCAGGTTGAACGTGCTGACCAACATCATGGAGAAAACCTATAAAGAGGTATTCTCTGAGTTTGAAGGTAAAAATTTTGATTCTGAAACACCTTTTGGTGGCGACGTTAAATATCATCTGGGTTTCTCGACCGACGTGACTACCTCCAACGGTAAAAAAGTTCACCTGAGTCTTTGTCCAAACCCATCGCACCTGGAAGCGGTTGACCCGGTTGTAGAAGGTATCACCCGTTCAAAGATCGATTTTAAATATAATGGCGACCATAATAAGATCGCCCCGATATTGATCCATGGCGATGCTTCGGTAGCAGGTCAGGGAATTGTTTACGAAGTATTACAAATGGAAAAACTGGATGGCTACCGCACAGGTGGTACCATTCACCTGGTGATCAATAACCAGATTGGTTTTACCACCAATTATAAAGACGCCCGTTCAAGTACTTATTGTACTGATGTGGCCAAGACTGTACTTTCACCAGTTTTCCACGTAAATGGAGACGACGTTGAAGCATTGGCATACGTAGTTAATCTGGCTATGGAATACCGCCAGGTATTTAACGAGGATGTGTTCATTGATATCCTGTGCTACCGTCGTTACGGTCATAATGAGTCTGACGAACCAAAGTTCACCCAGCCATTATTATACAAAGCTATTGAGGCTCACCCCAATCCACTGATCATTTATAACCAAAAATTAGTGGCCGAGGGCAGTGTTGATGCTAATCTGCTTAAATCAATGGAAAAAACTTTCCGGGATGAACTGCAGCAAAAACTGGATGAATCAAAAGCCGAAGAAAGATTTACCGAGACCATCGCCATGTTTGAAGGCGCTTGGAGCGGATTGCACTTAGCCAGTCATAAAGAACTGGTATCGGCTGTAGATACATCGGTGCCTAAAGAAGAAATCATCGAGATCGGTAATAAGATTACGGCTTTGCCTGCCGATATGAGCTTCTTCAAAAAGATCGAAAAACTATTTGAAGATCGCCGCTCAATGGTAAATAATACCCAGGTATTTGACTGGGCCATGGCCGAGTTGCTGGCTTATGGTACACTGTTAAAAGACGGTTATCCGGTAAGGTTAAGCGGCGAGGATGTTAAACGTGGTACGTTCTCTCATCGTCATGCAGTATTAACTTTGGTTGATTCTGAAGATGAGTACACTCCGCTGGCTACTATTGATACCGAAGCTAAACTAAGCATCTTTAACTCTTTGTTGTCTGAATACGGTGTTTTAGGTTTTGAATACGGCTATGCCCTGGCAAACCCTAATGCCTTAACCATATGGGAAGCCCAGTTTGGCGACTTCTTCAACGGCGCGCAGATCATTGTTGACCAGTACATCGCCAGTGCCGAAACTAAATGGCAGCGTGGTAATGGTTTGGTTATGCTGTTGCCGCATGGTTATGAGGGACAAGGTCCTGAGCACTCCTCAGCGCGTGTAGAACGCTTTATGGAGCTTTGTGCCGATGACAATATCCAGGTAGCTAATTGCACTACACCGGCCAACTTCTTCCATATCCTGCGCAGGCAGATGCACCGCGATTTCCGCAAGCCGCTGATCATCTTTACACCAAAAAGCTTGCTGCGCAGTCCTAAGTGCGTGTCGCCGATTGATGAATTTACCAATGGTAAATTCCATGAACTGATTGATGATACTTATGCTGATGTTAAAAAAGTAAAACGCGTATTACTTTGCACCGGTAAAGTGTACTATGATCTGCAGGAAAAACAATTGACAGACAAACGCAAGGATGTAGCCATCGTACGTGTAGAACAATTATACCCTACGCCGGTTGTTCAGATATTAAAAATTAAAGCCAAATACGATAAAGCCACCGAGTTTATCTGGGTACAGGAAGAACCCGAAAATATGGGTGCATGGCCGTATATATGCCGCAAGTTCCATAACGATAAGGTGATCAACCTTAATGTAATTTCGCGTATCGAGGGCAGTAGTACAGCTACCGGTTTTGCTAAACAACATGCCGCGCAGCAAGCGTATATTGTTTCCAAAGCATTTGAAGCACCTGCCGGTAAAGCAGTAAAAGAAGCGATAAAAAAGACAACAAAAAAAATGGCTGATGCCGGAGCGGATTAAGTTCCGTTTCCTGTGGCGAGTTTCGGGGTGCGGGTGTTAAGTTACCAACTATTTAAACGAACCTCGCAACAGGCAACCCGCAACTAAAAATATTAAATCTACAAAACTAAAATATGAGTTTAGCGATCAAAGTTCCGCCGGTAGGCGAATCAATAACAGAAGTAACCCTATCAAGCTGGAAGAAAAAAGATGGCGATCACGTGGAAATGGATGAGGTTATTGCCGAATTAGAATCAGACAAAGCCACTTTTGAATTGACTGCCGAAAAAGCAGGAACCCTAAAAACATTGGCCAATGAAGGTGATACCTTGGCTATTGGCGCTATTGTAGCCAATATTGAAGAAGGTGCCGGCGGCGCCGCTCCTGCAAAGGAAAGCGCTCCTGCAGCTCAACCACAGCCCGAAGTTGTGGCTAATGCACCCGCTCCGGCTCCGGTGGCCGCTGCTCCTGCGCCTGCCACAGGTGGATCTTTAGAAATTAAAGTGCCTACTGTAGGCGAATCGATAACAGAAGTTACTTTGTCACGCTGGATCAAAAAGGATGGCGATACTGTGGAAATGGATGAAGCACTGGCCGAACTTGAATCAGATAAAGCGACATTTGAATTAACCGCCGAAAAAGCCGGTGTGTTAAAAACTATAGCTAAAGAAGGCGATGTACTGCCTATCGGCGCGGTTGTTTGTACCATTGAAGGTTCGGGTGCTGCTGCTCAAACTACTCCGGTAACACCTGCTGTTGTAAGCGCTACTGATGAGTCGCCACGTGGTGGCGCACCAACTACGGCTGATGGCGCGGTAACCTATGCATCTGGTACCCCTTCACCTGCCGCTGCAAAAATACTGGCCGAAAAAGGTGTTGATCCTAAAGGTGTAAATGGCACCGGTGTTGATGGCCGTATCACAAAAGGTGATGCCCTAAACGCGCAAGCTGCACCGGCAAAACCTGCTGCCCAACCTGCTGCTTCGGCTCCTGCTGCTGCACCAGTAGTTGCCGGCGAAAGAAGCGAGAAACGCGAAAAAATGACCTCACTGCGTAAAACAGTGGCCAAACGTTTGGTGGCTGTTAAAAATGAGACGGCCATGCTTACTACCTTTAACGAGGTGGATATGCAGCCTATCATGGAACTGCGTGGTAAATACAAAGATAAATTTAAAGAGAAACATGGCGTTGGTTTAGGTTTCATGTCGTTCTTTACCAAAGCGGTTACCGAAGCTTTGAAAGATTGGCCTGCTGTTGGCGCCCGTATTGAAGGCGAAGAAGTAGTATATAGCAATTTTGCTGACATCTCTATCGCTGTATCGGCTCCAAAAGGCCTGGTAGTTCCGGTGATCCGTAATGCAGATAGCATGAGCCTGGCCGAAATTGAAAAGGAAATTGTGGTATTGGCCGGCAAAGCCCGTGAAAATAAACTAACTATTCCGGAAATGACAGGCGGTACATTCACCATCACCAACGGTGGTGTGTTTGGATCAATGATGTCAACCCCGATATTAAACTCGCCGCAATCGGCTATATTGGGTATGCACAACATCATTGAGCGCCCGGTTGCCATCAACGGACAAGTAGTTATCCGCCCAATGATGTACCTGGCATTATCTTATGACCACCGTATTATTGACGGTCGTGAGTCGGTAAGCTTCCTGGTACGTGTAAAACAATTACTAGAAGATCCAGCAAGATTATTATTAGGAGTTTAATTATTCCCTGTAATCATATTTAAAAAGCCTGGCTTATACCGGGCTTTTTTTGTTTGTCTGAATCAGAATTTACAGAATTTAAGAATTGACAAGATAACAGTGCAGTCCTATCATTCGGCTAATTCTTAAATTCTATAAATTCTTATTCAGACCACTAAGGGTTACCTAAATCCCTTTTTTGGTATCAATAGTAACCAAAAAAATTAACAACAACATGAAAACAAAAATTTTATTGCTGCCATTGGCGGCCGTCTTGCTGCTGGGCGCTTGTAAGGGTTCAGGTTCACATTATGAGGCCATTAATAACAGTAGTGCTGCTGATTCAGTAGCCTCTGCTACAGCGGATTCAGGTACTTCGCCCAAGTTGGTTAAAACTGCCGATATGCGTTTTAAAGTAAAAAATGTACAGCAAACAGCGGAGAAAATAACAACGCTAACGGCAAATAACAAGGGCATGGTGATGCATCACCAGATGGAATCAACAGTAAGGGACAGCAGAGATTTTCGGATCAGCGATGATTCCGTTAACCGCGTATCATCCTTTAATACTTCGGCCGATATGACCGTAAAAATACCTTCAGAACATTTGGAAGAGTTTATGACCGAAGTAGCGCATATGGGTATGTATGTTACCATGCGTAAAATGGATATTGAAGATAAGTCTCTCGATTTTTTATCCGCAAAGCTGAAACTGAACAGTCGGAAGGAGTTGGTAGATCAACAGAAAAAAGGCAAAGTCACGATCAAAAATCCGGTGAATGTTTTATTGCTAAAAGATGATATGGTTGATGGACAGATAGGTAACCTTAAAATTGATGACGCGGTAAAATATAGTATTGTTATGTTGAGCTTTTACCAAAGCAATACCATTCTTCAGGAACATATTGCGAATGATGACCCTTCGGCTTATAATTTACCTTTCTTCAGTAGGTTAGCCGGGTCATTTACCAATGGCTGGCAGCTTTTTATGGAAGCAATTTTGGCCATCGCTAATCTTTGGGTATTTATCCTGGCTGGTATAAGTGTCTTGCTATTGATCCGCTTTTATAGAAGAAAATATTCCATATTGCCTGATACAATAAAATCCTAAAAATTTGGTGGTAAATTCCGTAAACATTTCTATTTTTGCCCAACATTAAACAAAGTACCATGGATTCTACACAAAACGCTAATTCAGAACAACATTATAAAGTATTGGTTTTAGCTATCGTTATCGGCATGACAGGTGTTTTCATTCGTTTTGCTGGTGATGAAAATTCAACCTATTTTTCATGGATAGCCAACTTGTTACTTATTGTAGGTGTGGCAATCGGCTTAAGAACCGTTTTCAGGATCATCAAGTAATTAGCGGATCATAAGATATGTAAAAAGCGTCGCGGATTCCGTGACGCTTTTTTTTATGCCGCTCTGCCCCCTGAAGAAGGGAGAGTTTTTAGTTAACGCGTTTCACGGGGCCACCTACCGTTGTAGAATAAAATAAATCAGGTCATCCCGAATTTATTTCGGGATCCCACAAGCAAAGCCGTCGATATTAAGGATTACACCGTGCTGCAGGCCGTCTTGAGAGATCCTGAAACAGGTTCAGGATGACATACTTATACGCCAGGGGGCTTACTTAGGCCTGTACTTGGATTGATTCAGTATTTTCTGCGCGTCCTTTTCGGCCATTAATTGTGGCAGGGTAACTTCCGGGTGTTTGTCCATGTATTCCCTAACGATCTGCCAGCCGGTCCACACGGCCAGTTTTGGGGCCGACTCATTTTTTTCACCAAGGCCGGGAGTGAAGGGGGCCTCTGTAAAGTATTTCTGAATTTTAGGATAATCCGTTTCGTAAAGCAGGTTTTCTTCTAAAAAATATGCCCATATTTTCCCCTTAAAATCCTCGCACCATTTGAGTTGCTGGGTGGAATAGCCAATTTTGGTGGTATCACCAACCTCCGGCAGCATCTGATCCATAAAGTACATGATCTTGCCGTTGTACACCATCTTCTCCAGCATCGATTTATTGTTGTCGTCCTCCGGAAACATATCCTCGCGGGCGATACCTTCAACTACGCGCGGGGTAATATTTTCGGGCGTAAAATGCCTGGATAAATAATGCGGAAAGGCATTGGTAAGCGCAGGGTAAAACCGCGAATCGGCACCCAGGAACAGATCAAGTCCAACAGCAAAATAGCCATCGCCAATAGAAGTTTGCGCCTGGAAACCCGAAAAATAAGCATACACCTTGGGCAGCCTTTTTTGCGGATAGTAGTATTTGATGTATTTAAAAGCCTGTGTAAGACTGGCATTCTGCGCATCCATATTGGGGTAGGCGGCATCCACGTCATGTTTTAGGTCAATGTATGCCTTGCCTTTAAAAACTTCACGGAGCGTTTTAAAATAGGCCGTATCTGTGGTAGCGCCTGCCTGTAGTATACGACTGATAAAGTCCTGGTAAAAGGTGCCATATTTTTGTTGCAGGAATATAGCCTGAGTATTCATGGGTTTGGTACGCATGGCATCAAAATCCTGATCAAAACGCTCTACTTTAACTTCAACCGGAATATTACTTACATCGATCTTTTTGTTGCGCCCGCATGACGCGAATATCAGGGCGATGGAAAAAATTAAGTAAATTTGCTTTGCTTTGAGCCGGGGGTTTATCATCTTTATCCTTTGAGCAAAAATAATTTTTATTTGCATTAATACGTTACTATACAGTCTATGAATCCATCGGGAGTTGCTAATAAAAAAATAAATACAACTCACGATAGCTTCATCACCAAAAAAAATAAATATAATTGATGAAAATCGCATTAGCCCAGCTTAACTATCATATAGGTAATTTCGAATCAAACACAACCAAAATTATCGACCATATACACAAAGCCAAACAAAACGGTGCCGACCTGGTGGTGTTTGCCGAGTTGTGCGTTTCGGGCTATCCTTCACGTGATTTTTTGGAGTTTGATGAATTTATTGACCTGTGCGAAGATTCTGCCAAAAAGATAGCCGCGGTTTGTACCGATATAGCCTGCATCATAGGTTTACCAACCTATAATCATAAAGACGAAGGGAAAGATCTGAATAACTCTGCCTACTTCATCGAGAATGGCCAGGTAAAGGCTGTAGTGAATAAAGCACTGCTGCCTAACTATGATGTATTTGACGAGTATCGTTATTTTGAACCTTCCACGGAGTTTAACTGCATTGAATTTAAAGGCAAAAAAATAGCGCTGACCATTTGCGAGGATCTTTGGAATACCATCGAAAATCCGCTATATATCACCCGGCCAATGGATAGCCTCATCCATCAGCAGCCCGATGTAATGATCAACATTGCCGCGTCGCCATTTGCATACAATCATGATGAGGAACGCATTGCCATTTTGAGTGATAATGCCAGTCGCTATCATTTACCCCTGCTGTATGTAAACCAGATTGGCGCGCAAACGGAGCTTATATTTGACGGCGGATCATTGGTTTTTGATAATACCGGTGAGCTGATAGACGAACTGCCGTATTTTGAAGAAAATCTGGCATACTATACCTTAAATGATGATGCTTCGATAAGTTTCGATCACCCATCAACCGTAAAGGCCGAACGCCCCGCAGATATTGAGCAGATACACCAGGCTATCATACTGGGTATTCGTGATTATTTTCATAAATCGGGCTTTAAGCAGGCTATTCTCGGTTTGTCTGGTGGTATCGATTCTGCCGTGGTATGTGCCCTTGCTGCTGAAGCTTTGGGTGCGGAAAATGTGATGGCGGTATTGCTGCCTTCGCGTTTTTCTACCGATCACTCCTTAAAAGATGCTGAAGACCTGGTGAACAACCTGGGTTGTAAAAGCGAATTGGTGCCGATCAAAAACATCACCGAAGCCATTGAAACTGCGTTACATCCGCAGTTCAATAACCTGCCATTCAATATAGCCGAAGAGAATATACAATCGCGCAGCCGTGCCATATTGCTGATGGCTATGTGCAATAAGTTTGGCTATATCTTATTAAACACCAGTAATAAAAGCGAAGCCGCTGTAGGTTACGGCACTTTATATGGCGATATGTGCGGTGGGATATCGGTAATTGGTGATGTTTACAAAACACAGGTTTTTGAGCTTGCCCGTTACATCAATCGTAACCAGGAAATTATCCCCATCAATTCTATCATCAAACCACCATCGGCAGAACTCAGACCCGATCAAAAAGATACCGACTCGTTACCTGAATATGATATTCTGGACAAGATACTGGCCGAGTACATCGAGAATCGCCGTTCATCAAGCGATATCATCAAAATGGGTTATGACGAAGCTACTGTTCGCCGGGTGATCAGGCTAACTAACCTGGCCGAGCACAAACGTTATCAAACACCACCTATACTCCGGGTATCGCCAAAAGCATTTGGTATGGGCCGCAGGATGCCTATTGTAGGTAAGTATCTGTCATAATCATCCTTAGAAAAGCATGCCATTTTGTTACAAAAGTGGGTTTGCACTTTTTTGAGTAAATAGAATTTAAATAATTGATTATCAATTGTTTACATGAATGTTAACCCTGAAAAGTGTAAACCATGTAAACCCACTTTTTTGTCAATTTGGCCATCCATAAGCCAAAACCATAAATCAATTTGCGGTTAACATATCATCAGTGGTCCTAACAAGTGGGTTCGGCGAAAGCAGATGTAGCAGGCAGTACTCGCCCTGCCGATCATCAAAGTATATTATTAAGTTTCCATAGGTTTTGTTATATACAGATATTTAATACTCTTTAGTAGTTGAGCTTTAATAACTAAGGGAATATTTATAGATTTAGGGCTGTAAAAACGCCTATATCTCAGATCTATGAATAAATCTTACACAGCAATTTGTATATGCCTTTTATTGCTGTGTGCAACAGCCCGAACTTTTGCCCAACAAGTATTAGTAACTGATGCTAAGCGTGCCGAATTGTCCCGCTTTTCAAGCCAATTACGCAGCAGTTATGACGCCAGTCATCAACGGGCCTTATCATTAGCGGCAAGTAAGGGTTGGCAGGTACAGCGCCGTACCAGAAATGGTAACCTGGTGTCATTACAAGGTGTTAATGCTTTAGGTTTTCCTGTTTATCTCATCACGCATAATAATACTACATCGGCGGCTACAACGGGTACCAATGCCGTACAGCCTGGTGGTTCGCTCGGGCTTAGTTTGTCGGGTTCAAGTACCTTTTTGAATAATAAGCTGGCCATTTGGGATGGCGGCTCTGTATACACCGCCCATCAAGAATTTGCCGGTAAAAGTATCACTATTAAGGATGGTTCATCGGTACTTGATCATACCACTCACGTGGCGGGTACTATGATTGCCAGGGGAGTTTATGCCCCGGCCAAAGGTATGGCCTTTAATACGCCCACCCTGCAATCATATGATTACAATAATGACGTAGCCGAAATGAGCGCGGCAGCATCGGGTTTATTATTATCCAACCATTCCTATGGGGATGAAGCGGGCTGGAATTTTAATGATGCCAGTAACCGCTGGGAATGGTATGGTTTGCCCGGTGATTCGGTTGATTATACTTTTGGCTTTTATGACACCCGCGCCCAATCATGGGACAGAATAGCCTATAATGCGCCCTACTATCTCATTGTGGAATCGGCCGGTAACGCCCGCTCAAGCAATGGCCCTGCTGTGGGCGCTGATTACTATGGCTACAAAAGCAAAACCGACCAAACCCTGGTTGATAAAGGGCCACGGCCAGCCGGTATCAGCAATAATAATGGTTATGATATTATCAGCACCACCGGCAACGCTAAAAATATATTAACAGTGGGCGCTATAAACCCGTTACCATATGGGCCAAGTAGCCGGCAAGATATCAGCAGCGCTTTTTTTAGCAGCTGGGGCCCAACGGATGATGGCCGTATCAAACCTGATATTGTGGGTAATGGGGTAAATGTATTATCCGTAGGTGTAGCTAATCCTACTGCATACCTTACACTTTCCGGCACATCTATGGCGGCTCCCAATATTACCGGTTCCTTGTATCTGTTGCAGGAATATTACGCGCAAAAAAATAATGGCTCCTTCATGAAGGCGGCCACGTTAAAAGGATTGGTATGCCAAACCGCTTTTGATGCCGGTAACGTAGGTCCCGATTATATTTACGGTTGGGGTGTGCTGGATATGAAAAAAGCGGCCCAGGCTATAACTGATAACGGGACTAAGAGCCTCATTAGCGAAAATTCCCTGCAACAAGGGCAAACTCAAACATTTCATGTGGTAGCCTCGGGTAATGATGTTTTGGCGGCTACCATATCATGGACAGATCCTGAAGGGACACCCAGTGCCGATGGAACTATCAATAGCCGTACGCCAAAACTCATCAACGACCTTGATATCAAAATCAGCGATGGTACAAATACCTACAATGCCTGGGTACTCAACCCGGATGCGCCTGCCTCACCCGCTACTACCGGCGACAATATCAGGGATAATATAGAGCAGGTTTATATCACCAATACCACACCCGGAAAGAGTTATACCATCACCGTATCGCACAAAGGTACGCTGAAGCAAGGCCCGCAGGCATATTCGCTTATTGTTACCGGGGCTGGCGGCACGGCCTATTGCGCATCGGCTCCACTGTCTGATGCTGATTCGCGTATTGATAATTTGAAGCTGTCAAATATCAATAATACTCCTGCCGCCGGTTGCAAAAGTTATTCAGACTATACCAATTTAACCATTCAGTTGGAGCAGGCAAAAACCTATCCCTTGAACATTACTTTGGGCACCTGCGGCGGTAATTTTAATAAAGCCGCTAAAGTATTTGTGGATTGGAACGGCAATGGTGTTTTTGATGCGAATGAATTGGCTGCCACTACCGCTGTGATTAGTAGCACTGGAACGTTTAGCGGTAATATTAAGGTGCCTGGATCTGTAATACCAGGTAATTATAGCCTGATGCGTGTAGTACTAACCGAAACAAGTGATACCGCCACCATCAAAGCTTGTGGCAGCTATGCCAAAGGCGAAACACAAGATTACCGGGTACAATTTTTACAAACCAGTATTGACGCGGGTGTAGTGGCTATCGTTAACCCGGGCTCAAGCGGTTCATGTTCGGCAAGTTCGCCTGTTACCATCAGGCTTAAAAATTTTGGAAGCGCGTCTATCTCCAATATTCCGGTTACGGTTACTATTACCGCGCCGGATAATACCAAAACCACCTATACCGAAACCTATACAGCAACATTACAGCCCTTGGTTGAAGACAATTTTACTTTTAGCCAGCAGTTTAACGCTGTAGCAGGTGCTACTTATAATATAACTGCTACAAGTAACCTGGCCAATGATCCGGTTGTGGCCAACAATACGATAACCGCTACTGTAGCCATCAATACCCCCGCGGTAATTGGTAATCTTAGTGCTTATTACTGTACCGATAGTAAGCAGTATTTGTTATCCGGCTCTGGTGATGGTACTTTACTTTGGTATCAAAATATAAATGATGTTATACCGATAGCGTATGGTTCCGCCGCTATTACTGCGCAACCACCGGTAAACAATACATACTATGCAGGTATAAATGATTTTAAAGGCTCTGTAGGGCCTGCTACCAAAAGCGTTTTTACTGCAGGTGGCTATAACCAGTTTACCCCGGGAATGACAGTGAATACCAAGGTACCCATGGTTATTCAAAGCGCTCGTTTATACATTGGCAACTCCGGAAAAATAACATTCAATGTAAATAACAGTAACGGACAAACAGTATCAACCACAACTATTGATGCGCAGGCTACCCGAACTAACCCCCAACCAGGTGAACAAGCGGATGACCCCAATGACCAGGGAAAAGTATATGACCTTAACCTGGAACTGCCCGCAGCCGGCGATTATACCATATCGGCTGCGTTTGATGCCACGGCTACTATTTACAGGAGCAATGGAGGGGTGCAAGGCTATCCTTTCAGTATAGGGAATATATTTAGTATTACCGGTAATAATGCCACACCAGATGGGCCGCCAGATGCCAATTATTATAAAAACTTCTATTATTATTTTTATGATGTTAAGGTGCAAAGCCTCGGCTGTAAATCGGCAGCCCGGCAGCCTGTTAGTTTCTCCAAACCGGTTATAACACAAACCAATAATACGTTAAATTCAAATTTTGCCACAGGGAATCAGTGGTTTTTAAACGGTAAAGCGATAATTGGAGCTAAAGGAAAAACCTACGACCCATTGCAAAGTGGCGACTATCAGGTGGCGGATACTTTATCAGGTGGATGTGTGGCGATGTCTGATATTTATACCTATGCACGTACCGTTGAAAAGCCCGATGATGCTACAGAAATTGGTTTATCTGTATTTCCTGTGCCGGCAAGCACGCAGCTTAACGTGATTTTCTCGTCAAAAAACGCTGCCGATCTTAAATTATCATTGATCAACCCGGTTGGGCAAATGGTATATCTTGATGCACGATCAATACCACAAGGGAATTTCAGTAAAGTGATTGATGTTTCAAAACAGATACCGGGCATTTACATAGTAAAAGTACTGCTGGGGCAAAAGATATATGCCCGTAAAATTATAATTGGCAGATAATCATTACAGGTTTAACAACAAAATAAAAAGCCTCCTGTACAGGAGGCTTTTTATTTAAATGCCCTTTTGGCTATTTTAAAAAGTATATTTTAATCCCAGCCCTGGCGCTATATCAAAAAATGGACCCCGGGCCAGTTCAAGGCGTGGGTTAAGATCGAGACTGATGGCAATAGGGGCGGTTGGTATTTTGTATTCAAGGCCGAGTGTTGCATCGGCACCAATCAAAATATGTTTGCCATTATAGTATTCATCATCGCCGCCTATGCGTTTGTAATAGCCGCTGCCTACCGATCCCAGGTGGCCACCAAAGCCATAGTAAAAATTAAGCTTATCAACACCAAAGGCCTGCGAATGTAATTCATATAATCCCGTTACTACCACACCATGGTCACGTATACCGATAATACCCTCCAGTGCTGCGCTATTATCCATAAAATATTTTATAGATGGACCTACTTCGTAAGCGCCAAATTTTAACCCAACCGCTGTTTTGTAATCCTGTGCCTGTGAACGTTTTCCTATTAATAAGAACGAAACTGAGAAAAATAAAATGTAAGCTAATTTTTTCATGAAGTGATTTTAAGTTAATGAATTTGCTTATTGTGCTTGAAAAACGTCCTGTTTGTTGAGGCGGTTCAACTCGCACATATCCTGCAAATAAACGGCAGATTTAAAATTTTATGGCATTTTTATTAAAAAACTGTATCCGTTAAATTTTATCAGGCTGAAAATCAGTGTTAAATATTGATTACTCAAGAATGGTATTATACCCGCAAATGGATTATTTTAGTGAAATATCTCACCATGATAAAATGAATAATATAAACCTAAATAAGAGAATAAGCTTCAGCATGATTTTGGCGGCGTTGTTTTTTGTGCCATTAGGATGCGTACAAAAACGGCTGGTAACCAATACCCGGGGGGGATATTATAATGGCATGGTGGTGTGCGCGTACCCGGATGCGGCAAAAGTTGGGATTGATATACTCAAAAAAGGTGGTAACGCCGTTGACGCTGCAGTAGCTGTGCAGTTTGCCCTGGCCGTTAGCTATCCCGATGCAGGTAATATAGGTGGGGGAGGTTTTATGGTATATCGCTCCAAAACCGGTGAAACCAACACCCTTGATTTTAGAGAAAAAGGCCCGGCCGCGGCTAGTGCCAATATGTATCTTGACGCGGCAGGTAATGTGATACCCAATATGAGCCTGTACACGCACAAGGCATCTGGTATACCCGGCTCAGTTGATGGTATGGTACAGGCTCATCAAAAGTATGGTAAAATCAAATGGGCCGATCTGGTACAACCAGCCATCGACCTGGCTCGCAACGGCTTTAAGATAACCAAACCCTTTGCATATGAATTGAACCATCTAAAAGCGCAGATCGAAAAATTAAACCCCGGCAAAACTTATTTAATAAAGGATACCGAATGGCATGAAGGCGATATCCTGGTACAGGAGGATCTGGCTAAAACCCTGGAGCAAATACGCGATAAGGGCCGCGAAGGATTTTATGACGGCATAGTTGCCGACCAGATAGTTGCCGAAATGAAGACTGGCGACGGCCTGATATCCAAAGCCGACCTGCAAAATTATCATTCTGTTTGGCGCAAGGCCGTTATTGGAAACTATAAGGGATATAAAATTATTACCATGCCACCACCATCAAGCGGAGGCATTGCGTTGCTGCAATTGCTGCAATCGGTCGAAAAATATCCCTTAAAGAGATGGGGCTATAATCAGGATTCAACCGTAAGATTGATTGTTGAAGCCGAACGCCGGGTATATGCCGACCGTTCGAAATACTTTGGAGATCCTGATTTTTACAAAGTACCTGTTGACAGTTTGCTGAAACCCGCTTATATATCATCGCGCATGAGCAATTTTAGCTGGGATGCGGCCACGCCGAGCAGCAGTATACAGCCAGGCACTTTTGCTGGTTATGAAAGCGATCAAACCACCCATTATTCCATTGTTGACCATGAAGGTAATGCGGTATCCATCACTACAACCTTAAATGATAGCTATGGTTCCAAAATATTTGTGAAAGGAGCCGGCTTTTTACTAAACAATGAAATGGACGATTTTAGTTCGAAACCAGGCGTGCCCAATATGTACGGATTGGTAGGCGGGAAGGCTAACAGTATACAACCGGGCAAACGTATGCTATCATCAATGACACCCACTATTGTTGAAAAGGACGGTAAATTATTTATGGTAGTGGGCACTCCCGGAGGTTCAACTATTATAACTTCGGTTTTTCAAACCATCATTAATGTAATCGAATTTGGTCAGGATATGCAGCAGGCGGTAGCATCCAAACGTTTTCATCACCAATGGTTGCCTGATGAAATAGCTGCCGAAAAGGGAGCATTGGATAGCTTGACCACAATAAAATTGCAAAGCAAAGGATATAAAATAAACAACAGACGCGGTATTGGCCGGGTTGACGCCATTTTGAAAACCACGCAAGGTTACCAGGGAGGGGCAGACCCACGCGGAGATGATACAAAGCTGGGTTACTGAGTTTGCAGTTATTAGTGGGCAGTTTGCATGAATTAGTTTTATAGTTACAAATACTGTTTACTGCTAACTTAAAACTGCCAACTTAAATTTGCTTAATCAACAAGCATTTCTTACGTTTGGTATGCATGCAAAACAGCATTAAACATCAGGAAACGATTGACTATTTTTTAAAGATAGTATGGCAAACAGTTGCCAACCGGTATAACCAGTTGGTTACGGAATTTGGTATTACCCAGTCTATTGGCTACTTATTGATCAATATTGACGAAAAGGAAGGTACTACCGTTTCGCAGGCTGCGGCTTTGCTTGGTCTTAAATCAACCAGTTTATCCAGGATGCTTAGTCAGCTGGAAAAAACAGGGTTGATATACCGCGAATCAAACCAGGGTGATAAACGTTCTGTTAAAATATATTTAACTGAACTTGGAAAAGAAAAACGTCACCAGGCTCGTGCTATAGTAAAGCAATTTAATAATTATCTCGATTCTCACATCAGCGAGGCCGATAAGCAATACCTCACCGAAATGCTGAAGAAGATCAACAAGCTTACGCTGAACTATAAACCATAATTACATCCACACTTTTACCTTAAATTGAACGTTTTATTCAAAAATTAAGCCTTAAGTATAGGGCGATGGTGTGCTTATGGACCTATTAATTGTTAAAAAGTGTTAAGCTGCCGTTTTTCTATTATAAAAGAATAAATTTGCCTTTTGAAAAATGAACAGGACGCTGTTAGCTTTATTTGTTATTGTTATTGGTTTTGGCGCGTGCAAAAAGACCACCGATCCTTTGATTCATTATGATGAGCAGAAAGCTATCGATGATAAATTGATACAGGATTATTTGAAAGCGAATAACCTTACCGCCAAGCGTACGGATAATGATACTTCGGGGGTTTATTATATTATTAAGCCGGGTGAGGAAGGCGTAGGAAATGATCTATTCACCAGTTCAACTCAGGTTACCGTTGGGTATACCGGGCGGATACTGACATCACAGACAGTAATAGCGCAGACCAATGAATTTCATCCCTCATACCGGTTGAGCGATGTGATCAGGGGCTGGCAATTAGGTATACCGCTGATGAAAAAGAATGGTAAAATAAGGTTGTTTATACCATCGAGATATGCTTATGGACCTTATCCGCAGGATTCACTACATTTGCCGGCAAATTCGGTGCTTGATTTTGATATACAGTTGTATAACGTGATCAATTAAGATTAAAAAGAACTAAAGGGGTGGAAATGCAATTGAGCCCGAAAAATAAATAACTTAAATAGAGCCGGTTTTATACTGATTCTTTTTAACGGTTAAAAAACAAATAAATTTAAATGAAACAAACACTTTTTACGCTTTTACTGATCACATCTATAGGTTTAATATCCTGCCGAAAAACGAGGAACGATCCGAATATAGTTCAGTACGATCAAACCCAGATACAAAATTATATCTCGGCAAACGGGCTTACCAATATGAAAAGAGATGTATCTAATGGTGATACCAGCGGTATTTATTATCAGATACTTTCGCAAGGCTCAACAACAACTCCCTTGGATTATCCGGATAGTGTGGCGTTTGTTTTAACCGTAAGATCATTTGATGGTAAGTATGTTAATGCAGACACCCTTAATTTGGCGCACTTTGATGGCCTGTTAGGGCATATATCGGGTGGTGGGCCTGTACTCGGGTTTACAAAGGGTTTACAATATGCCATACATGATATTATCAAGTATAAAGGTACCAGAGCCCGGATCCTGGTTCCGTCGAGGGTAGCTTACGGCGTTAACGGTATCGGTACCGGCAGCTCAAGCAATACTGGTACCCGTATTTTGGGTAATCAATGCCTTGATTATTACGTTAATGTAATTTCAGATGTAAATGTATATGATCGTTATTTAATTAATGAATATATAACTAAAAACAACCTGTCGGGATTTAATGAAGTTAAGTCGGGACGGGCTCAGGGATTATATTATAAAGTGGTTACACCTGGCACGGGTACCGATCCTCTTTCCGAGGCATCTTCTTTTACAAGTAATTACACAGGCAAAGTTTTAAATGGCGGCATATTTGGCAGTACCGCGACAGACTCGGGGACGTCGGGCACAACAACTTTATCTTCGTTTACTCTGGGGCAACTCATTGTTGGGGTGCAGGAAGCATTAAAAGGACAGACAGCAGGAGCAGTAGTATCTATGCTTATACCATCCAGGTTGGGTTATGGAAAGAGTGGAAGTGGTACTACCATTGGACCTGATGTTCCTTTATATTATGACTTTACAATTGGTACAGTAACTAATCCGTAGTTATTTTGCTAATGCTTCTTTAAAAGCTTTTAAACAACGCTCACGTGCGAAAGCGTGATCAATAATGGGTTTCGGATATTTGCTAAAATCAGCATATTCCGGAACCCATTTTTTAATATATTGTAGTTGCGGGTCGAATTTCTTGGTTTGCGCATCGGGGCTAAATATGCGAAAATAGGGAGCCGCGTCTGTACCTGAACCTGCGGCCCATTGCCAGCCGCCTACATTACTGGCCATTTCGTAATCAAGCAGTTTCCTGGCAAAATAATGTTCGCCCCAGCGCCAGTCTATCAGTAAGTGTTTACTTAAAAAGCTGGCCACAATCATACGCACACGGTTGTGCATAAACCCTGTTGCATTTAGTTCGCGCATGCCCGCGTCTACAATGGGATAACCCGTTTGCCCATTACACCAGGCTGTAAATTGTGCTTCATCGTTCACCCATTTAATACGGTCATACTCCGGCCGGAAAGCATGATCCATTGTATGCGGGAAATGGTATAGGATCATCATATAAAACTCCCGCCATATTAGCTCATTCAACCATGTTTTATCGGGGCTGGCATAAGCTGTTTGGGCCAGCTCCCGAATGCTTACTGTACCAAAACGCAAATGCAAGCTAATGCGCGATGTGCCTTTAACAGCCGGGAAATCCCTTTTCTCCTTATACTCGGCAATCACATCTTTATATTCCTGATCGGGAAAGGGTATGGAGCTTTTCTTAAATCCCATTTGTTTTAAATAAGGAATGGGTGGTACCTCTATTTTAGCCAGATTTTTCAGATATTTTTTGGTAGGATAAGCCTTCAGGTAAAATGGTTTCAGGAGACTGTACCATTTGCGTTGATAGGGTGTATAAACCGTGTAGGGCTTGCCATCATCCTTAACAACTTCGTCTTTTTCAAATATAACCTGGTCTTTAAAGGTTTTTAGCTCGATGCCACGCTTGTTTAATTTTTCTTTTACGGCCTTATCGCGTTTGATGGCATAAGGTTCATAGTCATGATTGGTATAAACGGCCGCGATGTTATGCGTATGAATAATGTCGTCCCAGGCATGTTCGGCTTTATCATAGATGACCGTTAAACCGGTACCTAATTTATGCAGCTCTTTGCTCAGTTGCTCAATGGTTTGATGGATAAAGGTTACACGGGCATCGTCTTTGCCTTCAAGATCATCCAGTATCTCTTTATCAAAAATAAATAAGGGAAGAACTGGATTACCGCTTTTTAAAGCATGATATAAGCCTGCGTTGTCGTTTAAACGCAGGTCGCGGCGAAACCAGAAAATGACTATCGGAGTTTTTTTATCCATATATTTCCTTTAAGGCCGCAGATATTTCTGTGAATTTAAACCTGAACCCTGCATCCTGGATCTTCTGTGCCGAAACTTTTGTGCTGCCTAAAACAATGGTGCTCATTTCGCCGAGCATCAGCTTCAACACAAAAGCAGGTACGTTTGGAGCCCAAAGCGGTTTATGCAATTGTTTAGCTACGGCCTGGGTTAGTTGTGCGTTGGTAACCGGGTTAGGCGCTACCATATTGAAAATGCCATTAAAAGCCGTGTTTTCAATGCTATGCATATACATGTCCACTACATCCTGCCAGTGTATCCAGGGAATCCATTGCCTGCCGTTACCTAAAGGCGAGCCCACATACAATTTAATGGGTTGAGCCAATTTGGACAATGCACCGCCATCTTTATCCAACACCACTCCGGTACGAAACTTTACAATCCGTAGCCCAAGTTTCTTTCCTTCATCCACCGCGTTTTCCCATTCAATACAGCAATGAGCCATAAAATCGGTATTGGGTGAACTATTTTCTGTCATCAGTTCATCACCACGGTCGCTGTAGTAGCCTATAGCCGATGCAGAGATCACGGAGGTTACCTGGTGTTCCCTCTTTTTTAACAGATCGTATATCAATCCTATTGATTTGGTACGGCTGTCAATCAATTCCTTTTTGCGCTTCTCCGTCCATCGGTTTTCGGCTATGCCTGCCCCGGCCAGGTGCACTATGGTATCTATACTATCAATGCAACGGTCATCAATAATGCCCTGGTTAACATCCCATATAAAGGTTTTAACAGCAGGGTTTTTACCCGGTGTCCGGCTTAAGGCACTTACACTATAACCCTTACCAAGCAGTAAAGCTATAAGGCGCCTGCCCACCGAGCCCGATGCACCTGTTATCAGGATGTTTTTACTCATTGTTTTTTACCGGTATATGGTTCATGGCTAAAATTAGCGATTCTTTATAAGTTAAGCATTGACCGGGTACAATATCCTGAATGGAGTGCTCATGCATAATGCTTTCATTCATCAGGCTGTTGGCCAGATCACGGGTAGTAGCGTAGTCAAAAGAGTTGGTACGACTTAGCCAATAGGATAAAACTCCTGCCGGCAGGAAAGGGATGCTGATGATACGCCTTTTAAGCTGACGTATTTGCGCATAACCCTGTATCATTTCTTTAAAAGTTAAAATATCCGGTCCACCGATGTCGAAACTGCGATGGAAGGTTTTTTCGTTTAGCATTATATTTTCCAGGTAAGTGAGCACATCGCGTACTGCTATAGGCTGGCAGGGGTAATTAACCCAACCGGGCACGGTTACCACCGGTAATTTTTCGGTGATATCACGGATGATCTGGAACGATGCGCTACCTGAACCAATGATAATAGCTGCCCGTAAAATGGTTAAGGCCGACTTACCTTCCCTTAGCACATCCTCTACATGTTTGCGTGATTCAGCATGCTTAGATTGAATTTTGCCGTTGCTGATATCGCTCAAAAATATAGTTTGTCGGCAACCTGTCTGATCAAGGGCATGTATAAAATTATAAGCCGATAAAGCTTCCAGCGCGGCCAGATCCTGTGATTGCGCCATGGAATGCACCAGGTAGTAAGCAACCTCAATATCTGCCGGGAATGCCTCAATACTTTGCTCCCGCAACAGATCGCCGACGATGAGGGTAACACGACCGGCAAAATCATTGCGCTCCTGAAAACGCCTCTTATCACTTACCAGGCAAACAATTTCATGGCCTTTCTCCAACAAAACGGGGATCAGCAGCTTACCTATATAACTATTAGCACCGGCAAGTAAAACCTTCATTTATGGGCAACAATAAAAAGGGTAGGGTGTTTTAAAATTACTCCGCAATACTATGTTTGAACAAAACGGCTATATGTTTACATCCTGAATTGTTGGTTACAATGGTGCAAACTTAAAACAAGCTAAAAACTTTTTAAACCTTTAATTTTAACATTTTTCTGCTCAAAAAGGGGTTAAAAACAGATCAAAAACACTCAAAAAGACCTCGTTTTAACACTTTTTAACAAATTTTAAAGCGGTTTTTTAAACTTTAAAAAGTATTGAATAATTGATTGCCAAATAGCTATATGAAAAATGATCAATTTTTAACCTTGTTTTGTCCTTAACAAAACAGCCCGATTGTCTGATAAAAAGACAAGCGGGCTGTTGAATATAAAGATACGTAAATTTGTGGAGAAGGACAAACCATATTGCCAATAGGCTGCCATGTTTGTCCAATGAAAAAATTTGGATTGATTATTAAACGGCAAATAGTATGTACGCAACGCTATTACATCAATATCAATTGGTTTTGTCATCCCGTGGGGCATTGCTTAACTATTGTGAAACCATCCGTCCGGAACATTTGGCCCAAGCAATCCCGTTGTACAATAACGATTGTATGGGTAGTTTAATGAGGCATGTGGCTAATACTTATTTAGGCTGGCTGTTCAATTTTTTGCAGCAGGAACAACGGCCCTACTTTACTGAAGACAATCACAAGAACATACAGGCTATTCGCGGTATGTTTGATGAGGTGAACCTGATGGTTACCAGCTTTTTGCAACAATACAAGGATGATATTAATGCCCCGCTTACCTTGCCAAGGGAGGGCGAAACGGTACTAACCTTAACACCGCTGGAGCTATTTACACACGTAATCACTCACGAATACCATCATAAAGGGCAATTAGCTAATATGAGCAGGCAACTGGGCTATATCCCGGTTGATACGGATGTGATAAGGGATTGAAAATTGCTCACTGGCTTAATGCATACAGCCAACATAAACCTTAGCCTTAAAGGAAAATGCTGTTTTTGATTGCCCCATAGCCAGCAGAGCGCTGTCGGCGCTTGTTTTGGTTTCGTAGATACCCCTTACCAGGGCAATGGTTTTTTCTTTGGCATCAGATTTATACTGGTTTAGATATTCCAGGCTTAAAAAATCAGAAACTGATCTTCGTGGATAATAATCGCCTGCGTACATCTCATCGTCATAATTATCCGGAAGCGCTATCAGGTCTTTGGTTTTATTGTAACCGCGATCCATAGTGTCAATAAGGATGTTTAGAGATTTATTCAGATCGAACATTTTTCCCCGGAGTGTATTATAACTACGTCCGGTATCTGCCACTACAACGTAATAATCGGCGTAATTAATGGTATCTGTTTCACTTTGAACGGAATCCTTGGCGCTGGCCTGGAGTGTCTGGGTGCTTTTATAAGATGCCGGCAAAACTTTAACCGGCTTAACCTTAGCATCGCTATTGGTTTTTGCAGGTTTGGGTTTGCAGGAGGTAATAATACAAATGAGCAGGAGTAGGTAAGCAGTTTTCATGGTGATGGTAGTTGCTCAAAGATATCAAAAACATTGTTGCGCAATAAGGTTACTTTTTAAGTTCCCTCCCTCTGGAGGGGTGCGGTTAATTTGTGTACAGGCAGAGAGGTATACGCGCTGTCCCCGGCTTTTACCCCAGGACCATATATTTTTACTGCTATCCGCCAACTGAAAAACCTTAATACTCCAGCACTACATGCGGTTTGTAAGTATCGGTTTTAACCTGGGCTTTAAGTTCGTGAAGGATATTGTACAGACCAAAGTTGGTGCGGTTTACGTAGATAAAATGCTTTACGCCCCGGGCCTGTTTAAACTCAGGTAATTTAGATAAGCGTTCGCCGAAGCGGTATAGCTGATCGAAAAAGGCTGTCTGGCTAAAATCAAAGTGGTCATGCAGGTAGGGCATGGCAAACAGCTCTATCATTTCGCGGAACTGGGTATAATAGAATTCGATCTGCGCGGGGCTGTCATCCTTGTGGATCATATCCAGCTGACGGAAAGCCTTGATGGTTTCCACTTTGTTATCGAGCAGATTGGTAGAGGTGAGGGAGAAGAACGGATAATAAAAATCCTCGGGCATCTCTTTAATACAGCCAAAATCAATAACGCCCAGTTTACCATCGGGTGTGATCAGGAAGTTGCCGGGATGCGGATCGGCATGTACGGCGCGGAGCTCATGCTGCTGAAAATTATAAAAATCCCACAGGGCCTGGCCGATTTGGTTACGCAGCTCCTGTGATGGATTGGTGGCCAGAAACTCGCGCAGGTGTTTGCCCTCGAGCCAATCCATGGTAATGATGCGTTTGCTGCTCAGTTCGGGATAATAATTAGGGAATACGACATTATCTAAGTTGGCGCAGGCGGTTGAAAACTCGACGGAACGGCGTACTTCCAGTTCATAGTCGGTTTCTTCCAATAGGCGTTCCTCTACCTCGCGCATATAAATTTCCAGGTCGCGCTCGCTCATACCTAACATCCGGAAGGCGAAGGGTTTCACCAGTTTCAGATCGGACGAGATAGAATCGCCCACGCCGGGATACTGGATCTTCACGGCCAGCCTTTTACCATTAAGCTCTGCCTCGTGAACCTGGCCAATAGAGGCGGCATTGGTAGATCGGATGTTGAATTTATCAAAAATCTGATCTGGGTTTTTACCGAAATATTTTCTGAAGGTTTGCACGATCAGCGGTCCCGAAAGCGGTGGTGCGTTGTATTGCGATTGGGTGAATTTATCGACATAGGCCTGCGGCAGCAGGTTTTTATCCATGCTGAGCATTTGCGCCACTTTAAGGGCGCTGCCTTTAAGTTCGCTTAATGATTTGTAAATGTCTGTAGCGTTATCCTCATTCAACTCAGATTTGTCCATGTCCGGATTGAACAGCTTTTTTGAATAATGCTTGATATAATTGCCGCCAATTTTAATACCAGTGGTCACAAATTTGGCCGAACGCTGCACCTTGGTGGTGGGCATACTGTTTTGTTCGGAGGCCCCCTCTAATCCGATAGCTATCGGATCTCCCCCAGTAGGGGAGACTTTATTATTTTCATCTGTCATAGGTAATATTAAAATCCCATCTTATCCTTTATACCGCCGTTTTTAACCAGGAATTTGCCGTATTCAAACAGATTGTCGATTGGTGAACGCTGAAACAGGTCGAACGTAACGTTAACGCCTTTTTCAATAGCTTCATCGGTTTTCTCGAACCCGGCAGAGTTGTCATTTACCCAAAAGTTCAATACAAATACAAATTGCACCCAAAGGGCATCTTTATAACGCTTGCTGAAAAACTTACGATCGCTTAGCTCTGATGATTCCAGTCCTTCTTTTAGTATCTCGTCTGCAAAGTTTTCGTAAATATCCTTCAACTGCTCAAACACGCGCGGGGTAGTAAAACCTTTGGGTTGCTTGTTGATGGTATAAATGGCAAAGCTGCGGCTGTTTTTGATCAGCTCGAAGAAACCGTAAAAAAACGAAAGGGCTTTTTCGCGGGCACTGTATCCGCCCCAAATCTCTTGTCCGCGAATTTCCATTAGAGTTTTTCGGGCAAATTCGGCCCAGATGTTTTGTTCAACCGCTTCAAATGAACCAAAGAACTGGTAAAATTCGGCCTCGGTCATTTCGTTTTGTTTGGCAAAAATGTAAACCGATTTAGGCTGCTCGCCCTCGGTGAGTACATAATCAATATACGCGTTCTGAATGCTTTCGATAGTTGCCATAATTTTGAATTTTTAAGAGCCTCACCTAAATCCTCTCCAAGGGAGAGGACTTTGCTTTGCTTGATTTTTACTTTTTTATTACTCCATTTCTCCCGATAACTATCGGGATGGAGAGGGCCGGGGTGAGGCATTATATAAACTGCTCCACCGCCTGTTGTAATTGCCGGGCCTGTATCACACCGCTTTGCCGCCATTTGGTTTGCCCTTTTTGAAATATCATGAGGGTAGGTACACTTTGTATCCTGTAGGCGTTGGCTGCAGATGGGTTTTTGTCGATATCTATTTTGATGATCTTCACCTTGTCGCCAAGGGCGTGTTTTACGTCCTGCAATATGGGTGGCATCATTTTACAAGGGCCACACCATTCGGCCGAAAAATCAACCAGCACAGGAGTTTCTGATGCTATAATTTCCTGGAAATTTGCCATAGCGTATTTATTTAGTTCACGGGTGAAAGTTCATAGTCCACTTGTTATGAACACTCTAATTTCGTAAAAGTTTAGGGTATTTAGAGGGATGGAGTATATTATGACTTTGGGGTTATGATAAAAAATACGTCATTGCTGTAAGGGTACGAAGCAATCTCTAAGCTATACAGGGCGAATAAGGCGTGTTGTAGAGCGCTCAATTGCCGCTGAGGCTGTTACTTTGTCTTGATAGGTAACTATATACGTGTTAGACCATGTTGGATAGGCTATCCAATATTTATATAATTGTAAAGGACAATAAATCCAATTAAAATAAATAATGACACGATTAATGCCAATTTTGGATGGCCTCTTTTGTTTATCAATTTATAGGATAATCGACAAAAGAATATAGGTGCGCCGATAACCAAGAACCAAAAGACTGTTGTGTAAATTATATAGTGCCGCATTTATTTTTTAGGCTTAGGTTTCGGTTCTTTCTTAACTTTGGGTTCAGTAGCCTTTTTGCTTACACTCGCTCTTATTATCGAATGAAAGATGTTAGATGCTTCCTGTGGGGTTTTTTCGTCTTGCTTTGCCATGATTGCAAAGTTATATAAATTGATAACTATATACTAATTATTGATATTATCTCTCCAATTGTGTTGTAAATAAAAATAATTCACTATTCTATTTTGTTTTTAAAATCCTTTTGTGTTACTTTGTATATCAAATGAAAATAGAGATGGATTTTATAGAACAATTACAAAAAGAGAAAATAAGGTTATTGGGTCTTGTTTCTTCTATTGATAATTTACTTAGTCAATACAATAGCTTTTCTGCTGATTTTAAATCTAACATCCAAAACTCTTTTAAATCAGACACTCCCTCTGTGGTTTATAACGAACCTGTTTATAATTCGCTATCTGTAGTAAAGAAAAAACTTTCCCTAAAAGACCAAGTAAAAGAAGTTGTTTTGAATCTTAAACAATTCTCAAAGTCCTCTGATATAGTAGAAGCATTATTTAATTTGTATCCTGAAAAGAAAAAAGATGAAGCTGCATTCAAGGTTCAAATTTCAGGTATACTAAGTAAATTGGGTAGTGATGGTGAAATTGTAAAATATCAATTTTCTACAAGTAGAAAAGATGCGGTTTGGGGAAAGAAGGAATTTTTAGATGAAAATGGCATGCCGAAAAGCGAATTTTTAGAATGGATATTATAAAAAAAGGCGGTAATTAAACCGCCAATTAAGATACTTAGTAAGATGTGGTCTTTTGTGCAGCCAATATATACTGCATACCACATTAGAGTAGAAAATGGTACAATTAGCCTCATTAACTATGAGTAAACGTTTCTAAAGGACACTCTGAACAGTACAGGTTTGCTTCGCGGGCTATAAAAAAGGCTATCCACAAAGGATGGCCTTTCCTGTTTTACAAAGGTATAATATATTTAATGAGAAATCAAATACTTATAGACTAAGCGCTTGTTATTATGTTTTTAAAAGCATTTTCAAATGCTCATCATATCTAACATACAAAATATGTCATTATTTATAAAGTATTCATTATAAATAATTTACAATTTTATATTGTAGAATAATTTTGTGTTAAACCAAAATTATTCTATCTTTGATTTATCAACTTAAAAGGGGTATGAAAACATTCAAAAACATATTCGACTTTCAATTACACTTTAACACGGAGGAAAAGTGTAGAGAATATTTGGAGCAACAACGTTGGGGCAACACCCCTGCTTGCCCTTGCTGCGGCTCTACGAATGTTAAAAGGTTTGCAACTAACAATAGGATTTTCAAGTGCCGGGAAAAAGAATGTAGAAGTAAATTCAGTGTAACAGTTGGCACTATTTACGAGAATACTAAAATACCTTTGACTAAATGGTTTTTAGCTACTTATATATTATCTGTTCATAGTAAAGGAATAAGCAGTTTGCAACTGGCTACATGGTTAGGTGTTACTCAAAAAACTGCATGGCACTTAAATCATCGTATTAGAGAAATGCTGTCACTTAATGCCCCTGAATTATTAGACGGCATAGTAGAATGTGATGAAACGTATGTGGGTGGCTCTGAATCGAATAAACATGCTTATAAAAGAATAGTGAGAGGCGGTGCGGGTAACAAAGCTATGGTCTTAGGAGCGGTTGAAAGAGGCGGAAATGTAAAAGTTAGAGTAATTGATAAAACCAATGCTCAAAACGTTGTACCTGTGATTAAAGAGTTTGTTGCGCCTGATACCATTATGGTAACCGATGAACATACCGCATACAATAAACTTCATTTGGACTATACTCATAAACGAGTTAACCATAGGGATAAAGAGTATGTACGCAAAGAAGATATATTGGTGCATACCAACTCAATAGAGGGCTACTGGAACATCTTAAAGAAACAAATCAATGGTATACACCACTTTGTAAGTCCAAAACATCTACAACGTTATTGTGATGAATCAGCCTTTAGATATAACCATCGTAAAGCGTTACAAGATGAACGTTTTGCAAATGCTTTGGCTAACTGTGAGGGTACATTAAAATGGAAAAGATTAACCGCTAAATAAATGACACACGACACTTTCCTTATTGAAATGGGACAAAAAATAAGAATTGCCCGGAGAGCTAAAAAAATACCAATTGGTAAGATGGCGGAGCTAAGCAAAATTGATATGTCTAACTTGTCGTTTTTAGAACGCGGTATGCGCAATTGTCATGTACTTAGCTTAAAGAGTATTGCGGACGTTTTAGAAATGGATGTAAAAGAATTTCTTTAATTACTAAACACAATTAAACCAATGTTAAACTGGCTGATTAATTTCAGCCTTTTTTATTGGTATTCAATTAAATAACACTTAAATTGGAAGTCTAAACCAAATTATCATGAATGTAATCTCCCTTGAGCCATTAATACCAACCAGTAAAAATATTGCTATAATTAATGGAATACCCTCGCAACAACAAATTAACCTTGTGTGCAATGGGGATATTAAACAAATAGATGAACAGTTAAATTTCCTAATAACCGTTAATATAACTATAGAGATACCTGAACCTCATAGGCTGCTAAGATTAGAAACCCAGCATACATTTAAGATTAAATTAAGTACAAAAGACGTTTCAATTAAAACCGAGAATGATGTTTGGGTTATGACTGATCTGACCGTTGTCTCTATGGCACAAGCAAGATTGTTGTTAATGCAAGCATATCAAAAGAACTCTATACAAAGTAAAGTATTACCAATAGAGCCTATAGGTAAAGTATTTCATCAAATAAAGGAGGGACATTTTGCATTATGGAATTAAAATATGTGTAATCTTCAAATTCCATAGTAAAATAAAATAGCCTTATTGCCTCATTTTCCATTGCTTTAACAGGCTCTATTATGCCTCTGTTAAAGCTTGAAACAAAAATCAATTTTCGCAAATAAATGTAAAAATGCGGAGCATTTTTAGGGCTAAAAATCAGACCTCAAAAGAGCGCGAAACCCCCGAAATTCTGCGTGAAACTGTCTAACTCAACAAACTTTTTAATTATGTACGAACCAACCGAACATGAAATGTTATTACAGGATGAACGTTGCCTAATCATTGAAATTCAAGAAATGCAAACCATGATTAACAATGCAAAGTATTACCTTAAAAAAACTCGGAAAGCAATTGCCAAATACAATTACTTAACCGTTGTACATGTTAAATAAGTTTTATTAACTATTTACTTTGGTCTAACTGGTATATAGTCTCCTCTTGATACAAAGTAACCAAAAATCAAGTCATCAGAAATGCTTCTTTGCCGCACGTGGCCTTTGCCCTGCAAACCGGGCAGAACCACGGGCTGCTAAACCTTACCTCCACTTCGTTCGCTCATTATCCACGCTTCAGGTAAGGTTCGCTATGCCCCTCCTTTCCCACAGGCCCGCATCGTTCTGCCCACTTTCGCCCGAAGCTTATCTGCTAACGGGAAGAAAGAAAAACCACCTCGCAGTTGCTTGGCTTCAGCCGAGTGACGGTAGTAAACATAGAATCACTAAATAAAATCCCTAAATTTAAGCATGCAAACTAAACTAATCATCTGCCTGTATCTGCTGCTGGCTTTGCCTATAGCCATATTGGCACAGGACAAACCAATCGTGATACCGCTTTGGCCCAAAGGCGCGCCGGGTTTTGAGAACCGTCGTAATGAGCCTGAGCAGGCTAAAGACTATTGGGTGAAAAACATCCATAATCCATCGCTCACGGTTTTTGCACCACCAGCGGGTAAGGCCAACGGCGCGGCCATTGTGGTATGCCCGGGTGGTGGTCATCGTTTGCTGGTTTATACGGCCGAAGGGATTGAGCCTGGTAAATACCTGAGCAACCTGGGCGTAACCGTTTTTGTATTAAAATATCGTTTGGGCAGGGACACGCTATCGCCCTATAAAATTGATGTACATGCCAAACAGGATGGTTATAGGGCCATGCGACTGGTGCGCAGTAAGGCAACCGAATATGGCTTGGATACTAACCGGATAGGGATGATGGGCTTTTCGGCAGGTGGCGAGGTGGTAGATATGGTGGCTTATGGAGAGGGTAAAGGCAATGCGAATGCGCCTGATCCGGTAGATCGACTGAATGCCCGACCAAATTTTGTGATCCAGATATATCCTGGTCCGCTGTACGTACCTGATGAATTACCTGCCGATGCACCGCCTGCATTTTTGCTGGCTGCCAATGATGATCCTTGCTGTTCAACACCGTTGGTGAAATTGTTGAACGCGTACCGTGCCGCCAAAATACCTGTAGAGATGCATCTGTACACACAGGGCAGCCATGGTTTTAACATGGGCAACCGGTCTAAACTGCAATCCATCAATACCTGGCCACAGCGCCTGGCCGATTGGCTAACGGATAATAACTATTTAACACCCGTAAGGAGGGAACGGCCAAAGGTGCTTCATTGAGGCCCCTAACAGCCTGAAGGGGGAACTTTTGATTAGGCTGATGGCTTGTCTTTAGACTCCCGACTCAGAACTTAGGAAAGAGACTTACAAATAACTCAACCACCATTGCTTATGCGTTTGCTTGTATTTGCCAAACCACCGGCATGGAAAATAAAGAGACGCGATAACCAGCAGCCATATCAGGTAAACCACCAGCAAACTATAGCCAAAGGATGGGGGACGGAACCAGAGAGGGGATTGTGGTGTGCCGATATCTTTACTGGTGTACCCCCAGGCAAAAAAGAAAATGATGCTCAATACCCTGATGATATAAAAATGGGGCACGTAATAAAAGAAAGGCACTTTGCCGTAAATATTAAATATATCGGTGACCTTGTTTTGTATTTTCTCGAAATAGGAGAGCAGCAGCAGCGATACGCCGAGCGTCATACAGAGATATAACAGCGAGCAGGGGTATTTGGTGGTATTGAGGAATGACATCACTGTAAACAATGCATTACGTTGTACCGCCCATGGCGCGGGATCACCATAAATATTAATGGCCCTTACGATAACAAAGATCCCCAGCGTGATCAGACCAGCGTAACGTAGCTGCCTGCGCCGGAGCACGGCATCATAGCCCGAACGATATAGCGCGCCAAAAGTATAGCCCAGCAGCATAACGCTGGTCCAGGGGAGTATGGCGTAAAGGCAAAATATAAAATGCGATTTTCCGAGCGGTATTATGGCGGCACTGGCGGTAAACAATATTTTAGTGGCAGAACCTGCCGTCGCAGGATTAAACAGGCCGGGCAAATCAAACAGGTTATGGCCAAAAAACAACAGTAAGCCAATAAAGCCAATCACTTTTATTGGGAGACGGTTAAGTAGCCCCAGGATGATCATACTGATTCCTATTGCCCATATCACCTGTAATATGATAAAATTATAAAACGGGTTGGCCGATATGGCCAGCGTCATCAGCACAACTTCCACAGCAATGAGCCAAAGACCACGTTTGATCAGGAAACCGGAGAACTCGCCCGGACTGCGCCTGGAGCCTGCCAGGTTTGCCGATACACCACTCAGAAAAACAAATGTAGGCGCGCAAAAATGGGTTATCCACCGGGTAAAAAACAAAAATGGCGTAGTAGTGGCCATATCGGTAGGATTGACATTGCTGAGATGAAAAAAATCACGTACATGATCAAGGGCCATAACAAGCATGATGAGGCCGCGCAGCACATCAATTGATTGAACGCGCTGTTTATTTACAGGTGGTGTGGGCATCGATAAAACTTAAGTTATTTGAATATACATTAAAGGATTGATATTTAATGCAATAGCTTGGGTTTTATAACGATGTTATGAGTGTTGTCTATGGATTTAAGAGCACTACCTGTACCTCCGATAGTTCTGTTTGGCGTGTATGGCGGTTGAGGAATGTGGGCTTAAGACGGGTTACGGAATAATGTTTAAAGGTTTTTACTATGTTAAACTTCCAGCCTTTTCCCTCCAGATCATGCAGTACGCCAGTGTTGGCATATAGCAGGGCCTGGCCCTTTATTTTGTTTTTGTCGGCCTCGCTAACTTCGGTAGCCGGTGTATCAAGGTAAAAATTAAAATCGTCATGAAACTGGCCGTCATTAATATAAACCGGTAGCTTTTGTGGATTGTTCTGGTTGATCCACAAGGCAGCTTCACTACCTGATTGATAATGCAGTAGCGATGGATAAAAGCACAGGTTGAGAAACAAGTTGACGATAAACGAGGCTTGCATGGTGCTGAAAATGATCCGCTGCATACCCGTGGAAATTCTGCCCGGTAAAAATATCAATAATAGCAGGAATATAACGATGATGGATCCGGTGATCCAACCGAATGTTTCGGGGCGATAGAAATACCCCAGTATGCTTATAATCAACAGCATCAATATAATAACAATAGCCTGGGTGATGCGTACTGCTTTAATGCTTTTTTCGGAGCTGAGCTTATAAAGATATTGCGCCGTAATGATGGCGAAAAACGGGAATACGATATTCAAATAATGTGGCAGCTGGAATTTGGATGCCGAGAATAGCAGGAAAGTAATAAGCGATCCGCAGATGCAGTACCACTCTTGCGCCTGTACATTTTTGATCCCCTTTTTGATGAACTGAAATATAGCCGCGAACAGTAGTAACGACCATGGCAGAAATGCCCAGAGCGTAGTATGGATAAAAAAAGCAGGATCGCCATTACCTTTAATAGGTCCGGTATTAAAAAAACGCCCGAACTGGCTATCCCAAAAAAAGAATTTGATACCTGATACACCGGTGTGTCCGAATACTATTTTTTCGGGGTGGAGATCAAACTGCTTGTACAGGCACCATATTTCGGGTGTGATGAATAAAAGCACCAAAACAATGGCCAGCAGCCAGCGCCAATGAAAAAGCTGTTTCCATTGGCGGGTAATGAGCAAATGGCCAACTACAGCCCCGCCGATAGTGATGAGTGCGAACATGCCCTTCGTCATCACGGCGCAGGCAGTGAACAAGCAGGCCAGCACCAGTTGTCCAAAATTATTACGGGTATATGCCTTATAAAAATGATAAACCGCGGCGATGATAAGCCCGGTTAAATAAGGCTCGGCCCGTACATCGGTATTGGAAAGGATGATATGCTGGGCGGTAAGTAATATCAGCACCGCCCATAAGGCGATTTGTTTATTATAAAGATCTTTAGCAAAATGATAGGTATACACCACGCCCATCATCATAAACAATATACCCGGAAGCTTATATGCCCAGGTAGTAAAACCAAAGCATTTAAAAAATACGGCGGCAACCCAAAACGGGAAATGAGGTTTATCGAGCCAGTCGGTTCCCCAGGCAAACAGGTCGGCGTAGTTGTTACGCAGCACCATGGTTTTGGCTATGTTGGCGTAGAGGTTAGCATCCGGGCCCATAATGGTGGTAAACAAACCAGTAAAGTTGATGATCACGGCCATGCCGATGAACAGGTATAGCCATTTGGTTTGGTGGACGGTATTGGGTTGATGCATATGAACAAGCGGGGTATAATGGCCGTAAATATAAGCAGATTATTTATGGAGGAGATCTAAACTATTAACCAGAATACCCGAGAAACAGGAAAACATGTCATTGCGGGAAACTACGCAATGACATGTTTTCTTTATCAGCTTAAACCACTTTCCCCATCAGCGGATCGCTGAAGCTATGTCTGCCGGTTTCTACGCGTCCGGCATATCTTTTTTCGAAGGATTGGCTGCCGCTTACTTTTACACTGAAATCATACCAGCCATGGCTTTTGGCAAGGTTAAGCACCAGGGTGCTTTGTCCTTTGCCTGCCAATACTTTCCTTAAGTTATTGGTTTTATAGGCATGGTCGGTTATTTCGATAGTGTGAGTTTTGCCATCGGTATTGGATAGTTTTAAAGCGACATTGCCTGTGAGCTTATTACTGATGTGTTCGTAATCGCAGATAACATCCAGATGCGGATCATTGGCATTGCCTTTATATTCCCGGAAGAAACCGTTGGGACCGTAAACACGCAGGTGGTATTCATCGTTCTCAAATTCATGTACGGGCCAATTGTCGGTAAGACTATCGCCCGCGGTGAGGGCATATGCCCAGGTACGCAGCGATTCCATTTTTTGCGGATCGTTAAAACTGGCGTATTTGCCCGGGGCGTAAACATTAAATGGCGCGCCGGTAGCTTTATCGCCGAAGGCTTTATTATCGGCAGTAAATTTTATGTCGAACGATTTTTTATCGGCACTCAACTTGCCATCGGCATATAGCTGGTAGGGCAGGGCGCATGATGGTTTGATGCCTTGCTCCTGCTGCGGCATATATGGAGACGAGTGCGGATCTTTATTGATTTGCGCTATTTCATCTGCGGTAAGCAGTTTATAGGTGGGCAGTTTTTTAAATTTTGCCTGGTGGATGCTTTCTAAAAACGCGTCTTTAGCTACAAACTCAGGATTGGCTATTTTTTCGCCATTGTATGGTCTGAAAACGCTGGTCAAATCGCCGCAAATGGTACGGCGCCAGCTGCTGATGTTAGGTTCAGATACTTTTTTGCCTGTTTTTTTGCTTAAAAAGTTCTCCAGGAATTGCAGGGTTGAAGTATGGTCAAATACTTCGGAATTTACCCAGCCTCCTCTTGACCATGGCGAAGCAATAACCAATGGCACGCGATAACCCAGGCCTATAGAACATTCACGGTCATACATCTGTGGGAAATTATTGCGCGCTTTTTCCTGGGCAAGGGTCACAAAATCAACACTGGTGTCAATGCCTTTTGAAACCAGGCCGGTACCCGGTTTTTTAGAATGAGGCACTACAAACGGTGGTACGTGGTCAAAATAACCATCGTTTTCGTCGTAGGCCAATATGAAAATTGTTTTCTTCCAAACCTCGGGGTTCTGGGTTAATATATCCATTACTTCGGATACATACCAGGCGCCAAACCAGGCGGCGCTGGGATGGTCCGAGAAATTTTCAGGGGCCGATATCCAGGAAACGGTTGGTAGCTGTCCTGTTTTTACATCCTCTCTAAACTGGTGCAGCACATCGCCTTTGGGTACCAGCAGTTCACGCTCGGTACCGTTATCGTTGTATTTGAGGTTAACCAGTTGGCGGTAATGCGGATCGTTGGTATTGGTGACAAAGCCTTTCTGGTGCAGGTTTTTTTCGCGTTGTGATAATGTGGCGAATTTGCCCGGGTCAAGACTGGCCATATCTTTTTTGATACTGTCCAGGTCGCGTTTTTTCTGTTTCAACTGTTTTTGCAGGTGATCGATGTGCGCGTCGCCGGCAGGTAAAGCGGTTATTTGTTTCTCCAACGCGCTTATCTCATCGGGCAAAAGAGTTGATCTTTTTTGCAGATAAGTGATATGATTATCATGCAGCTTGATATTATACTGGCCAAAAAACTCCAATGGGTTGTCCTGGAAATTGGATAACCAGGAATCCTCTTCGCCTTCAAAACCGCTGTCGATAGCTACCTCGTTTTGGTAATGTTTCCAGGATATGCCATGATCTTCTAAACGCTCGGGGAAAGTAGCCCAGTTGAGCGTACCATAATCCATATCCTCATTCCATACATGGGCCAGTGAGTCTTCATGCTGTTCGGCGCGTATGGTACCACTCCAGAAATATAAGCGGTTAGGATTGGTTCCGGTTAATGCCGAGCAGAAATTCTGATCGCACACGGTAAAGGCATCGGCCAGGGCATAATAAAAAGGCAAGTCCTCCCGGTTGTAATAACCCAGGGTAAGCGGCATGTGCCTGTACTCTTTAATACCATTTTGTTTTACATTGAGCCACTCATCATATTTTCCATCATTACGGGCATTTACCTGGTTGGCCCAGGAGTGCGGTAGTGATGACATCCAGGTGGCTTTGGTTCCCTTGATATCCAGGCGGAAAGGGGCATAAGTTTCACCGGCTTTGTTTGATTGCAGCCATACTTTATTTTTATTAGGCAGATCAATAGCCCGCGGATCGTTATAACCGCGTACACCTTTTAGCGTACCATAGGTATGGTCAAAAGAGCGGTTTTCCTGCATCAATATCACGATATGCTCGGCATCCAGGTAGGTACTGCCGGAAGCCGGGTTAATGGCCATCGCTTTTTGAATAGATTCGGGCAAGATACTGGCCATACCGGCCGCGCCCGTCAATAATGCTGCTTTCTTTAGAAAGTCTCTGCGGGTATCAAACATGGGTATTTATTTATTATTGGTCCATGGTCGATGGTTCATAGACCATGGTTGTTATTTTTGTCCATAGTCAATGGTCCATAGACCATAGTTTTTATTTTTTCAATATTAAGAAATTTTAAAATCTATTACCTGTTTACTAGATTCTAAACTTTAAATTAATCTACGGACTATTGACTATGGTCCATGGACTATGATCTATTGACCATGGACTACAATCTAACCTCTCGCCGCAATCACCTCTTCACACAGGCCAAATGAAAGCGTCATGCCATTACCGCCCATGCCGTTGATAATAGTTACACCGGGTTCAATTTCCACAACCAGTTCGGTTGCCCCGTTTGTCATTTTGGGATAGATACCATGCCATGATTGCAGGAGCTTCCAGTCCTTAAAAGTGGCAAAAGTATGTAAGTACTCTATTATTAAATTATTAATAAATGCCTTGTCGAATGGATCATGAACCAGGCCATATTCGTGCGAATCGCCGATGGTTAATTCTCCGCTGCCATTTTGTGAAACCATTACATGGATGCCCCATTTTAAATGCGTAGCATATTGCTCTTCGTAACGTTTACGCAAAGCCGGTAACGAAGCCGCTGCCTGGAAACCGGGATAATGGATCATAGACAAACCGCCGCATAATGACGGCCCTATGCGCCACCCATCTGGCTGGGTAACCAGGCGCATCATCTGTAGTTTACACTTGGTAATAGGGGTTTGAGCAAATAGTTCGGGGTATAATGTTTCAAATTCGGCACCGCTGCACACAAATATCTCATCGGCTTGCCAGCTTTGGTTGCCCGATATTACTTTGGGATGTTCAATGCGGCTGATGGCGGTGTTCCAGTGAAACTCCACCCCATATTTTTCGGCCAGGTATTTAGCCACCTGCCCAACAGCCTCGCGCGATTCCACTATCATATCCTCACCGCTCCATAAGGCGCCTTTTAACCCTTCGGGATTAACGGCAAGCGATTTGGCAAAAGTTTGGGCTGGCGTTAATAATACACAATCGCGGAATCGGTGATTTACCTCTACATATTCTTTAATGGCCTGCAACTCATCGTCATGGTAAGCCAAATGCAATGATCCTACCTCATTATGCCATATACCCGCTTCGGTACAAATGGTTTTCCAGATACTGCGCGATAGCATGGCGCGGTCATACATAGGCCCGGTTGCCTGCCCAATTGGCCACACCATCCCAAAATTACGAATGGATGCACCAACGGCGCGTTCGTTACGCTCAAATACGGTTACCTTATAACCACGCATGGCTAAAGCGCGGGCTGTGGCTAAGCCAACAATACCCGCGCCTATGATGATTGCTTGTTTGTTCATTGGTTCATTAGTTCAATTGTTCATGGGGGCACTTCAACAAACTTAATCCGAAATATTTTTGGATGATCAGCTTATGGAGTTACCTGTTACCAGATGGTCATTGCCCGATAGGCCAGGGCTCTCATTTTGACTTTTAACTTTTGAATTTTGACTTGGTCTGGCGCTTTGCAAAAAGTAAATGAGCGACAGCACACCGCAGATACCGCCGACAAGGCCTACGATCATTACGCCTTCCTGGAAAAAGTGACCCCAACTAATGTTTGGATGGCCCAGTTCTCTTATCAGTAAGATGCTCACACTGCCCAGGTAACCCATGGAATCGGCTACGTACATGATAAAACCTACGTTGCTTTTATAGTTAAAGGTGGCTATCATCCGCTCAAAAAATATGGCATTGTATGGTACATAGCCCAGGTAAAGGCCAAGCCCGGCCATGGTCATCCAGCTTATTGGACTGATCAGCTTCATGGTGAATAGCAGGGTTGATGCGCCAACCAATAGGCAACCACCAATAATGAACAGGTGAATGATACTGAAAGCCTTTAAATTCTTTTTAACCAAAATGAGCAAACTCATGGCCACCAGTACAATGACTGATATAATAGAATCGATATTGGTATAAATGCTATTGCTTTTTACACCCAGATCAGCCCATATTTCTACTTCAAAATTATCACGCACATCGCGCATAATAGTAAGTAGTACATAAATGATAATGGTAAGGATAATGCCCGGTAAAAATCGCACCAGGAATTGTTTACGTTCAATAGCATTCATGGGACTACGTTTAGTACGCAGTTTTTGATCCTCGGCCGTAGGGGCGGGCATTAATTCCATGCAAAATACAAACAGTAGCAGTGGTAAAACAAATATAGCGCCTGTTAAAAAGGGCATAACATATTCGTTCACGTGAAAAACGCTGAGCAGGGTGCGACCAACCGTTTTCACAAAACCCGAGGCAAATATTAAACTGATGGATAACACCGCTGCCATAAACTCGGTAGAGCGGCGACCTTCCAGGTAACCAAACACCAGGCCCCAGATGAGCCCCAATGGAAATCCGTTAATGAACAGGAAAATGATATTGAAAGGGGCTGGTACTATAGCAAAAGCCAGCAACGCCAGCCAGGCAATACCTATGAGGGTTAAAATATAGCGCGCCCTGTTTTGGCTGTTTACTTCGGCAATAAAGCGAATGCCGTAAAACTTGCTGAAGGTATAACCTACCACCTGGGCAATAACCAGCCATACCTTATAATCAATGTGCAGGTATTGCTGACCGGTAAAAGTACCCGCCGCAAAGGCTTTGCGAAATGCATACATGGATGTATACAAACCAAATGAAGCCACAGCGGCCATTACAGATAGCAGAGAGTAAGGCCATTTGGCTACTTTTGCCTTGAGGCGGTCGACCAATTTCATTTGTACTTAATTTGAAGATTTTAAAATGGACGCTTCATTTTTATATAATTATTGGCTTCATGAGTTTAAGTCTTTTGTCCATGATCCTAAAGTCCCATAATCCAACTATTGATTTATGATGTCAATTACCTGTGCTATATCATCAATAATGTGGGTGGGATTGTAAGGTTCCAACTGCGCGCGGGTAAATGCGCCGGTAGTTACAGCTATTACATATTTGCAACCCACGTTCTGACCTTCGCGCACATCAACTTCGGTATCACCAACTTTGGCTACCTCTGATGGATCGGTGATGTTACCTTCCTTCATCATTTTTTGGATCATATAGGGATGCGGGCGGCCGAGTTCTACCTCGTCAGAGCCAACCACATGGTCAATCAAACCCTTTTCGCGCCATTGTAAACGGGTTACTATAGTATCGGCAATATCACGTGAAAAACCGGTGTTGATACCTACTTGTATACCGGCCGCGCGAAGGGCTGCCAATGTTTCTTCTGCATGGGGCAGGGGCTCAATGCCCGGTTCGTTTTTGTAAAAGCTGATCATCTGGTGTACAAATTCTTTATGAATGTCGCCAATCAGCTCCGGGGTGATTTTATTGATATCACTTTCAATCAATAATAATATTTGTTTAATGGCCAGCGTTTTTTCATAACCCATTAAAGGATCGATCCGGTCAAGTTCTATATGATAGCTGTATTTTTTTAAAGCGGCTTGAAAAGCTTTGCTCACTTCCTGATCGTCTTTAACCGTGGTACCGGCTATGTCAAAAACTACTAATTTAATGGCCATAATATTAATGAAATAATGTTTAGCAATAGTAAACTTTGTTTATTAATATCAAACTAAATTTGTGTTAAGATATGGTTAAGATGAGAGGATTTTGTGCGAAAAAGTATAACCTGCACCCTTAATAACCTCTTGCTGTCAAAGTAAATATGTATCCTCCATATGGGGCATGATGTCAGCAGGAATAATGCTAACTTTAAGTATGGAAGTAATACTTGTTTCAGAAATCACCTGCCCGGTTTGTGGTTTTAAAAAACAGGAGGAGATGCCGGTGAGTGCCTGTCAGTATTTTTACCAATGCGGCAACTGTAATACTTTATTAAAGCCTAAGGAGGGCGATCGCTGTGTTTTTTGCAGCTACGGCACTTACAAATGTCCGCCTTTGCAGGTCAATAGTTCGTGCTGTAATTAACTTAATTATAAAATAGCCGGTTACTTTTTCTCTTCAAAAAAATAAACCGCAAGCATGATGGCTGTGGTGTTGCCCAAATTTTTAGGTGTATGTGGAATGCGGCCGTCAAATAGCATAGAATCGCCTTGATGTATGGCTATCCGGTCGTCATTAAACTGGTATTCTATTTCGCCCTGCAAAATGTATTTGTACTCAAAGGCATCTGTTTCCACAAGCGGGCGTGTAGCGCCTGGCTCCAATTCCAGGATCACAATGTCGACAGTAGATTGCGTTATGGATTGGGTAAAGATGCGTTGGTAATGAAAACCGATAGCATGTTCTTTTTCAAAATGATCATACTCATGTTTGCGTTTTATCAGTATCGGTAAATGATCACTTTTTGAGCGGATGTCTTTAAAAAACTCGTTCAGGTCAATTTCCAGGGCTTTGATAATATCTATCAATACCATTAATGATGGTATGGTGCGGCTATTCTCAATCTGTGATATCAATCCTTTACTTACATTGGCCCGTATGGCCAGTTCCTGTACGGTGATGTTTTTTTCGCGGCGACGTTCTTTTATCCGGTTACTGATCTGTATCAGTATATCTTCTTCCATTATTTAGTTTCCAATTAGCGGGTGCAAAGTAGTGGTCAAAATCCAAAAGTCAAAATTCAAAAAATCTCCATCCATTAAAGTGATACCATAAATTGACACGGGAAAGCCTTCAAAACGGGCACTTAATCACCTAGTAATGATATTAATGAGTTAATAACGTATAACCCAGGGTTAATATTAAGCGAAAACGATATTTTACAAACATTTAATATTTTCATAATGTGGATACCCTTTATTTGCAAAAAATAAACTAACCATGGCTTTTTCTCAATATGATCCCCAGGCTGTTGTAAATGAAGTGTTTTCACTTTATGAAAAATTTGGCGACGAAGATTATATAGGCGAACCTGTTTCACAACTGGAGCACATGTCGCAGGCTGCTGCTTTGGCACAGGCCGAAGGTTTTGACGATGAAGTAATACTGGCCGCTTTTTTTCATGATATTGGTCATCTGTGTGCGGATGCCGAGGAGGCGGGAAGCATGGATGGTATGGGTAATGTTGATCATGAAAAATTAGGTGCCGATTACTTGCTGGAGCGTGGTTTTTCTGAAAGAGTGGCCAACCTGGTGCAGGGCCACGTAATAGCGAAGCGTTATCTTACTTATAAATACCCAGAATACTATAACCGGCTGTCTGATGCCAGCAAAGGAACGCTGGAGTTTCAGGGTGGTGTAATGACCGAAGAAGAGGCCACTGATTTTGAATTAAACCCTGATGCCGAGCTAATTATACGTTTGCGGTATTGGGATGATATGGCCAAAGAAATGCACCAGCCTGTAAATAATATCGATTATTTAAAATCTATCGCACTAACCCACCTGCAACTGGTAAATAGTTGATATTTCTATATTAAGTTTTTGTAAGCGATATGTAATTCCGTTGTTACAAAAACCGCCTGCTTAACACAGGGTGAACATAAGATTAAGTATAGCTTAATACTAAATTGGTTTACTAATAATAAACAAAGTTTAGTATTGCTGTATGAAAAAATCAATCCTTTCACCATTAAATTTTAGCAGATGAACAAGTTTTACCAGAGACTAAAAAACCTTATCACGGTTTTATTATTTTGTATTACGCCATCTATTTTATTTGGACAAACCAAAATAAGCGGTACAGTTACCGACGAAAACCATTTGCCGCTTCCGGGAGTAAGTGTGAAAATTAAAGATCAAAACAAGGGTACTGTTACCGATGTGGATGGTCATTACTTTATTACAGCTTCTAACGGTCAAACGCTCGTTTTTACATTTATTGGCTACACCCCGCAATCAGTAGTAGTGGGCGATAAAGCCATTGTTAATGTAAGCATGAATGGTAACAGCAAAACGCTTAACGAGGTTGTTGTAACCGCTCTTGGTGTTAAAAAGGAAACCCGCCGTATTGGCTACGCCCTGCAGGCGGTTAACGGTGCCGATGTTACCACCGCGCGTGACCCTAATCCTATTACCGGTTTAACAGGTAAGGTTGCAGGTTTATCAGTAGGTCCCTCAGCGGAGCTATTAGGTAACCCATCGGTATTAATAAGGGGTAACTCAGTAACTTTATATGTTGTTGACGGTTTCCCGATCAATACGGATACTTATAATATCAGCCCTGATGATATTGAAACCTACACTGTACTGAAAGGCCCGGCCGCGGCCGCCTTATATGGTAGTCGTGCACAAAACGGTGCTATCCTGATCACTACCAAAAAAGGTGAAAAGAACAAAAAAGGCCTTACTGTTGATATCAACAGCAGTACAGTAATGAACACCGGCTTCCTGGCATTTCCGCGTACGCAAAACTCATATGGCCCGGGTGAAAACACCTTTTATACCTTCGTTGACGGTAAAGGCGGTGCACCAGGTGGTGTGGATAGCGATTATGACGTTTGGGGGCCGTATTTTGCCGGTCAGTTAATACCTCAGTATGACAGCCCTGTTGTTAATGGTGTACGCCAGGGAACCCCATGGGTGGCCCGTGGTAAAGATAACCTGAAAAACTTTTTGAAAACAGGTTACCAAACCAACAATAACATTTCATTAGGTTCTGTGGGTGATACTTACGTAACCCGTTTCTCGGTTTCACAACAGCACCAAACCAGCTACATCCCGGCACAATACCTGGATATAGCCAATGCTAACTTCTACGCTTCATTTACCCCTACCAGCCGTTGGAAATTTGAAGCCAACGTTGATTTCAACAGACAATCAACTGATAACTTCCCAGACGTTCAATACGGCCCGAACAGTATCATTTATAACATTGCCGTTTGGACTGGCGCCGACTGGAATGTGAATGCACCTGATATCAAAGCTATCTGGCAGCCAGGTAAAGAAGGTGTTCAATCGGTATTTGCCGAATACACCCGTTACCACAACCCCTGGTTGTTAACCGAAAAATGGACAAGAGGTCACTATAAAAATGACATCTACGGATATTTGTCTGGGAATTTTAAGGTTAATGATAATTTGAATGTTACTTTACGTTCACAGATCGATACCTATAACATCTTACGCACAGAGGATCTGCCATTCTCGGCCCACCCTTACGGTCGCGAAGGTAACCAGGGCGATTATCGCGAGGACCGCCGCAACCTGTTTGACAACAATACAGAGTTGATGTTGAACTATAACTACACCGTTAAAAAATTCCTGAACTTATCGGGTGTGGTAGGTTCAAACTTACGCAGCTTCAACTATAATTCCAGCTGGACATCAACCGATTATTTGAACGTGCCAGAGGTTTATACCTTCGCCAACTCCAGAAACGCCGTACAATCAACCGCCTTTAGTTCAGAAGAACGTGTATTAAGTGGTTATTACTCTTTGGATGCTACATTTGGTAAATATGCTACCTTATCAAGCACCGGTCGTGTTGATAAATCGTCGGCATTTCAAAATGTAACTACCTATTATTATCCAAGTATATCGGCAGCTACGGTAATCTCTGATTATATTAAACTGCCAGAGGTTATTTCTTTCTTAAAAGCAAGGGCATCATACTCAACAGTTAAATCCGATGCTTCGAGCCCAACTATTGGTCCTGCTCCTTTCAATGCAATTTCGGTATATGGTGGCCAAACAACAACCAGTAACCCAAATTCAAACCCGTTATTCTTAAATCCGCTGGGCTATGGCAGTACTTACAACTCACCATACAACGGCCCAAGCTACCAGCTTAATCCGTTTTACTTAACCGGTAAGCCATACAACAGCCAGCCTGCTGCTTCGGCTTCAGATTTCCTTTATCAGCCAGGCATCAAAACATCAACCCGTGTTAATTACGAGGAAGGTTTCGATATTAAATTCTTGCAAAATCGTTTAGGCCTTTCTGCTACCGCGTTCCAATACATTGATGGTCCGCAGATATTAGCTAACAGCATCTCAACGGCTACGGGTTATACCACTTTATATCTGAACGCTTTAAAAACTAAAAAAACAGGGTATGAAGCTTCGATAGAAGGTACACCTATTAAAAATTGGGGTGGCTTTACCTGGAATGTTTTAGTTAACGTATCAACGTTTAAAGATGTTTATGAAGAGTTGCCTCCGGGACAAAACACCTATCAACAGTTCTTTAAACAAGGCGATCGTACCGATAAATTATATGGTACGGCTTTCGCCAGGACCCCTCAAGGTCAAATCATCAATGATGCTGCCGGTAAACCATTGGCATTACCGGTTCCTCAATACTTGGGTAATGAAAATGCCAAATACCAGTGGAGTATTGCCAATAAAGTCCGCTACAAAAACTTTAACCTGGGTTTCCAGTTTGACGGCTCTGTTGGTGGTGTAATTATTGATTACATGCACAATAAAACCATGCGTGGTGGTTCAAACATTGAAACGGCTACAGGCGCATTGGGTGATGCTCGTTATAAAGACTGGCAAAACTTTGGTAAAAAAGACTATAATGGCAGTTATGTAGGTGAAGGTGTAACTGTATCAAACGGAGCTTCCATCAATTATGATCCAACAACCGGCAAAATAACAAATTACGGCGCGCTGCAATACTCGCCAAACAAACAAACCGCGTTGGTGCAGGATTACGTGAGTAAATACTACAATGTTGATGAGTCAAACCTCATGAGCAAAACATTCTCCAAACTGCGCGAAGTAACCCTGGGTTATGATTTCCCGAAAGCATGGCTGGATAAATCATTCATCAAAAAAGCATCTGTATCGGTTTATGGCCGTAACTTATTGTATTTCTATGGTGACAAACGCTTTAAGGATGTGGATTTAGATCAATATAACTACGCTACTTCAAGCACTGTTTTACAGTCGCCGACGGTACGTAGCTATGGTGTTAACTTAAATGTATCATTCTAATTTAAAAATTAAATAATGATGAAAAAGATATTTATCAATTACTTACTGCCTGTATTTATGGTATTGGCGGTAACGGGCTGTAAAAAGAGCTTTGAGGATTTGACCAAAAATAACAACGTTCCGAGTACGGTACCTGCCTCGCTGTTGTTTAATGGTATATTAAACAGAATGGCCGATCTGCCGCAAACCAGTAATGAGATCTATTGCCAGTATTACATATACAACTATGATTATTACGGTAATAACCGTTATGATGGCTTTGCCAGCGGGGGCGACAATTATTACAGCACCATTAAAAACGTGCTGGATATGGAAAAACAGGCAACCGCTACAGGTGGTGGTGCAGTAAATCCATACGAGGCATTGGGCAAATTTTTCAGGGCTTATTTCTTTACTAAAATGAGTTTGGAAGAAGGCGATATCCCAATGACGGATGCTATAAAAGGCTTAAGTAATCTTACACCTGCTTATGATTCGCAGAAAACTGTAATGACACAAGCGTTAGCATGGCTGGAGAGCGCGAATGCCGATCTTACCCAATTAATTAATGATCCAACTATTGCTGGCTCTGGCGCTGGTTCAAGCTTAACCAACGACATATATTTTAATAATGATCTTTCCAAATGGCAAAAAACAGTTAATGCCTTCCATGTAAGATTATTATTGGCTTTAAGTAAAAAAACTGCCGATATTGATGTGAAATCGCAGTTTGCAGCTATCATTGGTAATGCCACCAAGTATCCGTTGATGGATAATGCATCAGATAACCTGCAGTACATATTTGTTTCACCAAGCAATTACTATCCACAAAATCCAAACAATTTTGGACAGAATGGTTCAAGACAAAATATGTCTGCAACTTACGTAAGCTTGCTTACTCAGTTTAAAGATCCACGTGTATTTGTTACTGCCGAGCCTTCACGCTACCTGGTTGATACATTGAAACAAAGCCCAACTGATTTTGCTTCATTTGTTGGTGCCGATGCTGGTCTTGACCTTGGCGTAATGTATAACAATGCTACCCTGCAACGTTACTCGTTTTTAAATCGTAAGCATTTTTATTCAACCTATACCGGCGAACCAAGCATCCAAATTGGTTATCCAGAACTGATGTTTAATATTGCCGAAGGTATTAACCTGGGCTGGGCATCAGGCGATGCCGAAGCTTATTACAAAAAAGGTATACAGGCTTCATTTGATTCTTATACCATACCTACAGGTACCGGCGCATTCACAGCCTATTTTTACCATCCTACAACTAACTCTAAAGGTGTAACGGACCCAACCAGTTATAACACTTATCAGGTTAGTGTAAACTGGGATACCTATTATGCACAACCATTAGTTAAATATGCGGGTGGAGCAACAGGTTACAAGCAAATATTACAGCAAAAATACCTGGCCTTGTTCCGTCATTCGGGCTTGGAATCATACTTTACTTATCGTCGTACAGGTGTGCCTACATTTACAGTAGGTCCAGGTACAGGTAATAGTACCCGTATACCGCTACGTTTTGAGTATCCAACATCAGAAAGAACAGTTAATGCAGCTAATTATAATAAAGCATTAAGCAGCCAATATGGTGGCAGCGATGATATCAACGGAACCATGTGGATATTGAAATAAACCATGAATATTAATAATTAATAACAAAGGCCCCCCGGTATACCAGGGGGCCTTTGTTGAATTAAATAAAAACCCATGAAAAGAATAATTTTAACAATATTACTTGCCGGCTCTATCTCGGCGCTATTTGCCCAGCAGCATAAAACAGAAAATGTGATCATTGTGACTATTGATGGTTTACGCTGGCAGGAGGTTTTTCGCGGTGCGGATTCGGCTTTGATCAATTCGAAGGAAACTAATGAGAAGGATGCAGTTCGTAAAAACTTCTGGACAGCAAACACCGATGACCGCCGTAAACTGTTGATGCCGTTTTTCTGGTCGGCCATTGTACAGCAGGGCCAGTTATATGGCAACCGCGATATAGGCAGTAAAGATGAGGTGGCCAACCCATACCATTTTTCGTACCCGGGCTATAACGAAATATTTACCGGTTTTCCCGATCCCCGGATGAATACCAACGAAGGTATCACCAATCCAAACATGAATGTGCTGGAGTTTTTAAATAAACAAAAGGGATTTCAAGGTAAGGTTGCCGCTTTTTCATCGTGGGAGCGGTTTACGCAAATACTGAACACTCAACGTTCAGGCATCCTGAACAATTCGGGCTATATGCCTGTAAATGTTCCGGGTATCAATGATCGTTTGAAACACCTTAACGAGATGCTGAATGAAGTACCGCATTTCCTTGGCGATTCCACCCGGATAGATTTTTTAACCTTCGAGTTTGCCAAAACCTATATGCAGCAGTTTAAACCACGTGCTTTATATGTGGCCTTTGACGAACCGGATGATATGGCCCATGCCGGTAACTATAAATATTACCTTGACCGCACCCACCAGGAAGATGAATATATCAGGCAGTTATGGGATTTTGTACAAACCGATCCGGCTTATAAAAATAAAACTACGCTCATTATTACCTGTGATCATGGCAGGGGAGATGTGCCATTAACCAAATGGCGCGATCATGGTAAAGAAACCCCGAATTCTGAACAAACCTGGTTTGCTGTTTTAGGGCCAGATACTCCGGCTGGTGGCGAAATGAAATTACCTACGACAACTTATCATAAACAACTGGCTCAAACCATTGCGAAACTGCTGGGCTTTGATTTTAAAGCTTCGGCAGGGCATGAGGTCGGTGATGCTGTAGATAGTGTTTTTGGTAAATAATTCTTCACTATTACTATCATAGAAAATGCGTTTACCCATATTAATAACAGTGTTGCTTTCAATAACTGCAAGTGACAACTGGCAACCTAATCCCGCACCGGTATCAAAACACAAATTCATAGTTGCCGCACACCGTGGCGATCATGTGATCTATCCGGAAAACACTCTGGAAGCCTACCGCGAAGCCATCAAAAACGAGGCGGATTATGTAGAGATAGATCTGCGGACAACCAAAGATGGCGAACTGGTAAGCATGCATGATGGTAGTGTAAACCGGATGACCAACGGACAAGGGCAAATTAAAGACCTGACACTGGCAGAGCTTGAACTGCTCCAGGTAAAAAGTAAAGACATCACATCAACAGAAATTTACCGCATCCCTACATTTAAACAGATATTGCAGGTCTGCAAAAACAAGATCAATATTTATCTTGATTTTAAAGCTGCTGATCCTGCTATTGCCTATCAGATGATCAGGCAGTACGGAATGGAGAAACAAGTACTGGTGTACATCAACAGCGCTCCCCAATTTACCGGCTGGCGCAAAGCTGCTCCAAAAATGCCTCTGATGCTGAGCTTGCCCGATAGTGTTAAAACGGTTACCGGGATGGCGGATTTTATCTCCAAATACCAGCCCGATATATTAGATGGTAGTTACAAACAGTACAACGCAGATATGGTAAAACTGGCCGAAAGTAAACATATACCCGTTTGGCCTGATATTCAAAGTGCTGGCGAAGGCCCCGCCGATTGGGACAAGGCCCTGGCGACGGGATTATCTGGTTTGCAAACCGATCACCCGGCGGCATTGGTGAAATATTTAAAAGGGAGGGGGTTGAGGTAAATAGTTAAAAAACAATTTGTCATGCTGAACGAAGTGAAGAATCCATTTTTAGTTATGCCTGTTGAACAATAGATCCTTCACTTCGTTCAGGATGACAATATTTTGTGAGGTTTTTTCTATTCACTCTCCATCCTTAATTCTAACTTAACACCTGTACCGTATTTTTACTAAAAAAACAACCATGAGTACCCGCAGAGATTTTATTGGTACCGGATTGGCCGGTATAGCAGCCTTAACATTACTGCCTGCTGTTAATACTTTTGCAAACGTTAATAATGAATATAACCGCCAAAATAAAGGCAGACTTAAACTACGTTTTGCCCTTGCATCTGATATCCATTACGGACAGCCGGATACCGATTACGCGCTGAATACCGGCAACATGGTTAAATGGATCAATGCCGATCATGCTAAAAATCATCTCGATATGGTAATTGTCAATGGCGACCTGGTGCATAACCGCCCAGATCTGTTGCCCGAGATAAAGACTCAATACCTGGATAAGTTCAATATGCCTTATCATACAATTCCCGGTAATCATGATTTTGCAGATGCGGCCCTGTGGCAAAAGAATTTTGGGTATGAGGATAAGTATACTGTAGAGTTTGGCGATATAGCTTTTGTACTGGCCAATACTGCGGATACAAAAGGAACCTATGTTTGCCCCGATAATACATTTATCAAGGCTTCACTGGAGAAATTCAAGGATAAGAAAATCGTGTTTGTGATATTGCACATCGCTCCGTTCAAATGGCAAAAAGATGATTTTTTTGTGGATTGCCCCGAAACTATGGAATTGCTGCATGGCTACCCTAATGTAAAGGCCACTTTTCACGGGCACGATCATTTGCTTGATGGCATTCGTTACACCGGCAATAAATTCCCGCACTTTTTTGATTCGCACATTGGGGGTAACTGGGGTACCGATTATAAAGGATACCGCATAGTGGAGGTTGATAATGACAACGTTATTTACACTTACCAGGTAAATGCCAGCCAAAATCCGGTTTTGAATTCTAATAAACTGTAACGGTTCAGGAGACACATGTAATGTGTTTCTACGAAAATGAAATGAATAAAATTATTGCTCAGATGGAAACTTTAAACCGATCTGCGCACGGGCCCTGTCAATCACGTCGATCATTTGTTTTGACATTTGGTGGCTGATGACAGGGCTTTCTGTTTTACCTGTTTTGATCAGGTCACAAAAATGGGCTATTTCATAATTAAGACCACCCGAGATAAACGGCTCATGCAGTTCAACAGCCCGGCCATCCAGGTAATCAATAGTGGCGCGGGTAGGGTTCCACCAGTTTTTGTGGATGGTGATATGGCCCAACGGTCCGGCAATCAGCGCGTCGCCTTTTCCATGCAGATCAAATCCGGCATATAGTTGCGAATACCCACCCGCGTGCTGCGTTTGAAATATGGTGAACATATCTACCCCGGTGCTGCCAAAGCGCCCCATGGCTTGTACATCCTGTAATTCGCCGAGCCAGTCTATCGCTAAAAAAGCTTCGTATACACCTATCTGCATCAGTCCACCACCAGCAAGCTCCAAACTAAAATTAGGATGGTCGGCAGAAAGATCAGCGACTGATGATCCCGCGCGTACATAACCCGCGGGGCCAATAGGATCGTGGGTAAGGTATTCTTTTAAACGCAGGTATAAAGGATAGAAGGCCGGTTTCATGCCTTCCATAAAAAGTAACTTACATTCATGGGCTACAGCAAGCAGTTGCTCCAATTCGGCCAGGTTAACGGTAACCGGTTTTTCACAAAGCACATGTTTTCCGGCTTTTAGTGCGGTAATGCTATAAGCAGCATGACTATCAGGTAGGGTGGCAATATATACCGCATCGATATCGCTGGCTAATAATTCATCAACATTGGCGCAGGCAATACCACCGTATTGTTCTGCAAAGGCATTAACAGTGGATGGTGTTCTTGACCAGGAAGCCACCAGCTGGGTATCCGCTACTTCCTGAAGGCCCTGCATAAACCGGTGGGCAATACGCCCGCAACCTATTATTCCCCATTTAATCATAGTCGTAAGTTCTGAGTCCCAAGCCAAAAGTCTAAAATAAAAAAGTCTTAAGTCAAAAAATATAAATATTAATTGACTTAAGACTTTTATCTAAAGACTTCCGACTTACACTATTGGTACTGGATGTAAATAGGATATGGTTTGTATCTTGATAAAACCTCCTCAGGCGTTAACATGTGGTGAGGTGCTTTTTTGATATCGTTTTTATAAAACAGTTTAAAGCCTGTAAACTGTACCGGTTCCTGGTTAATAAAGTAACGGTAAGTGCCTGTTTTAAGATCTGGCTCGCCCCAGCCGTCCATATCCATTACCACCTGAACTTCCTTGCGTAGTTTAATGTTTTTATAGTTGGTCAACATCTTTTTAGTAAAGCGGTGTACCACTAAAATTTTGGGAGGCAGGTTATACTTTTTAACCAGACCGGCTAAATAACCTGATACATAGTTCACGTCCTCTGCATCATAAGTGCCAATTTTTCTGCCAGGATGAGTGCCATCTTTCATGGAGAATTCAGGATCCATGCCGAAATGCACTTGTGGCATGGCTAAATATTTTTCGAGCAGGGGCAGTTCCGCATGTATATTGCTCAAAGCCACCTGCACATCTAAAAATACAATAGCATGTGCTTTTTTAGCCAATGATAAAACACTGTCAATTTGCTTAAATGGCATGCGGTAACGGAATTTACCGTCTTTACCGCCATCGCCCTGAGCCACTACGGCAATATAATGCAGTGCTGGCTGTACCGGTGTTTTTGGATCGGCTTTTTCCCAGTGTTTTACCTCGCCTTTTAATTTAGCCAGCATCTCATTTGGAGGTAATTCACCCAGGATGCCCATTTTTTTGGAGTACAGATTACCATAAAAAGCAACCACACGTTTAAATGGTAAAATAGCGCCGTTTAGTGGATACGGCGTGTTTTTAACCGGCCATCTGCCGGTGGTATCGCCATGGGCGTTAAATTTTAACAGCGAATCATAAAGCTTTTTATCCAAAGGAGGATAGCTTGACTTTAGCACACTCAGTGTGTCCGCTGTTTCGCCTTTGGCAGAGTCTGCCTTGGTTGCTGTTTGTTTAGCGCCCGGCTTGCTGGTGTTGCCGCTTTGTTTGCAATTGGTTAGCAGGGTAATTGTTAATAAAAGCGCCGAGGCGTAAAGGAAAAAATGTTTCATTATTATAAAGGTGAGATTTTTGCGTATTTGATGTGCCGGTTTTTAAACTCTTTTAACTGGTTAATTACTAATTATTTCTGCTGATATCCGGGGCCGTGCAAAATAACACCTTTTCTGGTGCCTGTATGCTTAAAATTATCAACAGTGATGTTTCCATTCACTAAAACATACTTAAAACCAGTTGAATAGGCGTGGGGATGTTCAAACGTTGATTGGTCTTTGACCGTACCGGCGTCAAAGATAACAATATCTGCAAACATACCGGGCTGCAACAAGCCACGATTGGTTAAATGGAATTTTTGTGCAGGTAAGGAGGTCATTTTTCGGATAGCATCCTCCAGCCTGATCACATTTTTTTCGCGTACATAATAAGCCAACACCCGGGCATTGCTGCCATAACCACGCGGATGCGGTACACCCGAACCAAATAAACGGATGCCCGAATCTGATGCCACCATGGTTAGGGGGTAGCGGAGTATATTCTCCACATCGGCCTCATTCAAACCATGAAAGACCATGGATGCACTGCCGATTTTGGTAATATCTAAAATAGTTTCAATTTCATCGGGTATGGTTGATGGGCGGCCTTTGGCGATATTGATCTGCATGATGTTTTTGCCGTTGATAGATGAATCTCCATCACAATGGGCAACCACGGCGTAATCAAAATGCTCGCGGGTGCGCCTTTTCATATCCGTTATCATTTCGGCAACTACCTTTTGGTGTATCAGTGGGTTATTCAGCCGTTTCAGCACCGAATCGTGCCCACCATCCTGCAGCCAATCGGGTAGTAATACGTTCAGTGTGGTGCTGCTGGCGGTGTAAGGATATTGATCAACCGTTACATCCAAGCCTTCTTTACGTGCTTCTTCGACCATGGCGATCATCTCTGTCGAACGGTTCCAGTTGGGCAGCCCCACTTTAAAATGGGAGATCTCTACCGACATATTAGCCTGTCGGCCAATATCAATGGCTTCGGCAATGGCATCAAATATCTTATCCGATTCATTGCGCATGTGCGAAGTGTAAACGCCATGATATTTGGCCGCTGCTTTTGCCAGGGCAACAACTTCGGGTGTTTTTGAATATAAGCCCGGTGTATAAATTAGTCCGGTAGAAAAGCCGACCGCGCCATCACGCATGGCCTGCTCCACAATGGCCTGCATTTTTTGCAGTTGCGCACCGTTGGGTGTGATGGCCGCTTTGCCTAAAACGGCTTCGCGTACATCATTGTGGCCTATCAGCGAGGCTACATTTACAGATAGCTTCAGGTTATCTAAAAACTGAAAATATTTTTTAATATCGATGTTGGAAGTGCCGCAATTCCCAGTGATCACAGTGGTTACACCATCGTAAATAAAATTATCGGCAGTCGGGGTTTTCTTTTCGTCGCCTTCAATATGGGTATGTACATCGATAAAGCCAGGAGCAATGATGAGGCCGGTGGCATCAATGGTTTTACCCGCATTGCTTTTGGACAGATCGCCAATGCTTACTATCTTATCCTTATTAATACCCACATCACCATAAAACCAGGGATTGCCGGCACCGTCAATGATCTTTCCGTTTTTAAGAATGATGTCAAAATGCTGCTGTGCAAAACAACCTGTGGATATTAAGATCAGGCATGCGGTATACAGCAGTTTTTTGATCATCGTAATTATGAACGTGTTTTAAAGAATTTTCCAAAAACACCAAGCGGCAGTTTTGATCCAGCGGTAGCCTGTAGATAAAGCTCGCCGATCTCCAGGTTTTGCACTTTCGGGAAGGCGCTTTTGATGAGGTTTTCGATAATGACAGATGAAAAACCGAGTGAGTAAGTATTCAGAATAAGAAAATGCTCTTCGGGATCAAGTAATTGGATCACATCGGCCATCATTTCGTTGATATTATCTTCCAGTTTCCATTTTTCGCCGTTGGGGCCATTGCCGTATGCCGGGGGATCCAGGATGATACCGTTATATTTTTTACCGCGTTTGAGCTCGCGCTTTACAAACTTCAGTGCATCCTCAACTACCCAACGAATATTGTTCAGACCCGAGATCTCCTGGTTTTCATTGGCCCAGGTTACCACTTGTTTTATCGAATCTACGTGCGTGGTATCGGCACCGGCTGCCTGCGCAATTAACGATGCGCCGCCGGTATAGGCAAACAGGTTAAGTACTTTAGGCTGTGATGTTTTAAATTTTTTAATGTTTTGGGTGATATAATCCCAGTTAACAGCCTGCTCCGGAAAAATACCCAGGTGTTTAAAGGAGGTTAAACCCAAACGGAATTTGATGGCCGCATCTTTGTTTTTGTATTCAATATGCCAGCGATCGGGCGTTTTCGGGTCTTTTTTGATCCAGTCGCCCGCGGTTGCTGAGCGTCCCTTGAATTTGATATGGTGCAGGCGCTGCCATTCAGAGGCCGGCAGTTGTTTGCTCCAAACTGCTTGTGGTTCGGGGCGTATCAGTACAATATTCCCAAAGCGCTCCAGCTTTTCAAAATCGCCGCAATCAATCAGTTCGTAATCTTTCCAGTGCGTGGGGGTTAATAGTTGGATCATCTATTTAGTATCAAGTAATGAGTATCAGGTATCAAGACTAACGGTGTCTTTAATACAAAGCGCAAATTTACTATTCTTTTTTGGTATTGAATAGCTGGTATCAAGGCCTAATAAGGCCGATCGATTGATATATAATAATTAGTAAATAATAATTATATTTAGAATCTAATCATATGAAGAGAACGATTAAAAACTATTAACGAAACCAAAAAAACATGAAAACAGAATTTGGAAAATCTCTTTCGAGAGCAGAAATGAAAAATGTAACGGGCGGTATTGGCCCTGATCAGGTATGGGTATTATGTAATGTAAATGGAGCAACGGTACGAGAAATATCAACCTGTACAGGTAATTGCGACGCTCATTGCACCACGGGTAGCTGGATTAGCTTTGCACCGGGATACACCTGTGCTTGTCCCTGATCTATAAACGCCTTACCTGGAAACAGGTTTATTGGTAATCAATTACAAAAACTAAAGCCTGATCAAATATTTGATCAGGCTTTAGTTTTTGTATATCACTCGCGAAAATAATAATTCAGCCGGATCAGAGCTTAGCTTTAGCAGCCTGCATGAATTTACTGGCGAATACAAAATCGTTCAGTTCCTGGTTATCGGTGTGGGCTATTTCTTTGTTGCTACCTTCCCACCATTTTTTACCCTGGTGTAAAAATATGATGTGATCGCCAATTCCCATTACAGAGTTCATATCGTGGGTAACAATCACTGTTGTTATTTCATATTCCTCGGTCAGCTCGTTGATCAGCTCATCTATCAGGATGGATGTTTTAGGATCGAGGCCCGAGTTGGGTTCGTCCACAAACAAATATTTTGGCTGCATGGATATGGCACGGGCAATACCTACACGTTTCTTCATACCACCCGAAAGTTCAGACGGGTATAATTTATTCTTGCCGGTTAAATTAACTCTTTCGAGGCAAAAATTGGCGCGATCGAGTTTTTCGGCTTTTGATTGATTGGTAAAAAGATTCAGCGGGAACATGATATTCTCTTCCACGGTCATGGAGTCAAATAATGCCGAATTTTGAAAAAGCATCCCGATTTTGGTACGGATAGGTACACGTTGCTCAAAATCCATATCGGTAAAATTCTCGCCGTCAAATATCACGTCGCCCTTGGTAGGGTCATGCAGGCCAACAATACATTTCAGCAAAGTGGTTTTTCCTGATCCTGAGCCGCCAATGATGAGGTTGTTTTTACCTGGTTGAAAAGTCGCGGTTATACCTTTTAGTACTTCGTTCTCGCCAAATGTTTTGTAGATATCTTTAATTTCGATCATAGTAGCAGGCGTGAAATAATAAGATCCACAAATAAGATCATAATACAGCTCCAAACAACACCACGGGTAGCCGACTGGCCAACTTCAAGCGAACCGCCATCGGTATAAAACCCCTGGTAAGAGCAAATAGAGGTAATGATGAATCCAAAAAATATAGCTTTAACCGCGCAAACGGTAACAATAAGCGGATTAAAACCATCCGTTAAGCCGGTTACATAATCGGCTGTTGATACATCGTTTGAGGCCGCGCAGGCGATATAGCCACCGGTTAAGCCTAAAATTACCGATACAATGACCAATAGGGGAATCATAGACACCCCGGCAATGATCTTTGGCGATATCAAATAGCCCGGTGCATTTACGCCCATGATCTCCAGCGCGTCTATCTGTTCGGTTACGCGCATGGTGCCAATTTGCGAGGCCATACTGGAGCCCACCCGGCCTGCTAATACCAGCGCCGAGATAGTCGGACTAAACTCCAGGATGGTTGAATCGCGGGTGATACCGCCTACGATGGTTTTAGGAATAAAGTCGCTCACCAGCTGGAATGCGGTTTGAATAGTGGCCACCGCGCCGATAAACACCGAAATAATAGCGATGATGCCCAGTGAGCCTATACCCACCGAAACCATTTCACGCATTACCTCGCTCCAATAAACACTAAACTTTTCGGGCTTTCTGAAAGCTAAACGCAGCAGAAGAATGTATTTTCCTAAACTATGGAACATTTGTTTTTATAAAAATCGGTTAAAAATACGTTTTTTACATTAAGCTTTACCGCTTGTGCCTATTGAATTAATTTAAATATGCAATTTTATAAGCTATCAACTATCGCTTACGTAAATTCGGCCCATAAAGCTTCAGGCCTAATCAAAAAAATATGTCCCATATTTCCGGGGCGTTTTAAAAGAACACTTATTTAAATATATTATTATCATCATCATGAAGAATGCGCTTATCACCGGTTCAACAAAAGGCATGGGCCGTGCCATTTCTATTTCATTTGCTAATGAAGGATTGAACGTGGCAATTTGTTCTCGCAATGAGCAAGAATTATTAAAATTTAAGGATGAACTGCTGGCCATCAACCCATCTATCAAAGTTTTTGCCCAGGTTACCGATGGCAGTAAGAAAGCTGAATTACTCCAATTTGCTGCCGGCGCGCAACAGGAATTAGGATTTATTGATGTGGTGGTAAACAGCCTGGGCATGTTTGCACCCGGCAGCATATTGGATGAAGCCGAGGGTGACTTTGAAAAACAACTGCATACAAACCTGATGCCCACCTATGAGCTGTACCGTTATTTCGGTAAAACCATGATAGCTGCGCAAAAAGGACATTTTTTTAATATTTGTTCGGTAGCCTCGTTAAATCCTTTTCCGCAGGCTGGTACGTACAGTTTAACCAAATACGCGCTGTTGGGCCTCACCAAAGTAATGCGGTTGGAGATGCAGGAGCATGGTGTAAAGGTAACCGCGATAATTCCGGGATCGACATTAACGGATTCATGGAAAAACGAGGTGGTTGATAAAGATACCATGGTATTACCCCAGGATATCGCTTCAGCCATTATCAATATATACCGTATGAGCCACGGCGCTAATGTTGATGAAATGATCATTAAGCCTGCACCAGGTCAGTTGTAAGTTTTAGTTGGTAGTTCATGGTTCATGGATCATAGTGGATGGAAATAGGTTATGGAAAACGGCCTAAGTTTATCTACACGCCAAAAACTATGATCCATGAACCATCAACTATGAACTACCGATCAACGAATTTCATCGGTGTTTTTAGGTGCTTTACCGAGAGTTTGACTGTGTTTACCTAATAGTATTACTGTAAAACATTTGTTGTTTGCACATTTGAATTATAAAATCACTATTATTAATAAATTATGGAAAAGAAACTTTATCGCGATGAACGCCGGAAGGTAATTGGCGGTGTTTGCGCGGGCTTAGCCGATTATTTTGATCTCGATATAGCTATAGTACGGGCCCTGTTCCTGCTTACCTTTATATTCATGGGTACAGGTTTAATGGTTTACATTGTTTTATGGATAGTACTGCCAAAAAAATATCAGCAATACTTTAACCCTGGGGTTGATTACCGTGTACCTCCGCAGGACCCTTACAATCCGTTTGCCGCGGGCGTACCTCCTCAACAGGATATGCCCTTTGGTGTACCACCCAAAAAAACGGGTTCAAAAACACCGGCGCTTATTATCGGTGTAATATTGATATTTATAGGTGCATCATTTCTGTTGCATGAGTTACACCTGTTCAGATTTTGGCATTTTGGTAAATTATGGCCGGTAGTTTTAGTAGGAGGAGGCTTAGCCCTGATGGCATCTGGCAACAAAAAGAAACCCTGGGAAGATGATTATAACCCAACCGGCACCGGAACCCAGGAGGAGGTAAAGGATGATACTTTGAATAAAGAAGATCATGCCGCTCCGGAAAACGATGGCTTAAAAGATAATCCACCAACTGTATAACAGGAGTTTGTTATTAAACCGTTATGATCTGCAAAGATCAACGTAGGGGTTATATCAGCTTCACAAAATAAAAATTACTAAAATGAGAAACGATAGATTAGTTCCGGGCGCTATCCTGGTATGCATAGGGGCCATATTTTTGCTCAATAACTTTGGGTATATAGACTTCCATTGGATGAATGTACTACACCTTTGGCCTATATTTTTGATCATGGGTGGTGTTAACCTTGTTTTTGCGGGTAACCGCACCATATGGGCCACTGTATTGAAATTAGGCGTGGTTATCCTGGGCTTCGGCTTGCTTATGTTTGGGCATTTCGATAATTACAGATTTTGGCCTAATCATTATAATTTTCGTTATAATGATGATAAGAATGACGACGATGATGACGACGACAGCGATAGCACCAGCAGCGTAGGCCATGGTGTGGTTAAAGTATCAGGCAGTAGTGTTTTTAATAAAGAATACGCACCAGATGCTAAACTGGCCCGTTTAAACATCAGCGGCGGTGGTACTACCTATACTTTGAATGATACCACCAATCAGCTTTTTAAAGCCGAAACCAAAGAGTTTTATGGCAGCAAATATGAGTTTACTTCCAGCAAAACCGATTCAATGTACGTGGTAAACCTACACCTGCGCAATGACAAGGGTTGGCATATTGATAGCGACGAAGATAAAGACAAAGCCAACCGGGCCGATATTAAATTGAACCCTAACCCGGTATGGGATGTTAATGTTGAGACCGGTGCCACAAAACTTAATTTCGACCTGAGCAAATTCAAAATAAAAAACTTAACTTTAAAGGGAGGCGCCGCATCATTTGATGTGAAACTGGGCAGCCCGCTGGCAACAACCAATGTTGAGGTAGCAACCGGTGTATCAGAAGTAAAGATTAATGTGCCAAAAGACGCGGCCTGCAGCATCCGCACCAACTCAGGCTTGTCATCAAGCGATTTTGATGGCTTTGATAAAAAAGATGACAACCGGTACGAAACCCCAGGGTTTGATGCCGCTAAAAACAAAATATACATCCACATGACTGGTGGTGTATCTGATTTTAAAGTAACAAGGTATTAATTACCCAACCGATACCGGGACAGTATATCTATAATAAATTTTACAAGCCGCTTCATGATCATTATGGAGCGGCTTTTTTATGATCCAAAAAGTGGGTTTACATGGTTTACATATTTTATGGTTTGCATTTTTATATATAATTGATATTCAATGTTTTGTGTTTATTTTTCATCAAAAAGTGGGTTTACACTGTAAACCCACTTTTTGTACTATCAAAGCATGGTAAACTAATCCCAGCACTTTACATTTCGACGCTATCTTTCAATTATGCCTTTTGGTCAGTCTCAACTCACCTTTTTGTCATTAATTGTAAAAACATGCTTAAAAGTGTTAAATGCAAAACCATTATTGAAAAAAATAGGTTTAATTTACAGCTTAATTGATCTGCATATGAGACCTAAATACTTGATAATATTTTCCGCCCTTTTTATCACGGGTACCGTTAACGCTCAAAGCGTGTTAAAGGGCACTGTGTACGAAGCCGGTAAAAACAACCGGATGCCCAATGTTTTTATAAGAGACGATAACAGCAAAAAACAAATAACCATTACCGACGACAAAGGTAATTTTCAAATAAACACCGAAACCGGCCATACGCTGATATTTGATTCTCCCGGCTATATATCTGATACCTTATATGTAACTAATCTTTCGCCAAAAAGGGTAGAAATGGTAACTAAAACCATCTCCCTGCGTCAGGTTAATATCACCTCAACCAGGGCCTCGTTTGATGCGCATAAAGAATACCCCGAGGTTTATACCCGCAGCAAGGTCTATCCGCTATCGCCATCATCATGGTTTAGTAAGGATGCCCGTGATGCCCGCCGCCTGAAAAAGTATTTTAAGCGTGAAGAGGAAGAACGCCACGTGGATGAGGTATTTAATGTTACCTATGTAGAGAGCCTGGTGCCCTTACGCGGTCAGGATCTTGAAAACTTCATGACCCTTTACCGCCCAACTTATGCTTTCCTGAAAAATAACAATGGCGAATCACTCACCGTATATATCAACGATTCTTATAAGAAGTTTATGGCCTTGCCTGCAGATAAACGTACGTTGCCAAGTTTGCCAAATACCGGTAAAACATTGCAGTAGGCGCTTTGCAGTGGGTAGTTGGCAGTTTACCGATTTTTTGCGGACTTACGAAGCTTTTAAAACTTCGTAAGTTTATCTCATAGTTAATAAAAATCATCAGAAAATATCAGTCTGCATAAACTTCTGTATCGCCTGATATTATTTTTTGATAGAGCAGTTCTATCTGGCTTTTAAGTATACGGTCTTCCGATAGCTCGGGTAACTGATTAATATCAAAATATTGTACATCGAGCACATCGAAACCTTTATTTAAGGTTGATGACAAGGCTTTGCAATAAAATACCATTTTATATACATAAAAAGGTTGTGGGGGGTGAGGGTGCATTTTTTTATCAAATACAGCCATTAACCTTTCTGGCACCACATCGAGCCCGGTTTCTTCCTGGAATTCTTTAACGATCACTTCTTTCGGGCTGTAGCCTATATCACCCCATCCACCGGGTAACGACCATTTACCATCGGTGCTTTCACGAGCCAGTAATATTTTGTTATCGGTCGACAACAGGATGCCCCTGATATCAACCTTAGCTGTCGGGTAATCAATAGCTTGCGGAAAATATATGCTGATACTTTCTTCCCCATAGCCCGAAACCTCATCAAGCATCTGGGTGCTGATGTGTCTTAGTTCGGTGTAACGTTCTATATCATATTCATTTTTGGCGTATAAAAGGCCTGTATCGGCAACTGATCTTAGTTGGGTAATGAGGGATAAAAGAGAGCTGTTATTCATAATGGGGCAAAAAGTACAAAGAATAAATTGTCATCCCGAATTTATTTCGGGATCCCACGTGTATAGTAGAGAATATACAAAGTATAACCTTGCCCGTGGGATGTTGAAACAAGTTCAACATGACAGAGTGGTCTTAGGTTAAAATAAACTACCCTACTGCCGTTGTTGGTGTTGTCACCAACAACAATCTGCACGAGTAATTAACCAGTACGTATAATGTTGGTGACAACACCAACATTGGCGGCGGAAGATATGCAAAGCCTTAAAGCAGATCCTTCGTTCCTCAGGATGACAAATTAGGGCGATTGTCAAATCAAATAAAACTATCCCCTGCCTAACAGTTCATCCAGTTTATTGCGTTCTGTTTGCAGCTCGCGGGCCAGTTTCTTTTCTTTTTCGTTGGCTTTTGATTTGTAGGCTTTGTACTCTTCATCAAGCTCCTCGTACAGTTTTATGCGGTATTTAGCTTCACGGCTATGCGCGCCCGAGCGGGCAATAACAACGGTGGCTATAACACCAAATGCAATAACCAGCCCCCACATCAATAAATTATATGATGATTTGGTAAGCGAAATACCCAGAAGGTTTATTTCATCGCGCTTGGCATTTGATTCAGAAAGCGTCTGATCCTTGGTACTTACGTCTGTTTTAAGGCTATTGATATCTTTAGTTTGTGCCGCTAGTTTTGATTGTGCTTCGGCCAGTTTGCGCCTTTCCGAATTCAATGTATCGCGCATGTTTTTCCAAAGGGCCGATGCCAGTGGTTCCTGGTAATGGTATAATTTGCTGATCAGGTATTTATACTGACCATTAAGCGATTTATCTTTTTCCAATGCAGAGTCGGCTGCGGCTGCTTTAGGCTGTGTATATTTATAAGCTGTAGCGGTAGGTACAGGAGGTTTTACAACAGCAGGTTTTAAAGTACTGGCCGGTTTCTGGGTAGCAGGTTTTACTACACCTGTTTTTTTTACGGTATCCTGGGCAAATCCCACGTTGATACTGCTGAAAAAAACGACTATCAAAATACCGGTACTGAATAAAAAATGCTTGCTCATTAGATGTAAAATTAGGTATCCTATGTTAACAAAATAGGGTACTTATTGGTTTTATTTATAATATCCCAAAGGTTTGCAGGGGCTAATGTAAGGTTTCATACGTAATTTTGCTACTCATGGTTATATTAGCGGCATGAATATAGGTATTATTGGTTTGGGCGATATGGGGCGCCTGTATGCCAAAGCTTTTGCAAAAGCAGGCTACACCGTTAGCGGATGCGATTTACCCGAAAATCGCGACAAGCTTGAAGCAGAGCTGGCACCATACAAAATAAACATAATGGATAGCGGCAAAGATGTTGCCCGTACCAATGATCTGGTCATTTACTCGGTTGAGGCCGATAAAATGGAGCAGGTAGTTGCCGAATGTGGCCCCCTCACCAAGTATGGCGCTATTGTGGCCGGTCAAACTTCGGTGAAGCATCCCGAAATAGCGCTGTTTGAAAAATACCTGCCTGCCGATGTGCAAATAGTTACCTTTCATGGCATGCATGGCCCCGGTTTTGAACCCGAAGGGCAAACCCTTATCCTGATACCTCACCGCACTACGCCAGACGCCTATCAGCGTATGTACGATCTGTTTAATGCAATCGGCAGCAATATTGTTGAAATTGCCGATTACCACGAACATGATAAAATTGTAGCCGATACCCAGGCCGTAACCCATGTGGGTTTTGAAAGTATGGGCACCGGGTGGAAATCGGCAGGGTTTTTCCCCTGGGAAAACGACTCCTACGTGGGTGGTATCGATAATGTGAAGATACTAACCATGCTGCGCATATTCAGCTATAAGGCCCACGTATACGCGGGTCTGGCTATCCTGAACCCTTATGCCAGGCAACAGGTTAAGCGCTATGCCGAGTCGGAATCGGAGCTGTTTAAACTCATGATCAAGGAAGAGGCCAAAACCTTCAGAGAGCGCCTGTATCGCGGTCGCGATTTCGTTTTTCACGAGAGCCGAAAACCCATTATGCTGAACGATGCCGTAATGCGGGAGTTTTCGCTGTCGCAAAAAACCGGGCAGCAAAAGCCCAATTCGCACCTGAGTATATTGAGTATGGTTGATGCCTGGTATCACCTGGGCGTAAACCCTTATGATAACCTTATTTGCCAAACCCCGCCTTTCCGCCTGCGTTTGGGCATTGCCGAATACCTGTTCAAGAACGAGGATCTGCTGGAAGAATCTATCGAGACAGCGCTGTATGACAAGGCCATCCGGGGCGATGATCTGGAATTCCATTCGGCGGTGCGGGAATGGTCGTCTATCATTGGTTACGGCGATATGGAGGGCTACAAAAAACATTTCAACGAGGTGCAGGCATTTTTTGGCGACCGACTGGAAGAAGGCAAAAAACAGAGTGCCGAACTCATCAGAAGATTGATGATGGAGTAATCCGTAAAACTTTTTAAACCTTTTATTTTAACAAATTTCGACTCAGAAAAGGGTGAAAAATGCTTAAAAATTGATGCAAAATCATCGGCTTTAGCGATTTTAACAAATTTCAATAGGATTTTGATCGGTTTTGAAAACTTTAAAAAGTATCAAATAACCGATTATGGAATCACTCCATACCGAACGGTTGGTTTATAGCCTGATTTTTTTTCTTAAAAAATAGGCCGCTTTTTCTTTTTGATCAGAAAAACCGGGCTGTTGTTATACACTATAATTAGCGGCATAAGGATAATAGCCACTGATTAGATATTTGTCTAAAAGGGTGTCATGCTGAGCCCCGTCGAAGCATGGTGGGCAGGCCTCTCCGCTCTACCCTTCGACGGAGCTGAGGGTGACAGCCTGCTTTTGACCATTTTCATCTTTTTTGTCATGTGATGGACGATTACTCGCAAAACGGCTGTCACAAAAATCCATTATTCGGTAAGTGTCTTCATAAAATAAACTATCCTGTGTAGCGTATTGATGTATCATTAACGTAATGTAAATAATTCCCTAATTTTTAATACCCCTTTTATAACCAATTAGTTTATGAAAAACCTATGCCGATATATTGCCGGTTTGTTGTTTTTGTTAACCGTGGTGTCCTGCTCTAAAAATAAAGAAAAGAATAGGGGATGTCCGCCCATACCTTTAGCTGCTTCGTTGTTAGCCATACAGGCCATTAAATTTCAGATGGTTGATAAAACCAGTGGGCAAGATCTTTTCTTCGCGCCAAATGCTCGTTACGCCTTAACCGATATTAAAGTGGTATTCAGAAACAGCTCCAATAAATTAGATTCTGTTTCGCCTCCGCTGAAAGAAGAATGGCCAACCGGATGGCATTTTGTATATCCGGTTACCTATGCCCGAAACCTGGATACATGTTATATTAAAATTAAAGGTTTAAAAACAGATACCCTGATCAGCACGCTCTCGGTAGACAAAGGCGAATGTGGTACCTCCTATGCTTTAAGCAAAGTGCAGGTAAACAAGAACGCCCCTTTTGCTTATTCATTCAATAACATCACCGTTATAAAAAAATAGAGAGTATGGGCGGCGAAAATTTTTCAGAACTGATCAACTATCTGCAGGAAATTCCGGCGGTTGATGTTTTTGGCAGTGGTATATTTGAAAACGGCCTGTGGTGGGTTAAGTTTAATATCGATATCAGGCACCCCAATGCCTGGCAGGTAGTGCAGGAAATTGGCCATGTGGTTAACTACATATCGGTTAATGAGCGGCTGCCCACTGTGTTTTACCCTGTTTCGCCAGCGCCGTACATGAACGGCGGACCGGATGAATTCCTGTCCTGGATCATTGAAACCGAAGACCCCGATTTTACGCCCGACGATATGAAAGAGTGGCTCTCTGGCAGGTTACCCCAACCCGTAAGTGATTTAACTGCCTGGGATGTCGATGATGATTAGCTGAAAACTTAAAGCAGAAGGCTCAAAGCTTTCAGCTGATTTTGCAATGAACTACTATCATAAAGGCCCCGCTGCAAAAACAGCGCGGCCTTTATGATAGTATCTCCAAAGCCTTATATAAACCCCAAAGCGGTCTAAAAAGCGAAGATTATTCATTACCGTTGACTTTAGTCAACGGTAAAAAGAAGTATTAAGGAGGGCTTCAGCCCAATTATACAGGCGGTATTTTGGCTAAAGCCCTTTGTCCTTCATTCATTATTCCGTTGACTAAAGTCAACGGCAATGATTTTTACATGATAAATAAATAATCTGAATCAAATTCAGACAGCTTCAATGTCCCCTCAGTGCCTCTTGCAGAGAACCCGGAGGTTATAAAACTATGGCAGCGTTGTAAAATTAATACTTGGCGGTGTGCCGCCTGCCGCGCGGGTAAACGTTTGGTTCAGCGTTACGTAATTGGCAAAGAAACCGCCGTTTTGCAGATAGAACTGGCCGCCCGAAAGACCGCCACCGTAATCCATCCGCTGCTGGTTATTGGCTGTGGCGTCGCCGTCAAAATAGGCGCTGGTGAGTTCGGTCCAGGTGCCGCTTGAGCTTTTTACCCATTGATTGCCAAAGTTGCCCTTGCGGCCCAGGTAGCCGTTGGTATCTGTGAAATTTTCAACAAAGGAGTACAAACCGGTTAAATAAGTATTGGTTGATGGCCTTAACCATGAGGTGATAAATTTCCAGGAACCAACCTCGGGCGCGTAAAACCAGGAGGAGAAGGTGGTGTTGCCAGCTGCATCGGGCACAGCTTCGGTTAAAAATTTATAGGTAGTACCGGCAACCCAGTTATAATCCAGGTAAGCCTGGCCGCCTTCGCCTTCGCCGCTAAAGGTTTGTACCACTACGCCTGCACCCGCCCGGGTACTGGTGGTAGTGCCCCCGGTTGGGTTCCATACCGAAAACAGGATGCGGCGCTCTGATGATGAATTTACCTGCATGCCAAAATAGCCCTGACTAAAGCCGTTGGCCATAAAGTAGGAGCCAACCGGATCCTGCCCCACGGGTACGGTAACCTCATTATAAAACCATTGGGAATTGGCCGGGGCGGTATAACCCAAATGAACCGATGGTCCCCTGCGCGACCAGTAAAAATTAGTAGAGTCATTGGCATACTGTACATTGGAGGCAACCACCGGGCCGCTGATGATAAGGTCGGATACATCGGCATAGTACCCGCCGGTTTTGCTTACTCCCTGAAAATCTACCCGTACATAGCCCGCGCTGGTAACATTCACGGTACCTACATCATAAGTAGTAAATGCCGAACCGGTCATGGATACGTTAAAGGGCACACCGTTAATAGTCAATTTTATGACGCTGCTGCCCGATGCCACCTTGGCTTTTACTTTTACGGTCAGCGAACCGGTATTGCCTAAACGGAAATAGGCCGAGAAAATACTGTTGGGGCTGGTCCAATTGGCCAGAGTGGTAGAAGTTACCACCTCATTGCCCCCCGAAGCCAGGGTGGTTACAAAAGCATTGCCACCCATGGAAACCCGGAGTGATGAGCCGCCGAGTGATTGTGTACCGGCATCGGGAGTGCCGTTGGCAGCTAAACTTTTTTGCACATCCTTTTTACAGGAAAATAACACAAGCAGCATACAGCACACCAGGTAGTGTAATTGGTTCTTTTTCATAATGTAAAGGTTTGTTAAAAATTTGTCGGTTAATTTTAACTTAAATTATGAAATGGGTAGTTAATCAACTATTTAAAGGCTACGCAAACGTTTGATAAAAATTTAACCAGTAGATAATTTTATGTGCTTTTGCGAGATATTAGCCAAATCATGTTTTGAAAACAGTGGTGGCTGCCAATGGCTTGCTAAAACGTGTTTTTAATAAGCTACAAGGGTATCGGGAATAGCGATGTACTGTAATTTGATAATTTTCAAATACTTATGGGGGAGGTGAATGATACCTAATCTTGCTGATTTTACTGGTAACGTTCAATAGAGCCGCGTTTACAGCAATGAACCACAACACAAACGTTTGAAATTGTATTTCAGGTGGTTATGCCTTAGTCTGCATAGGATAAGGTTTGTAAATAAATATATTTTAATCATCTTATTTAGCTTTATTAATGTCTATGATAGCCTCATCAATCGCTTTTACAGAGGCTGAATCATTTAGTTCCATGCGATGTGTTTTTACCGATGTTAATATATCTATGATTTTTAACCCGACATACTTTTTATATTCAATGCCCAGGGCTTTTATCTCTTTTATACCCAGTTGCGCATTAACCGTATTTTTTATTCTGCCAATATAGTCGCCAAATTTGGCGGTAAGCTTATAGCGTTGTTCGGCAAAACGGCTCATATAAAACTTATAAATGTATTCCCACTTTTCATCACGTGCATTGGCTGTATAAACTGTATAAATAGTTTCTGTCAGATCTCCTTTATTATCCTTTTCATATAAAGGGGCCAATATCATAGCTTCCTGAGGGTTTACCTGGTTTAGTGACCATAGTGCTGCCCCCTGCACCGTGTATGACTCGCTTTTTAAAGCCTGTTTGAATAATGCTGTATCAGCAGCTTTCTTATACTTACCTAAAAGTACAATAGCCTGGGCACGTAACAAGCTGTTATCATCTTTTTGGGCAATGGTAACTATCAGCGGATAGGCCATATTACGGATAGTATAATTATCCATATTTAGTCCTTTTAGCGCTTTCATCCGCAATCCGTGATACTTGTCATTTAATGCCGTTATAAGAAGCTTTTGCGCAACCGGGTTTTTCTGCCCCGTTATTGCCGCATCAATAGCCTCATAGCGGTCAAGGTATAAAGGTGCATTGCTGTATTGAAAAGTGTACTCAGTGATGGTTTTGTCGTCGTTTTTTTTACCGAGTAACAGCTTTTCGGCATCCACATTTACCAGATCGGGTTTTGAAGCAGCGGGGAAAATCAAAGTGTCGGCTTTTTTGCGCATCCAAATCTGGTGGCGTTGCTTTTTACCGCCCTCATAAATATCAATAGCCATAGGTAGTGTAAATGTTTGTCCATCCTGGATTTGTTGCAGGTAAACAGTTTGGGTTTTATTGGCTTCGTCCCATTTGTAACCGATACTCATTACCGGGTGGCCGGCGCCATAATACCACTGGTTAAAAAACCAATTCAGATCGAGCCCGCTGGCTTCTTCCATGGCCAGGCGTAACTGCTGAGCTTCGGCACTTTTTAGCGCATTTGTTTTAAGATAAATATTCAACCCCTTGTAAAATGCATCGTTACCTAAATAATGGCGTAAAAGATTCAGTATACGACCACCCTTTTGATAAGTAACTCCATCAAATACATCCTGCTTATCAATATAATGGAAACGAACCAGGCTTTTTGTTGCATTTTGAGGATTATCCAAATATCCCTGTAAACCTTCCTGAATGTGCTCATCGGCGGCATCCTGCCCATACTTGTGTTCGGCCCATAGTATTTCTCCAAGGTCGGCAAATGATTCATTTAGCGTGAGGTTACTCCAGCTTTCGGTAGTTACATAATCACCAAACCATTGATGAAATAACTCATGTACGCCACCAAAATCATGATGAACCCGATCAATCAATTCACGTTTGGTCGCTTGTGCTCCCTCGCCTGTCACCATTGCCGTGGTATTTTCCATTGCACCGCTTACATAATCTCGCACAGCTATCTGAGCGTATTTGTTCCATGGATAATCAATGCCGGTAATTTTTGAAAAGAAACCAATAGCCTCTGGCGTAAAACCAAATATGTCTTTTGCATAAGGAGCGTACTTTGGTTCAACATAATAACTTACTTCTTTGCCATGCCAGCTGTCTTTATAGATCTTAAAATTGCCTACGGCCATCATGAACAAGTATGGGGCATTGGGTAATTCCATCTTCCACGTATCGGTACGCGTATTATCAGTGTTGTTTTTTTGAGATGCAAGCCTGCCATTTGATAAAGTTATATATTCAGCGGGCACGGTCATGCTGATTTCGCTTGTGGTTTTTTGATTAGGTTTATCAATAGTTGGGAACCAGGCCGATGAGCTTTCGGGCTCGCCCTCTGTCCATATCTGTATTGGTTTGTCTTTTATTTTGCCATCAGGGTTAATAAAGTATAAACCTTTTCCATGCTTTCTGGAGGCTTTTAATTCATCTGGTTTGGCCGTATAATCGATGTAAATAGTATAATTTTCATTATTATGATAAACCTTGTCTAATTGAACTGCCACGGAGAGGCTGTCATAAGTAAATTTAAGCGGAATGTTTTTACCAGATTTAACTATTGAAATGTTTTTCAGATCCATTCCTTTGGCATCAAGGCGTAAAGTATCGGTTGGGTAGAAATGCGGCTTTAAGGTAACCCATTCCTTGCCATACAAATAGTGCTTTTGATAATCAAAGCGTACCTCAAGTTTAGTGTTTAACAAATCATTGATTTTGGCAGGCGTTTCCCTGTATATTTTTAATGCGATATCCGCAGGTTTTTGCTGTGCCTTTATCGGCGCCCAGCCAGTTAAAAATAAGATGGTACAAATTGCCGAGGTAAGACAAAGGTTTTTCATATCTGTTCATTTGAAGTTGAACAAATGTAAAACTTTTATAGTACTATTTATAACATAGTACTATTTATTATAAAATAATGAATGGTATACTACTTTGCCAAAAATAATGTCCGTGGATAGGCTTTCATATCACGGAGGCATCTGACCAGTTAATTATATTCCGGATGTTGTCAGAAAAACTGGGTTACATCAGCATCAAACCGGTGATTTATTTTAAGCTCAATATCATCATTGCCCCGTTGGTTTTTTATATGGTGATTTGTTTATGGCTCAGGTATACGATTAAATTAAAGATGGCAGAAAAATCATTTGCTGCCGGACAGGAAACTTATCAGTTAATCATCCGCAAGCATTCTAAAACGTTTGCTAAGGTAAAGGATAAAGATTTTACTTATTTTAAACGGATAATTGAAGGGGAGGTGTTTATGAAAAATGACACTGCCTTTTTGCGGAATATTAAAAAACATGCCCATGACGATAAAAACGAGCTCAGCATTTATATATAAAGATACGCTGTTTAACTATCCACAGCTAAAAAGCAAAGTTATTTTACAGGATCGCTTGTAAGCTTTAAACAATAAAAGGGAATAGCTGGAAGAAAATATTACCGGCGAAATTCCCATTTCAGGAATCTTTACAGGCATGGTTTTTATCATTTCTGTGTAAGCATTAAAAATCATATTTTCGCGGCAGGTATTAAATACCTTAGGCGCCAGCCAAATACCCCCGGAGCTCTTGTGAAAAACGTTTGTGGAAAAATATTAAAAAATAATTCACTAACTATTTGAGAGTTAATACAAAATTCCTATCTTTGCCGTCCCTTAAGGGGAAAATAATATGCCTTGAACGAAGCCCTACTGCTTCGATGGGCACAAACAAATTAAAGAAATGTCAGGAATTATTGGTAAAAAAGTAGGAATGACCAGCATTTTCGACGAAACAGGGAAGAATATTCCCTGCACAGTAATCGAAGCTGGCCCTTGCGTGGTAACACAAGTTAGGTCTGTTGATACAGACGGGTATGCTGCTGTACAGCTGGCATATGGCGACAAAAAGGAAAAAAACACTTCTGCACCTTTAAAAGGTCACTTCCAAAAAGCAGGTACTGCTCCAAAGCGTAAACTTGTTGAATTCAAAACTTTCGAAGACGAAAAAAACTTAGGTGACACTGTTACTGTAGAGATTTTCGCTGCGGGAGATTTTGTGGATGTGGTTGGTACCTCAAAAGGTAAAGGTTTTCAGGGTGTGGTAAAACGTCACGGTTTTGGTGGTGTGGGTATGCAAACTCACGGTCAGCACAATCGTTTACGTGCGCCGGGTTCTTTGGGTGCGTCATCATGGCCATCTCGCGTATTTAAAGGTATGCGTATGGCGGGTCAAACCGGAAACGGCCGTGTTAAAGTTCAGAACTTACAAGTTGTGAAAGTTTATGCGGAGCAGAATCTGTTAGTTGTTAAAGGTTCCATCCCAGGAGCTAAGGGTTCATTCGTAATAGTTGATAAATAAGATGGAAGTTAACGTATTAAACGTATCAGGTAAAGAAACAGGTGCCAAGGTGCAGCTTCCTGAGTCGGTATTCGGCATTGAACCCAACGATCACGCGATCTATCTTGATGTTAAGCAGTTTTTAGCTAACCAGCGTCAGGGTACACACAAAGCAAAACAGCGTAACGAAATTGCAGGTTCAACCCGCAAATTATATAAACAAAAAGGTACAGGTGGTGCCCGTGCAGGTAGCGTAAAATCTCCGTTGTTTAACGGTGGTGGCCGTGTATTTGGTCCGCAACCACGCGATTACAGCTTCAAATTAAACAAGAAACTGAAATCACTGGCACGTAAATCGGCTTTATCATACAAAGCAAAAGATAACAATATCCTGGTTTTAGAAGATTTTAGCTTTGATAGCATCAAAACTAAAAACTACCTTAAACTGGAGGCTGATCTGAATGTTACCAACGATAAAACATTATTGGTAATTGCAGCCGCTGATAATAACAATGTGTATTTATCAAGCAGAAACCTGAAAAAATCAAAAGTTATTTCGGTTGAGCAGTTGAACACTTATGATGTGTTAAATGCTGGCAAACTGTTATTAACTACAGGTGCTGTTAAAACTTTGGAGGAAGCATTAGCTAAGTAATTATGGAAATTTTAAAGAAACCCCTACTTACTGAAAAAGTAACTCAATTAACCGAGAAACTTAACCGTTATGCTTTCAAAGTTGATCACAGAGCAAACAAAATTCAGATTAAAGGTGCCATTGAGGCAATGTATGGTGTAAACGTTACGGCGGTAAACACCATGAAATACGTCGGCAAACTTAAAACTCGCAACACTAAGGCAGGCGCCGTTCAAGGCCGCTCTGCTACTTACAAAAAGGCGATCATTACGTTGAAGGACGGTGAAACAATTGATTTTTACAGCAATATATAATTAAGACATGGCAGTAAAGAGATTTAAACCGGTTACTCCGGGTACCCGCTTCCGAGTTGACGTATCTAACTCAGATATCACAACAAACGTTCCTGAAAAATCGTTGGTTGTAGCGTCTAACAAAAGATCGGGCGGTCGTAACAACAGCGGTAAAATGACTATGCGCTACCTGGGTGGTGGCCATAAACAAGCATACAGGTTAATCGATTTCAAACGTAATAAGTTTGATATCCCGGCAAAAGTTGCCACTATTGAATATGATCCAAACCGTTCTGCACGTATAGCTCTGCTACACTTTGTAGATGGCGAGAAAAGATATATGATTGCTCCGGAAGGCTTAACAGTTGGTACGGTAGTTGTATCTGGCGAGACCGCAACTCCAGAGGTTGGTAATACCATGCCTTTGAAAAACATCCCGTTAGGTTCTATCATCCACAACATTGAGTTAAACCCAGGCCAGGGTGGTGTTATCGCCCGCAGCGCCGGTACTTATGCTCAGCTTTCAGCTCGCGATGGTAAATATGCTATCATCAAATTGCCTTCAGGCGAAACCCGTATGATACTGTCAACTTGCTTGGCAACTATCGGTACCGTTTCAAATGGCGAGAAAGCAAACGCAGTGTTGGGTAAAGCTGGCCGTAACCGTTGGTTGGGCCGCAGACCAAGAGTTCGTGGTGTAGCCATGAACCCGGTAGATCACCCTATGGGTGGTGGTGAGGGTAGAGCCTCAGGTGGTCATCCACGTTCACGTAAAGGTTTATTGGCTAAAGGCTACAAAACCCGTGATAAGAAAAAAGGGTCGGATCGTTATATCATTGAAAGAAGGAAAAAATAATGGCACGTTCAATTAAAAAAGGACCTTATATTGATCATAACCTGGAAAGAAAAGTTCTTACCTTGAATGATTCAAATAAAAAATCAGTTGTAAAAACATGGTCACGTCGTTCCATGATCTCTCCTGATTTCGTTGGTCATACATTCGCAGTACACAACGGTAATAAATTTATCCCTGTGTACGTAACAGAAAACATGGTTGGTCACAAGTTGGGAGAATTTGCTCCAACCCGTACATTCCGCGGTCACGCAGAAAAGAAAAAATAACAGGCAATGGAAGCAACAACAAAAATCAAAAAGTCTGTATTGATCAGGCAACAAAAAGAAGCAGCAAAAGCCCAGGTTGGCGGTGCTTCAGTTGCTAAACTACAGGACTGTCCAACTTCACCACGCAAAATGCGTTTGGTAGTTGATCTTATCCGTGGCGAGAACGTTGAAAAAGCGTTGTACATATTAAAATATACTAACAAAGAAGCTGCTATTCGTGTAGAGAAACTTTTGTTATCAGCCATCAAAAACTGGGAAGCAAAAAACGAAGGCAAACGTGTTGAAGACAGCGCTTTATTTGTAAAAGAAGTTTCAGTAGGCGGTGGCCGTCAACTGAAAAGATTACGCCCTGCTCCGCAAGGAAGAGGATACCGTATCCGCAAACGCTCAAACCATGTAACCCTTATAGTGGATAGTAAAAACGATAATAATTAATTTGAAATGGGACAGAAAGCACATCCAATAGGTAACAGATTAGGAATCATCAGAGGATGGGATTCTAATTGGTTCGGTGGCAACAACTACTCCGACAAATTAGTTGAAGACGAAAAAATCCGCAAATACCTTTCAGCTCGTATTGCTAAAGGTGGGGTATCCAAAGTGGTTATCGAACGTACATTAAAACGCATCACTGTAACTATTCACACTGCCCGTCCGGGTATCGTGATCGGTAAAGGTGGTCAGGAAGTTGACAAGATCAAAGAAGAGTTGAAAAAACTTACCAAAAAGGAAGTTCAGATCAACATTTTCGAGATCAAACGTCCTGAGCTTGATGCGCAATTAGTGGCAGAAGGTATCGCAAAACAACTGGAAGCACGTATCTCTTTCCGCCGTGCCATGAAAACTACCATCGCTTCAACCATGAGAATGGGTGCCGAAGGTATCAAAATCATGACATCAGGCCGGTTAGGCGGTGCCGAGATGGCACGTAGCGAACAATACAAAGAAGGAAGAATTCCTTTGCACACTTTCCGTGCTGATATTGACTACGCACTGGCAGAAGCTTTAACCACTTATGGTAAAATAGGTGTTAAAGTATGGATTTGCAAAGGCGAAGTTTACGGAAAACGTGACTTGTCTCCAAACATCGGCGGCACAAGCAGCAGTAGCGGTAAAGGTGGTCGTCCAGACGGTGCTCCGGCATTCGGCGGACGTGACAACCAACGCGGTGGCGAACGTGGCGGCGAGCGCAGAGGCGACAGAAAACCAGGTGGTGACCGCCGTGGTGGTGGAAACAACAACCGTGGTGGTGGTCAAGGTGGCAACCGTCCAGGTGGCCAAGGCGGCAACCGTCCGGGAGGCCCAGGAAAGAGATAATAATTAAAGTAGAGAAAGATATCGTAACGATATAAAAGCTTAAGAAAATGCTACAGCCAAAAAGAACGAAGTTCAGAAAGATGCAAAAAGGCAGGATGAAAGGTTTAGCCACCCGTGGTGCAGAACTTTCATTCGGATCTTTCGGTATAAAATCACTCGAAGCGGCCTGGATCACCAGCCGCCAGATCGAGGCTGCGCGTATCGCTGTAACACGTTTTATGAAACGTGAAGGCCAGGTATGGATCAGGATATTCCCTGACAAACCGGTAACTAAGAAACCAGCAGAGGTACGTATGGGTAAAGGTAAAGGTGCTCCAGAATACTGGGTTGCGGTAGTACGCCCCGGAAGGATCATTTTTGAAGCCGAAGGTGTACCATTGGACGTTGCTAAAGAGGCTTTACGCCTTGCAGCACAAAAACTTCCGGTACAAACCAGATTTATAGTACGTAGAGATTACGTAGAAGCATAAACGGAAAGTTAGTTGAGAAGTTGTAAAGTTTTCATGTTGTGAAGTTAGATGCCGAACATTCACCCATCAAAAAAACAATACAGCGTTGAAACTGCGAACAACAACAACAAATAACAAAAGAAAATGAAGAACTCAGAAATTTTGGAGCTATCAACTGAGGAATTGGTTGCAAGAGTAGGCGAGGAGAGAACAAACCTTACCAAACTTAAATTTGCCCATGCAGTATCAGCTATTGAGAATCCAACACGTATAACAAAAGTACGCAAGGACATTGCTCGGTTAAATACTGAATTAACAAAGCGTAAAGCTGCGTCAACTTCTGAAAACAAATAATTAAGCGTTCAGAAAAATGGAAAGAAATTTAAGAAAAACACGTACCGGTTTGGTAGTTAGCAATAAAATGCAAAAATCAATCGTAGTAGCTGTGGAACGTAAAGTAAAACACCCTATCTACGGTAAATTCGTAAAGAAAACTACCAAATTCATGGCTCATGATGAGACAAATACCTGTGGTATTGGTGATACCGTATTGATTATGGAAACACGTCCGTTGAGCAAAAGCAAAAACTGGAGATTAGTTCAAATTATAGAAAGGGCTAAATAAGATGGTACAACAGGAATCAAGATTAAACGTAGCCGATAACAGCGGAGCTAAAGAAGTTTTAGTGATCCGTGTATTGGGCGGTACTGGTAAAAGGTACGCATCAATCGGCGATAAGATAGTAGTAACTGTAAAAAGCGCTTTACCATCAGGTAACGTAAAAAAAGGTACTGTATCAAAAGCCGTAGTAGTACGCACCAAAAAAGAGATCCGCAGAAAAGATGGTTCATACATCCGTTTCGACGATAACGCAGCTGTATTGTTAAATAACCAGGACGAGCCGAGAGGTACCCGTATCTTTGGCCCTGTTGCAAGGGAACTGCGTGAGAAACAATTTATGAAAATTGTATCATTAGCACCGGAGGTATTGTAACATGGAAAAGAAAAAACACGAGCAACCAGCTAAATTAAAGATCCGTAAAGGTGACCTGGTTAAAGTTATAGCCGGTGATTCAAAAGGAACACAAGGCAAAATTGTTGAGGTTTTGTTAGACAAAGGCCGCGCTATTGTTGAAGGTGCCAATATGGTATCAAAACATACCAAACCTAACGCTGCCAACCCTAACGGTGGTATTGTTAAACAGGAAGCTGCTATACATATTTCAAACCTAATGCTGGTTGATCCTAAATCAGGTAACCCAACCCGTGTTGGCCGTAAGAAAAACGATGCCGGCAAATTAGTAAGGGTAGCAAAAAAATCAGGGGAGGAAATTAAGTAATGACTTACATACCAAGACTCAAAACAAAATACAAAGAGGAGATCCGTACCGCTCTGAAAGATAAATTTCAGTATAAAAGCGTAATGCAGGTTCCTAAACTGGAAAAAATTGCCATTAACCAGGGTGTTGGCGCTGCCACAACCGACAAGAAATTGATCGAAAACACCATCACTGAGTTAACTACCATCACCGGTCAGCAGGCAGTTGCTTCAAAATCTAAAAAAGATATCTCAAACTTCAAATTGCGTAAAAATATGCCGGTTGGCGTACGTGTTACCCTGCGTGACAACACAATGTATGAGTTTTTGGATCGTTTAATCGCTGTTGCCCTGCCACGTATCCGTGACTTTAAAGGTATCAACGACAAAGGTTTTGACGGAAGAGGTAACTATACATTAGGTATTACGGAACAAATTATCTTCCCTGAGATAAATATTGATAAAATCAATAAAATTCAAGGTATGGATATTACCTTTGTAACCTCCGCAACAAACGATGTTGAAGCATTGGAGTTGTTGAAACAATTTGGATTACCATTTAAAAATCAAAATAACAATGGCTAAAGAAGGTGTAAAAGCACGTGAATTAAAACGCGCTAAATTGGTTGCTAAATACGCAGAGAAAAGAGCAGCCCTTAAAGAGGCCGGCGATTATGCAGCCTTAGATAAATTGCCTAAAGCTTCATCTCCGGTAAAATTACACAACCGTTGTAAATTAACCGGCCGCCCTCGTGGTTATATGCGTCAGTTTGGCATTTCACGTGTAACATTCCGTGATATGGCATTAGCTGGCAAAATACCGGGAGTAAAGAAAGCAAGCTGGTAAAAAGTTAAAATTCAAAAGTCAAAATTCAAAAGTGCCTTACCGGCGTTTTTGAATTTTGAATTTTTACTTTTGAATTAAAAAATGAATTAACCGATGGAAGGTCGCCCGGGATGTTACCGGAAGGAAACCACCGTCATAACACAATAAAATGAATACAGATCCAATCGCAGATTATCTTACAAGAGTAAGGAATGCTATTAAAGCCAACCATAGGGTTGTTGAAATTCCTGCATCAAATCTGAAAAAGGAAATCACGAAAGTGCTTTTCGACAAAGGTTACATTGCCAATTACAAGTTTGAGGAAGTTGGTCCGCAAGGCAGCATTAAAGTTGCTTTAAAATACCACCCGATAACTAAAATTTCTGCTATCCGCAGCATTCAGCGCATCAGTAAACCAGGTTTGAGGAAATACGCAGGTACCGATAACCTGCCAAGAGTATTAAATGGTTTAGGAATCGCTATCCTGTCAACTTCAAAAGGTGTAATGACCGATAAAGAAGCCCGTCAGCAAAATGTAGGTGGCGAAGTATTATGCTACGTTTATTAATAGGAGAAATTAAGCAATGTCAAGAGTAGGAAAAGCACCGATAGCACTACCTCAGGGAGTTGCCGTTACCGTATCAGCAGAGAATGTTGTTACTGTAAAAGGCCCTAAAGGTGAGTTGCAGCAAGCGGTTGATAGCGATATCACCATTGCACAGGAAGATGGCCAGTTGTTAGTACAACGCCCTTCTGAACAAAAACGTCATAAAGCATTACATGGTTTATACCGTGCGCTTTTAAATAACATGGTAGTAGGTGTAACCACTGGTTACAAAGTGGAGCAGGAATTAGTGGGTGTAGGTTACCGTGCTACCAATACAGGTAATACTTTAGATCTGGTGTTAGGTTACTCTCACCACTATGTATTTGAATTACCAAAAGAAATTAAAGTTACAACCACTGCTGAGAAGGGTAAAAACCCAACCATCATCCTGGAATCTATCGACAAACAACTGATCGGTCAGGTAGCGGCAAAAATACGCTCGTTACGTGCACCAGAACCATACAAAGGTAAAGGTATCAAGTTTGTTGGCGAAGTATTGAGAAGAAAAGCAGGTAAATCAGCATCTAAAAAATAATCGTCATGGGAGCTAAATTATCAAGAAGAGACAGGATTAAAAAAGGCATCAGAAAACGCCTTTCAGGATCAACAGAGCGTCCTCGCCTGTCAGTTTACAGAAGTAACAAAGGAATTTACGCGCAGATCATTGACGATTTAACCGGTAAAACTATCGTATCGGCTTCATCTTTATCAAAAGACTTTTCTGCAACTGGCAATAAATCAGATCAATCAGTAGCCGTAGGCAAACTGGTAGCTCAGAAAGCTATTGCAGCAGGTATTAAAGATGTGGTTTTCGACAGGAACGGTTATTTGTACCATGGTCGTGTTAAATCACTGGCCGAAGGTGCACGTGAAGGTGGTTTAAACTTTTAATCGAAAAGAGAAATGTCAACAATCAACATAAAAAGAGTAAAAACAAGCGAGATCGAATTAAAAGACCGCTTGGTAAGCATACAACGCGTTGCCAAAGTAACCAAAGGTGGCCGTACATTCAGTTTCTCTGCCATTGTGGTAGTAGGTGACGAGAACGGTGTTGTAGGTTACGGCTTAGGTAAAGCCAAAGAGGTTACCGAAGCTATTGCAAAAGGCATTGATGATGCTAAAAAGAACCTGGTAAAAGTTCCTATCTTAAACGGAACTATACCTCATGAGCAAATTGGTAAATTTTCTGGCGGTTTTGTTTTCATTAAACCAGCAGCAAATGGTACTGGTGTTATTGCGGGTGGTGCAATGCGTGCCGTATTAGAGTCGGCAGGTATCCACAACGTACTGGCAAAATCAAAAGGTTCATCAAATCCGCACAACGTGGTAAAAGCAACTGTATCTGCATTAGCGCAATTACGCGATGCGCATACTGTAGCTCAGCAACGTGGCGTTAGTTTAGGTAAAGTATTTAACGGATAATCAGTCATGGCCAAAATCAAAATAACTCAGATTAAGAGCGTGATCGACAGAAGTGAACGCCAGAAAAAGACAATCGAAGCTTTAGGCTTACGTAAAATTAACCACAGTGTGGAAGTTGAGGCTACACCTGCTATAATTGGGATGGTTAGAAAAGTTAATCACCTGGTAGCGGTAGAAAACATTTAATATCATGAATTTAAGTAATCTAAAACCTGCAGAAGGTTCTACTAAAAATAGAAAAAGAATTGGCCGTGGTACAGGTTCTGGCCGTGGCGGCACGTCAACCCGTGGCCACAAAGGCGCCGGTTCACGTTCAGGTACCAGCACTAAGGTAGGTTTTGAAGGCGGTCAGATGCCTTTACAACGTCGTGTACCTAAAGTTGGTTTCAAAAACCCTAACCGTGTTGAATACACAGGTGTTAATTTGGATGTATTGCAAGGCTTAGTTGAGAAATTCTCTCTGGCAGCAGTTGATTTCGATACCCTGAAAGAACATGGTTTGGTTTCACGTAACGACCTGGTTAAGATCCTGGGCCGTGGCGAACTGAAAGCCAAATTGGAAGTTAAAGCACATGCATTTACTGCTACAGCTCAAAAAGCTATCGAAGCAGCTGGTGGTACCATAGTTAAGTTGTAAGTTTCAATGAAGAAATTTTTCACCACATTATCCAATATCTGGAAAATCGAAGATCTGAGAGTGCGTATTATAAACACACTCTTATTTCTTTTAATATATCGCGTAGGCTCATTCGTAGTGTTGCCTGGCGTAAACGGTGCGTCATTCGCAAACCAAAAAGCAGAAGGATTAGTAGGATTGTTGAATATGTTTGCAGGAGGTTCGTTTTCACGTGCCTCTATTTTCGCCTTAGGTGTAATGCCTTACATTTCGGCTTCAATTGTGGTGCAACTGCTGGGTATTGCTGTGCCTTATTTTACCAAACTTCAAAAGGAGGGTGAAAGCGGGCGTAACAAGCTAAACCAGTGGACACGCTACCTAACCATCGGTATTACTGCATTGCAGGCTATCGGTTATGTACGTTCACAAATTGGTCCTGATGCACGTTTAATCGGCGATCCCTTGTTTACCTTATTAACTACGGTAGTTTTAACAGCGGGTACATTATTTGTAATGTGGCTGGGTGAAAAAATTACCGATAAAGGTATCGGTAACGGTATATCGTTAATTATCATGGTGGGTATTATTGCCCAATTGCCAGGTGCGTTTATAACAGAGTTCGGCTCCCGTACCAGTGGTACAGGTGGTCTGGTAACTTTCATTGTTGAAATTGTAGCACTGATAGGTGTGGTAATGTTTACTATACTCATAGTACAGGGTACACGCAAAATTGCGGTACAATATGCTAAACGTATAGTAGGTAACAAACAATATGGTGGCGTGCGTCAGTATATACCTTTAAAGGTAAATGCTGCCGGTGTAATGCCTATTATATTTGCCCAGGCACTGATGTTCATTCCGCAAACTGTACAACAGTTTTTCCCGAATGCCGCATCTAACGGTATCCTGATTGCATTGTCAAACTATAACTCATGGCAGCATAACTTGTTGTTTGGTATCCTGATCATCCTGTTCACCTATTTCTATACAGCTATTACGGTTAATCCTAACCAGATGGCTGATGATATGAAAAAGAACGGTGGCTTTATACCGGGCATTAAACCAGGCAAATCAACTGCTGATTTTATTGACGGCGTAATATCAAAAATAACTTTACCGGGATCAATATTCCTGGCTATTATAGCCATTATCCCGGCCATTGCCAGTTTGGTTGGCGTATCTCCGATCTTCGCAAGATTCTTTGGTGGTACTTCACTGATCATCCTGGTAGGTGTAGTTTTGGATACCTTGCAACAAATAGAAAGTCACCTGTTGATGCGTCATTATGATGGTTTAATGAAAACCGGACGGATTAAAGGGCGTACAGCAATTCCTGCTGCTGCCGGAACAACTCCGACAGCTATCTAATTTTAAGCATGTCAAAAATTCTTTACAAGTCTGCCGAAGAAATAGAGCTCATCAGAGAAAGTGCCTTACTGGTATCCCGTACACATGCGGAGGTGGCCAAAGTGATTGGACCTGGTGTTACAACTATTGAACTCGACAGACTTGCTGAAACCTTTATACGCGACAACGGGGGGATCCCTACTTTTTTAAACTACGGAGGGTTTCCTTATTCACTTTGCATATCGCTCAATGATCAGGTGGTACACGGTTTCCCCGGGAACTATGTCTTGCAGGAAGGTGATCTGGTATCGGTTGACTGCGGAGCTACCTTAAACGGCTTTGTTGGCGACTCGGCTTATACCTTCGCTATCGGCGAGGTAAGTGATACGGTTAAGAAACTGATGCGGGTAACCAAAGAGTGTCTTGACCTTGGAGTTGCGAAAGCTGTTGTAGGTATGCGCATAGGCGACATTGGTTATGCGATACAGGAGCATGCCGAGAAGAATGGCTTTGGCGTAGTAAAAGAATTGGTAGGGCATGGCGTGGGCGTAAAGCTCCACGAAAAACCCGAAGTTCCAAACTATGGCAAGCGCGGAGCGGGCATCAAACTGGAAGAAGGAATGGTGATCGCTATCGAGCCCATGATCAACGCTGGCCGTGCCGGTGTTAAGTTTTGGGATGATGGATGGACGGTTTCAACTGTCGATAAAAAGCCATCGGCCCATTATGAGCATACGGTAGCTATTGGTAAAGGTAAACCAGACATTTTATCAACGTTTGAGTATGTTGAAAATGTTTTGAAAGAAAAGCATAATAATTAAATAATTTTTTATTAATTTTGCATCCCGGTTTTAGGGCGGATAATTAAGTAATAATCAACAAAATATGGCTAAACAATCTTCGATTGAGCAAGACGGTACAATTAGGGAAGCATTGTCAAATGCAATGTTCAGGGTTGAACTGGAAAATGGTCATGAGATTATTGCACACATTTCCGGCAAAATGCGTATGCACTACATCAAGATTTTACCTGGCGACAGAGTTAAATTGGAAATGAGCCCGTACGATTTAACTAAGGGTAGAATAACTTATAGATATAAATAAACAAAGAGATGAAAGTTAGAGCATCCATCAAAAAACGCAGCGCTGATTGCAAGATCATTCGCCGTAACGGGAAACTTTATGTTATTAACAAAAAGAATCCTAAATACAAACAGCGTCAGGGATAATTAAAAAAACTGTGATAATTCGTACAACGGTGGCCCGCCGTTCGGTTATCATTTAAAAAACAAACAATAAATATGGCAAGGATTTCAGGTATAGATTTACCGAAAAACAAAAGAGGAGAAATTGGACTTACTTACATTTTCGGTATAGGCCGCTCAACAGCTCAAAGAATTTTGACTGAGGCTGGTATTGATTTTAATACAAAAGTACAAGACTGGACCGATGAGCAATTAGCCTCAATTCGTGGAATTATCAACGATCAGATTAAAGTGGAAGGCGCGCTACGTTCGGAAGTGCAGCTTAACATTAAACGTTTGATGGACATAGGTTGCTACCGTGGTACACGTCACCGTAAAGGTTTACCATTACGTGGTCAGCGTACTAAGAACAATTCACGTACCCGTAAAGGAAAACGTAAAACAGTTGCTAACAAGAAAAAAGCTACTAAATAATATTGAATAGTGATTGTGAGGCGCTAAGCAATTACCGCTTTACAATTCATTAGGATTACCTCATTTGACAATATATATTAATGGGTCCGGGTTATTCACTAACTCAGTAATTCATTAATTCAAAAATTAAAAAAATGGCTAAGAGCAAAAAAGTAACCAAAAAGCGTATTGTAATTGTTGAGCCAGTAGGCGAAGCACACATCAACGCTACTTTTAACAATATCATCATCACCCTTACCAACAAAACCGGTCAGGCTGTATCATGGTCATCAGCTGGTAAAATGGGTTTTAAAGGTTCAAAAAAGAACACCCCTTATGCCGCTTCACAAGCTGCTGCCGATTGCGGTAAAGTAGCTTATGACCTGGGCTTACGTAAAGTTGAAGTATTTGTAAAAGGTCCGGGTGCAGGTCGCGAGTCGGCTATCCGTACTTTGCAAACTGCAGGTATTGAGGTTACTACTATCAAAGATATCACACCGCTTCCGCACAACGGTTGTCGTCCTTCAAAAAGAAGAAGAGTTTAATTAACAAATTTTTTAAAGCTAAGATTCAGCAGTTACAGGCTGCCTGATACTTTAAGAACACACAAAAATGGCTAGATATACAGGACCAAAATCCAAAATTGCACGTCGTTTCCGTGAGCCGATCTTCGGTCCGGATAAAGCGTTAGAACGTAAAAACTATCCACCGGGAATGCACGGTGCCTCAAAAAGAAGAGGAAAACAATCTGAGTATTCAACTCAGTTACAGGAGAAACAAAAAGTAAAATACACTTATGGTGTGTTAGAGCGTCAGTTCGAAAACTTGTTTCACCGCGCATCAGCTAAAGAGGGTATTACAGGTGAAAACTTGTTGAAATTCTTAGAAGCTCGTTTAGATAATGCTGTTTACCGTTTAGGTATTGCTCCTACACGTTCTGCAGCCCGTCAGTTGGTTAATCACAAACACATTAACGTTAATGGTGCTGTGGTAAACATCGCTTCATACGCTTTAAAAGCTGGTGACGTGATCTCTGTACGTGAAAAATCTAAATCATTAGAAGCTATCACTACATCAGTAGCCGGAAGAAGAATCAATAAATACAGCTGGTTAGAATGGGATGCTAACGCCTTAACAGGTAAATTCCTAAACTATCCTAACCGCGACGAGATACCTGAGAATATCAAAGAAAACCTAATCGTCGAGTTGTACTCAAAATAATAACGATAATTATCTATGGGGTGGTTGGCATTTTATGTCAACCATTTTCGTGGTTTAAATCAATTCAATTAGTAAACAATAAATAAAGGATATAAATGGCAATTTTAGCATTTCAAAAACCAGACAAGGTTATCATGCAGAAAGCAAATGATTTCGATGGTACGTTTGAGTTTCGTCCGTTAGAACCAGGCTTCGGTGTGACCATTGGTAATGCTCTGCGTCGTATCTTACTTTCATCACTCGAAGGTTATGCCATCACTTCTGTTCGTTTTTCGGGAGTTACGCATGAGTTTTCAACCATCAAAGGTGTTGTTGAAGACGTAACCGAGATCATTCTGAACCTGAAACAAGTACGTTTCAAAAAAACAGGTGAGTCTGGTGATTCTGAAAAGATATTCGTTATCATAAATGGCCAGGACGCTTTTAAAGCCGGAGATGTTACTAAATTCTCTAATAACTTTACTGTTTTAAACCCTGATCTGGTTATCTGTAATATGGACTCGTCAGTAACGCTTGAAATTGAGCTTACTGTAGGTAAAGGCCGTGGTTACGTAGCAAGCGAAGAAAATAAAAACCCGGATGCTAACGTTGGTGTAATAGCTATCGATTCCATCTTTACGCCTATTAAAAACGTAAAATATACTATTGAAAACTATCGTGTTGAGCAAAAAACCGACTATGAAAAATTAGTTCTGGATATTGCTACCGATGGATCAATTCATCCGGAAGACGCGTTAAAAGAAGCAGCCAAAATCCTGATCCAGCACTTTATGCTGTTCAGCGATGAGAACATGATGCTGGAAGCACAGGCTAAAGAAGAAACTAAAGAAGTTGACGAAGAGATCCTGCACATGCGCAAGATCCTGAAGACTGAATTGGTTGATCTTGACCTTTCTGTACGCGCATTAAACTGCTTAAAAGCTGCCGACATCCGCAGCCTGGCCGACTTAGTATCATACGATGTTGCTGATATGTTAAAATTCAGAAACTTTGGTAAAAAGTCATTAACTGAAATTCAGGACCTGGTTAAATCAAAAGGCTTATCTTTTGGTATGAACCTGTCTAAATTCAAGTTAGACGAAGAATAAAAATTTAAAAAGTGAGGCTGAACAGCTGTTCAAGCCTCACTTTTTTATTTATATAATAACAAACAATTAGCGAAGGCATAATTCCGAAGGCTTGATCTGATCGCCGGACGGTATGCACGTGAAATAATTTAATAACAATGAGACACGGAAACAAAAACAATCACTTAGGCCGTACTACCAGTCACCGCAAAGCGATGCTGGCTAACATGGCAACTTCGCTTATTTTACACAAGCGTATCACTACAACATTAGCAAAAGCAAAAGTTTTACGCGGTTATGTTGAGCCACTTTTAACAAAATCAAAAAACGATACTACTCACTCTCGTCGTACAGTGTTTAGCTATTTACAAGACAAAGACGCGGTTACTATCCTGTTCCGCGAAATTGCCGAGAAAATTGCTACACGCCCAGGTGGTTACACCCGTATCGTGAAGTTAGAGAACCGTTTAGGCGATAACGCTGAAATGGCGATCATCGAATTAGTAGACTACAACACTGTTTACGGTGTTGACACTGCAGCTGCGGCTAAAAAATCAACACGTCGTCGTGGTGGTTCAGGTGCTAAAGCAAAAGCAGCGCCAGCTAAAGAAACTGCTGCTCCTGTTGAAGAAGCAAAAGTTGTTGAAGAAGAAGTTAAAGCAGAAGCCCCAGTTGCAGAAGCTACTGAAACTCCAGCTGCTGAAGCTCCTGCAACTCCAGAAGCAGAAGAAAACGCAAAAAAAGGAGAATAATTTTAAATCCCTTAATACGAAAGGCCCTGCTCATTTGAGCAGGGCCTTTTTTGTTGCTTATAAATTGATAGTCAAAACCTTTATCACTAACTTGATTTATAATTAGGTAGTGAGCTGTGTACCTTATAGTAAAACCGGAGCCAAAAACTAAATTAGAGAGAAAAATGAAAACCAATTTTGGAAAACCTATTAAGAGAGAAGAAATGAAGCAAATTAAGGGTGGTATCGGTATTGGATGCGGTATTGCAGGAAATAGTGGAAAGTATTGGACTGAGGGATGTTGCCATGGGCTGTATACCTGCCCGGTTTCTACCCTCTGTGTAACCTCCCCGGATAATTGCTTAAATTAATATCAGTAAAGTAATTAAATCACCATTACCTACCTTTGAGGCAATGGTGATTTATTGACCCGATCAAAGTCAAGATCCAGAAAGTGGTCTCCCCAATCTATAAGTCAATAACCCATCCACATCATCTACCTGCTTAAATCCGCATTTGTCCATCATTTTTCTTGATGGCAGGTTATCAGCAAAGGTGCGTATAATGATAGCCTTGACTGCCTCATGACCGAAGGCCCATTGTATCATCGTTCTCAGGGCTTCGGTAGCGTAGCCTTTGTTGTGCTGGTTGGCATCGATCATATAACCGGTTTCTATCTCACCTTTTTCGTTGGGTTCGCCGCCAAATCCCATTTCTCCGATGGAGGTATTTGTATCCTTAAGCACTATCTCCCAGTTGGTGTACCATTTATATTGTTGCGGATACTCCAGCGTTTTAGGGAGCCAGAAATTGATCATGGCGTCATCTATTTCGTGCTGATAAAGCGGATCTATCAACATGGCAGATGGATTGAGGTCCAGGGACAGTTCCATAGCCGGCCTGTCAGTATGCATTAGTTGCAATTGCTGGTGTGTTAACGGTATCAGTCGCAACCGTTCAGACTCGATAAAAAACATGTAATTGTGGAATTAAATAACAATAGAAAAACTGTTCTCTTTTAGAAAGTGAATGTCAAGCTTTGTATACAAAGCTTTTGTTATGCAATTCCAGGCAGGATAATATGCCCGTTAATGGTGTTAAGTAACAGAGGCGTTTATTTAATAATGCAAAGATATATAATCTAAAACCTTTTACAGTATTGACCATTCTCCTTTAACCTTTAACCTTTAACCTTTAACCTTTAACCTTTAACCTTTAACCTTTAACCTTTAACCTTTAACCTTTCTGCCTTCAGCCTCAATTTCTGCCAACCTGTCACCAATGTGTATAGCATTTCTGACGCAATATTTGTCATCCTGACTATATGCACTGCCAAATAGCTATTGGCACAAACGTTGATAAATAGCTGTAGTTAGTAAAATATTAAATCAAGTAAAACAATCATATGTCTAAAATAATTGGAATCGACTTAGGAACAACAAACTCCTGCGTAGCTGTAATGGAAGGTAATGAGCCTGTAGTTATTGCGAACAGCGAGGGAAAACGTACTACGCCGTCCGTAGTAGCTTTTATTGACAACGGCGAGCGTAAAGTTGGCGATCCTGCAAAACGTCAGGCCATCACCAACCCTACAAAAACCATATCGTCAATTAAACGCTTTATGGGTAACCAGTTTAACGAAGTTACAAGCGAAGCTGCCCGTGTACCTTACAAGGTAGTAAAAGGCGACAACAACACTCCGCGTGTTGAAATTGGCGACCGTAAATACACTCCGCAAGAGATCTCGGCCATGATCCTTCAAAAAATGAAGAAAACCGCTGAAGACTTTTTGGGTACCGAAGTAACTGAAGCGGTTATTACCGTACCAGCTTACTTTAACGATGCTCAACGTCAGGCTACTAAAGAAGCTGGCGAAATCGCGGGTTTAAAAGTACGTCGTATCATTAACGAACCTACTGCCGCCGCCTTAGCTTATGGCTTTGACAAAGCGCACAAGGATATGAAAATCGCGGTATTTGACTGCGGTGGTGGTACGCATGACGTATCTATCCTGGAGTTGGGCGACGGTGTATTTGAAGTAAAATCAACCGATGGTGATACTCACTTAGGTGGTGACGACTTTGACCAGGTAATTATCGACTGGTTAGCTGATGAATTTAAAAACGACGAAGGTATTGATCTGCGTAAAGATCCAATGGCTTTACAACGTTTAAAAGAATCAGCAGAAAAAGCTAAAATTGAGTTATCAAGCTCTGCACAAACAGAAATTAACTTACCATACATCACTGCTGTTGATGGTATGCCAAAGCACTTAGTTAAAACTTTAACCCGTGCTAAATTTGAGCAACTGGCAGATAGCCTGATCAAACGTACTATTGATCCATGTAAATCAGCTTTGAAAAACGCTGGCTTAAGCACATCAGATATCGACGAAGTTATCCTGGTGGGTGGTTCAACCCGTATCCCTGCTATACAGGAAGCTGTTGAAAAATTCTTTGGTAAAGCCCCTTCAAAAGGTGTTAACCCCGATGAGGTTGTTGCTATTGGTGCTGCTATTCAAGGTGGTGTATTAACCGGTGAAGTGAAAGATGTGTTGCTGTTAGATGTTACCCCACTTTCATTAGGTATTGAAACTATGGGTGGTGTAATGACCAAACTGATTGAGTCAAATACAACTATCCCAACCAAAAAATCAGAAACATTCTCAACCGCCTCTGATAGTCAGCCATCTGTTGAGATCCACATATTACAGGGTGAGCGTCCAATGGCTTCGGGTAACCGTACTATAGGTCGTTTCCACCTGGATGGTATACCACCAGCACCTCGCGGTGTGCCTCAGATCGAAGTAACCTTTGATATTGACGCGAACGGTATATTACATGTATCTGCAAAAGATAAAGCAACCGGTAAAGAGCAAAAGATCCGTATCGAGGCTTCTTCAGGTTTAACTGATGCCGAGATCAAAAAGATGAAGGACGAAGCTGAAGCTAACGCTGATGCCGACAAAAAAGCAAAAGAAGAAGTTGAAAAACTGAACGCTGCTGATGCCCTGATCTTCTCGACAGAAAAACAACTGAAAGAGTACGGTGACAAAATTTCAGCCGACAAAAAAGGCCCTATCGAAGCTGGTTTAACCAAGTTGAAAGAAGCTTATGCATCTAAAAACTTTGACGCTATTGAAACAGCTCAAACCGAACTGAACGCTGCATGGGCAACCGCATCTGAAGAGATGTACAAAGCCTCTGCCGAAGCAGGTCAGCCAGGTGCCGAAGGTGCTCCGGGCGCAGGTCCGCAGGATCAGGGCGACACCGTAACCGATGTTGACTTTGAAGAAGTAAAAGACGATACAAAATAATTTAAGTGTTGTTGAATAATAAAAAGCCCGGTCAGGATTTTCCTGAACCGGGCTTTTTTTATTTTCTAAAATACGTCATTGCGAGCACAGCGTGGCAATCCCCAATAAGCAGATCCGCTCTGTAAGTAGGGGATTGCCACGCTGCGCTCGCAATGACGCAGTTGAGGTGAGTGAGGAGGGTATAAAACAAAAAATCCCGCACAAGGCGGGATTTTTTTAATATTGGAAAGAGATAATTAATCCCAGAGTTTTGACGGATAGGTACCGTTATTTACCAGCTCTGATATGCTTTTTTGTACAATAGGTTTGTCCTCTTTATAAGTTACACCAAACCATTTAGAGCCGGTTGGGATAACTTTAAATGAAGCCTCACCACTTTTAATCAGCTGATCAGCCGCCAATGGTATAAAGAACTCCGATTTGGGGTTGTTTTCATTAGCTTCAACAAATTGTTGAAACATGGGTAGGCTTTGCTTAAATATAGCAGGTGTAAAGCCCCAGAAATTCATAGATACACGTGTATCATTTGGCAGGGCGTGCTCGCCGGTAGCATCTTTGTAAGCTACGCTGCCGTCTTCTTTAAAGTAAACCTCGGTACGTTCGTTGATCTCTACCATGTTACCTGCATCATCAACTTTGCAAACACCGCGCGATACAGAGCCATAGTCAGACAGGGTTCTGTCAATCTGGTAGCCTATCAGCGAGTAAGTGTCATCAGAAACTTCGGTGGTTAAAAATTTAGCCATTTTTTCGAAGGAGTCATAACCGTAAAAGTCATCGGCGTTGATCACACAAAATGGTTCATTGATCTGGTTGCGTGCGGCAAGTACCGCGTGGGCAGTACCCCAGGGTTTGGCACGTTCAATTGTTTTATCAATGCCGAAAGGGGCTAAATCAAAGCTTTGAAAAACATAATCCGTTTCGATACGGCCTTTAAGCTTGGGTTCAAAAATAGCCTTAAAATTATCGGCGAATTCTTCACGGATAATAAAACTAACTTTCCCAAAACCCGCTTTTATAGCATCGTAGATAGAATAGTCGATAATTGTTTCTCCATTGGGGCCAAAGCCGTCAACTTGTTTCATACTGCCATAACGGCTGGCCATTCCTGCGGCCAAAATAAGGAGTGTTGGTTTCATAGATATACGTTGGGGTATTTTGAAATAACTATATGCCCTTGCATGAATTTTTTATAGTGAAATCAATCTATTACTCAAATTGTTTTAAAAAAAGCGTTAATTATTTGATATATCTGAAATCCTGACCGGCTTTGATATTCAATAGTGATTCGTAAATAAGGCGTATCACGTTGTCCACATCTTCTTTGTGGATCATTTCAACCGTGGTGTGCATGTACCGTAATGGTAAAGAGATCAACGCTGATGGTACGCCATCATTGGAGTAGGCAAACGCGTCGGTATCGGTACCGGTTGAGCGTGAAGACGCCTGGCGTTGGAAAGGAATATTAGCTTTTTGAGCCGTTTCAATAAGTAGTTTATTTAAGTTGTTTTGAACCGCGGGAGCGTATGAGACCACCGGACCTTTACCACAAGCCAGATCGCCCTGGGTTATTTTATTGATCATTGGCGTTTGTGTATCATGCGTAACATCAGTTACTATAGCCACGTTAGGTTTTATTTTGTGGGCGATCATCTCTGCACCGCGCAAACCTATTTCTTCCTGTACTGCGTTTACGATATACAGGCCGAACGGCAGTTTTACTTTATTCTCTTTTAATAAGCGGGCAACCTCGGCTATCATAAAGCCACCTGCACGGTTATCCAGGGCACGACCAACATAATAGCGGTCATTCAGAATCGTGAATTCATCTTCATAGGTGATCACGCAACCTACATGGATGCCCAGTTTCTCTACTTCTTCTTTGCTTGTGCAACCGCAATCCAGGAAAATGTTTTTTAAGGTTGGGGCTTCTTCCTTATCACCAGCCTGGCGGGTATGTATTGCAGGCCAGCCGAAAACTGCTTTTACTACACCATTATCCGTATGGATGTTTACCCTTTTGGAAGGGGCTATTTGGTGATCGGAACCGCCATTACGGATCACGTATATCAGGCCATCATTGGTAATATAATTTACAAACCATGATATCTCGTCGGCATGGGCCTCAATCACTACTTTGTAATCAGCCTTAGGGTTGATCACACCTACTGCGGTACCGTAATTATCTACATAATGGGTATCGATATAAGGTTTTAAGTAATCGAGCCATAATTCCTGGCCTTTCCATTCAAAACCAGTAGGAGACGGGTTATTTATATATTTTTCGAAAAATGAAAGAGAGGTTTCGTTTACGATAGGGGTATGCGTTGATGCATCTGATTTTTTTTTAGCCATATTTTCTTTAGCAAACTATGATTATGCAATTAAGCAAATATAACAAAGTAGATGTTAAAGCCCTAAAATACCCTGTCATATTGGAAATAAAAACACGTTTTTATTATTAATTTAATACTAATGTTGCAGCATTAGCGTTTTTTTTTGAAATATGTAAAATTTGTGGCACTTGATTAATTAGTTGTGATTAACTGTATTGTTTACATATAATACAGTGTTAATATTCATGTCAAATTCATTGTAGTTTCGTAATTTTACATCCATCTATAATTTACCCCAGACCGTGAAACTGTTTAAGCTCATTTGCATATTATTTATAATCGGGTTAACCTCTTGTAACGTGGTTCAATACGCTACTGTACCTGTTGATTATGCCCCAAAACTGGTATTCAGAACGGATACCGCCCGTATATTGGTGGTTAATAAACTTACCTTTGATTCCACCCGCCTGAATAAACGTAAAATTGTGGCCCTTAAAGCAGCAGCCTATAGCGCTATAACCGGCGCCGAAAAGGAACTGAAGTTGTTACCAGGTGTTAAAGTTTCCAACCTGATCGATTCCGTATCATTTAGCGCCAATAAAGATTCTGTGAAACATCTGGCGGCCAAATACAAGGCCAACTATATTTTAACGCTCGATGACTTTAACGCGGGCCTGGTGCTGGATAATGTACAGTATGATGGTAATGCTCAAATAGCTTATTACAGCACCAAGGCCAGGGTTGCTTTTACTTTATATGAAAGTAATGGCATCTTCTTTAAAAAGCTCAAAGGGGTAGCTACCGAACCACAGGATGGCAGGTTTGGCTATTCTATTGATGGTGCTGCCCGTAATGCGGCGCTCGATGCGTTGAAAGATTATCTGCCTTATACCATTACCAATTACCGGCCGCTTTATAATCAGGGCGATCTTTTGGCAACATCAGTAAAGCAAATACTGGCGGGCAGGTTCGACCTTGCCTTTAAAATACTCAACCCCATTATTGATGGTCCCGACCTTAAACAGGCAAGCAGGGCAGCTTATAACCTGGCTGTAGTTTATGAGGCCCAGGGTGATATTGACGAGGCGCTTGATCTGGCCAAGTTATCCAATCAGAAACAGCAAAATGACTACGCTACTACGCTGATCGCGGCGCTGATTAAAGAGTAAGGTTTTTCTCCAGGATCTCGTAATCATACCCCTGCCGTGTAAACAGCTGGCCGGTATGCTCAAAGCCGGCATTGATGTAAAAGCTGATTGCCGTTACCCTGGCATTGCACCACAAACGTTTGGCGCCATTGGTACGGGCAAAATCTGTAACATAGGCCAGCATTTTGGTGCCAATGCCTTTGCCCTGAACCTCCCCGTCAACCGCAAACTTGCGAAACTGGTAGTCATCGCCTCTGGCAAACAAAGATATTACGCCTACCACATTATTATCCAGAAAAGCGGCAAAATGCAAACCGTGATTGTCTTCCTCCATTTCCATTTCGTACAGCTTTTGTTCAGGATAAAGCACCTGTCGGCGTAAGCGCCAGGTAAGTTCGGGACGTATTTGTTCTATGTGGATCATGATATATTAAAACTTCTTCAATCCGTTATTGGGGAGTGGTGTAAGTCGTGGGTGCAAAGATAATTACTTTGTTACCGGAAAATATTCAATGATTTTATCAAGTTGCTTTAATAGATGTGGAATATATGTCTGGTCGAAATAAAAATAAGAAGTTAACTTATTTCCATATCCAGGTGCATCGTTGGCTACGCATATAGCATTTAGGTGACCTAATCCGTCCCCTTTAATATCTATTTTTAAATATCCCTCTAATCCTTCAAATTTTGCTGAACTATCTAAATTGATGTATAGGTTTTTTTAATTCCTTTTTAAAGGCCACGAAATCGTGGGTCATAAATTCCCCCCTATATGTTCCAGTAAATACACCGGCTTTGATTTCTATTTTGGTTTTTATCCAGTTTTTATCCCATGAGGTTTCCGAATCATAGATTATAAATTCAACTGGGGTTATTTTTATTGAATCGCCATCGCATTTCAACTCAAAAAATAATTCATCCTGATCTTCCACATCCTAAAAGTATTAATTTTCTCAAACGTTTGTGTTGTATCCATAGCATTTTTGACATTTCCTCAATTCCCCCTTCCCTGCAAAATCCGTATCTTTGCGGCAACATAAATAACCCATCTATGCTTAAAGGATTTTTTAATGTTCCGCCGCCGCAAAATGAGCCTGTTTTAAACTATGGCCCGCGCAGTTTGGAACGTGTAGCGCTTAAAGCCGCCTTAGAGGCTGCCCGTGCTCACCAATTGGATATACCTATGTACATCGGCGACAAAGAAGTACGTACGGGCACTAAGCTCGAGATCCGCCCGCCGCATGATCATAAACATTTACTGGCTACTTTTTCTGAAGGTGATGCCAGTCACGTTACTGCTGCTATTGATGCTGCCCTGGCTGCCAAGGCCGATTGGGAAAATTTACCCTGGGAGCAGCGTGCCGCCATATTTTTAAAAGCTGCCGAACTGATTGCCGGTCCGTACCGTGCGGAAATTAACGCGGCAACCATGTTGGGCCAGTCAAAAAACGCTTACCAGGCCGAGATCGATTCTGCCTGTGAACTGATCGATTTTCTGCGTTTTAACGTGGAGTACATGACCGAGATCTACAAGCAACAGCCACCTGTATCAGGCAAAGGTGTTTGGAACCGTGTGGAGCAACGCCCGCTGGAAGGTTTTGTATTTGCTTTAACGCCATTTAACTTTACAGCTATCGCGGGTAACCTGCCTTCGTCAGCGGCCATGATGGGTAACGTGGTGGTTTGGAAACCGGCCTATACCCAGATATTTGCCGCCAACGTGATCATGAAGGTGTTTAAAGAAGCGGGTGTACCAGCTGGTGTTATCAACCTCATTTATGTTGACGGCCCGGTTGCAGGCGAGGTGATATTTAACCACCCTGATTTTGCCGGTATCCACTTCACCGGATCAACCAAAGTGTTCCAGAATATCTGGCAAACTATTGGTACCAACATTCATAAATACAAAACCTACCCGCGCATTGTAGGCGAAACCGGTGGTAAAGACTTTGTGCTGGCCCACCCAAGTGCCAATGCCGATGTAGTAAGTACAGCGTTGGTTCGCGGTGCTTTTGAATACCAGGGACAAAAATGCTCTGCCGCTTCACGCGCCTATATCCCGGCCTCATTATGGCCTGCGGTAAAAGCCAATGTGCAGCGCGACATCGCCTCGTTTAAAATGGGTCCGGTGGAAGATTTTGAAAACTTTGTTAATGCCGTGATCACCGAAGTATCGTTTGATAAACTGGCCAAATACATCGATGAAGCCAAAGCTGATAAAGGTGTTGAAGTAGTTGCCGGTGGTAGCTATGATAAAACTGTTGGCTGGTTTGTAGAGCCTACTGTGCTAAAAGTAGATGATCCGTACTATGTAACCATGTGCGAGGAGCTATTTGGTCCTGTATTGACCATTTACGTGTACGAGGACGCCAAATTTGATGAGGTGCTTAACATCGTAGATAAAACATCCATCTACGCGCTAACAGGCTCTATTATATCGCAGGACAGATATGCCATTGCCGAGGCTACTCAGCGTTTACGTAACGCTGCCGGTAATTTCTATATTAACGACAAACCGACGGGTGCCGTTGTTGGTCAGCAGCCATTTGGCGGTGCCAGAGGATCCGGAACCAATGATAAGGCTGGTTCTATGATCAACCTGCTGCGCTGGGTATCTCCACGTACTATTAAGGAAACCTTTGATCCGCCGAAGGATTACAGGTATCCGTTTTTGACAAAGGAAGTGTAAGCGCCAGAGTCAAGAGACAAGAATCAAGACGTAAATTTGTCTTTAAATAAAAGAGCCGGGAATTATAATCCCCGGCTCTTCGCATATCATGATATTTATAATTTTAATCTTGTCTCTTGACTCTCTCGACTACTTAAACTTAAACACGTTCTCCATATTATCGTTGTTATAAGTGCTCACGTTCATGTCGCCGATTTTGCCGGTGCTCAGGCTATAAACCCAGCCGTGCACACCCAGTTCCTGGCCGCTTTTCCAGGCATTCTGCACGATGGTGGTTTTACAAAGATTATATACGTTTTCTTTCACGTTAAGCTCTACCAGGCGGTTGCCGCGTTCGGTTTCGTCAGTAATGGCATCAAGTTCATCGGCATGCAGGCGGTAAACATCTTTAATGTGGCGCAGCCAGTTGTCAATCAATCCAAAGGCTTTGTTGCTCATGGCGGCAAGTACACCACCGCAACCGTAATGGCCGGTTACAATCACGTGTTTTACCTTCAATACGTTTACGGCATAGTCCAGTACACTCAGCATATTCATATCAGAGTGAATAACCATGTTGGCAATATTGCGGTGTACAAATATTTCGCCGGGTGCTGTATTGGTGATCTGGTTGGCCGGTACGCGGCTATCGGCGCAACCTATCCACAGTATTGGTGGTTTTTGGCCATTGGCCAGTTTAGTAAAAAAGTCCGGATCGGAGTCTAAGGCGTTTGCGATGAACTGCTTGTTACCTTCCAGCAAACCTTCGTAAGTAATGTGGCTGGTGTCGTGAATGCTTGTTTGGGCGCACATAGGTGTAAATGTTAAAGAGTTAATGATCTAAACCGGCCTGCTTTTATCCGTCCGGAATATCCGGCTGATCTTATGCAGTGCTACCGGCGAAAGAATCTAAACCGGCCTGCTTTTATCCGTCCGGAATATCCGGCTGATCTTATGCAGTGCTACCGGCGAAAGATCGTAATATAAAATGGTAAGCAAAATTAGCGGAATGAAATAAAATATCGCAAAATCATACAAATTAAAAAAGAACCCACCCATGATGCCGCCGAAAAAATAAAAGCCCAGTACGGTGAGGCGCACGTAGATCTTGTTGCGGGTAGTTTCGGTTTTGGCGGTATTGGGATGAAACCATTCAGATACATCGCCGCCCAGGTCAGTGAACAGGCCGGTTAAGTGTGTCGATTTGATGAGCCCGCCGGATATGGTAGATACCAGGCTGTTTTGCAAACCCATGCAAAAAATGATCACGCCGATAACCACTTCACGCTCGGTTTGGGTTTCGCGGTAAAAGTTATGGCCGTAAATAGCCACAAACAGTAGCAGAATGATCTCGATGACAATGGGAATGGAATGTGCCCGGTAGCGGCTTTTATGCTCCAGCGAGTGGACAATAAAGTTAGACATAAATGCCCCGGCAAAAAACATAAGCAGCCATATCAAGAAAACCACAATTTCGCTCCAGTTTTGTTCAACCACGTGCTTGGCCAGGTTGGCCACATGCCCCGTGATATTTGAAGTAAAGGCCAGAAAGGCGATCATGCCGGCCACATTGGTTACCCCAGATACAAAGGCGGTAGATGAGGCCAGTAATAGGTTTTGCTTTAAAGTGCGTGTTTCTTTTGATTGCCTCAGCATAAATATTTTTGCTTGTTGCTTCAGGATAAAAATAGGATAAAAATTGAAGGATTGAGTATGAAGTCAGTAATTTCAATATATGTTATTCAATTTCCAGGCAGATTTTGAAGTTCTGTATAATATCCACGCGTCATTGCGAGCGCAGCGTGGCAATCCCCGATTAACAGAGCCGCTCTGTATAGTTTGGGATTGCCACGCTGCGCTCGCAATGACGTGGGGGATTGGACTTTCCGTCATTAGCAGATGAATAGGGTTGTCGCCTTCAAAAAAAGAACCCCGGCCATTAACAATGAACCGGGGCAAACCAAACATAAACCTCTCCCTTTGCAGGTATTGAGGGAGAATCCTTGAAGGCTTAAGGGCAGCAGCCTTTATTAATGTTGAGCAACAGCATTTGCGTTGTCAAACTCATACACATAACCCAGGTTATGCGGACTGCTGCTGGAAACTTTTAAATCCTTGATCAAACCTGTACCCAGGTCAATCACCCAGCCATGAACTTCCAGGTCATGGCGTTCCTGCCATGCATTTTGTATAATGGTGGTTTTGCACACGTTGTATACCTGTTCGCTTACATTAAGCTCCACCAGGCGGTTGGTGCGTTCCTGTTGGTCTTCAATAGCATCCAGTTCTTTAGCGTGCAAACGGTAAACGTCTTTTATATGGCGCAACCAGTTGTCAATAACACCAAATTGCTTGTTACTCATAGCAGCAGCTACGCCGCCGCAACCGTAGTGACCGGCCACAATAACGTGTTTTACTTTAAGCACGTTTACTGCGTAGTCCAATACGCTCAGCATATTCATGTCAGAGTGTACCACTACGTTGGCAATGTTGCGGTGTACAAACACTTCGCCTGGTTTGGTACCTGTTACTTCATTGGCAGGTACGCGGCTGTCGGCGCAGCCTATCCATAATACTTCGGGGCTTTGGCCTTTAGCCAGTTTTTTAAAATAGTCTGAGTCTTCCTGTAGTTTCAGGTCAACCCATTGGCTGTTGCCGCGTATCAGGGCATTATAGCTACCGTCGTTATTTACCAGTTTTAAATTATTATCTATTGAGGTCATGATTTTTCTTAGTTAGTGGGGTTATACATTAATTCTTTTAAAGGAGGTATATCGTACTTGTCCTTTATTTCATGCAGTTGCACAACGATGCCTTTAGTGTAGGCATTGTGCTTGTAATTGTGGATGATCTCGATCACGTCCGGGTCAATAAACCTGGAATTGGAGCCATCGATGATCACATCTGTGCCTTTAGGTAAGCTGGTTAGCGTTATCTGTATGGCCGCTTTATTTAAAAAGGATACCTCCTCGGCAAGCTTTATCCTAATCACCTTTTTATCGCCATTACGATCGATCTGGTAGAAGTAGGGGTTGCGCAAATTGGTACGCAGGATATAAAATATACCCACCAGCATACCAATGCCCACGCCTATCAACAGATCGGTTAGTACTACGGCAACAATGGTTACTACAAATGGTATAAACTGGCTCAGCCCTAAATGCCACATGTGTTTAAACAGGCTGATGCGGGTTAGTTTATAACCGGTCATGAGCAGTATAGCTGCCAGGCACGATAACGGGATGAGGTTGATGAGGAAGGGGATGCAAAGCAAGGATACCAGCAGGAGCAAACCATGTATGATGCTGCTCATTTTGGTACGCGCGCCAGCATTTACGTTGGCCGATGAGCGTACAATTACGGCAGTCATAGGCAAGCCGCCTAATAAGCCGCTGGTGATGTTACCAATTCCCTGGGCCACCAGTTCGCGGTTGGTGGGTGAAATACGCTTTATCGGGTCGATCTTATCAACAGCTTCGAGGCTAAGCAAGGTTTCCAGGCTGGCTACTACGGCTATGGTAAACGCAGTTATCCAAACCTCTTTATTGCCGATCTGGCTAAAGTCGGGCGATTTGAATAAGCCGAAAAACTCGGCGCTGCTGTTTACGATAGGTATGTGTACAAACTGCTTATCCAGCAAGGCAAATCCACTTCCTTTAAATACCATACTCAAACCAACACCAGCCAAAACAACCAGTAGCGGGGCCGGAACAATGGCCAGCTTTTTGAATTTTGGCCAGTAAATAAGCAGTAGTAACGAAACCGCAGTAATAATAACTGCCCCGTAATTGATACGGGCTACCGCGCGCAGGATACCTGAAAAAGTATTGTGTTCGTCTATCTGACTAAAGCGCTCATCACCCTCAAAGTCGGCATCATAACCAACAGCATGTGGAAATTGCTTCATGATCAGGATGATACCTATGGCCGCAAGCATGCCTTCAATTACCGATGAAGGGAAGTAATTGGCAATGGTACCCGCCTTTAATATACCCAGGAGCATCTGGAAAACACCGGCCAGCACAATGGCCAGCAAAAAGGTTTCGTACGCGCCAAGTTTGGTTATGGCATTCAATACAATAACCGTTAAACCGGCCGCCGGACCTGCCACGCTCAGTTGCGAACCACTGAAGGTGCCTACTACAATACCACCAATAATGCCGGTTAATACGCCGGCGAATAAAGGAGCGCCCGAGGCCAGTGCTATTCCCAAACATAGAGGGAGCGCAACCAGAAATACAACGACACTTGATGGAATATCCTTTTTTAAGTTTTTGGATAAGAAATATTTTTTCAGGTTGAGATTGCCCGCAGCAAAGCCACCTTGCTTATCTTGCATAAGATCGATAATTTGAATGAAGCCTTCCTTCCGATCATATCGGAGGATAGTTTCATCATCGTTAATAAATTATTTTGACGAAAAATTTAAATGAATTGTAAAGCGTTAGCATCCGGATAGGGAAGTATCCGGTTAATCATTTAAACGTTGGGTGGCGGCGTGGGGACAACAGGGTGATATGCCTGTTTATATAGATGGTCTTCCTGATTATGAAGTATATTGTTTTCTGCAACAAATGTAATATAGGCTACACTGTGCATATAATATTCATCAAAGGCTTTTTTCTCCTTAAAAGTGTCCTTATCCGGGTTTTCTTTTTCGGTTTTAGATTCCTGCTCAAGCTGTAGTATAACTGCTCTTACTGTTTTATTATCAAGATACAAAAACGCAGGCGCAAGGGATATAGCCATCTTTATCATAAAGACACCCATAAACATTACTACTATCAGCGTTTTGAAATTCCTGATCCTCATTACTACAAATATACAATTTTACAGCTGTTAGAACGTAGCGAATATGATTTTAGTCTAATCTTACAATTTAATTACTATTTAGCCTCACCTGATCCGCTCCAAAGAGTATCAGCTCATGAAAGGCATTTGCTAAAAAAGAGATCAAAGCCAAAATACAGGGTAATAACCTGTTGTCATAATTTGCCCTTAATTTGTCGTTTTTACACCTCATCGGGTTGCATTAATGCCCGTATGTTTGTTTCAGACATTTAAACAAATAAACATCTAATCATCAAACATCATGGCAACTCAAATTTTTGTAAACCTACCTGTTAAAGACCTTAACAAATCAATCGAGTTTTTTACCAGCCTGGGCTATAGCTTCAATCCACAGTTCACTAATGAACAGGGTGCATCATTGGTTATCAGCGATAATATATTTTTTATGCTGTTAACCGAGCCATTCTTTAAATCATTTATTAAAAAAGATATCGCCGATGCTACCAAAGTAGCCGAAACCATTAATTGTATTTCGGTTGATAGCCGGGAAACAGTTGATGAAATTGTGCACAAGGCAGTAGCCGCAGGTGCCACAGTACCTAACGAAAAACAGGATTATGGCTGGATGTACAGTCACGGTTTCCAGGATCTTGACGGTCACCTGTGGGAATTTGCCTATATGGATATGAGCGCTATACCGCAGCAAATGTAATAGATGTACGGATGTGCAGATTTCAAATGTGTAGATTGAAATTTCCTTAAAAAGGCGTCATTGCGAGGTACGAAGCAATCCCCAATTGGCAGAGTCACTCCGCGCCGTTGTTGGTGTTGTCACCAACAACTTATTATGGTCGACCAAGCAGTAGAATGTTGGTGACAACACCAACATTGGCGAGGCAAAGTGCACAAATAGATCCTTCGTTCCTCAGGATGACAAATGGTAAAAGCATTATAAAAAAAACGCCATCCGATTTCGGATGGCGCTTTTTTATGTTGTCCCACACCTTTCAGTGGGCCGGTCGTCTATCAAACTTTGATCTCAACTTCAACACCGCTTGGCAATTCAAGCTTCATCAGGGCATCTACAGTTTTTGAGTTAGAGCTGTAAATATCTAATAAGCGCTTGTATGAGCATAATTGAAATTGCTCACGTGCTTTTTTGTTTACGTGTGGTGAACGTAATACAGTGAAAATTTTCTTTTCGGTTGGTAAAGGAAGTGGTCCGCTAACTACAGCGCCAGTTGGCTTTACTGTTTTTACGATCTTCTCGGCAGATTTGTCTACCAGGTTGTAATCGTAAGATTTTAATTTGATCCTGATTCTTTGGCTCATTTTATTTTTTGTTTTTAGTTACCCTAAGAGCTATTTATTAGAGTAACTGTGATTTATTGTAAGATTACACCGATCATCTGTGAAATCACAAAAAGATCGGTGTAATCAAAGATTTGTTTTACGCGTTTTGAGCAGCTTTTTTGCCTTTTGCTTTGGCTACTACTTCGTCCTGTACGTTACGTGGCGCTTCAGCATAGTGATCAAACTCCATGGTTGAAGTAGCACGGCCTGAAGTAATGGTACGTAACTGGGTTACATAACCAAACATTTCAGAAAGTGGCACAGTAGCTTTAATAACCTGTGCACCTGCACGTGAATCCATACCTAACAGTTGGCCACGACGACGGTTCATGTCACCGATAACATCACCCATGTTTTCTTCAGGGGTTAAGATCTCGATTTTCATGATCGGCTCAAGCAATACTGGTTTACATTTTGGCAATGCCTCACGGTAAGCCATTTTAGCAGCTAACTCAAATGATAAAGCATCCGAATCGACAGCGTGGAACGAACCATCAATTAAACGAACTTTTAAGCTAGTTAATGGATAGCCGGCTAATACACCGTTTACCATGGAAGCCTCAAAGCCTTTTTGAACAGATGGGATAAACTCACGAGGGATTGAACCACCGCTAATTTCGTTCACAAACTGTAAACCTTCTTTACCTTCGTCATTTGGAGAAAGGATAACCTGTATATCTGCAAATTTACCACGACCACCGGTTTGTTTCTTGTATGTTTCGCGGTGTTGAATAGTACCTGTGATAGATTCTTTGTAAGCTACTTGCGGAGCACCCTGGTTAACCTCTACTTTAAACTCACGTTTTAAACGGTCCATGATGATATCCAAGTGAAGCTCGCCCATACCTGAAATTACAGTTTGGCCGGTTTCTTCGTCAGAGTTTACACGGAAGGTTGGATCCTCTTCGGCTAATTTACCAAGAGCCATACCTAATTTATCTACGTCGGCCTGAGTTTTAGGCTCAATAGCTAAACCGATAACCGGCTCTGGGAAGTTCATTGACTCCAGAATGATCGGGTGTTTCTCGTCGCAAAGAGTATCGCCAGTTTTGATATCCTTAAAGCCTACTACCGCAGCAATATCACCTGCACCTACGTTAGGGATAGGGTTTTGCTTGTTAGCGTGCATTTGGAATATACGGCTGATACGCTCTTTGTTGTCAGAACGCATGTTATGTACGTATGAACCAGCTTCCAAGTTACCAGAGTAAACACGGATAAAGCACAAACGGCCTACGAATGGGTCAGTCGCGATTTTAAATGCTAAAGCTGCAAATGGCTCTTTAACATCTGGTTTACGTAATATCTCTTCGCCAGTATCAGGGTTAGTACCGATGATACCTTCTACGTCCATTGGTGAAGGCAATAATTCCATCACATAGTCAAGCATGGTTTGTACACCTTTGTTTTTGAAAGATGAACCGCAAACCATAGGAACAATCTTAGCATCTAAAACCGCTTTACGTAAAGCGTCAAGCACTTCGCGTTCAGTGATGGTTTCAGGAGCGTCAAAGAATTTTTCCATCAGGCTTTCGTCATACTCAGCTACTGATTCCAGTAATTTCTCTCTCCACTCGGTTGCTTCTTCGATCATATCCTCAGGGATAGGCACTTCGGTAAAGGTCATACCCTTATCATGCTCATTCCAAACGATACCTCTCCAGTTAATTAAGTCAACCACACCTTTAAAGTTCTCTTCGGCACCAATAGGTAATTGAAGCGGAACGGCGTTGCTGCCTAACATGCTTTTAACTTGTTTAACAACGTTTAAGAAGTCGGCACCAGAACGGTCCATCTTATTAACGAAACCGATACGGGCAACGTTATAGTTGTTAGCAAGCCTCCAGTTAGTTTCAGATTGTGGCTCAACACCATCAACCGCGCTAAAAAGGAAAACCAAACCATCTAATACACGCAGGGAGCGGTTTACCTCTACGGTAAAATCCACGTGTCCCGGAGTATCAATGATGTTCATGTGATAGTTATGGCCTCTGTATTTCCAATTTACGGTTGTAGCAGCAGAAGTGATAGTGATACCACGTTCCTGCTCCTGTGCCATCCAGTCCATGGTAGCAGCACCTTCGTGCACTTCACCAATTTTGTGGCTAACACCAGCGTAATAAAGGATACGTTCGGTTGTGGTGGTTTTACCGGCATCAATGTGGGCGGCAATACCTATGTTTCTTGTATATCTTAGATCTCTTGACATGTTAATTATTGAGTTATTGAATTAGTGAATTAGTGAGTGAAAAATTACTTTTTAAAATTTCAAATCACTGATTCTGTTATTCAGTAAATTTTGTTTAAGGAATTGCGAATTTGTGAATTACCGATTAGCATAATGTTACGTAATCAATAATTCACTAATTCACTAATTCAATAATTAAAACCTAAAGTGTGAGAACGCTTTGTTGGCCTCGGCCATTTTATGCGTATCTTCTTTTTTCTTCACTGCTGCACCTTCACCTTTAGCTGCTGAGATGATCTCACCGGCTAATTTCTCCATCATGGTTTTTTCACCACGACGACGGGCATAGCTGATCAACCATTTCATACCCAAAGCAATTTTACGCTCCGGACGAACTTCGGTTGGTACCTGGAAGTTAGCACCACCTACACGGCGGCTTTTTACTTCAACAGCAGGCATTACATTGTTTAAAGCCTTTTTCCAGGTCTCTAAACCGTTTTCGCTTGTTTTTTTCTCAACGATGTCAACTGCGTTGTAGAATATTGAGTACGCGGTAGATTTTTTACCATCATACATCATGTTATTTACAAACCTTGTTACCAGGGTATCATTGAACCTTGGATCAGGAAGGATAATTCTCTTTTTTGGTTTTGACTTTCTCATTGCTATCTATCCTCCTTAATTATTTCTTTTTACCTTTTGCAGGGGCTGCAGCAGCTTGACCTGGTTTAGGGCGTTTAGTACCATATTTAGAACGACGTTGGTTACGACCGGCTACACCTGATGTATCTAACGCGCCACGGATGATGTGGTAACGTACACCTGGTAAATCCTTAACACGACCACCGCGGATCAACACGATTGAGTGCTCTTGCAAGTTGTGACCTTCACCTGGGATGTAAGCATTTACTTCTTTACCGTTGGTTAAGCGCACACGGGCAACTTTACGCATTGCTGAGTTTGGTTTCTTAGGGGTAGTGGTATACACACGGGTGCATACGCCTCTTCGCTGTGGACAGCTGTCCAACGCTGGTGACTTACTCTTGTCAACCAGAGCTACTCTACCTTTTCTAACTAATTGCTGAATAGTAGGCATTTTTCCTTTTTTGTATTTACAGTTTTATCCTTATTTTAAGGACTGCAAAAGTACGGACTTATTTTTTGATTTTCAAGCGGTTGTGTAAAAAAGTTTTTGTAATGGCTTGATTGGGTGCGGGTGCGAGGTGCGAGAGCGGGATTTTTAGGCGGAATTATTTGCTAATTAAGCTATTGGTGGTGGAGGGAGCAACTCAACAGTAATATTACTGGGGCCGCTGCCATAATACATTTCGCCGCGGAAAAATATGACAGGTGCAAAATCAAAATAACCATTGAACAGCGCATTATGTAATTTACATTCATCGGGCCCAAAATATGGTGTATGCAAACCCTTCACATAAAGCAGGCTTGTTCTGATCGGAACAAAACTGTAATCTACAAATTGCGCCTCGATTTCCTTTTGTAAATAATTAAAATCGGTTCCAAATTCCATGTATGGCGATTCTGTGATTACATTAATGGCACGGTAACCGTAAGCTAATTCATCTGCCTTTTCTTTTATAACAGTTTCATCGACGCCGTATATAGTAAAGTAGGGGGCAATTAAGCTAACGGAAAACCGGATCATTTTTATCCTCAGCAATGCATCATCCTGGTAGCGTTCAAGGGTGAGCTCACCGCTAAAAGATACATCATGCACATAGCTACAGTTGTGTATCTTGCTTTTTGATCCGCTTCGCAGTTTTTTTAGAAAATCAGCCCATGGTTTGTTAAATTTTTTATTTTGGGTAGCATTCTCCTCCATAATGGCCATGATTTTTTTCATCCCAGGATGCGCATTATATTCGGGATCATCGGGCGTTACTCCAATAGGATAATACTGCTTGATGGTTTCGCCTATTTCTGCGTATAATTTATTATAGGGATTATCTAAAGGAAAATAGCGGATCATATTAATTTAATTCACAGTTTATAACTAAAACGGAGTATCATTTTCCAAACTTATCATCCAGCACTATCTTATCCTTATTCCCCAGTTTCACATACTTTATCTCGCCCGAGCCTTCAAATGCGATACAGATACCGGCTATTTGCGTAATGGTTTGGGTGATGGGTTTTGTAAAAATGAGGTTGTTGTTCAGGTAAAGGCTTAATGTCATGTCCTTAACCTCGCATTTGAGTTTTTGGAATTGGCTGAAATCGCAGCCAAAAGCGCTCAGGTCGTTACTTTTGCCAGATACCCAGTCGGATGAGGTGAATATGTTGAGGTCCGAAATACAGCCTTTATCTGCCAATGGAATAACGATGGCATTTTGTTTTCCCAAAATATACAGGATCATTTTCCGGCAGGATGATTCATCCACTCCCGAAGTATTACGCAATGTAGTTTCAAAAGTAAAGTTACCGCCATCAAGCCCGTCAAATTCACGTACATTATAAAAACTGAGCCATTGGCCATTAAATACCGGCGATGATAATTTTAAGGCCAGGGTTTTACTATCCAGGCCCATGCTCCCGGGTTGATGGATATCCTTATCGGCCAGGTAAAGCGGGTTGTTGTTTCTTCTGATAATACCCGTCCACCCGTGCGTTTTAATAAACACCGGATTTTCTTTTTTTAACCTGCCGTTGGCTATCAGTTTGGCTGTAAAATAACCGGGATAGTAATAGATGGAGGTATGCTGCCTGCCGCTTGTGGGGATCCTTTCTACCCGCGATGGATCCCAGCTTTGCTGCAGGGTTACGCTATCTATATTTAAAGCCGACGCATCATAATCAAACACCACAGAATTGGGCAGACCATCGGTCACTTTCCGGCTCGAAAATTTAACCGGTCCGTTGAGGTTGGGTTTTACAGCTTTCGGCGGAGTTAAATTGCGGGCGGCTAATATGCCTAATACCACCACAACCAAGGCCATAGCCATCGCTGCCATAATGTATCCTTTTTGTTTGATGCCTGTTTGTGGTGATGGAGTAGGGAGGCAAGATCTTTTTTCGGCTGCTATATTTTTCTTGTAGCCGCGCCAATCTTCGGCCCCGGCGTAGCGTGCCATGGTATTTAAGGTGGCTGTGGTGGGCGAGCTGTTGTATTTAACCCTTCCCCAGATACGCTTGAGGGTGGTGATGCTCAGCAGCGTACCGGTTTTCTGAAATATTAACTCGCCCAGTTTCTCAAAATCATGATCGCTCCAGGACGAGCTTTCGCCCCAATCCAGCGATCGCTCAACTGTTTTGCACCAGGTATGGATATATAGAGCCTCTTCCTGCATGATTTATGACCGTGAACGGGATTGAATGTACTTGAATATGGGTTTACAGTAATACAATTTCACCTTTAGCTAAAATATCCATAAAGATGAAAAATAAACTTAACCAACACAAAATTAAACCATTAATTACAAGTATGCTATGCCTGTTCCTGTTCAGTACCATGGGTATGGCCCAGGTAAAAACCGGCAAGGGAAAAGTGATAGCTATTCCTTTTGAAGCGAGCCGCTGGGACACTTCTAAGCAGCATGCGGAATTTTTGACCTACAAAAATGCAAAAGCCATGAAAATAGTGCGGGGCAAGGGTGCCAGTAACCAGGTGATATTAAAAGATTTTAGCTTTACCAATGGTACGATTGAGTTTGATACGCAACCTATTGATGGCAGTAAGCCGGCATTCATGAGTGTGTACTTCAGGCAGCAAAGCCCCAGCGAAACCGAAATTGTTTATTTACGCACCCAGCCCGATGAAAGTCAGCAGCGTAATACCGCTATACAGTACGCACCCATATTGCATGGTATAAATATGTGGGATTTATATGGCCATTTCCAGGGACCGGCGCCTATTCGTAACGACGACTGGAATCACTTTAAACTGGTGATATCGGGCCTGCAAATGAAGGTGTATCTGAATAACATGGAACGCCCGGTATTACAAATTCCGCGACTGGAAGGGGAGAGCCGCACCGGGACAATTGCCTTTGACGGGCCAGGCTACTTCGCCAATCTTATTGTAAAACCCAATGAAACGGAAGGTCTATCGCCGGAAGAAGGCATGGACCTTACCAATCATGATATCAATTATATCCGCCGATGGGATGTATCCGCCTCGCAGTTCCTGGAAGATGGGCGGGAACTCATGGTTAAAGACCTGCCCACAGATACCTCCAAATGGAAACCCATACAAGCCGAGCGAAGGGGACTGATTAACCTAAGCCGGGTATACGGAGGGATGGAAAACAGGGGCGGCGGTGTTCAGAGTAAAAACCGGTATGTATGGCTTAAAACTAACATCCACTCTACTAAAGATCAAATAGCCAAAATTCAGCTGGGCTTTAGCGATGAGGTGTATGTGTTTATTAACCGGGGTTTACTCTATGTAGATAAGAATGAATTTGGGCGACCCATCATGAAATATCCCGCCGGGCGGTTGGATATTGCCAACTCGTCGTTTGACATTCCGCTCAAAGCCGGCGACAATGAACTGATCATTGGGGTATCCAACTATTTTTATGGCTGGGGCATTGTTGCCCGCATGCAAAACACGGATGATATTACGATTTTGCAGCAATGATCAAAAACAAAAAAAGAGCGGTAACACTCACGCACCGCTCTTTCATCATTTATCAAAACAAACTCAATTAGCACTTTATTAATAACCATGCGTGCTGTCATGGTAATGATCACCGCGGTTATAACCGTTGTCATAACCATAGCCATTGTGGTACCTATCATGATGGTACCTGCGGTTTCCGTATCCTTCACGTACCATGCAACCTGAGGTTACTGATACGATGGCTGTTAACGCTAACATATATGCAAACAATCTCTTTTTCATGGTGATAACTATTAATGTGGCTGTCTAACTAACAGGCATTATACAGGTTTGACTGCGGTAAAATGAAAAGGATTAATACAGGCGTGGAGGAATGGTATTGCGATGACATACCCATCATTATGAACAATTAGCAACAAAAAAAGAGCGGTAACACTCACGCACCGCTCTTTCATCATTTATCAAAACTTAACTCACTTAAACTTTAACCATTAATAACCACGGTAATGGTAACCGTCATGATATCTGTGATGATACCCATATCCCCCTTCACGTACCACGCAACCCGAGGTTACGGATACTATTGCTGTTAATGCTAACATATATGCAAAAAATCTCTTTTTCATGATGATCGTATTTAAAGTTTTGCCCATCCTTTTAAAGATGTATAACTATATGACTGGATAAAAATGAAAAGGATTAATGGGTGGGAATTTAGAAGAAGTCATGCTGAACTTGTTTCAGCATCCCACATCCTATGTGGTACAGTTGGCGGTGATCTATCTTGCCGAGACGCCGAAATAATAATATTGATAACAACACATATAATGTAATGGTACAGAAACTTATAGAAGATTCTGCAAAATAGAATATGATAAGATAGTGTGATAGAATTTTTAATAAATACTAAACTAACCATTTAAATATAAAATTAGCAATTACTCCAGTTGTTATACCTAAAAATATAGATGTGAAGAATACGGTCCATGTTTTTTCTAATTTTTTCTTGGTTTCATCTTTATATTCGTTTGCTTTTCTTGTTAAAACCAAAAAGCTTGGTTGAATGCTATTTGAGGCGGTATTGTCTATCCATATTCCAAAACCAATTGAAGTTAATAGTGAAATCAGAAGAAATATACTTACCTTAAAATAATGCTGTGTTGAGACGCCACTTGCAATATAAGAGGTGAGGAAATTTAATTGTTGATCGACGGTATGTGTTTTTACCAATGAGAATGATTGGACTTTTTTAAGTTCGGAGTTAATAAAACCTTGTGTTATAACGAACGATCCAATAATACTTGATAAAAAGAAAAGTGCACTAAAGCCAATCGATATTTTGCTACTATATTTTTTTATAAATTTTCGGTATTTGTTATCTTTAATTAGGTGGGATTCGATCTGATTACTTAGCATATTTTCCATGTCAGACCCCCAACTTCTTGCAGTATGCTGAATTGTTATTTTAAACTCTCCTCTTTTAGGCAAAAGGAAAGACAAGGAATCGTCCTCTTCTAATAATTTATTAGTTGCAATGATTAAAAGCTCTATACTTTGTTTTTCAGGTTGAGTTTTATCATGAAATTGAATTAAAAAATCCCAACTCAATTGTACTGCTTCTGAAATTATAGGTTTTACTTCATTATAAGTAACGAGTTCATGATAGCTACCTAATTGTACTGTTGATCTATCTGTAAAATAGATCTTGATATTAAATTGAATTAGTTTTCCATTGTTTTGTTGTGAAACTCGCTGAATTACTAAATCATAAAAACTCTGTAAATCTTTTAAATGAATTTCAAAATTTCCAGATATTCTTTTTGTAATAGTTTGAGGTTTACCCAAAAGTCCTACGATAAACTCTTTAAATTGATCGTTATCGAATGGTAATGCTAAGAAACCTTTTGAAAAATTTTTTGGCTCACTACTAGGGTCTTCGTTGATAATTGTGATTTCTGACATGGTTTAAGTTTTAAGGTTTAGAATCAAAAATAGCACAAAATGTTAAATTTGAAAAATAACCCAATATGTACTATCGCTAATACTATTCACCTAATGGTATCAGTAGGGTTTAATGGCGCACAAAACTATTTTACACCAAGCCCATGCTCTCTCTATATTCCTGCTGAACGATGAGCAGGCAGTTGGCGCACAGGCATCCATCATACATTTCGCTTACGTACTGTACCTCGTTGAGGCTGAGCTGTACGGTACTGCACTGGCACTTGCTGAATGAATTGGCTTTACATTCAAAAGGGGCCTGACAGCGTTCGCAACGGATGATCTCGTGTTTGGTCATTGTTTTTAAAAGTCCATGGTCCATAGTCGATAGACCATAGATTACTTTATTTAGCAAAAGTAGCTAAAGTTGAAATGATTAATAAAACCCTAATGTCATTAATGAAAAAAGTCCATGAACTATAGCTTTTGCAGCTATGGTCCATGGACTATCGTCTATCGACTAATTAAAACTTATGCAGAGCAGGTTACGCAACCTTCTTCCATTGAGCAGCTTGGGCCTTCTGGTACGTTGTCGGCAATTTGCTCAACCACTTCTGGTATTACAGGCTCCATGTTTGAACCGCCCTGATTTTCCACAGTGAATTTAACTGCTTGTGATGCCGCTTGTGTACGCAGGTAATACATACCGGTTTTTAAGCCTTTTTTCCATGCGTAGAAGTGCATTGAAGTCAGTTTCGACGCGTTTGGCGAGTTGATGAACAGGTTTAATGATTGCGACTGGCAAACATAAGCACCCCTATCAGCAGCCATATCAATGATGTTACGCATCTTGATCTCCCAAACGGTTTTGTACAGTTCTTTGATATCGGCAGGTATTTCGGCAATATCCTGGATAGATCCGTTGGCGCTGATGATCTTATCTTTCATGGCCGGGCTCCATAAACCAAGGTTAACCAGATCGCGCAGCAAATATTTGTTTACCACGATGAACTCACCGCTCAGTACACGACGGGTGTAAATGTTGGAGGTATATGGTTCAAAACACTCGTTGTTACCCAATATTTGTGAGGTTGACGCGGTTGGCATTGGCGCAACTAATAAAGAGTTACGTACACCATTTTTCATCACATCTTTACGCAGGGTTTTCCAATCCCAACGGGTGCTGGCAGGTTCTACATTCCACAGATCAAACTGGAATTTACCTTTTGACAACGGTGAACCCTTGAAAGTTTCATACGGACCTTCGGCAATAGCCAGGTCTTTTGAAGCTGTCATGGCAGCGAAGTAAATAGTTTCGAAGATCTCTTTGTTCAACTGTTTGGCTTCGTCGCTTTCAAACGGCATGCGCAGCTGTATAAAAGTATCGGCCAAACCTTGCACACCTAAACCAATAGGGCGGTGACGCAAGTTAGAGTATTCTGCTTCGGCAACAGGGTAGTAATTACCGTCGATGATGCGGTTCAGGTTCAAAGTAGCCTGGTAGGTTACTTCGTACAGTTTTTGGTGATCAAACTCGCCATTGATAATATAGCGTGGCAATGCTAATGAAGCCAGGTTACAAACGGCTATCTCATTGGCATCGGTATACTCCATAATTTCGGTACACAAGTTTGAGCTTTTGATGGTACCTAAATTTTGCTGGTTTGATTTTGCGTTAGCAGCATCTTTATATAACAAGTATGGTGTACCGGTTTCAACCTGGGCATCCAGTACGGCAAACCACAATTCCTGTGCTTTGATCACTTTACGTGCACGACCTTCTTTTTCGTATTGGGTATACAGGGCAACAAACTCATCGCCAAAGCAATCGGCCAGGCCTGGTGCTTCGTGCGGGCAGAATAAGCTCCAGTCCTCATTGGCTTCTACACGCTGCATAAACAGGTCAGATACCCAAAGTGCGTAGAACAAGTCGCGGGCACGCATTTCTTCCTTACCGTGGTTTTTACGTAGGTCAAGGAATTCAAATATATCGGCATGCCATGGCTCTAAATAAATAGCAAAGGCACCTTTACGTTTGCCACCACCCTGATCAACATAACGGGCAGTATCATTAAACACACGCAGCATCGGGATGATACCATTGCTGGTACCATTGGTGCCGCTGATGTACGAACCTGTAGCCCTTACATTGTGGATGCTTAAACCGATACCACCGGCGCTTTGCGAAATTTTGGCGGTTTGTTTTAAAGTATCGTAGATACCGTCAATGCTGTCATCTTTCATAGTTAACAGGAAGCATGACGACATTTGTGGTTTTGGTGTACCTGCATTGAAAAGGGTAGGAGTAGCGTGGGTAAACCAGCGCTCGCTCATTAAATGGTAGGTTTTAATAGCGCTTTCAATATCGGCTTTGTGGATACCTACCGATACACGCATAAACAGGTGTTGCGGGCGTTCAGCAATTTTACCGTTGATCTTTAACAGGTATGATTTTTCCAGGGTTTTAAAGCCGAAATAATCAAAACCAAAGTCGCGGTCGTAAATGATGGTGCTATCCAGTAACTCGGCGTTGGCTTCAATCACGTCCCATACATCATCGGCAATCAGGGATGCTTCTTTGCCGGTTTTTGGATCGATATATTCATGCAGTAAACGCATGGTTTCAGAGAACGATTTGATAGTGTTTTTATGCAGGTTGGATACCGCTATACGCGATGCCAGCAAAGCATAATCGGGGTGTTTGGTGGTTAACGATGCAGCTGTTTCTGCAGCCAGGTTATCCAACTCAGACGTAGTAACCCCATCAAACAAACCTTCAATTACTTTTTTGGCCACATCAATGGGGTCAACCAGATTGAACCCATAGCACAGTTTTTCTATACGTGCTGTGATCTTGTCGAATTTTACCGACTCTTTTCTACCGTCTCTTTTTACTACAAGCATGTTTTTATCTATTTAGTGGCCGGCACTAAGGCTTTTGCAGGACCTTTTTACCGACTGGTGAATTTTTATATTTAGTATCAAGTAGTTAGTATCAAGTATTAAGACCTTTTTACTAACCGTGTTGTTAAGGTTTCGTATCGATTGCTAATAGTGGGTATCAAAATTGTTTTTATCGTGATACTTGATACTAGCTACTTGATACTATACCTAGAAATCCTCGTCCAACGAAAACGCTTTGCTTTCGGCATTGTTCATGACGCCGCTTTTTTGATAGTCGCCTACGCGTTTTTCGAAAAAGTTGGTTTTGCCTTGCAGCGAGATCATCTCCATAAAGTCGAATGGGTTGGTGGCGTTATAATGTTTTTCGTAACCCAGCTCGCCCAACCATCTGTCGGCCACAAACTCAATATACTGGCTCATCATTTTGGCGTTCATACCAATCAGGTTTACCGGCAGGGCATCGGTCACAAATTCTTTTTCTATTTCTACCGCGTCGGTAATGATCTTAGTTACCGCTTCGGCACTTAAGCGGGTTTTCAGCATTTTGTATAACAGGCAGGCAAATTCACAGTGTGAACCTTCATCGCGCGATATCAATTCATTACTGAAAGTTAAGCCCGGCATCAGACCGCGTTTTTTAAGCCAGAATATAGAGCAGAAGCTGCCCGAAAAGAAAATGCCCTCAACAGCGGCAAATGCTACCAGGCGCTCGGCAAAGTTGCCGTTGTTTATCCAGCGCAGGGCCCACTCGGCCTTTTTACCTACACACGGCACGGTATCAATGGCGTGGAAAAGGCGGTCTTTTTCGGCCGGGTCTTTTATATATGTATCAATAAGCAGGGCATAGGTTTCGGAGTGGATGTTCTCCATCATGATCTGGAAACCGTAAAAACAACGGGCTTCGGGCAACTGCACCTCGCTCATAAAGTTTACGGCCAGGTTTTCGTTCACGATACCATCGCTCGCAGCGAAGAACGCCAGGATGTGTGAGATGAAATGTTTCTCGCCCTCATTCAGGTTTTCCCAATGTTTCATATCGTCCGAAAGGTCGATCTCCTCGGCCGTCCAAAAGCTGGCTTCGGCTTTCTTGTACATTTCCCAAATGGCAGGATATTTAATCGGCAGAATTACAAACCTGTCCTTGTTTTCTTTGAGTAATATTTCATCTTCCTGTTTCATATGATACCTATTTTATTGTTCCTTTTTATTACTTCAAGCAATCAGACACGAAACCCACCCCAATTTTTCAATCAGGTGATTTGGTTGTTTGCGTTTGGTCTGACCAATCACAGGTTTTATTATGTAACTTACTGACAGCTAAGTTCTTGTATTTTGGATGGGGAATACATCCGGCTGTCTTTTGAATACTTTTTGCGAACCTTGTTCAACAAAGTTAAGGTATGATATCTTAAGATTTTAGTGTTAGTTTTTAACAAAGGGGCGAGTTATTAACACTTTGTACCCCTGGGTGAACAAAATGGAAAATTAATGAACTTGATTCCAGTCGGTTAAAAATTGTGGTCAAAATTTGTCGTCCAAAAATTTGCAGAAAACGATAATTTAACATTAAGAATTAGTTGACTTAACACCGACAATTATTGCCAATTACATAATACCCTTGCTAAGCCTTAATTCCAATTTCGAAATTTGTTTGAAAACCCGGTCCTGATACCCCAATGTTGAAAAAAATATCCCGGCAAAACCAGTCGTTCGCCGGGATATCTCTCCAGTTTTTTTAATTATTTTTTTATATCATCGGCCGATACAAATTTCATCGATACCGAATTAACACAATGACGCACATTTTTAGGTGTGAGGTATTCCCCCTCAAACACATGACCCAAATGGGCACCGCAATTGGCACATACAATTTCTACCCTGCGACCATCGGCATCAGGTACCCTTTTAACAGCTCCGGGTATCTCATCGTCAAAACTTGGCCAGCCGCAGTGCGACTCAAATTTTGATTCGGAGGTATACAACGGTGTGTCGCAGCGTTTGCAAACATACAGGCCCTGGGCCTTATTGTCCAGCAAAGCACCGGTAAATGGTCTTTCGGTTCCTTTATGCAATATCACCCATTCTTCTTCGGGTGTTAACTGATTATACATCATTAATTATTGATTTAGTGAATTACTGAATTCGTGATTTCTCATCCCTTTTTCTTTACTTAAAGATACGAAATTTTGTTGGTATAGATTGCCTTGGGAGGCCTTGTTTACACTGGTTTGACATGGGCCTGGGGTATTTACAGAGAATGTAAAAGTTGTCATCCTGAGCGTAGCGAAGGATCTGTTATTGACCATGCAAATAGCAAAATAGATGCTTCACTTCGTTCAGCATGACAAAAAATTTGAGGGAGAGAGAGAAAACAAAAATGTCATCTCGAACGAGGTACGAGGAGAGATCTTTTACGCCGGGACTTATCCTGTGTAAAAGATTTCTCTCTTCGTTCGAAATGACAGACGGAGTAAAGATATTTTCCCTACCCTCTTTCTGCCGTAGGCGAAGAGAGGGTGGTCCAGCGAAGCGTAGACCGGGTGAGTCGGTTCTGCGCCATGACTTTGGGTGTGTTCAAATGTTCAATAACACACTCTGCCTATTTAAGCGTCCACGCTTAAATAGGCAATAGGTGAGCGTCGACGCTCACCTGATATAAGTTCAAGTGAAGACACTTGAACTTACGGCTTTTAGATACTATTGTTTCGTTTTACTTTCCAAAGCTATCGGCTCAACATCAATCAATTCGAGCGATTTGACCATATCATTTGTGGTGCTCTTGTATTTTTTAAAATGAGCTGTTTGCAAATGGGCCTGGTATGCTTCGGCGTTAGCATATATTTCAAAAACCGTGATATGGGCGGGGTTATTTTTTTCGGCCACAGCATATAAGGTTATTACCCCGGGTTCTACACGTACAGCTACTTCGGCATGTTCCTTCAATGCTGCCTTGTAGTTTTCCAGTTGAGCAGGATCTATCTGTAGTTTGGCTATCCGTACCACCTGATCCTTATTTTGCGCTATGACGTTACTGAATGAAAACAGCATCAGCATAAAAAACATAACCATAGGTATTAGCCCTACGCTCGGTTTCGAAATAACACGCTTCATCTTCTTTGTTTTATTGATTATTATATTGTTCGTCTGTCACCTGCTCCATCCAGTCAACCGGCGAACCATTGTGCTTTTCCTGGATGGCGATGTGACTCAGTGCCGTAGTGGCAGTAGCGCCGTGCCAGTGCTTTTCGTCGGGGTCAAACCAAACTACATCTCCGGGGTGAACGTTCTCTATCGGGCCGCCTTCGCGCTGCACCCAGCCGGCGCCAGCGGTAATAATCAATGTTTGTCCCAGCGGGTGGGTATGCCATGCCGTGCGCGCGCCCGGCTCAAAGGTAACCTGTGCCATGGCTACGCGTGCGGGGTCTGGCGGATTGAAAAGGGAGTCTATACGTACCGTTCCGGTAAAATATTCTGCCGGGCCTTTGCCCGATGGTTGTGAGCCGCTGCGTTTAATTTCCATAAAATGATGTCTTTGATATTGTTACTACACAAATTTATTCATTAGTGTTTCATGCAGCACAAAGATACCGTAGCCAAGAGGCCGGAGGCTAACGAAAATCAAACCGAAACGTACGAAAATCAAACAGGAATGCAAGCCGGAAGGTAGTGGGAGACACATGCGATGTGTCTCTACGGATTATTGTTGTAGAGACACACCTACTTGCGCTCGTTTGCAACGAGTGCTTATTGTGGTTAAGCGATTGCATCGCCCTTGCGTTTAAAACGCAAACCCATGTTAAGCACTTGTTGCAAACGAGCGCAAGAGGGCTTTGGCTGGAAAGAAGAGCGGTTTTCTCTCTCTACGCGTCATTGCGAGCGCAGCGTGGCAATCCCCTACTTACAGAGTGAACCTGCATATCGGGGATTGCCACGTCGTTCCTCCTCGCAATGACGTATTGGTGAAATTGCCCACAAAAAAATCCCGGCCAAACCTTGACCGGGATTTTTTTAATATGTTTTCCAACCTCCCCCTTTAGGGGGCCGGGGGCCTTATAATTTAGCCAGTTCTTCTGCCATGGCAGCGCCAATTTCGGCAGGAGATGCTACTACGCGGATACCGCATTCGGCCATAATTTTCATTTTGGCAGCAGCAGTATCATCGGCACCGCCAACAATAGCACCTGCGTGGCCCATACGGCGTCCAGGAGGCGCTGTTTGGCCAGCAATGAAACCTACTACAGGTTTTGTACCATTGGCTTTGATCCAGCGGGCAGCTTCGGCTTCCATGCCGCCGCCAATTTCGCCTATCATGATGATACCGTGTGTGTCCGGATCGTTCATTAACAATTCAACAGCTTCTTTGGTAGGTGTACCGATGATCGGGTCGCCACCAATACCAATAGCGGTAGTGATGCCTAAACCGGCTTTAACCACCTGGTCAACTGCCTCGTAAGTTAAAGTGCCTGATTTTGAAACTACACCCACATTACCTTTTTTGAAGATAAAGCCAGGCATAATACCAATTTTGCTTTCGTCTGCAGTAATAATGCCCGGGCAGTTAGGGCCAATAAGGCGTGCATCCTTATCGGTTAAATATTCTTTTACCTCGATCATATCCTTTGTAGGGATACCTTCGGTGATACAAACAATAACTTTAATACCAGCTTCGGCAGCTTCCATAATGGCATCCGCACCAAAAGCCGGAGGTACAAAAATGATAGATACATCGGCACCTGTAGCAGTAACCGCGTCTTTAACAGTATTGAAAACCGGTCTGTCCAGATGTTGCTGACCGCCTTTACCCGGTGTAACACCCCCAACCAATTGGGTACCATAAGCAATCATTTGCTCCGCATGGTAAGTACCTTCTTTACCTGTGAAACCCTGTACAATAACTTTAGAATTTTTATTTACGAGAACACTCATTGGCTTTTTTCGTTTAGTACGGCAAAGCTAAAGTTATTGACAATAAAGTCAAATTAAATTTAGCCGCCCTAACTGCTAATGCTGTAATAATTTTATTTGTTAACATAAAGTTGACTTTTGGGTTATCAGAAAGAGCTTGCTTAGGATGGTTATAAGCGTTTAAAGTTATATAAGTGCTTACTTAAGCATCCCGATGATAAAAGCCGAGATACAAGGCAATAATAATGTGAGTACCCAATGCTTAACAGAGGCACGGCGAAATATGAGCACACCCATGAATAAAGCAGATAAGAGCCCTATCAAACACTTAATATATAGATGTTGGAGACCAAAGCCCAAACCACCAATAAGTAAAAACAGACAGATTATGATAGTAACAACCTTATAGGCTATATTGTTAAGCTTAGTTCCTTGCATGTTTTGATAGAATTTGATAAATACTAATATACGATATCGCTGGTGTTATTGACAATGCAAGCTTTTCTACGAAGTTTTACAAAACTATTTACAAGTATGAACAAAAAGTTGACTTTTAGGTTATCACAAACAACTTGTTTAAGAGAGTCTGATAGTCCCTATCATTTTAATTAAATTAGTCGCACGTTACACCCCTTAACACTATGAAAAAAATAAACAAAAACCTGATCACACTACTTGTAGCCTGTATTTCCTGTATCACCGTCGCGCAGGCGCAATTTGGCGGCTTAGGAAAAAAGCTGTTGGACAAAGGCACCGAAATGGCTTCGGGAGGCGGACTCAACAAGATCCTGAAACAGCCCCAGGCAATCACCACCAGCTTTAAAGATGTCAACAAAACAGGATCGAAACCGCCGTCGTTTATGGAAGGGCAAACACCCGAGCCCCTTTATCTTTTACCCAAAACACCTGAAGGTGCTTATAAGCTTTGCGCCGGTTTTTATGAAATGACCTGCAAAAGCTATTGCCTGCATGCGGGTACACGTGGCCCCAGCAGCGGTGATGGCTATATGCTTGCCCCGGTGCTTGGCCCCAAACGCGATGTGGTGATCCTGATACTGAAACATGCCGAAAAACACCCGGAAGTTAACCAGCACAGCATCCAGGTATTGTTATGGGCCATCATAGCGCGTACCCGTTTTATTGATTTTGGTACGGATATTAAACTTACGGCCACCACGCTGCTTTCGCCCAACGAATTGCTGATGCTGGAAGGCGGCGCTTTAGGCGTATTGCCTGCCAGCGTAATGGCCAAGGCCAAAGATCAGCTGCCACCCGCTGCGCAAAGCGTTTTTGAGGCCGAAAATAATATCCGTCAGCTGGCGGCATCAGGCAACGCCTCGTATGAGCAAATGGAGAAATATGCCATGATTGCCGGATTGGCTCCGCAGCCCGATCCGGAAGTTCCATCGGGCATATGGTCATTACACCCCGATGGTTATTATATTCGGTTTATTCCGCATGGTTACTCGCGCACCACCGTACAGATTTATGTGCCCAAAGAACTGGTAGATACCAAACCCGGACTGATCTATGACGGTCCCAATGGTATAGCCTGCCCCGCCAACGTTGGCGCCCAGCGCCTGGCCCAAACCAATGAGCCATTGAACCCCGATATGACGAAGAAATTGAAGGTGATTTGTAATTAGTAAAGAGGGGAAAGGACAAAGGTAAAAGGTGTCACCCTGAGCGCCGTCGAAGGGTAGAGCGCAGAGGCCTGCCCACCCATGCTTCGACGGCGCTCAGCATGACAGCTTTATTTGGCAAATGTTTAATGCCGGGAAGCTTTTTGATTTTGCCCGATAATTGCTTCTACCGCTAAATTTTTGTATCTTTAAAAATGTCACGGCCCGTTTCTCCAGGTAAAGGAGTAACGGGCCGTTTCAGTTAAGACCAAAACACGTCAAAAATTGACTAATTTTTATATAGCTATTTGATAATCAATAAATTAAATTTTTTTAAAGTTTTAAAAACCGCTCAAAATGGCCTTGAAATTTGTTAAAAAGCGTTAAAACGAGGATTTTTGAACAATTTTTGAGTGATTTTTATGCGATTTTGGCCAGAAAAGTGTTAAAATTTAAGGTTTAAAAAGTTTCTGGCATCATCTGGTCTAATTACCACCCCGGAAAGTAGTTAAAAACTTTCCGGCTCCTTTTATAAAATCAACTGTACCGTCATCGTCGTCATTTTTATCCGGTTGTGGTGTAAATTCTTTCTCACTCTTGGCTATTACAATGGTAGCTACCCCATTGCCGATCACGTTGGTGATGGCCCGTGCTTCGGACATAAACCTGTCGACCCCAAGTAGGATCGCTACCCCCTCCACCGGGATTACTTTGATGGCTGTGAGGGTACTGGTGAGTACGATGAAACCACTGCCGGTAACACCTGCCGCGCCTTTAGAGGTCACCATCAGGATGCCTATGATGGTGAGTTCCTGGAATAAGGACAAAGGGATATTGAAAACCTGCGCCAGGAATATAACACACATGGAGAGGTATATGGTAGTGCCATCCAGGTTAAAAGAATACCCGGTAGGGATCACCAAGCCCACTACCGATTTGGAGCAGCCGAAAGTTTCCATCTTATTCATCATACCCGGCAATGCCGACTCAGAAGAGGATGTTCCCAGTACTATCAGGATCTCCTCTTTAATGTGTTTCAGGTATTTCCAAAGGCTAAATTTAAACAGGTAACAAATGAGGTTAAGCACCACAAAAATAAACAGGAACATGGTGAGGTAAACCGAACCCATGAGCAAAGCCAGGGGTTTTAACGTTTTTAAACCATATTTGCTGATGGTAAAGGCCATACCCCCGAAAGCGCCGATAGGAGCCACCTTCATTACTATCTTCATTACATTGAAGAATACTTTTGACAACTTATCAAATAGTTGTATTACAGGTTGTCCGCTTTCGCCCATCAGGCTAAGGCCATAACCAAACAGTACTGCAAAAAACAGGATCTGCAAAATATCGCCTTTGGCAAAGGCTTCAAAAGCGTTGGATGGTATAATATGCGCGAAGAAATCGCCCCAGTGCATTTCAGAAGCAGCCTTCTCATACACAACAAGCTTACTGGAATCAACAGGGCCTTGCCGCACAAAGCCTGCGCCTGGTTTAAGAAGGTTAGCCACGGTAACCCCAATGATGAGGGCAAGAGTGGTCACTACCTCGAAATAGAGTAAGGCCTTGCCACCTACACGGCCTACTTTTTTCATATCGCTCATGCCGGCTATTCCAAGTACAATGGTGAAAAATATAATCGGGGCTATCAGCATCGTGATCAGGCTGATGAACATTTTGCTGATCATCTCGGCCGTAGGTCCGAATTGTTTAAAATTCAGTCCTACGATAATGCCCAAAGCAATTGCGATAAGTACCTGGACGGTGAGGTTTGATAAAAAACGTTTCATTACTCAATGATACAGTTTTAGGTTCAGGATACCAACAAACGATATGACACTTGTCTGATAAATGGGCTTGTAATTTAATTGAAAAAGTACCGTTCTTTGAAATAGTGAAAGCAACAGCGCTCCTTTTGGTTATTTGTATGGTCTTTGTTTCTGTTTTTACAGTAAAGGCTAACGGTAGGGGTATGCTTGAAAAATGCTGCCACAAAACAGCCCAAAGCCAACCCTGCGAACACCAGCAAAAAGACGATTGCGGTGCGGGGATGTGCAACACCATGCTATCCTGTAATACTTGCGGATTTTTGTATGTAGAGCGGGTAACTGTAAATTCAATTGTTCCGGTTTTGAAGGAACAATCCATTACACCTTACCTTTCGGGAAGCTTGTCTGCTTATTCATCGTCATCCTGGCGCCCTCCAAAAGTTTAATAATATGATCCCGTCTGCCTTTACCTTATCCGTTTAGGTTAAATTTTTATTATTAAACAATTTAAAAAATCAAATCATGAAAAAGTTTCTTTTCATCGCTATAGTGATGATCTCATCTTTGGGTACCACATCAATCGCTAACGCTAATACACCATGCTGCAACAGTAAAATGAACCATTGCACTAAATGTTCAAAAACCTGTGATAAAAATACCTGCATGGATTATTGCAGTAACGTTTGCAAAAGCTCTGGCAATTGCAACAAAACTTGTAAATAATAAAATCTGCTAACGCATCAAAAAGCCGGGTTAGCCCGGCTTTTTGATTATCGGCGAAAATATCGACCCGTAATTTTCTGCCGTTCACCGAGATTTTCCCGCACCTGGTCAAAAAGCTTTGGCGGGTGTAACTTCCACACAGCAATTTTGAAGAAAAAACAATATTGCTATGAAAATTTTATCCGCACCTATTATATCATTGATCGTTTATCTGCAGGAACATTCTCCCTTGTTCACGCAACTAGTAGCTAATTTATTTACCTGAAATAAAGGCATTCCATAACCGGTTAAAGCTTTTTCGTTCATCGGTGATTTTCCGCCGTTTACCGGAAGTTTAGCCGCCTTTACCTAAAAGCACTACTCAAAAACATATTCTGTTAGCACATTTGAACCATAAAATCACCACATCATGAAAACGTTACTTGCCATACAAATTATGCATTTGATCATGAAAGCTTTAGTTTACGCCGAAGCACTATGGCGCTCTATTGGTCACCTGATAAAATAATATTGATTATCAAATCATTAACCGGTATATCTTGTTGATATATATAAATATTCAACATGATGAAAAAGGGAGATACCGTAAGCTGGAAGTGGGGCAAATCAACCGCCGAAGGCAAAATAGTGAAGGAGCATGAAAAATCCGTTACTAAAACTATAAAGGGCGCAAAAGTAAAGCGTAATGCCAGTAAAGATGAGCCTGCTTATGAAATTGAACAGGAAAATGGCAATAAAGTACTCAAATCTGAAAGTGAACTAAAAAAGAATAATAAATAAAACTTGCTTTTAATAGCCTGAGTGTTTCGTAAAAATTCTGTAATACGAATAAAACTCATGGTTATTTCATTATAGTAATGCATTTTTACCCTATGACAAAACAACCCATCATCACTGTAAACGACCTGGTAAAAAACTATGGAGATTTTGCAGCCGTAAAAGGCATTAGTTTTGAAGTATATGAGGGCGAAATTTTTGGTTTGTTGGGCCCAAACGGCGCCGGTAAAACCACTACCCTGGAAATTATTGAAACCCTGCGCGAAAAAACATCAGGCCGCATCATTGTTGATGGCTTTGATATAGAAACCGATACCGACAGTATTAAAAAACGTATTGGCGTACAATTGCAGGCTGCAGGTTATTATCCCAATTTAAACCTGTCGGAATTGATCACCCTGTTTTCCGGCTTATATGGCATTGATAAAAGCCCTATGGAAATGCTCGAAAAAGTAGCGCTAACGGATAAGGCCAAAGCAAAATATAAAGACTTATCCGGCGGGCAGAAGCAACGATTCTCCATAGCTACCACGCTTATCAATAACCCCAGGATCATTTTCTTAGACGAGCCTACAACCGGTTTAGACCCACAGGCCCGCCGCAATCTATGGGATCTGATCCGGGAAATCCGTGACCAGGGTACAACCGTTGTGATCACTACCCACTATATGGATGAAGCCGAAGTATTGTGCGATAGGGTAGCCTTTGTTGATGGTGGCTATATCATAGGTATCGATACCCCCGATCATTTTATTGATCAACTGGTAGCCTCTGGCTTTGAACGCAAGAAGCAGGTAAAACTGGCCAATCTGGAGGATGTATTTATAAATCTCACCGGTAAGGAGTGGCGGGAGGGATAGCCCACCAGTCCCCTGAAGGGGAGCCAGTAAACGCAGCTGGCAGTTTACAGTTCGCAAATCCCAGGATGACCGAATGACAATTCCTAATGAACTAATGAACAATTGAACCAATGAACCCAAAACCATACAGCAATACAAAAGCAACACTGGCTATAGCCAAAGCCAGTTTCCGGTCGATACTGCGCAGCCCCTCGGCTGTGGTATTTACCTTGGCTTTCCCTTTGATATTTATTATAGTTTTTGCCAACATTGGCGGCGGCGGCGTTACGGTTGATGTGGGCGTAGCTAAAAGCTGCGATACGCTTAGTCCGGTTTATCAGGCATTAAAAAACGTAAAGGTGGTTCATCTGATAAAGGATCAATCCACCGAAGAGATGAATACAAACCTTTCAAAAGGGAGTATCGATGCTATTATCAACATACAAAAAAACAATACCAGGCCGCCATTTACGGTAAATGTAGAGTATACTAAGGCATCAGCCGAAAAGGGGAATATCCTGCGGTCGGTGCTCAGCAATATTTATTACAATATCAATAATAATGCACAGATCAATACCCCGCCGGTAGCCGAGATCAGGGAAACCACTATACAAGGACGTGAGTATAAATACATTGATTTTATATTGCCCGGACAATTAGGCTTCTCTTTGTTGAGCAGCGGTGTTTTTGGTACGGCATTCGTGTTTCTAAGTCTGCGCTTAACGCTGGTGATCAAGCGTTTTTTTGCCACACCAGTTAAACGCTACAGCATTGTGCTGGGTGAAGCTTTGGCCAGGATGACCTTCTCTTTATTAGGCTCTCTATTCATTATTTTAGTTGGTCACTACATGTTTGGCTTTACCCTGGTGCATGGCGTAACTACGGTGCTCAATATGCTGGTGCTCTCGGCCATTGGGCTCATTATTTTTATGGGTTTCGGTTTTACCATATCGGGTATCGCCAAAAACGAAAGTACGGTGCCCCCTTTATCTAACATTATAACGTTACCGCAATTCTTGTTATCCGGCACATTCTTTTCGGTTACGGCTTTTCCTAAATGGTTGCAGGGAATAAGTAATGTGCTGCCGTTAACACACCTGAACAACGCAATGCGTAAGGTTGCCTTTGAAGGCGCCGGCTTAGGCGATGTTACCCATCAGTTGTTTATACTGCTAATATGGTTTGTGATTATATATGCGGTTGCGGTTAAAACCTTTAAATGGGAATAAAAGAGGGCGCGTTAACATAGTGATAATCCCTGCTTAATGTAAAATCCCAAAACCGAAAAATGAAAGTCGATTTCTTGCTTTGTTTATCAATTTTCCGCTGTATTCTTTAAAAAATCGTATTTTTGAGCTGTATTTCAGATCATCATACTGGCAGCAGTAAACTATAAATAATCGTAGCTTATGAATATCGTTCATAATAAGGATATTGGGACAAAACAAAAAGCGCTTGCCATTAACCTCGACCCCGCAATTTATGGTTCATTTGCCGAAATTGGTGCAGGGCAGGAGGTAGCTGCCAATTTTTTCAAAGCTGGAGCCTCGTCGGGCACAATCGCCAAAACCATGTCGGCCTATGACATGATTTTTTCTGATGCTATTTATGGGGTTCAGCAAACAAGACGCTACGTAAGTGAATCGCGCTTAATATCCATGCTCGATCATGAGTATGGCTTGCTGATTGAGCGTTTGGCGGCGTTGCGTGGTGATACCACAACTTTTTTTGCTTTTTCAGATACTTTTTCGGCCCTCAACTATCATAAAACAAACGAAGGGCACGGCTGGATGGGGGTTCGTTTCCAGTTGGAGCCTAACGGCGAATATAACGATGTAGTGATCCACGTAAAGCTGTTGGATAATGATAATATCCTGCAACAGCAGGCGGCGGGTATATTGGGTGTTAACCTGATCTATGCCTGTTTCTATTATCATGAAATAGCTCCTGTGTTTTTACTTTCGCTGATAGATAACCTGTCAAGAGATCGTATCCAGATAGATATGATCAGCTTTGAAGGCCCTGATTTTCAGAAAGTAGATAATCGCTTAATGAGTTTGCACCTGGTTAAGTTTGGATTTTCAGATGCTGCCGTATTTGGCCCTGATGGTAAAAATCTGCAACCTACAGAGGCATTATATAAAAAACATGCGGTAGTAATACGCGGTCGTTTCCGTCCGGTTATCAACGTGCACATCGATATGCTAACCCAGGGAGTTAAGCAATTTCTGCAGGAGCCCGACGTAGATAAAAGCAATGTGATAGTTGTTACCGAACTTACGCTGCAATCATTAAAGGAAAGGGATGCCGATCTTAATGCCGAGATCGACGAAAAGGATTTTCTTGACCGTGTGGACATCCTTTGTTCACTTGGGCAAACGGTTTTGATCTCTAATTTTCATGAGTATTATAAACTGGTAGCTTATCTATCCAAGATCACCAAGTTAAAAATGGGTGTAGTATTAGGCTATCCCAACCTGGAATACATTTTTTCGGAAGAGCACTATCAGGATTTGCCGGGTGGTATCCTCGAGTCATTTGCCACCTTGTTTAGCCGTAAAGTAAAGCTATTCATTTACCCCACTTTACGTGATGGGATAATCTGGAATTGTCTGAAATTTTCGCTGCCTCCACATCTGATCGACCTGTTTAGATACTTGATAGCCAATAATAAAATTGAAGATATCAGGCACTATAACGAAAATAACCTGAACGTTGAGACTGATAATGTATTACAGCTCATCAAGCAGGGAGCAACCGGATGGGAAGAATATGTACCAGCTGAGGTAGCTACCATAATCAAAGAAAGGCATTTATTTGGTTACCCAATAACAATTGAGGAAGCCAAACAAGACTTACCCGCTGCAAATGAAGATTCGGGAGCGGTGAAAGATATTGCTTAACATTATCATAACATTAACTATTATAAAATTAACATTGAGATAATATTGTGGAAATATCTTTGCGGTAATAAACCCGCATAAGATGTTGAAATCCCCTATTATTATAATTGTAATTTTTGTATTGCTAACCGCACATTCTTTTCGTGCTCATGCCCAGGATTCTAAAGTTGGTACCTGGGGAATTGCCACGGTTGTGCTCCCTGGCGATAGTAGCCATAAATGGGGTGGCTACTCCGAGCTGCAGGTGCGTACCAATGGGCCGTTAAGCCAATTTCAATACTACGAGGCCAAAGCCGGTGTAAGCTATGACATCAATAAGGACTTTACCGCTTTGTTGGGTACAGGTACATACCATACATATGATTACGCTGATCTGGGCAGCGGCCCCAATACCAATGAATTTAGGTTATGGGAGCAAATGACCGTTAATCAGTTCCTATATCGCCTTAAATTTGAACATCGTTACCGTATAGAACAGCGCTGGGTTAATGGCGATTACCGTAACCGATTCCGGTATAGATTGAATATGTTTATTCCATTGAATAATACCAAGATCGTCGCTAAAACCTGGTTTCTATCTGTTTTTGATGAAGTCTTCTTCAATAATAAGGCGCCGAATTTCGAGCGTAACCGGATATCGGCAGCATTGGGTTACCAGTTCGACAGATCATGGATAGCGCAGGCAGGCTGGATTAATCAGCGTAATTACACGGCTTCTCAAAGCAGCGGGAAAAACAATATCTTACTGATGGTTATGTATCGTATCAGCCGTAAAGGAGCTGGTCAGCGTGAGCATGTACCGACAACAACGGATTAAAGGTAGTACGGACTTATGAAGTAAAGAACAAGGATCTTATTTGTATTGTCTTTATTCTTAAAGAAAGCTTAACGCTAATATCTTAACTCTTTTTTGTGATTTCTTGAATTTGCTGTTAACTTAGCCCGCGGTTTACAAATTACAAATATCTGACAATAAACTATGAGCTTAATAATTGACGTACACGCCCGCCAGATCTTAGATTCGCGCGGTAACCCCACTGTGGAGGTAGAAGTTTTAACCGAGAATGGCGCTTTAGGCCGTGCTGCTGTACCATCAGGTGCATCAACCGGTGCGCACGAGGCTGTTGAACTTCGCGATAACGATAAATCAAAATACATGGGTAAAGGCGTTTTAAAAGCCGTTGCTAACGTAAATGACATCATTGCCCCAGAGTTAAAAGGCATTGACGTTTTTGAACAAAATGCTATCGATGCCATTATGATCGAGATAGATGGTACCGAAAACAAAGGCAAATTAGGCGCTAACGCAATCTTAGGTGTTTCTTTGGCCGTTGCCAAAGCAGCAGCTCAGGAAAGCCGTCAGCCTTTATACCGCTACATTGGTGGTGTTAATGCCAATACTTTGCCTATCCCAATGATGAACATCATCAATGGAGGTTCGCACTCTGACGCGCCTATCGCGTTCCAGGAATTTATGATCATGCCGGTTGGCGCGCCATCTTTTTCTGAAGCATTACGTTGGGGTACCGAAGTATTCCATAACCTGAAAAAAATTCTGCATGACCGTGGTCTTTCTACCGCTGTAGGTGACGAAGGTGGTTTTGCTCCAACTTTTGACAGCACCGAAGATGCAGTTGAAACCGTTTTAAAAGCTATTGAAAAAGCAGGTTACAAAGCCGGTGAGGATATTTTCCTGGCGTTTGACTGTGCCGCATCTGAGTTTTACAAAGATGGTAAATACGATTACACCAAATTTGAAGGCGAAAAAGGTGCTATTCGTACCAGCGCCGAGCAGGTAGAATATCTGGCCGAATTAGCATCTAAATACCCTGTAATTTCTATTGAAGATGGTATGCACGAAGATGATTGGGCTGGCTGGAAATTATTAACCGAGAAATTAGGCGCTAAAGTACAGTTAGTAGGTGATGATTTGTTTGTAACCAACACAACCCGTTTACAAAAAGGTATCACCGAAGGCATTGCTAACTCCATCCTGGTAAAAGTAAACCAGATAGGTTCATTAACCGAAACTATCAACGCGGTAAGTTTAGCTCAAACTAATGGCTATACTTCTGTAATGAGCCACCGTTCTGGCGAAACTGAAGATGCAACAATCGCCGATCTTGCTGTAGCCTTAAATTGCGGCCAGATCAAAACCGGTTCAGCTTCACGTTCAGACAGGATCGCGAAATACAACCAGTTATTACGCATCGAAGAAGAATTGGGCAGCAATGCAAAATTCATCGGTAAGAATTTTAAATTCTACAAAAAATAATTCAACTCATCAAAGAGCCATCTGCCTAAAAACAGGTGGCTCTTTTTAATTGGTATAGATGGGAAAGAACAAACAGCCGGGATGGTTAAAACGGGAGATAAAGTACTTCAACAAGGCCGATGAATCCTTAGCTGGCGAAGCTGAGCTTGCACCTATTGAGCTATCAATCCTGCAAAACTATTTTGAGGCTGATACCGACGATCCCATATTTGATACCTACCAGCTTGAGCCTGTCGACGCTACTTTTTTAAAACCATATACCACCCTTGATTTTGATTTTGAAAAGTACGACTATTGGCTGGCAGCCTACACCAATAACTGGGAGCAAACCAAACGCGACAAAGGTTTTATGGGCCAATATCCCCTGCCCAAGCAATAGCTTCCTAAATAATTTAACTATACCGGCAACGTTATTACAATAAAACTATATCAATGAACAAAAAGTGGGTTTTGAGGGCTTTGGCGATACTATTGATCCTGGTTGTTGATATCGGTTTAGATAGAATTTTCAAGAATCATATACGTCATAACTTTCTGCTCTACCAGGAGTTTTATCCTTTCAAAGGTGATACCCATTACCTTATTACCCGGGTTGAAAATACAGGCGCCTTTTTAAGCCTCGGCGATTCGCTGGGCAATCCATGGCGGTTTATGCTGCTTACGCTGGTGCCGGCCGCAGTACTGTTATTTGGCTTGGCTTATATCATTATCAAAACCAATCTGCACAAATTAACCGTGCTGGGCATTATCCTGGTGCTTGCCGGTGGCATGGGTAACCTGTACGATCGCTGGGTTTATGGCAGTGTAACCGATTTTATGCTCATCAAATATCCCTGGTTTAAAACCGGAGTGTTCAACGTGGCCGATGTATCCATCATGATAGGGGTAGGCCTGTTACTGATCCAATCATTTTTGAATGACCGGAAATCGTCTAATAAAAAATCCGAAAACAACCCCGAAAAAGCAACCGCTTAATTTATTCTTCAGGTTACTTAAAAACTTTTTAAACCTTAAATTTTAACACTTTTTTAGTCGAAAACAGGGTAAAAAGACTTGTGTTTTGATCGTTTTAACTAAATTTTAACGCCATTTTAACACTTTTTAACAAATTTTTAGCACACTTTTTTTACTTTAAAAAGTATTTGTGCTGGTTAAACAACTTAATTTTAAGACAAGTTGCTTGGCCCTAATTGTTGTCAAAAAAATAACCTCATCTTTGTTCAGAGAGCCTATCTGCCATCGATACAGATGTACAAAAATAACAGGAGATATTTGGGGCATCTGCACATTTGAAACTTGCATATCCGCACATCTGTTAGCATCTGCAATAAAAAGCGTATCTTTGCAAAAAAGATTACACGATCGCTTACGGTTTTGATCACCGAAACTCTTCAGACCCGCTTATGCTTTGGCGATAGCACATACACATTACAATCATTACATGTCATTCGAAAATTTAAATTTAATTGAGCCCTTATTAAAGGCTTTAAAAACCGAGGGATATACCTCACCAACCCCTATACAAGCGCAAGCTATACCTATTGTATTGCAACGACGCGACCTTTTAGGCTGCGCCCAAACCGGTACCGGTAAAACCGCTGCCTTCGCGCTGCCTATTTTGCAATTGTTGCATCAGGACAGGCAACAACATAAGGAACAAAAGACCATCAAGGCCCTTATCCTTACACCAACCCGCGAACTCGCTATACAAATTGCCGAAAGCTTTACCGCTTATGGTAAACATACCGGTTTAAAAAACCTGGTTATTTTTGGCGGTGTATCACAAAACCCGCAGGTTGACGCTTTAAGGCGCGGTGTAGATATCCTGATAGCTACCCCAGGTCGTTTGCTCGACCTGGTGAACCAGCGTTACGTTCACCTGGAACACGTAAAAATGCTAATCCTGGATGAGGCCGACCGTATGCTGGATATGGGCTTTGTGCACGATGTTAAAAAAATCATCACTAAAGTACCTGCCAAAAGGCAAACCCTGTTCTTTTCGGCTACTATGCCCAAAGAGATACAGCAACTGGCCGACAGCATCCTGTCTGACCCTGAAAAAATTGAAGTTACTCCGGTTTCTTCCACAGCCGATACTATACAGCAGTCGCTTTTTTATGTTGATAAGGGCGATAAAAAATCATTGCTGATCCACATATTAAAAGATAAGAATATTAAAACCGCCCTGGTATTTACCCGTACCAAACACGGTGCCGATAAGGTGGTGAAGGATTTAATACGTGCCGGTATTACTGCCGAGGCTATCCATGGTAATAAATCGCAAAACGCGCGTCAGCGTGCGCTTACCAATTTCAAAAATCGCACCACACGGGTACTGATAGCTACCGATATTGCTGCCCGGGGTATTGATATCGACGAGTTGACCCACGTGATCAACTACGAAATCCCAAACATCCCCGAAACCTATGTACACCGTATTGGCCGTACCGGCCGTGCAGGGGCAAGCGGTATAGCGCTTTCTTTTTGTGATGAGGATGAAATAGAGTTTTTAAAGGATATCCACAAGCTTATAGCTAAAGAAATTCCTGTTGAAGAAGCACATCCTTACCCGCTTAGTCCGGTAGCTATTGCCGCTGGCATGGGCGCCAAAAAAGGAACGGCTAATGCCAATTTGCGTAACGGCTCATCGGGCCGTAGCGGTGGGGGTAATAAACGTCGCGGAGGCAACGGAGGCGGCAATCGCTCAGGTGGCGGTGGTAAACGCTCAGGCGGGGGTAATAGCCGCAACGGCGGCGGCAAACCAGGCGGCAGCAGCGGCATGAGCGGAGCCAGCAGGTCATCAGGCGGCGGTCGTAGCTAATATTAACTTATAACAGGTTTTTCAACCTGGTTAAAACCCCATTAAACATTGTTTAATGGGGTTTCTTGCATTATGCAGGCCCGGTTTACGCTGCCGGATAGCAGATCGATAATCACAAAAAGGGGGGCTGTCACCCTGAGCTTAGTCGAAGGGTTGAGCGCAGAGGCCCGGCCACCATGATGTCCATCAAAAGAGCCCGGGGCTTGGTGCGATTCCTTCCCTCGGGAAGGGGAGGATGGGGTTTATCGAATAGGATAATCATTGCGCGTAGAAACCCCTCCCTGCCATTACACCTGCCCAACGCACCCCTCCCGTGGGGAGGGAATTAAAAATGAATTTCTTAATTCAAAATCTTTCGTCCTCTCAGGGGCTCCTGAAAGGGACCCTGAGAGGACAACGGGGATGAGACCGGAGTGGATAAAAAACGCTTGCCCCCGCATATGGGGAGTGTATCCCCACTTTAGGGTATAGTATGGCATAGCCGCTCATGGCATCTTTGTAAAGCAAAATTGCTAAACAAGTAAAATCCACTAAAACATCTTTTATTATGGAAATGCAAGCTCAGGAACAATTAAAAGGAAAAAAAATATTATTTGCTACCATTCCGGCCGATGGTCACTTTAATCCGCTCACCGGTTTGGCCAAGCACCTGCAAAGCCTGGGGTGCGATGTGCGCTGGTTTACATCAGATTACTTTGCCGGGAAACTGGAAAAACTGGGCATCCCGCACTATGGTTATAAAAAAACACTAAACCTAACCGGTGATAATGTAGATGACTATTTGAACCGCCGGTCGATCACCGACCCGATCGAAAAGTTGAATTTTGATTTTGAACACATTTTTATCGCCCGTTCTCCCGAATCATATGCAGATATCGCGGAAATACATGAAAGCTTTCCATTTGATCTGTTGATAGCCGATAGCACATTTACCGCTATTCCTTTGGTGAGGGCGGGTTTAAATAAACCGGTGCTGAGCATTGGCATTGTGCCGCTGGTAGAGGATACGCCCGAACTGGCTCCTTTTGGGATGGCCCTGCCACCAGCTACCGATGAAGTAACACAAGCCGAATATGCTATGCTGCATGAACAGGCTGTTAATATATTATTCAAAAAAACGATCGATCTGCACGAGGGAATTTTGAATGAATTTGGGGTGAAGTATGAGCGCTCAATGTTCCCTAACCTGCTGGTTAAACAAGCCGACCTGTATTTGCAGATAGGCTCGCCTGGGTTTGATTATGAGCGCAGCCAAACGGGTAGCAATGTACGCTATGTAGGTGCGCTATTACCATATCAGCCAGATAACAGCGAGCATAACTGCTGGTTTGATGAGCGCCTTAACCAATATGAAAAGATCATCCTGGTAACACAGGGCACGGTTGAAAAAGATACCAGCAAATTAACCGAGCCTACCCTGGAGGCCTTTAAGGATACCGATGTACTGGTGATAGCCACTACCGTGGGCAGTAAAACCGAGGCCCTGCGCGAAAAGTATAATTTCAATAACATCATTATTGAAGATTATATACCATTTAGTGATGTAATGCCTTATGCCAGTGTGTATATCACCAATGGTGGTTACGGCGGTAGTTTACTTAGCGTCAATCATCAATTGCCGATGGTAGCAGCCGGTTTACATGAAGGCAAAAGCGAAATATGCGCCCGTATAGGTTACCTCGAATACGGTATCAACCTGAATACAGAAATACCAACCCCCGCAGCCATTAAGGCAGCAGCAGAAGAGGTGATGGCCAACGAGAAATATAAGCATAACATGATCAGATTATATCATGAAATGAATAGCTATAACGCCAGAGAGTTGTGTACACAGTATATAGCGGAGTTATTATCGGGTTTACCAGTGTCTAAGCAGGAACAAATAGATATTGAAATAAATTAAGAACGTGTTTTCGTACCCCTATGTCCCTGGTAGCCATATGTATTATGGCTGCCGGGACTTTTTTATTTAGCAACAACGCGTGCAATAAAATTCATTGTTAATAAGTTAATAAGCATATTTGTAGCGGTCAAAAAAAATAAATAGCTTTAAATGAAATTTATAGAGCCCATATCCATGAAACGCCTCATTAACCTTTTGAAGAACAAATTCTTTTTGGTTACGCTGGCCTTTTTAGTTTGGATGATATTTTTTGACCGGAACGATCTGTTCTCGCAGTATGAGTACCGCAAACAGGTAGGTAAACTAAAGGAGGAGCGTGATTTTTATAAAAAAGAGACCGACCAGGTAACTAAAGAACTGGACGAGCTAACCTCGAACCCCCAGAAACTCGAAAAGTTTGCCCGCGAAAAATACCTCATGAAAAAAGATAACGAGGATGTTTTTGTGATCGTTCACGAGAAAAAGGAAAAGTAAGGGATTTTACAATCAAGAGATAAGAGTCAGGAAATAAGATATAGAAAGCGGTGGATTATCCATCGCTTTTTTTTGTGAAATTGAAATTCGAAAACGGGATATCGGAACTATGAGGGATAAATAATATGAGGGATAAATAAAAAGCAGAGGCCTCGTGCGATTCCCTCCCCACGGGAGGGAATCGCACTGGCCAACGCTTTTTATCTTTTATGTTGTTTTTCTCTTCATTTAATGTCCACTACAATCCTTCCGAGGGAGGGAATCGCACCCGGCTTGGGCTTCTTATCTGTTATTATTTATACTTCACCTTATTTTCTACCATCATTATACCACCTCCACCGCCACACGGTTTTTACTATGCTTCCAACGCTGTAATAACTTATCCCTTATTTTTAAAGATGGTTTCTCGATAGTATATCTTAGTATCAGCGCGAATGTGATGGTGCTGAACAGGCAGCAAAGCATCATCAGGTTACTGTTTTTGTCGATACCGTTTTTTTGAAGCAGGTTTTGGGTAAGGTGGATAACCAGTTTGTGCGAAAGATAAATGCTGTAAGATAAAGTGGCTAATTGCGCTGTTATGGCCGACCCTCGGCGATACAGAAAATTGGACGGGCAAACGATCGCTGCCAAAATGAGTCCGTATCCCAGCGAAACTAAAGGAAAGCCCCAAACAGTACTGATTAGGCTATCGCCGGGCGAGCAAACAAAATAAGCGGCTATTAAAATCACCAGTCCCAGCAGCATCAGCAGGTGATTACGCCTGTTTGCTATTTCTTTTACGCAGGGATAAAAAGTGTAAGCACCGGCAATGCTCACGCCGATAAGCAATCCGTCTAAACGATTATAAGTGGGGTAGTAGATCACCCGGTGCCATATCGCCCCAAAATCATCTTCGGCGAGATGAGGAGCTGCAAAATAATGCCAGCCTGCATATCTGATGATGAACCCGGCGACAAGCAATCCTACGAGAATATAAACAGCCGTTTTACCTGCTTTAAAATGGTTGAGCAGCCAAAAGGTTAATGGCAATATTAAATAAAACTGCTCCTCCACACATAACGACCAGGCATGGGTAAAAGTCCCGGTGGTTTTCAGATCCAGGCCAAAATTGAGGGTAAAGGTGATGTATTTCCAGAGCGGGGCCATGTGTTCCCGCTCGCGCAGATATGGGATAGCGGTATATAAAAGCAATACAACCAGGTAAGGTGGAATGATGCGGAAGAAACGCTTGGCGAAAAATTCGCGCATATTGATGGTCTTGCCTTTTTTGATGGTATTAAAAAGTTGCCCCGCGATCAAAAATCCGCTAAGAACAAAAAACAGGTCGACGCCCGTCCAGCCAAAACCGCCTATTTTATTTACCCATTCCGGGTGCCCGAAAAGTTGGTAATGAAACAGCAAAACATAAGTAATGGCCAATGCCCGTAAATGATCTAAACCCAATAATTTATGCTTATCGGATATACTGGCTGTGATGGTATCTGACATGAAATATGTGCGGGGAATTTAGGCTGTAATTTATTGAATAAAGAGGATAAATAGGAGGGGAGGTTGTTTTATTTCTTGATCTAAATTTTAGTGTTTGGCAATACTGATTACGATGGAAATCATATGTTTTGCTGAAGCAATGGCCTCGTGCGATTCCCTCCCTCGGGAGGGGCAGGGAGGGGTTTGTTCGTGCGGTATATCGGATAAACTGAGGGGCTTCTCAAACTATTTCAGCAAGCTTAGATCAAATCCTACCGGTAGTTTAATAGACGGATCATTTTTCACCAATATAATTACAGTACTTTCAATAGTGCGTATTACATTAAACATATCCTGTTTTACCTCTGTCTCAGTAAATCTTAAAAAGTAAATCCCGAAACCCTCTAATTTTTGTTGTCTCTGTTCATCTTTATAAAAAGCCTCTTCATGATTGTGCGACATTCCGTCAATCTCAATAGCCAGCATTAAATTTTTAGAATAGAAGTCGACTATATAATTATCTATACAACACTGACGGTCAAAGTCAAAACCGAATAGTTTATTGTTTTTTAATTCATCCCATAGCAAAACCTCCCCAAAAGTCATATCCTTTCTGAGTTTGCGAGTCAGTTTCTTCAGTTTTGGATTGTATGGGATGATTTTAACCATTGCTGTTGTTTTGCCGCTTGCAGAGAACCCCTCCCTACCCTCCCGAGGGAGGGAATCGCACGAGCCGTGTCTCCATTTTTGTCTTATCTCTTAATCCTAATTTCCAGCTTCTCTCGCCCTCTAAACCTCGCCTTCGCGTTTACGCAAAAACCACTCGCCGGATAGTAACAGGAGTATCAGTATAAATATCCATTTTACATCAATGATGTCGCTGTAGTGTTTGTCTTCATAAACAACGGTTTTGATGTTGTCGTTTTTGCGGATGAGATTGGTCAGTTGGTTGAGTTGATCAGGGTATAGCATTTGGCCGCCGCTTTGTTTGGCTATCGTATTTAACAATTGATGATTGGCTGCGCTTTGCCGGGTTTCCAGGTTGAGCGGTTTTATGGTTAATTGTCCGCTTGCATTAAAGCGTTGGGCTCCGTTTTGGGTAGCCGCGGTATAGCTGTATTCGCCAATGGGCAGCGTACCGGCATCCAACTGGTAGCTTTGTCCGCTGCGGCTGAACAGGAAGCTATAGTTTTTACCGGCCTGGTTCTTCAGTTCGATCCTGACATCAGGCGTATTGATCAGTTCCAGGGCGTCGTTATACAATTCGGCATTCAGGATCACATTTTCACCTTCGTCAAAAACATTGCGGGCAGGGTATACCCTGAAACGCTGGCGATTGGCATTGGCGGTTAAATATTGTACACTCTGACTCAGGAGTTCGTCGGTAGCGTTGCGGTTGCCGTAGTTCTGGTACTCGGCCAGTTGCCAGCGCCACAGGCCCTCGCCGGTAAGTATAGCGGTACGGCGGCCTGCATCATCGGCAAAAGCCAGCAGGGGATAGGTGGTAGCTACCGCGCCAATTTTTTGTTTCAGGAGCACAGCCGTATTGGCAGCCGAGCCATAGCTGCCAAAGGGAGCCAGCAAGGGCGGCATTACCGCTATTTTTTTGCGGGAAGAATCAGACAGGGTAAAAGCCGAAAAGCCGGTCTCGGGCAGGGCCAGTACTTCCTGCGATTCGGAACGACCCGCGCTGATCTTGATACTGTTTTGCGCAGCATTAAAGGCCTGCAGATCTGTTTGCGAACCCAGCATATACCAAACCGGGATCTTGCTTTTGGCTATAAAGTTTTTTAGCAGCGGGTATTCTTCCGCAGGGGTTTGGTATAGGATCACGAGACTGTAATCAACCAGTTTAATGGCGGCTATATCGGCGAGCAATACGGTTTTTACCTCGTAGTTTTTATTGGTTTCGATAGCCTGTTTGATAACCGTAATATCGGGATGCGGACTGCGGTATACCACCAGTACTTTTTGGCGGGTATCCAGCACATCTACATAAATGGTTTCGGTATTGTTTTGGGTGGATAGCTCGTTTTTTACCGGGGTAATGCTGATGTTGTATTTCCGCAGACCTTTTTTATCAGCGGTAAGCTTGATAGGGATGATCTTTTTAAAATCAGCCGAAGTAACGGGGATGGTTTGGGTGAATACCTGTTTGCCGTCTTCGGTAACAGTGATGTGCATGTTTTCGCTTTTGCTTTGGTAAGCCGCGGCCAAAACTTCTATTTCAAAATCGTTATCCAGGAAGGCTGTTTTGTTGTAGTTTACATTGCCGATGAGGAGATCGCGTTTGGCAACGGTATCGCCCAGGGCAATGGTGTATATGCTGGTCTTGATGTTTTTGGCTTCATACTGCGGATCGTTACCCTGGTTGTAGAGGCCGTCGGTAGCTAAAACCAGCGCGCCGATGTTTTGGTTTACAAAGCGATTGTTGAGCTGTCGTAATGCCCCCGCCATATCGGTTTGCTTACCGCTGAATTTATCTGACAGGCCGTTAGACAGGGCTTTGCTGAAATTGAACTCCTGTACATCATACTGATCGCCCAATTGCTGTTTGAGTTTAGCCAGATCATTGATAAATTGAGCGGAACTAAAACCGGCGGGTTTAAAAGTATTGATGGAGGATGAATTATCCTGTGCGATGAGCACCAATGGTTTCTGCGGATCATATTTGATGGTTTTTACCAGCGGCGAAACCAGCAGCATGGCAATAACAAACACCACCAGCACACGCAGCACAGCTAACCACAACCTGAAATTTTTGCCCAGGTTAACGGGTTGCCGGTATAATAACCAGGCATAAAGCACGCCCAGTATTAAACAAACAGGCACCCACCATCCGGAAACAGACCCCCAGGTTATTGAAAACATTTTTTATAGGTTGTATTAATGCGCTACGTACAGCTGCAAAATGCGAAATTATTGTGAAATGCGGGTGAATAAGTTTTTATTCGCTTAGAGAGGGGTCTAGGTTAATGGGTATAGAGTACATACAGGGTACAGGTTTGCCATTACATTTACCTGGCTTCCACTTTAGGGTTGCGATATTTCTTAGTATTTGATTTCCAAGGAGGTGCTCATCGCCGGAAGGATCTCTTTTTACCCGCTGTCCATCTATTTGGCCATCAGCCTCCACCACAAATACGATTATCGTCAAGCCGTAATAATTAGTGCTAGGTGGTAGCTTTAAATTCTTGGTGATCACCTCATTTATTTTAAGAAATCCATCTACCGGTTCGGGTGCTTCATCAACCTTTGTGTAAACAAATTTATGCAGAATAGAATCTTGTTTGCCTTCGCAGGTATTTTCGCTGTTTTGGGCGAAAGCATCAACAAAAGCAAAACATAACAAATAAAAGATAATGATACTTTTCAAAAGCTAAAGTTTAAGGTTGAGACTAAAGATATGCTTTTTATAAATAGGCAGAAAAGACCAAAATCAAACAAGGCCAGCTTTAGCCGGCCTTCTTTAAAAATATGTTTGTCATACTGAACGGAGTGAAGTATCTAATAGCCGGTTTGCATAGTTTGCTAACAGATCCTTCGCTGCCGCTCAGGATGACTTATCGCTGAGTATTTTTGATTTTTTACTTTTGAATTTTGACTTTCTACTAAAGCATTCCGCCATCAACCGGGATCACCTGGCCAGTAATGTAGGTGGCCATGTCTGATGCCAGGAAAACGCAGGCGTTGGCCACATCTTCGGGCTGGCCGGCACGTTTCAATGGGATATCAGCTTCCCAGCCTTCAACCACCTTAGGGTCGAGCACGTCGGTCATTTCGGTTTTGATAAAGCCAGGCGCAACCACGTTGGTACGGATGTTACGTGAACCCAGCTCTTTAGCTACCGATTTTGAGAAACCGATGATGCCCGCTTTTGAAGCAGCATAATTAGCCTGCCCAGCATTGCCTTGTACACCTACTACCGAGCTCATGTTGATGAATACACCATTACGGTTTTTCATCATGATTTTGGAGGCTGCTTTGGTTACGTTGAATATTGATTTCAGGTTCACGTCAAGCACTTCGTCCCAGTTCTCTTCGGTCATACGCATCAGCAGGCCGTCTTTGGTGATGCCGGCGTTGTTAACCACTATATGCAGGGTGCCAAAATCGGCAACAATATCATTGATGAGTTTTTCGGCTTCGTCAAATTTGGAAGCGTCAGAGCGGTAGCCTTTTACCTTGGTGCCAAAGCTTTGCAGTTCCTGCTCAAGGGCCTGCCCTTTTTCAACCGACGATAAATAGGTGAATGCCACATTGGCGCCTTGCTCGGCAAACTTCTCGGCTATTTTACGCCCTATACCTTTTGACGCGCCGGTAATAAGCGCTATTTTTCCTTCTAATAATTTCATAAACTGACTATATGATTTCGGGCGGTGAAGTTAGTGGTTTTTTATTTTGGTTCATAGTTAGTAGTTGATGGTTCATAGATCATGGTTCATGGTCAGTATTTTTTGTTTTGTAGACCATAGTTCATAGAGGTAATTTAAACCAGTTGAATAATAACATCTTTGGCTATGATCTATGAACCATTAACTATGAACTGTTTTTCCTACAGAAAAACTTAATCAATTAACTAAATATCACTACCTTTGCGGCTCAAAAAATTACGTGTGCATGAGCCAGTCTGTTCAAATAAAAAACGCTTTAATTTCTGTTTACTACAAAGATAATTTAGAGCCCATTATCCTGGAGTTAAACCGCCTTGGTGTCGAGATATATTCAACCGGCGGAACCGAAACTTTTATCCGTAACCTGGGTGTTAATGTAGTGCCTGTGGAGGACCTTACATCGTACCCATCTATCTTAGGCGGACGTGTTAAAACACTGCATCCCAAAGTGTTTGGTGGCATCTTGGCCCGAAGAAGTTTTGACGGCGATGAACAGCAACTGGCCCAATATGAAATTCCGGAGATCGACCTGGTCATTGTTGATCTTTACCCTTTTGAAGAAACCGTAAAATCTGGCGCAGCCCAGGAAGATGTGATCGAAAAGATTGACATTGGTGGTATTTCCCTGATCCGTGCTGCTGCTAAAAATTTTAAAGATGTAGTGATCGTAGCATCTAAAAATGATTACGGCACGCTTGAAGAAATTCTGAAAACACAAGGCGGTGCAACCACGCTTGATCAGCGCCGGTCATTTGCACAAAAAGCATTCAATATATCATCACATTACGATAGTGCTATCTTCCAGTATTTTAACCAGGAAGAACCGCTGCCGGTATTTAAACAAAGCATACAAAGCAGCCAGGTTTTACGTTACGGCGAAAACCCGCACCAGGGTGGTGTATTTTATGGCGACCTGGATGCCATGTTCACCAAATTGCATGGCAAAGAGCTATCCTACAACAACCTGGTTGATGTGGATGCTGCTGTAGCCCTTATTGATGAGTTTACCGAGCCAACAGTGGCTATATTAAAACATACCAACGCTTGTGGTATCGCTTCCCGCTCTTCGATAAAAGAAGCCTGGATCGATGCGCTGGCCTGTGATCCGGTTTCGGCTTTCGGCGGTGTTATTATCGCTAACGATGAGATCGACGCGGATACCGCTACAGAGATTAGCAACATTTTCTACGAAGTACTGATAGCCCCGGCCTATACCGATGAAGCTGTACGGATATTACAAAGCAAAAAGAACCGGATCATCCTGGTTCGTCAGCCGGTGGCCCTGCCAACCAAACAGTTCAAAACTTTGTTGAACGGTGTTATTGAGCAGGATAAAGACGCGGTTATTGAAGGCCCGGCCCAAATGACCCCGGTTACCAACAGAAAACCTACCGAGCATGAATTGCACGATCTGTTCTTTGCCAATAAAGTGGTAAAACATACCAAATCAAATACTATTGTGTTTGCCAAAAACGGTCAGCTGATGGCCAGCGGTGTTGGTCAAACCTCCAGGGTTGATTCTTTGAAACAGGCGGTTATCAAAGCCGAAAGTTTTGGGTTCGATCTGCATGGCGCGGTAATGGCATCTGATGCGTTTTTCCCGTTCCCGGATTGCGCCGAGCTGGCTGCAGAAGCCGGAATAACTGCTATATTGCAACCCGGTGGATCAATAAATGACAAGCTTTCTGTTGAAATGTGTAATGAAAAAAACATTTCGATGGTGACTACCGGCGTTCGTCATTTTAAACACTAAAATTTTAAATTAAACGGGCTTATTGGGTTTGATGAAGTGTGGAAGATTGGAAATGGGAAAGGATTTTGAGATCCCGAAAGCCCGATTAACATAATTTAACATAACCGACCTGTCCAAACAATAAATATGAAATTTATACGCTCTTAATTGCAACTATGTGATTTTTTTAAGCGTATTTTTATAAACTTTACAGATTATTTGAAAGAAGCAACAGATGGGTTTATTTAACTTTTTTACACAAGAAATAGCTATCGATTTGGGTACCGCGAATACCCTCATTATACATAACGACAAAGTTGTTGTTGACGAACCTTCTATCGTGGCGTTCGACAGAACAACCAATAAAGTAATTGCCATTGGCAGGCAGGCCATGCAAATGGAAGGTAAAACACATGATAACATCCGCACGGTGCGCCCGCTGAAGGATGGTGTAATTGCCGACTTTAACGCTGCCGAGCATATGATACGCGGCATGATCAAAATGATCAACCAGGGCAAGGGCTGGTTTTTTCCTTCACTGCGTATGGTGATCTGTATTCCATCGGGTATTACTGAGGTAGAGAAACGTGCCGTGCGCGACTCGGCCGAGATTGCCGGTGCCAAAGAGGTTTACCTGATACATGAGCCTATGGCTGCCGCCGTGGGTATCGGTATCGACGTGGAAGAGCCGATGGGCAACATGATCATTGATATTGGTGGTGGTACTACCGAAATCGCGGTTATCGCCTTATCAGGTATCGTTTGTGATCAGTCTATCCGCGTAGCGGGTGATAACTTTGACTCAGATATTGTACAATACATCCGCCGTCAGCATAATATCATGATCGGTGACCGTACCGCCGAGAAGATCAAAATAGAAGTTGGTGCCGCGTTGCCGGAACTGGCCGATCCGCCAAGTGATTTTGCTGTTCAGGGCCGCGACCTGATGACCGGTGTTCCAAAGCAGATCATGGTATCCTATACCGAGATTGCGCACTGTTTGGATAAATCTATCTCTAAAATAGAGGAAGCTATATTGAAGGCATTGGAAATTACCCCGCCAGAACTATCGGCCGATATTTATCAAACCGGTATTTATTTAACAGGTGGTGGTGCTTTATTGCGTGGTTTAGATAAGCGTGTGGCAGCCAAAACAAAACTACCGGTTCACGTTGCCGAAGATCCGCTGCGTGCCGTAGTACGCGGAACCGGAACCGCTCTTAAAAACATAGGAAACTTTAAATTTTTAATGCAATAATTTGGTGAGTGGTGAGTAGTAAATGGGCAGTAGTTAATCAAACTTTCCAACCACTCACCACTCATTACTCACAACTCACTACCCGATGCGTAACCTCTTGATTTTTATCACTAAGTATAACGCGTTTTTTCTATTCCTGATTTTTGAGATAAGCTCGTTGCTTATTTATGTAAAATATAACTCTTTTCAGAAAGCCACCTTCATCAATTCAACCAATAAAGTTACTGGTACATTATACACCCAGGTTAGCCAGTTTTATGGGTATTTATCGTTAAAAGAGGTGAATGACAGCCTTGCCCGCGAAAACGCCCAGTTGCGGGGGATGCTTAAATCGGCATTGTATGTTGATACGGTTGAAAAACATAAAGTGGTTGATACCACCTACAAACAGCAATATACTTATATTGTAGCCAGGGTGGTTAATAACTCCACCAACAAGCGCAGCAACTATATTACCATTAACCGCGGGAGCAAAGAGGGGATAGCCAAAGACATGGGTGTTATTTGCGGATCGGGCGTAGTGGGAATGGTGGTAGATGTGTCGGAGCATTTGGCTATAGTACAATCGGTATTGAATAAAAATACCCGCTTTAGCGCCATGCTGGCTAATAACAAGGAGATCGGTTCATTTATATGGGGTGCTGATCTTGATCCTAAAAAGGGATTGTTAACAGATATCCAGAACGATGCGCAACCCAAATTAGGTGAGCAGGTAGTTACTTCGGGTTATTCACTTTTTCCTACCGGTATTCCGTTTGGTAAAATAAGCAACTTGCACGCCAAGGGTGGCGGACTATTGCTTAATGTGGATGTAACCCTTGCGGTTGATTTTAGTAAACTGGAATATGTTTACGTGGTAAATAATAAATTTGCACAGGAGCAAACGGGACTGGAGGCCGGACAGAAGAAAAATGAGTAGAGCTATTTTAGTCAATGTCATACGGTTTCTGATACTGGTTTTTATGCAGGTTTTTCTGCTCAAGAATATTACCTTTTACAACCTGTCAACCCCATACCTGTACATTCTGTTTATTTTGCTGCTTCCATTTGAGGTACCAAATATATTGCTGTTCGTACTTTCGTTTTTATTAGGGTTAACCATCGATGCTTTTTACGACACCCCCGGTCTGCATGCAGCCGCGTGTGTGGTGCTGGCTTTGGTACGTATCCTGTTTATCAGTATCACGGTACAAAAAGATGGATTTGATAATGAACCCGAGCCCACATTGAGTATTATGGGGTTTCGGTGGTTTTTTACTTATGCCCTGGTGCTCACTCTTTTTCATCATTTTTTTCTGCTGAATTTAGAGGTATTTAGTTTTTCTGAAATCCAATATACACTAAGCCGTGTTGTATTGAGTTCAATATTTACTGTATTTTTAATGCTTATTTCAGGACTGCTATTTTTCAGAAAGAAAGAACGTAAATGAATAAGTTTTTTGAGCGTCGATACGTTATAACGGGTATTTTTCTGGTAATTATGATCACTCTTTTGGGGAGGCTTTACTATATCCAAATAGTTGATGACCGTTATACCTTATATGCCAACAGTAACGTACGGCGTATACAGATCCAGTATCCATCGCGCGGTCCTATACTTGATCGTAATGGTAAAATACTGGTTCAAAATGTGCCAATTTATGATATTACCGTTAATCCTAAAGAAGTAAAGCCTTTTGATACCCTGGAGTTTTGTAAATTGATAGGTATTGATAAAGAAGGTTTCGATAAACGTTTACTCAAAGCCATTAAATATTCCCCCAATAAAGAATCGATATTTGAAAAGCAGCTTCCTTTTGAACTGTACGCTTCGTTTCAGGAAAAGTTAACCGAATTTCCGGGCTTTTATGTGCAGCCGCGTACGGTAAGAACCTATCCCGACTCAACCGCCGCTCAGTTTTTAGGTTTTATTGGCGAGGTGCAGGATCGTGATATTATGCGCTCCAATGGTTATTATCGTCCAGGCGACTACATTGGTGTTACCGGTGTGGAAAAATCCTATGAGCAGATTTTGCGGGGACAGCGTGGCGTAAAAATACAAATGGTTGATTCGCGGGGCATTCCCAAAGGCTCTTTTGCTAATGGAGCCTTCGATACTTTGGCCCGTCCCGGCGAACGGCTTACTTCATCATTGGATATCAACCTGCAAAAGCTGGGCGAAAAGCTGATGAAAAATAAACTGGGTAGTATTGTAGCAATTGAACCCTCAAGTGGCGAAATATTGTGTTATGTAAGTAGTCCTACCTATGATCCCAACCTGATGGTTGGCCGGGAGCGTGGTAATAATGCATCTAAGTTATACAATGATCCTTACAATCCGTTTTTTATCCGACCTATACAGGCTTATTATCCTCCTGGATCGTCATTTAAGCCTTTGAGCGCGCTTATTGCCATACAGGAGGGGGTAATTACCCCCGAAACTATGTATTACTGCCCCGGGTATTATATAGCGGGTAACAGAAGGATACCTTGTTTTCATGGCGAGGTACATGGGGCGGTTAATTTAAGTAAAGCCGTAGCAGAGTCATGTAATGGCTACTTTGATATGGTTTTTGAGAAGTTGATAAACCGTAATGGCGCCAAAAAGACTGATACATCATTTAACTATTGGCGAGGTAATGTAGCCAAATTTGGTTTAGGTACCAAATTAGGCCTCGATATGCCAAACGAAGGCCGGGGAAACCTGCCCAGAGCATCGTATTATGATAAAGTATATCACAAAGGCGGCTGGCGTTCAAGTACGGTTATTTCATTAGGCATAGGGCAGGGCGAGTTATTAGCCACTCCCTTACAGTTAGCCAATATCGAAGCTACTATAGCCAATCGTGGTTTTTATTATAAGCCACATTTGATAAAAGCTATTGGTGATAAGCAGGTGATCAAACACGAATACAATGTGAAGAATTATGTAGGTGTAGATTCACAGTATTTTAAACCGGTTATTGATGGTATGGAAAGTGTGGTTGATTACGGAACGGCCAAAGGGGCAAAAATACCTGGTATCATCATGTGCGGAAAAACCGGTACGGCTCAAAATAGAACCGGTAAGGATAATTCCGTATTTGTGGCTTTTGCTCCACGGGATAACCCTAAAATAGCTATAGCCGTAGTGGTTGAAAATGCCGGGCAGGGTGGTACATGGGCAGCACCTATTGCCAGTTTTATTGTGGAACAATATTTAAAAAAGTCAATATCGCAACGGCCTTCGGGTATTACGCCTGATTATTATATCAATGCCAACTTGTTGCCCGATCTGAATATCTATTTGCCCGAAAGATTAAAAGAACGCAGAAGGGATAGTATCCGGAGTGTAAGGGCCGACTCGATCAGGAAGGTTAAAGCAGATTCGATAAAAAAAGCGGCTCAGCTTAAAACAGCTAACAATAATAAACAAAGTGGTTTAAGCGCCCTTTTAGCAGCTAGGAGGGCTGGTAAATAATATGAGTGTGAATAACCAGCGCAGCTTTTTTTTCAATGTAGATTGGCTAACCGTACTGTTATACCTGGCCCTGTGTACCATTGGCTGGTTTAATATTCATGCCGCTGTATTTGATGAAAAGCACCCGAGTATTATTGATGCGTCAACCAATTATGGTAAGCAGTTCATTTATATCAACGTATCCATTGTGGTGGCTATTGTTATATTATTGCTGGAGAGCAGGTTTTTAACCGCGCTGGCACCCGCATTTTATGGCATAACGGTGCTGCTGTTAATACTCGTACTGGTAATAGGGCGAAACGTTGGCGGTAACCAGGCCTGGATAAATATGGGAGGAGGGTTTAGGCTGCAACCCTCGGAGTTTGCCAAATTTTCCACATGTTTGCTATTGGCCCGTTATCTGAGCTCGGTTAATATTAAAGTTACTGAACTCAGATCATTCCTGATAGCAGCAGCTATTATTGGTTTCCCGATGTTGCTGATTATGCTGCAGCCAGATACCGGATCAACCCTGGTTTTTTGTTCGTTGATATTTGTGCTTTATCGCGAGGGTTTATCCCCATATTTTTTAGTGGTTAGCGGTTTACTCATTACGCTTTTTGTGGTTACCCTTTTGTATAATCCACTGTATGTTATTCTGGTATTGGTGTTATTAACCGCGCTGATCATATTTTTATTCAAACGGCAGCGTAAGCTTATTTTTACCATGCTGGTAGGATTGGCTATATGTGTGGCTTTTATTTTTAGTGTTAAATTTATTTACTCCCACGTTTTAAAGCCTCACCAAACCGAACGTATCAATATATTATTGGGCATTACTACCGATTTAAAGGGTAAAGGCTATAACGTAAATCAGTCAAAAATAGCCATCGGATCGGGCAAGCTATGGGGCAAAGGTTATTTGCACGGCACGCAAACCAAATACTCCTTTGTACCAGAGCAAAGCACCGACTTTATTTTTTGCACCATAGGCGAAGAATGGGGTTTTGCAGGGTCTGTTGTTGTGCTTGGACTGTATCTGTTTTTAATATTACGGGTGATTTACCTGGCCGAAAGGCAACGATCCCCTTTTTCCCGGATATACGGATATGGGGTGGCGTCGGTATTGTTTTTTCACGTGGTTATCAATATTGGCATGACCATTGGTGTGGTACCGGTAATTGGCATACCCCTGCCATTTATCAGTTATGGCGGTTCTTCCTTACTTAGTTTTACCATCCTGCTCTTCATCCTTGTTAAGCTCGATTCCAACCGAATGGGGATCGTTTAATTTACCCGGAAGCTGCGGTGTCAAAGTGCTGATTATGCAGGGCTTATAATTTGGTTTATTAAAACATTGTTATACTAATATTAATTTATTTAATATTGATATGTTAAATATTAGTTGCTGAATGGTTAAATATTTAAAATCATAATAGGCAAATTATTTATCTTTTAATTAAATAGTTGAGTTAGTAACAATTGTGTTAATTATAGATTACTTTTCTTAAGAATTCATTACTTAGCCCGTATTTTGACTTTTATTTATTAAATAGCCCCCCGAAATCGGTACTGGAACTCTTGCAGAGTAAAATGAATGAATTGAATATGAATTCGTAAAAGTGTGTTTTTGGTCTAAAAAGCAGGTTTTTATTGTGTTTTATCCGGTTTTTAGGCCTTTTTTTCTTTCTGAAGCCTTACCTCCAATTAGGAGCTCATTCAAGTATTTATTGTTATATATTATATTTGTTTTAAGCGTTTGGCCAAACGGAGGCGTATCCTGAAAAGCCTATAAATAGAGTAGGGGGACAAAACAATAAGTAACACTATTATGAAAAATTTAGAATTAAAAGAACTTGGTGTTCAAGAAATGAACACTGCAGAAATGACTAAAGTAAACGGTGGCGGTCCATTAAGCGATCTGTTAGTTAACACTTTATTTGTGGCTTTGGGTGGCGTAAGCATTTTAGTAAACAACACAGTTCAGTTTGTTGGTTACACTGTAAATTCGCTTTTAAGCTTCGTTAAAAGTTAATTAGTTTATTTAACTATTTCCCAAAAACAATTTCACAATCCGTACTTAAATAGGGCGTTTAACACGGCCTGTTTTATTGGTTGCGATTCTAATTAATTTATGGCATTGCCATTATTGGCCGGCCAAACGGGCGAATCCTGAAAAGCCCTAACAGAGTAAGGGGTTATTGAACAAAAAATACTATTATGAAAAATTTAGAATTAAAAGAACTTGGCGTTCAAGAAATGAATGCTGCTGAAATGACTAACGTTAATGGTGGTTTATTAGGTATCAGCATTGACCTGGGTCCGCTTTTTGCTCAACTTAACAAAACAGTAACTGAAGTTGTATCATTTGTTACTACTCAAGTTAAGATTGTAGGTGCTATTCTTGGCGCATTATAATAAAAACTTTTAAAATAGCCGTTGCCCAAATTGGGTTAACGGCTATTTATTCCTATCGCACGTTACAAATCCTATTCCTCAAATTCACATAAATGGCGGATCCCGAAAAGCCATGAACAGAGTAGGGAAAATTTTTTAAACTACCCTTATGAAAAATTTAGAGTTAAAAGAACTTGGAGTTCAGGAAATGAATGTTGCCGAAATGGCTGATGTAAATGGCGGCAGTGTAATTGGAGGTATCATCGATGCTGTTCAAGCACTTGTGGACGGCCTTCAGAAAAATGTAAATCTTGATGGAATCATTCAGGACTTTAAAACCTTTTTTACTACCCTTAAAGGGTTGCTTCACCCGTAAGCTAAAAGTATCCCTGAATTTTATATAAACGGCGAATCCTGAAAAGCCATAACAGAGTAAGGAGAATGTTTAAGACTACAATTATGAAAAATATGGAATTAAAAGAACTCGGTGTTCAGGAGATGAATACTGCTGAAATGACTATCGTTAATGGTGGCGCTATTCTGGGTGGTGTTGCTACCCTTGTAGATAACCTGGCTATTATTATAGGTGGTACCCTTGGTCCGCTACTTCCGGGGCTTTCACTTGTACTTGTGGGGCTTTTACATTCTGTGTCAGGTCTCCTTAGCGAAGTTTAAGAGCTTACAGGAATTTAAAGTTAATAAAAGAAAAGCTACAAAATAGCTTTATGACGTGATATACCGGCTTCTGCCGATTAAGGCGTATCCTGAAAAGCCTTAACAGAGTAAGGGATTAATATACAAAAATACAATCATGAAAAATCTAGAATTAAAAGAGTTGGGTGTTCAGGAAATGAACACTGCTGAAATGACAAAAGTTAATGGCGGTGGCTTAGGCGACATTTCAATTAGCCTTAACCTTGAGCCTGTTTTGAAATTTTTAGCAGGTGTATTAACTGATACTGGCTCACTCCTTACTAAAACATTGGGTTCGCTGTTTCAATTACTTCAGGGGCAATTGTAAAAAATACAGAATAGCCGTTGCTCTTAAATACTTAAGAGCGCGGCTATTTTGTATTAACAAAGCCAACTTAATTAAGCTAATTCTCGTAAACAAAAAACAAATAAACACTCACAATTATGAAAAATTTAGAATTAAAAGAACTTGGTGTTCAGGAAATGGATGCTAAAGAAATGATCAATGTTAACGGTGGATACGGCTTAGGCGATCTGCTTGGCGCCGTTTTTACAGCTTTAGGCTCTATTTTAGACGCTGTTGTTAAATTGGTTCAAGGTTTATAAAAACATGGAGTAGTCATTGTCGTGAATTTTTCAGGATAATGACTATTTTAATATGTTAACAAGAGCATGGCATTATCTACCTATTCTACAGAAACAATTGCTGAAACCTCTATCGTTTACCGTTCACAGATCAGCAGGAAAACCCAGCTCATCTACTTAGTTACGGTAATAGCGATAATAGTAACTTTTGCAGTGCTTCCATTTATTAAAACCCCTATCAGTATAAAGGGTAACGGGCTTTTACAATCATCTATCGAAAAAGCCGAGTTAACTATTCCGGTTAATGGACGGCTCACAAAACTTAAACTTACCGACAATCAAAAAATTACCCGCGGCGATACCATTTTAGTGATAGACGCCTCGGTTCAGAAACAACAAGGCGCCTTGGCCGACAATCGTAAAAGGCAAATAGGGCAGTTTCTGGGAGATATTAATGAACTATTGGCTGGTGTTAACAGCGGGAGAACAAGTACCCCTAATTTGCAAACCGGGCAATATAATGCCTCATGGCAACAGTTTTCACAGGAACTGGAAAATTCGGCCATAGCCAAACAACAATCAGCAAGTACATTTAACCGCTATAACGAACTATATAAAAACAAGGTACTCACCGAATCTGAGTATGAAAAATATAAGTTTGAGTATGAGCAGGCCAAATCGGCCTATTTAATGGTGCTGGCTAAATATAAAACACAATGGCAAACGGAAGCCAATGGGTTCAGGAATGAACTTCGTCAGTTAAACGGACAGGAAGCTGAGATAAACGAACAAAAAAGACAATATATGCTGAGGGCTCCAATAAGCGGCTCAGTTCAAAATATATCGGGTGTGCAAAATGGCGCGTATGTATTTGCTAATCAAAAAATTGGTGAAATATCACCCGATGCCAATTTAACTGCATTTTGTTATATCAAACCTTCAGATATTGGGTTGATTAAAAAAGGGCAGCAGGTACGTTTCCAGGTAGATGCCTTTAATTATAATCAATGGGGCCTGGCAACTGGTAAAGTAGTAGATATTTCTGATGATATCATCATCATTAATCAAAATCAACCCGTATTTAAGGTAAAGTGTACCCTTGATAAAAATTACCTCACACTAAAGAACGGCTATAAAGGATACCTGAAAAAGGGGATGAATTTTACAGCCCGTTTTAGTGTAACCAAACGGAGCCTGTATCAATTATTATATGATAAGGTTGATGATTGGGTAAATCCTAATATTGGCAGCTAAACCAGAGAGTAATGAGCATTAAAATAAAACAGCGGGATATAACGGATTGCGGGGCAGCTTGTTTAGCTTCTGTCTCTTCACATTACAAACTCGACCTCGCGGTTGCCCGTATCAGGCAGCTTGCCGGTACCGATAAAAAAGGAACCAATGTACTGGGTATGGTTGAGGCCGCCCAGAAGTTGGGATTTGAGGCCAAAGGCGTAAAAGGACCTTTTGAAAGCTTATTTAAAATACCCAAACCTGCAATTGCCCATTTGGTAGTAAAAGAAATTTTGCATCACTATGTGGTGATATATAAGGTTACCGACAAGTACGTTGAGGTAATGGACCCCATTGACGGGCAGCTAAGCCGCAGAAGTCATGATGAATTTAAAAAAGAATGGTCTGGAGCACTGGTATTGTTGTTGCCATCAGAAGAGTTTGAAACAGGTAACGAAAAGAAATCCGTAAACGGCCGCTTCTGGAACCTGATTAAACCACATAAGAGCATTCTGATACAGGCTTTGTTTGGTGCGGTTATTTATACCATTTTGGGTTTATCAACCTCTGTTTTCGTACAAAAACTGGTCGACTTTGTATTGGTTGATGGTAACCGGAATTTGCTCAATATTATGGGTATTGGTATGGTTATCATTTTGGCATTGCAGCTTTTTATAGGTACAGCCAAAACCATATTTACCTTAAAAACGGGGCAAATGATTGATGCCAAGCTCATTTTAGGGTATTATAAACATTTGCTCAGATTGCCGCAGCAGTTTTTCGATACCATGCGCGTGGGCGAGATTATTTCCCGTATTAATGACGCGGTAAAAATCCGTACGTTTTTAAATGATGTGAGCATTAATTTCCTGGTGAACATATTTATTGTGGTGTTTTCGTTCATCATGATGTTTACCTATTACTGGAAACTGGCACTCATCATGCTTAGCGTTATTCCTTTATATCTGGCTATTTATTACATCACGGATAAACTTAATAAAAAGGCGCAGCGTAAATTGATGGAGGATGCCGCGGAGCTGGAATCGCAACTGGTAGAGAGCTTAAACTCGGTTGGTACTATTAAGCGCTTTGGGTTAGAAGACCATGCAAATGAAAAGACTGAAGTACGTTTTGTTAAACTGCTGAAAGTTGGTATGAAATCAAACCTGAACTCAGTTTTTTCAGGTACTTCTTCCGAGCTGATATCCCGTTTACTCACTATAGCCTTGCTTTGGGTTGGTGCCGGTTATGTAATGGATAATAATATAACCCCGGGCGAGCTTTTATCGTTTTATACCCTGATAGGCTATTTTACTGGTCCGGTATCATCATTGATAGGGATGAACAGAACCGTACAGGATGCTGTGATTGCTGCCGACAGGTTGTTTGAGATCATGGATCTGGAGCGCGAAAATGATGAGAATCAGATTGAGCTTAGTCCGGATAAAATTGGTGATATCCGTTTTGAAAACGTGTCCTTCCGTTACGGAACCAGGGTGGCTGTTTTTGATAACCTGAACCTGATTTTACCAAAAGGTAAATTTACTGCCATTGTAGGCGAAAGCGGTTCCGGTAAATCGACATTGATGTCGATATTGCAAAACATATATCCTATACAAAGTGGTAATGTGCGCATTGGTGAGTATGATCTTAAATATATCAGCAATTCGTCTCTTCGTCAAATGATATCAGTGGTACCGCAGCAAATAGACCTGTTTGCGGGCAATGTTATTGATAATATTGCGGTTGGCGATAATGAGCCGGATATGAAAAGGATCATCGACATATCGGCCAGGCTGGGCATAACCGGCTTTATAGAATCTTTACCAAAAGGCTTCCAAACTTACCTGGGCGAAAACGGTACATCGCTGTCTGGTGGTCAAAGGCAACGCATCGCGATAGCACGGGCACTATACCGTAACCCCGAGATCCTGATACTGGATGAGGCGACCTCTTCGCTTGATTCGGTATCTGAAAAATACGTGCAAAAGATGATTGAAATGTTAAAGGAAGAACAAAAAACGGTAATTGTAATCACACACCGTTCAAGCACCTTAAATAATGCCGATAATATCATTGTGCTGGACAAAGGCGTAGTGGTAGAACAAGGCAGCCATAAAAAATTGAATTATAGCTTAAGCTAAGAGCTGAAGGCTTAAAGCGAAAAGCTTGATACTGAAAAAACGCGTCATTGCGAGGAGGAACGACGTGGCAATCCCCGCTTAGCAGAGCCGCTCTGTATAGTTAGGGATTGCCACGCTATCGCTCGCAATGACGGGTTTCTTATAAAACAACAAAAGCGAGGGCATGCCCTCGCTTTTGTTTTAGCCTTTAGCCTTTAGCCTTTAGCCTTTAGCCTTTAGCCTTTAGCCTTTAGCCTTTAGCCTTTAGCCTTTAGCCTGTTGGGTATCTTCGTTTGAGCAGAGCATAAAATTTTTCGGCAGTAGCGGGTTTGCTTTCCCAGTTGTTTTTTACAACATAGTTGGTTTTCAAAAAGCGCTCCGCTTCATCAAATGAATTAAAGCGGTTGGCTATTTCAATAGCTTCGCTGTAGGCCAGGCTGTAACCATTAAACAAGTCTTTGATATAAAGTAATTTATCATTCAGGTTAATGGCCGATTTCAGATCGGTAATAGGTAAAACAGCCGCAGGTGACGTGGTTGCTGCTACTTTATCTTTTTCGGCTTTTAATGCCGATATTTTTTGGTTAATAGTCAGTACTTTATCGTCGGTTACGGCTTTGCCGTTATTGGCGTGATCTGGAGTCTGTTCCGTATCGGTTACGGTGAGCCCCTGTTCGGCAACTGGTTGAGTATCTGCCTCTGCCGGAGGTAGTTGTTCGGTAAGCTCTTCCTGTTCAAAATGATCTTCTTCATCTTCCCATTCTGCAGCTTGTTCAAGCTCCAATTCTTCTTTTACCGGCTCTTGTTCATGGCGCTCAAATGAATAGGTATCACCCGTACTTTCGACCTTCAGATCAATGGTTGGAGCAGACTGCTGTTCTTCCTGTACAGGTTCAGGCTCCGGCTCGTTTTGAACAGGGTTATACGGTGGCTGAACAGGTATTGCTGGAATATCCTGGCTTAACTCCAGTTTGGTTTCGGCAACAGGTTTTTGTTGTACAACGGGTTCAAAATAGCGGGGCTCGGTTACTGGCTCCGGCTTTTTTTCAATAGGTGCCGGAGGAGGCAGAGGCAATGGAATAGGCTTACTTATTTCTATTACCGGTTCGGGTTTTTCGGCAACAGGTACCGGCAGAACCGGGTTGGCACGCTCATGCAACCGGCGTAATATTTCGGCATGATCTTTTAAAAAATGGGCGTTAGCAACAAACAGCTCCAATTCCAATTCGTTCAGTTCGCTGCTTTCGGCTTCAAGGTAATTATATTGGTCATTAAGCTCTTTTAAAATTCCACCTATCTTTTTAAATACATCCAGTTGCTTCATGGCTTTAATCTTAGAAAAATGCTTATCAAAAATAGGATTAAATTCTGATATTTGCCCTCCACAATAGTCAGAATGGTATTTAACGAGGAAATTTTTAAACGTAAAAGTGAATTAGGCGGAAGTATTGAACTGATCTGCGGATCTATGTTTTCTGGTAAAACAGAAGAGCTCATCAGAAGGCTTAACCGTGCTCGTATCGCGAAGCTAAGAGTAGAGATATTTAGCCCTAAAGCCGATACCCGTTTTGTTGAAGATGCCCTGGTTTCACACAATGCTAATTCTATACCTTCAACCCCGGTTGATAGCGCTTCGGCCATATTGTTACTCAGTAGCGATGCACATGTTGTAGGTATTGACGAAGCCCAGTTTTTTGATGATGAACTGCCCGAAGTTTGTAACATATTGGCTAACAAAGGCATTCGTGTAATAGTTGCAGGTTTGGATATGGATTTTAAGGGCCGCCCGTTTGGTCCAATGCCAGCTATTATGGCCATTGCCGAGTCGGTTACCAAATTACATGCTGTTTGTGTGAGATGTGGTAATCCGGCGCTTTATTCATATCGTTTGGTTCCAGACGAAGCCAAAATACTCCTTGGCGAACAGGAAAGCTATGAGCCTCGATGCCGTATTTGCTACCATAGCTAAAAGATCAAAATTATTTTGCTATAAATCCCTCTTTTCCAAAACAAAAGGTAGCACATCATGTGTTTATATTTAAGGCAGGATGTGGTTTAATTATTAATTATAATTAATTGCTCCTGCTTTAAGCAAAGCATCTATGGCCAAAAAAATTTTTGTAATAGAGGATGATAAAGACATCAGGGATACCATTGTATATGTGCTGGAGGAAGCAGGCTACGAGGTAATTGCCTCGGATAATGCCAGGATATTAAAAAAAGTTAGCGAGCTGGAGCCCGATCTGATATTGCTTGATAACTGGCTTACCGACTGGACAAGCGACCTGAGCGGGCAGCAACTGAGCAAAGCTTTGAAGAATGATCCTGCAACCAGTCATATCCCGGTAATACTTATTTCGGCGGTAAATAACTTAAAGGAAATTGCCAAAGCAGGCGAAGCGGATGGCTACATTCAAAAACCTTTTGACCTTACTCAATTAACAGAGGTTGTAAAGCGCCATATCAAAATAGATCTTTAAGCGTATCAAAGGTTAAGATTGCGATAACAGAGGTGATACTAAGCATAGTTTTATCCGGATTTGTAAAAAACAGATAAATATTAAAGGAAAATTTACTGTGTTATTATTACACTAAGTATTGATCGGAATCGCCTGTTTTAAGGTTATATTTAGCTGCTGGCAGATGCTTTTTCAGGAAGCGTTTATCAGGTTAATATAAAGTATTAAAACTTAATTGGCTTATTTATAATTAATTGTTAATTATTAACCGTATCTTTACTTAATTAAATAAAAATATAATGCAAGGAACAGTAAAATTTTTCAACGAAAGCAAAGGTTTTGGATTTATTACACCAAGTAATGGTGGTGCCGAAGTTTTTGTACATGCCTCAGGCCTTATTGACACTATCCGTGAAAACGACAGTGTTACCTACGATGTAGAGCAAGGTAAAAAAGGCTTAAATGCGGTAAATGTAAAAGTAGGTTAATAACTATCATTATAAAATCGTACAAGCATCTGCACATTGTGTGGGTGCTTTTTTTATGCTTGGATTTTTCTTGCCTATTTGTCATTTTGAGCGATAGCGAAGGATGACATACAAGGAAGGAGAAATAGAAACAAAAAAGGCCGATGGTAAAACCATCAGCCTTTTTTATAAAATTTGGGCGCTGTGCGCCCGCAATATTAGTTCAAATACGATTGTAAAAGATTTGATTTGGAATTATGACGCAAACGCATCAAAGCTTTATCCTTTAACTGGCGTACACGTTCGCGGGTCAGGTTAAATTTCTCGCCTATTTCTTCCAAAGAATGCGGAGCGTAGCCACCTAAACCGAAGAATAAGATGATCACCTCGCGGTCGCGTTCGGCAAGGATGCTTAATGAACGTTTGATCTCTTGTGATAGTGAGTCCATCATCAGTTCGGTATCAGTTGCCGCATCGGTACTTTGCAGTACGTCAAGCAAAGTGTTTTCTTCGCCCTGGATAAACGGAGCATCCATAGATATCTGGCGGCCTGCATTACTCAGGGAGTCGGCTATTTTATCAACAGATATTTCCAGGTCATCAGCCAATTCCTCTGGTGTAGGCTGTCTTTCAAACTCTTGCTCTAGTTTTGAAGCTGCTTTATGTATTTTGCTTAATGAACCAATTTGGTTTAAAGGTAAGCGCACAATACGTGATTGCTCTGCAACTGCCGATAATATCGACTGGCGGATCCACCATACGGCATATGAAATGAATTTAAAACCTTTGGTTTCATCAAAACGTCTGGCTGCTTTAATCAGGCCTAAGTTTCCTTCGTTGATAAGGTCGCCCAAAGTAAGGCCTTGATTTTGATACTGTTTTGCTACTGACACCACAAAACGAAGGTTAGTTTTGGTTAACCTTTCTAATGCGGCCTGGTCGCCCTCACGGATCTTTTGTGCCAGGATCACTTCTTCCTGCGCACTAATTAAATCTACCTTGCCTATTTCATGCAGATACTTTTCAAGCGACTGAGACTCGCGGTTGGTAATGGATTGGGATATTTTAAGTTGTCTCATTTTTTTGAATAGATTTTTTTCAAGCTAATAAACAGTCCGATAAGATTTTTGTCCGGTTAGCTTTAACCGGGCGGTATTAAAAAATAAATTAAATTAAACTTTGCTTCCGTAAATTTTACTATACCCGGGATAGTTACGAGGGTTGGCTAATGCTGTTATTGCAGTACGAAGCGTGGTGTTAGTAACCAATAAATGTTTAATCAAATGTATGATCTCTTAAATGGATGCACAAAGATACTCAATTAAATGCTATTATTGTGTCAAAATTACATGACGCAAGGATGTAATAACGGTTTATTATAGCCTTTTTTTAATTTAGTTGGTTATTTCGGCGCTGGTCTCTTCTTTTTTCGCTCTGTTCTTGTTCCATTTTATTTTAATCTTGCCGTCGTCGCCGTCTGTAGCTAATATATGTAAAACAATACCCTTCATGCGTTTTTTATTTCGTTCAGTTTGATCAACTATAGCGGTATCTTTTTTAGGATTACGCAATGGTATATCAAGCGCTATATTGGTACCTTTTGAAAGGGAATATACGCCGGCTACATCCATGTTGAGCACACTCGAGTTGATTTGCATAGGACTGATGTTGATCTTATCGCCGTCAATATCAAACTTACCCTTCAGGTTTGAAAAGGTGATATTCTTCAGATCGCGGAAAGGGAACGCGAATTTCCCTACACTTGTTATCGGGCTAAAATTAATCAAGGCCCCTTTTTGCAGATCGATGGTGGCTGTTCCCTTTAATGATCGTGGTACCAGATTACCATCATTATTGATCCCGCCTGTAAGATGAGCCTGCGCCGATAAAAATCCTCTAAGGTTTTTTGATGAAAAGCTCTTCAGGCCAAAATCATTAAACGATTCAAAAAAGTTGCTTACATTTACATTATCAACCTGCGTGTTAAGCAAAAAGTTATTCACCTTGCCATTTTGTACCAGGTTGCCGGCCAGTTTTAACGACCCGCCCGCGTTTTTAACGCTAACATTTTGAACTTTTATAATATTATTATCCAGCAACAGATCGGCAGTGGCATCGGTAGCTAAAAACTTTTTATAATAAACTTTGGCAACACGCAGATGCAATTCGGCCCTGCCTTTGTCAAATGCGGTGTTGAGTTTGTTGTTCAAATTTATTTTGGTATTTTTTGTTTTAGCCGGCGCTTCGCTTTGGCGGGCATTCAAAAAGCCTAAAAATTCGGCTATATGTAACTGCGGACTTGTTATTTGCCATACGATCAGTATTTTCTCAGGGGCTGTGTAGTACAGATTTAAAAAATTACTCACCTTTCCTTGCATATTTACCACACTATTACCCGTTTGCAAGCGGATATTATTCATATACAAATCGTTCTTATAAAATCTCAGTGCTATACCCGTATTTTTAAAATGAAGGTTACGCGGTAAATAACTAACATCAGCATTTTTGATGTTAACTACACCGTCCAGCACAGGTTTGTTTAACTCGTAATTTACCAGGTCGGCTTTGTAAGCCATGGTAATATCGGCGGTACCTTTTGTAAACTTAAGGCTCTGCTCGCCAATAACGGGATTAAGTTTTTCCACGTCAAATTTTGACCGGAATATACCGGTGGCTACCGGCGTATTCAGGTTATTAATAAAAGCGGTATCAACTGTAAAAGGCAAACCCTTGTAATCGCCATTGAAATGATAAAGCTTAATAACCGAATTTTCATCGCCCAACCCTTTGCCGTTGATATAATTATTGCTAAATACCCCATTAAAACTGCAATTATTTATATTGCCGCCCGGAGTAGTTAATGTATTATCTTTTACCTTACAGGTAACAAAGATCAAAGGATCTCCGCCTCCGTTAAAACTACCTTTTAAGTCGCACTTTACGGCGATTGGTTTGTCCAGATCAAACATCCGGAGGCTTTTAGTAATATTGGCCGCTAACAGGTTTGATGCACTTCTCCAAAGGATATTATCGTTAGCTATATTTATGGTAAAGTCTGTGGATTTTTGAGCCAGGTTAAATTGTGCACCAATAGTGAAGGTATCATCGCCAATATCCAATTTGTTAGGAGCAACGGTGATCAGTTTGCTTTTGTTTTCATAGCCGATATCAAAAGGCCCATTAAGCAGCTTGTCTTTCATGAAACTCCCTTTTCTGGTATTGAACGAGAAACTTTTTACCAGCGTTTTTAGTTGAAGGTGAGCCCTCCAGCCTGTAGCAGGATAATCCATTCTGCCATCAATATCCTGCACTTCAAACTGGAATAATTTATAAGCCTTCCGGTCGTCGACAACAAAGGTAACGTTGTTTAATTCAAAGCGTTTTATTTGGGTTGATGAGTTGCTCTTATCCTTGGTTTTTGGCGTATTTTCAGGGCTCTTGCTTTTAAAAACGGCAGTATTACTATAGCCTGTACTGTCTGTAAACAGATCAATTTTGGCATTGCTGATCTCTATTTTATTGATATCGACTGTGCCCTTCAGCAAAGCGCCGGCATTTACAGAAACATAAATATCATTCGCGCTGAGCAGTGTATGGCGATGGCTGGCCCACAGTTTATCTTTTAAGGTTACATTTTTTAGCGCCACAGACACACCTGGGAATCCCTTGAAAAAGGTAGGGTCAAGCCCGCCGATGGTAAGCGTGCCATTGATGTTTTTGTTAAGCTCGGTAGTGATCATGGTAAGCACTTTTTGCTTGTTGTAAATCACATAAGCAGTAACAATGATAAAGGCTATTATAACCAATGCTATAATACCACCTAATATTTTTAATAATGTTTTAACCCACTTAGGCATATTTATTAATTTAACAATAAAGGGTTAAACAATCTAATTGTTTGAAAACAAAGCTCCTTGTTGTGAAAAGTATATTCTTTTTTACAAAGTTTAAGGAAATTATAAACAATATGACGTAACAAAACTTTGCCTTAAATATCTTAATAATTTATTCCGTTGAAATGAAAATACGCTGCCTGTTAACCTTAACCATAATGCTGTTTGCCATTGAATTGCCCTTATCAGCACAGATAAAGCAACTTAATGAGCTGGTATATACCAAACAATATACGCAATTAGAGCAGGTTTTAAGCACCTCTCATTTATCGGCAAATAACCGGATGCTTTATCAGGCATTTTTAGCCAACGTATTTAATCAGCCCGAAACATCAAGCGTATTGCTTAAAAAAATATTTGCCGGTAAAATAGGGGCAGGCGACAGTAAATTGCAGTTTTACCTGCACCGTATTGCTTATGATAATTATGTTAAACTAAGTCAATACAAAGGGGCGCATACAGCTGCCGAACAATTGGTTAAGGATTACCGTGCCATGTTTAGCCCAAGTGAATTAACCGATCAGCTGGACGAAAACAAGATATGGGCCGCGCTTGCAAACACTCCTGTTCAGCAGGTGCAGAAACAAGCTTCATCAGCCATCCCGGTAAAAAAAGATATGGCCGGTTTGTGGAATATCCCGGTGCAGCAACAGGATAGCAGTTATCTGTTCATTTTTGATACCGGCGCCAATATATCAACCATAACCGCCACCTATGCCCAAAAGCTGAACCTGGATGTTATTAAAAGCTCCGAAGTGCGCATAGACGGTGGCATGAACGGTGTGAGCAGCAAAGTGAAATTAGGCATGGCCAAACATTTACATATTGGTAAAGTGCAGATCAATAACGCCTTGTTCCTGATATTTCCGGATAGCGCATTAAGTTTTGCGGGCGGGGCCTATAAAATAAACGGAATTATTGGCTTGCCCATTATTAAAGCATTGGAAGAAATAACCATTGCCAGGGATACTATGCATATACCTTTAGTGGCTGATAAAAGGCCTGTGCCACATAACCTGGCGCTTGATCTGTTGCAGCCCATTATATATATGGATTATCAGAGCAAGGCATTACCTTTTACTTTTGATACCGGCGCACAGGGGACTTTATTTAGCGATAATTTTTATAAGCGGTTTAAAACCCAGCTGGATAGCATTTCCAAAAAAGACAGCCTGCAAATGGGAGGGGCCGGTGGTTCAAGACGAATGAATATTATCAAGGTGCCTCAACTCACTTTCACTGTTGATCATAAGCCGGTACTCTTCCGCAATACCCAGGTAAGCCTGGAAACAGCCCAGGTAAGCGACAAATATTACTATGGTAACATAGGGCAGGATATGTTTATACAGTTTACCAGTATGACCATCAATTTTGTAAATTCATCTGTTTCCTTTGGTGATAGAAAAGAACCGGCGAAATGATTAGTTGCTGTTGATCAGTTTCAAAGCCTCCTGAATATAATGCATCCCCTGATCAGAATAAGGCAGGGTTAATGCAAACTGGTGCCCGTGCGTATCCATTTTTAGCAGTGACTTTTTGAGAATATTGATCACCTTGTCGGCTTCGTACTTAGGATGAAAATCCTCATATTGAAACTGCAGAAAAACCAGGCAAAGGGCGTTTTCCATGGTTTGCACATCAGGATCAACCTTAATCTTTTGTTTTAATAATATCTGCCTCACCCGGGCAATTTGCTCTGGAGTATAACCTGCATCTTCCATCATAGCGGTAGATTTTTCGGCATGGTGCAGGGCAAGGTCTTTACGCCATTTTAAATAAGCCTCACGGCCATCGGGATAGGTATTACGGGGGATTTCCCAGCGACCGATATGCTGGCTCCGGGAGGCCAATAATAATTCCTCGTTGGCATCAGGTTGCAATTGTTTTACCCAATCATATAGTTTAATGGCCAAAAAATATTCCTGCGGATAACTTTTGCCTTCCCAGGTAAAAGTGTGAGGATCTTTTTGATTATAGGCATCAAATTGCCCAAAAGCCGCGCTTAATTTACTCATGATTATAGTTTTTAACCAGAATACTCTTTCAACAATTGCCGGTAGCGGTTTAAAACACTTGATTTGGATATAAAGCCTACAAATCTATGCTGATCAACCACCGGAAGGTTCCAGGTATTGGTTTCATCAAATTTCCTGACAATTTCCCGCACATCATCTCCGGCATCAATAATAGCGGGTGGGGTAACCATTACTTTTTGTACGTTTAGTTCATCATAAAGTTCTTTATTGAACATCACAGGTCTGATATCATCCAGCAGGATAATACCTTCCAGTACGTGATCTTCATTGGTTACGGCGATGAAGTTTTTCTTACCTACGCTGATCAATCCAATTAATTCTGTGAATGATGCATAAATGCTGATTTCCTGTACGTCATGGTCGATCAGATCGAGCGTATGCAATAGCAGGAGCAGGTTTTGATCGTGTTCACGGGTAAATATTTTGCCCTCTTCGGCCAGTTGCTTTAGATCGGGCGATATGGCCGAGAAACGTTTGGCAATCAGGAACGATATCACCGAAACGATCATCAACGGTATAAAAAGATCATACCCCGAACTGGATTCCGCTATCAGGAATATGGCCGTCAAAGGGGCATACAACACGCCGCTCATTACCCCGGCCATGCCTACAATAACCATATTGGTTACCGGCACATTCGGGATACCCATCTGTGTGCATACTACCGCTATAAAATAGCCCAGCGTACCGCCTGCAAATAACGATGGCGCGAAATTACCGCCATTACCGCCGCCATAGATGGTAATGGAGGTTGCAAAGGCTTTTAACAGGCAAATAAAGCCCAGGAACAACAAAATAAACCACTCATGAAAAGTGAAGTATTTAAAAAAGCTAACTGCTACCACCGCCTCTATCTTACCCGTAGCTAGCACCTTAATGGTCGAATAACCTTCACCAAATAGAGGCGGAAACAATACACAGAGTATAGATAGTAATAACCCGGCAATGATGGCTTTTTGCAACCTGCTCCTTTTGAGGTGTTTAAATTGGTGCTCTACCCATTGCGATATCACCACAAAATAACGGGCATATAAACCACAGGCAATACCCAGTACAATATAGAACGGTATATTTTTGTAGTTGAATGGGTTGCGGGATGTAAACTGAAATAAGGCCTCCTCGTTCAGAATGATCCTTGATACCAGGCTACCGCATACAGCAGCTACCACCAAAGGAATAAAATCAGTAAAAACCACACCAGTGAGCAATATTTCAAAGGCGAACATCATCCCTGCTATAGGGGCATTGAATGCCGAAGCTATACCTGCCGTAGCACCTGCGGCCAATAGTAGTGTACGGTCTTTATAGTCAAGCTTGTAGGTTTTGGCGAAGTTGGAACCAATGGCCGAACCCGTTACCGCGATAGGGCTCTCTAAACCCGCCGAACCACCCAAACCCACCGTAATGGCGCTTTGCACTATCTGGGAGTACATTTTTACCGGTGATACCAGGCTGGAGTTCTGTGCTATTTCATACAGTATGGCTGGGATTCCTTTACGGTCGTTGCCCCGGTAAATGTATAGTACTACGAGTGTAGTGATCACAATACCGAGCAGGGGAAATACCACATAAAACACGATTTGTTGCTCGAACTGGAATTTGGAGGTGATTAGATAATGGATATAATGCACCAGCATTTTTAAAACAACCCCAGCCAAACCCGCCGTACAGCCCACCAGGATACCCGATAGTATCAGGAAATGACTGTGCGAAAGATTGTTTCGCAGCCAGAGCAGCACTACCTCATAACTCCTGACCTTTTGAACACTGTTGGCCCGGAAATCGCGCTGAAACTTAAAAAAGTTATGAAACCGCCTTAATTTGCTGTACTTGCTCAATGAAAAACCTCCCGGCTGCAATTTAGGTATAAATTCAGAACAAGAGTTTAAGATATTCAAATCGGGTAAATTAGATGGTAGTTATATCTGTCCTGAGGGATTCTGAAACAAGTTTAGGATGACAGAACAAGCTGCTACCTCTTCCGCCCCAAAGTCATTTCTTTCAGAGCATCCTCGTTCAGGAGCTTGAAGCTTTTGCCGTCGAGGGTGATAAGCTTGTTTTGGATAAATTCCTGTGTTACTTTAAAAAACGTTTCGTACACAACGCTTGCGTAGGAGGAGATATCCTGCCGGGTGAGTTCAATATCCACATAACCATCAGTATTTAAGCCAAACTGGTTACGGAGAGAGAGCAGTGCCTGTGCAATGCGTTCTTTTACCGGCATATGCGCCAGGTTTCGCATTCGTTTTTCCGATTCCTGCAGCTCATTGGCAAAAAACTTCATGAGCTTGTACGTAAGCTGACTGTTTACATTTAATGACGATTCAAAGAAATCCATAGCAACGTAGCAAACAATTGCCGGTTCAATAGCAGTTGCCGATATAGGGTAGGTTGATGTTTCGCCCAAACCTAAATGACCTACAATATCGCCCTGTTGGGCAAACCGCAGGATGAGGTCCTTTTCCTGGTCCCACTGTTTGTGGACTTTTACCACGCCCTGATACATAAAGTATATGCCCGTTACATCGTCGCCTTCTTTAAACAGCTGTTGCCCTTTTTTCAAGGTGATGTTCTGTTTGTGGGCGCCTATAGCCGGTAGCCAGTCTTTGAGGCTGTTGCGGCACAAAAAACAGGTGCTCAGATCGCAGGTGTTGGCGGCTTTTGTCATAAATGTTGTGCAATAATAATTATTTAATTGTTAGCCTAACCTAAGTTTAGCGACTCACCCCGATGTCGCTGCGCTTGTCACCCCTCTCTCCGCTTTGCGCATAGAGGGGGATACATTACAATTTCCGCGCGTCATTGCGAGGTACGAAGCAATCTCTATGCTATACAGAGCCACTCTGCTTATCGGGGATTGCTTCGTACCTCGCAATGACGCGTGTATTAAAAAGCGTAGACCGAGTCGATTCTACTCATCACAATAACTTACATGTGAGTTATTGTTTAAATAATACAATTAATATTAAAATGTAAAATTAATGTTTTATTTATATTGTTTATGCAATATTTGTGATGAAAATATTCTAATTTTGTACCCCGAAAAGCTGGCCCAAATAATCATTTGCCGGCATCGCAAAAATGGAATCATTAAAAAAAGCTACAGGTAAAGCCGGGATACCCATATCGCCCGCGTTAAATTATATAGAGAACCCATCTAATTCCGGAAACGGTATCATTCAAAAAAAGCGACTCGTATTTATTTCTTGTTTATCGGTAGCGGTGGCCGTAGCTATCAGTCTTATCGCCAAGGTTTTGATCTTTCTGATCAACCTGGTTACCAACATCTCTTTCTATGGATCGTTCAGTCTGGGATTTCACTCGCCTGCCGGTAACCATCTGGGGCCATGGGTTATTATTATCCCGGCCATTGGTGGTATACTGGTGGGTATTATGGCCTTTTACGGGTCGAAAGCTATCCGGGGGCACGGTATCCCCGAAGCTATGGAGCAGATATTGGTGAACGAAAGCAATATTAACCCGGCTATAACTTTTTTGAAACCGGTATCATCGGCTATTGCTATAGGTACCGGTGGGCCGTTTGGTGCCGAAGGACCTATTATAGCCACAGGCGGCGCCTTAGGATCAACCCTGGGGCAGTTGTTCCGGATAACCGCTAATGAGCGGAAGATCATTCTGGCAGCAGGGGCAACGGCGGGCATGTCGGCTATATTTGGTACACCTATAGCGGCCGTGTTTTTGGCTATTGAGTTGTTGCTGTTTGAATTTTCCCCAAAAGCCATCCTGCCTGTGGCTTTAGCCTGTATAACTGGAGCGGCGGGTCATCATTTGTTGTTTGAGGCAGGACCGGTATTCCCCATGCCGGATTTGCCGACGCCATCAAACCTGGCATTGGGTATTTACAGCTTTATGGGTATCGTTATTGGCTTTTTATCATTGGGCATTACCAAAATAGTATACGTTATTGAAGATAATTTTGAAAAACTGCCCATTCACTGGATCTGGTGGCCGGCTATCGGCGGCCTTGCGGTAGGTGTTATCGGCTTTTTCGCGCCGCATACGCTGGGTGTAGGGTATGATAATATTACGGGTTTGCTATCGGGCAAATGGCCGCTGATCATTATTTGTAACCTGTTGTTCCTGAAATTTTTATCCTGGGCCATCGCGCTGGGTAGCGGTACATCCGGTGGTACTCTGGCGCCATTACTCACGATGGGCGGAGCGGCAGGTGCGCTCACGGGCACGCTTATTTTATTGGTATTCCCTAATTCGGGTATCAGTATCCCGATGGCGGCGCTCATCGGTATGTCGGCCATGTTCGCGGGAGCTTCGAGGGCATATTTAACCAGTATTACTTTCGCGCTGGAAGCTACGATGCAATCGCATGCGCTGCTGCCTTTGCTGGGCGCTTGTACGGCTGCTTATATGGTGTCATTTTTCCTGATGGAAAATACTATCATGACCGAAAAAATAGCCCGCAGAGGTATTTTTACGCCAGATTCCTTTGAACCCGATCTGCTGCAGAAAATGGTGGTTTCGCAGGTGATCAGCGATGAAGCAACAGTCATCAATCTTAACAACAGCATTGCCGATGTGCGTGCCTGGGCAAGTACTAATAATATCCACGATAATTACCTTGTTGTAGTAAATAACGATGGCGAATTTAACGGTACTTTAAAGCTGACGGATATTTACAGAACTGATCTTGACCCTGCTTCGCCATTACAGTATCTGCTTAAAAAAGAGGCCTGGGCTTCCGTTAAAAGCACCGATACGCTGCGGTATGCAATGGAGATGATGTCGAAAACTGATGTGGAAGTGTTACCTGTACTATCATCAGTCGATAACCAGGTTACGAGTATATTATCCTACCGGGATATCATCTCGGCCTTTAAAATGGAGGCTGATAAAACACAGCAACCTTATGTGAAAATATCGCTTAAACGCCAGCGCATGAAAATGCTGCTGAAGGGGAGGAAAACCTCAGCCAACCCGATCCAAAGAAGAGGGCTTTAAATTTATAGCTACCACGTTATTGAGCGCAGCGTGGCAATCCCCAAAATATAGAGCGGCTCTACAAATCGGGGATTGCCACGCTGCGCTAGCAATGACGCGTTTATATGAATGTCAACAAAAACTCCCGCAACACTACTGCATGGTTTTGCTTTTCGTCATGAACGGAATAGAGTAGCGTGACTGTATCGTGCGTTTTGATCAGTTCGATCAATTCATTAACCGCTTCTTTTGATTGCTGCAGTTCGGCGATGTAGTTGTGCTGAAATTCTGTCCAGTTTTGCGGGTTGGCATGGAATTGTTTGCGCAATTCGGTTGACGGGGCTACGTCCTTCATCCAACGGTCAATTTGTGCCCGTTCTTTGGTAACACCGCGGGGCCACAGGCGGTCCACCAGTACGCGCAGGCCATCGGTTTTGTCGGCGGGGAGATATATGCGTTTTAGGTTGAGAATCAAGAGACAAGAATCAAGAGTTAAGAAAATGTCCAACAATTTAGGAAATAAATAATCATATTCCTTTTTTCTTGATTCTTATCTCTTAATTCTTGCCTCTCTCCCTCAACCTTCCGTTTTATACTCCTCTATCTCCTTCAAAAACTCCATAGCTTTGATGATCTTTTTGCCTCCAAAACTTTCAACAAAGCTCCGTACCCATTTGCGGTGTATGTTTTTATAGGTTAGGGCATTGAACAGATAGAGGGATAGTATAGTAAACAAAGCGACTACGGTAAGGTTGATAGCCCAAAACGTTGTTCCACCATGATCAACCAACTGCTGATTGTACCAAAACGTACACCAAAATGGGGTTTGCAATATCATGATACGGCCGACCATGTTCAACGAACTTTGTATAGCCGCCAGTTTTTCCTGTGTGTGGGTTATGCTATCGGCTATACTTATACGCTCCAGCATGGCCAGGTGCCTGATGTAAGCGGCCACGGCAAAAATATTGAACAGGGCGATAAGGCCGATGGAGATAGCGAAATAGATATTGTTTAAACTATTGATCACCAGGAAGCCCAGAAAAACGGTAAATAATATGCCTACCCCCACACCCAAAACCTGGTTGCGGCGAAACGAGTTGATATGGTCCTCGATCTTTTTGGTTTGCATTTCCCTGATGATCTTATAATTGAGCTGCAGGCTTTTTTCCAGCTTCTGATCATACTCCTGCCACAGTTGTTTTATCATTGACTCTTCCATTGTATTAAGCGTTAATTTTTGAAAATTTTTGTTTTAATTGTTCTTTAATGCGGTTGGTTTTGGTGCGCACGTTAGCTTCAGACAAACCCAGTATTTCGGCTATTTCCTTGCCGCTTTTTTCTTCCAGATATAGCAGCATCAGGGCCCTGTCCAGCTCCTTCAGTTCGTTAATAAATTGCTGCAGGAGACTAAGCTGTGTTTCGGGTGACGTCTCTGTTTCCTCGCTAAAATCCATCATCGTTTCGGACAGTGGAACGATCACGTCATTCTTTTTTTTCTCCTTCCGGTACGAGCTGATACCCACATTTAGCGCCACACGATACATCCAGGTAGACAGCTTACTGCGGTCATCAAAACAGGGGAAGGCCCGCCAAAGCTGCAGGATGATCTCCTGCACCAGGTCCTTTTTATCATTTTCATCTTTCTTGAACGAATTGGCGATCTTGTAGATGATTCCCTTGTTCTGTTCAATTATGGATAAAAATATTTCCTCTTGTTGATTACTCATCGAAGTACCTATCTATTGTGTTTTACCAATTATTCGCACGGGGGGGTAAAATGTTACAGTTTTTTTAGAATCAAGAGATAAGAGTCAAGAATCAAGAGGGAAGAACCTGTCCGCGTTATCTCATTTCTTTCGCAAATTATGTCTTTTGTATTTACGTGTCTTGATTCTTGACTCTTATCCCTTGATTCTATTCCCTATATAAATCTATAGGATTTTACTTGTCTTGATTCCTGATTCTTATCTCTTGATTCTATTCCTGATTTTTTTTCTCAAAACAGAGTCAGGGTAAAGTTTATGGAGTGTGTCATAGCTGCAAATACACGATAAATAATACAGTTATGAATTTTTACTCTTACAATGACAGCATCTTATTAACTATTTTAAAAATATGGACGTTTTGTTTAATAGTATTTGTGGGCACCAATGCACAAGCTCAGGATCATGACCGGCCCCGTACCAATGTTGGCCTGGTTTACCCACTCAGCAGCAACTGGACAAGCGCTCCACGCGACACCAATAGTTTTTCGTTAAACCTCATCGCCGGTGTATCGGCCGCCGAGCGCGGGGTTACCATTGGCGGTATCACCAATATCATCCACAATGACGCGCGTGGTTTCCAGATAGCCGGATTTTCAAACCACGTTGCTAAAAATGCTGATGGCACCATGGTAGCCGGATTTTTAAATACTTATGGCGGCGGTAATGGGGTAGCAATAGCCGGTTTTGCCAACATCGCAAAGAATAGCAGCGGCGCCCAGATAGCCGGTTTTTTGAATAAAGGCGGCAATGTTTCAACCCTGCAGCTTGCCGGTTTTATGAACATAGCCCGCGATAATAAGGGCACGCAGATAGCTGGTTTTATGAACCTGGCCAAAAAATCAAAAGGTACACAAATAGGCTTTATGAACATTGCGGATAGCGCCGGTACACAGGTAGGGATCATCAACATAGCCAAAAACGGCGAGAAAGGTCTTGGCGCTACTTTCGATCAAAATCAAACCGCGTTGTTAACCTTCCGCTCTGGTGGTAAGGTGTTTTACGGGATTGTGGGTATTGGTTACAATTTCAAGAATAAAAAACAAAAGTATGCCTACGAGGCTGGTTTTGGCGCGCATGTGTTAACTATTCAATCGTTCCGCCTGAATACAGAATTGGTTAACGGCGGATTGGAAAGTTTTAAGGATGGGGATGAGTACTGGAAGTCGACGTTCCGCCTGATGCCATCATTTCGGATAGCCAATAAGGTAGAGATATTCGCCGGTCCGTCTATCAATTATGTAAATACCAATACCGAAGAAGGCCGCAGTATGACCACCAAATATATCAACAGCTGGACACGTCATGATGGCCGCGACCTGCATGGATTCTATTGGGGTTATACCGCGGGCATACAGGTGGGTTTGTAATAGCCTCACTGATAAGTTCCCTCCCCACGGGAGGGGTGTGATGGGTTGAGTTGTGGCAGGGAGGGGTTTATGCAATATGCATTACGAATAAACCCTCCCTGCCCCCTCCCAAGGGAGGGAATCGCACCGGTCCGGCGCTTTAAAATTTAATAAAGAAGGGTCTAAAACAAAATTTTTTCAAAACACAGTCAGGGTAAAGTTTACCGGGCGTGTCATACTATCGAATAACAAAATAATAAACAGATAAAGATGATCACAAACAAAAACCAAAAAATGAAAGCAATTAAATTATTTGCAACAGCAGCTATCCTGGTTACCTTAGGGATAGGTTCTGCAAAGGCGCAGTCGACATCAGATCTTGAATTTGGTATCAAGGCGGGTGTTAACTTTTCTACCTTAAAAACAGGCTTGAGCGCTATAAACGATAAATCGGGCAAAATAGGTTTTAACGCGGGTATATTTGCCAGGGCCGGACAAACCTTATATTTTCAGCCGGAGTTAAACTATGTAACCTTCAGCGATAAATACCGTTTTAATTCTAATCAGTACGAAGCTAAATTCAGGCAATTGAACGTACCTTTAATGGTAGGCTACAAACTTGTGAATACTGCCGATCTGAATTTCAGGATATCAGCAGGTCCGGATCTGTATTATAATCTTAAAACACCAATTGCTCCGGAAGGATTTAAATACAAGAAATTTAGCGCCGGTGGTGTAATTGATGCAGGTGTTGATATCGGCAGCCTTACTTTTGATGCCCGCTATAGCCTGGGTTTAAGCAAGGTGAATAAAGAGCTTGGTCAAAAAGCCAATATCTTTAGCCTGGGGGTTGGTTTTAAATTTCAATAGCTTATAAAAGAGAGTCAAGATATAAGAGTCAAGAGACAAGACAGGAAACAATAACAAACGAATTAATTTTGTCCTTATCTTGACTCTTGGCTCTTGATTCTAATCTAAAAAGCCCATAATGGATAATAAGGAGACGACGGCCGATTTGATCAATAAACACGAGGCCGTTTTTGAGCAGCTGTTCAAAAAACATTTTAGGGAACTCCACGCGTATGCTTTCACATTGTTGAAGGACTGGGATGTGGCGGAAGAAATTGTACAGTCGCTGTTCTTGAAACTGTGGGAAAAAAGCGAGTGGGCGCATATTCAAACATCCATTAAATCGTACCTGTACAAATCGGTATATCATGACTGCCTGAATTATATCAGGCGACAAAAAGTTCAATTAAAATATCAAACCTCAACAGCGTATGCCATGAAGAACGATACAGATGATGCGGCGGGCAAGCTAAAAATGAGCGAACTGGAGCACCATTTAAACAATGCCCTGGGCAAACTGCCCGAAAAATGCCGGGCCATATTTCAGCTGAGCCGCTTCCAGGAATTAAAATACCAGGAGATAGCTAACCAGCTGGATATATCCATAAAAACTGTAGAAACTCACATGGGCAAAGCGCTACGGATATTAAGAAAAGAAATGAAGGAATTTTTACCACTTATTGCATTTATGCTATTTAATATGTTTAGATCATGAAACAGGATATGAGCGAAGATATACTGATCAAATATATTTTGGGAGAGGCCAGCACCCATGAAGGGCAGGAGATTGAAACCTGGAAGAGTGCTAATCATGCCAATGCCAAAAAATTTGAGGAGGTAAAAATTATCCTGGAAACCGGTAAACGGTTGGCAGAGGTAAGTCCGCTAAATGAGGCTGAGGCCTGGGAGAAATTTAAAGAAATAAGAGCGACAGCACAGCGGGAACCTGCCAAAGTGGTTCCCATGAACAGGAACACCAGCACCAACTGGCTGCGCATAGCCGCAGCTGCCATACTGGTACTGGGTGGTGGCTGGATAGGTTATGCTTTATACCAGCAGAATGCCGCCAACCAGGTAGTGAATATCCAGGCAAACAATCAGGTACGGGTAGATACTTTGCCCGACGGGTCGGTAGTGCATTTGAACAAGAACTCGGGCATAAGCTATACTGGTACTTTTAAATCGAAGCGGGTGATCACCCTTACCGGCGAGGCATTTTTTGATGTGAAGCACAATGAGGCAGCCCCCTTTACCGTGCACGTGAATGATGTTACAATCAAAGATGTAGGCACGGCCTTTAACGTAAAAAGCAAACAGCGCAACACTGAAATTATTGTAGAAAGCGGCATTGTACAGGTAAGCCGGAGCAGCAACGCCGTGAGGCTAACCCGCAACCAGATGGTAAGCATCAAGCCCGGGGATAAACAATGGAAAGTTGAAGAGAATACCGACAACCTGTATGGCTATTACAGGGATACCGTATATAACGCTAATGCTGTACCGCTATCGCGTTTGGTTGGTTTATTGAACCAGGCTTATGGCGCCAATATCAAAATTGAGAATGCCGCCATGCACAATATCCCTATTACCATGCCCATCAAGTGGACCGATCCGTTGAGCAACGTATTGGCTGCTATAAAAAACACAACCCCTACTATGAAAATCATAGAAGTAGGAAATACGGTCATCATCAGATAATAAAAGAGGCCGATCATCAATCATGATCAGCCTCTTTTATTTGATCTGTCCGGATACTCCATGATCTTAAATTAACCAAAAAGTGGGTTTACATGGTTTACACTTTTTAGGGTTGATATTGATTTATATTATTGATAATCAAATAATTGATAATTTTTTCGAAGAAAATGTGTAAACCCACTTTTTGTATCGATTCGCGTTGGTTCAACCGTGGATGCCTGGATTGGCAGAGGGTTTATAAAAATTATATCACGCGAGCGTAGTATGGACAACCGACCGGAGGGAGCTCATTAATGCCTTAAAAGAATAATTAACACCATTAATAATCTCCTCGCGTTCAATATGCATAGGAGGAGATTGCTTCGTCGTTCCTCCTCGCAATGACATGATAATGTGAAAGTCGAAGCGCAGGAGCCTGCCTACCATGCTTCGACGGGGCTCCTTGACATCCGTTTTTCAATTACTCTTTTACCCCTATTCATATAACTAAAGAGACGCATCGCACGCGTCTCTTTTTTTATTACCAAACAAATTGCAGGCCGCCGGTTATGCCAATACTTAAAGTGGTGATATTATCATTGCTGATGTGTTTGCTCAGTTCCCAGCCGCGTATTTGGACATCGTCATTGGGATCGGAGCCGCTGATATTGAATGTGGGGCCAGCAAACAGGCGTAACAGTTTGGTAAGTTTATAGCCAGTTAGCAGCCTGAAAGATTGGGTCTGATAGGATTTAGTAAAGATCTGTACCACGTACTCACTACTCAGGGAAAATTGGGGATGATTGATGATATGAGCGCCAAAACCTATATCAAATACATGTTTAGATGAAGCGTCTTTAGATGATGCATCGCCAAACTTATAACCGGCACCAATTAAACCGTACATCACCCTGCCGCCCGAGCGAAAATCAAGATGGGTAAACGATGTTTCATCTGTGCTGATGGCCAAACTTTTTTCGCCATTTTTTATAAAGTTGATGATGCCGATGGGGTGGTCGCTGCTATCAGCTACATTAAATAAAAAGCCAAGCTGAAAGCCCTTTACCTTTTTGGCCACGTTGAAAAGGCCTGCCATTTGTGAGCCCGTTTGCCCTGTCGACCAATTGAACAGGCCCGCAAACTGCACGCCACTGGATTGCTGCCCGGTATTGAACAAGCCTGCTACCTGTACACCGCCGGTAAAATCTTTTACACTATTAAAAAGCCCTGCCATTTGAAAGCCACTTGCATCCTGATCGCGGTTGGCTATACCAGCCACCTGCATGCCTTTAAATTTATGGGTTCTGTTACCTATACCGGCCACTTGCATACCGCTTGCATCGTTGAGCACATTGTTGTAAATTCCGGCTATTTCAAACCCACTCAGGCTGCCGCCCACCACGTTAAATATCCCGGCCATCTGAAAGCCTTTCACATCTTTACGGTTAATATTAAATATGCCAGCTGCCTCAACACCGTTAATACCGGCAGTATAGCCACCCAACAAATTATAAGAAACTTTATCAATGATTTGGCTGTTATACATACCATGCGTGCTCAGGCCGGGCACCAGCGAAACCTGATAGGGGCTTGTGGCAAAAAAGTTGCCCAGGTTCATGCCCTGCACCAGTTGTTTGGAGCTGATAAAGAACCGGGCAAAACGACTATGCTCTACACCGTTTCCCGAACCTTCATCGGGGTAATATTTATAATTCTTGTTGTTATTATGTTTGGAGTCCACATTCACTACAGGCAATATATAAAGAGCCGTATCGCGGTAATTCTCCTTACTTACGCTTAAGGAGAGCGGGCCGGTTGGGTTTTTAAGCTTGAGCTCAAAATAACCCTTGTCGTTGGTTAAGGTTGATACCAGCTGATTTTTTTCGTAAACGCTGGCTTGTGCTATAGCTTTCTGTCCCGAAACATCATTTACATAACCTTTAACTATTGCGAATTCCTTATCTACCTCGGCGGTGATGTACAACCTACCGGGCGCATGTCGTAATACAATATACCCGGGTACCTCTTTAAACTCGTAGCTATCGCCCAGTAATTTATCCAGCAGGCTAAAAAGTGTTCCGCGGTAACCGGCCACGGATACCATGCTATCAGCCGGAATGTTTTTGTTATTGTAGGCAAAGTAAAAGTTGCCCTTGCTGGCTATCTTATCAAGTACGGTGCCCATTCGTTGTTGTTTGATCTCACCGATCGAGATTTCCTTCATCAGGTTATTCTGAGCGTAAAGTTTGGTGCAAAAAAGCACGGGTATAAAAAGCGCGAGGCCACGGGTGATTAGTTTTTGGTTGATGGTCATTAATTTATAGATGCTTTGTGTGTATAGCGCGTCAGTTTTATGAGCCGTTACAGGCAACATAAAGCATGGCGTATATGTAACACGCTCAAGGGCTTTTACCCTTACCCAATTTTTAAATTATTTTAGGTTAGATGCCGGTTTTGCTAAATAGTGACAAAGAAATCTTCGGCGGTGTTTTGAATACGGCAAAATTAACCATTTTATTCCCTAAATGTCAGTGCATTGTAAGCAATAAATAAATATTGATTTTTATTTTGAAATGATCGTTTCAAAATACTTATCTTTGATTCAACATTTCAAAACAGAAATCTTAAACAAAAAAAATGAATAATTTAACCAACAAAATTGCCGTAGTTACAGGGGGTAACAGCGGTATTGGATATGCAGCAGCTAAAGAACTGATAGCACAAGGTGCAACCGTAGTGATCACCGGCCGTAATCGTGATGCCGTAAACAAAGCAGCCGAAGAACTGGGTGCTACAGGCATTGTATCAGACCAAAGCAAAATTGAACAGATAGATCAATTGGCTGAAGCCGTTAAAGACCAATTTGGCAAGGTAGATATTCTGTTCCTGAACGCGGGTATCGCAGCTTTTAGTCCGGTGGAAACCGCTACCGAAGATCATTATGATAGCATCATGAACCTCAATGTAAAAGGCGTTTATTTTACCGTTCAAAAATTTATTCCTTTGCTGAATGATGGCGCTTCTATTATATTTAATACCTCGGTAAATGCAGTTTTGGGTGTGGCCGATAGCAGTGTTTATGCCGCAAGCAAAGCAGCCGTATTATCATTTAACAAGGTATTGGCCCGCGAACTGGCATCACGTAAGATCAGGGTAAACGCTATTTCTCCCGGCCCGGTTGCAACACCACTGTATGACAAATTAGGGTTGGAGCAGGAGCAGGTTGATGGATTTGGCGCTGCTTTGGGGCAAAAAATATTGCTGAACCGCTTTGCACAACCCCAGGAAATTGCCAACGTAGTACGGTTCCTTGCTTCTGATGATGCTTCATTTATCACAGGTACCGAAATTACCGTTGATGGCGGCTTAACAGTGAACGCTATTATCTATTAAAAAATTTGCCCGTATTTGAAACGATTGTTTCAAATTATTGAATTGATTAACTTTGCCTCATGTCCTGCTTGCCTGATCGATAAGCAGGGCTTGATTTTTTAAATTGATTGACCATGGCACGTAAAAAAGATTTTGATGAGGATGAATTGCTGGGGAAAGCGGCAGAACTTTTTTGGAGAAAGGGATATAATGGCACCTCAGCGCAGGATTTGGTAGATTGTTTGAACATTAACCGGTCGAGTTTGTACAATACCTATACCGATAAAAGAACGCTGTTTAAAAAATCCCTGTCGCTGTATCAAACTCAGCAAACCGGCGCTATGCTCAGTATGCTGGCCAAAGCTACAGACCCGGAAGCCACCATAAAGCAAATTTTCGACGGCCTGATCAAGGAGAGTGTGGAAGATAAGCTGCTGAAAGGCTGTTTCATGGTAAACACCGCTGTTGAACTGGCGGGGCAGGATAAAGAAATAGGCGATATGGTTAATAACAACAACCTGAGTGTGGAAGATGCCTTAACCAAACTGATAGAGAGCGGACAGAAACAAGGGCAGTTTTCGACCCAAAAAACAGCCCATACATTGGCCCGGTTTGTTTTTGCCAATATCACCGGCATCAAGGTAGCTGCCCGCACCGGTGCCGATGAACAAACACTTCGTGATATTGCCGATGTGGCTATTGATGCTTTAAAATAAAGCAGGGATAAATTATTTTTTTAAATAATGATCCAGGCTCCAGTGATAAACCGGGATGGTTGACAGTAGCAGGGCGGCGGCACTATCAGCAAATACCGAATAGTTGAATGGTATCCTCGGCCCAACAAAAATGGCCATACTCAAGGCAAATGTCAATGTAAGCGCGAAGCTTCCTAAAGCGGTGAGTCTGGTTTTATAGCCGATGATTAGTAAAACGGCAAACAGAGCTTCGGCAATAGTAGCCAGCAATGCCATAATACCCGCAGCTGGTTTGCCCAAAAATGGGAGCAGTGTATTGGTATAAGTTACAAAATTGGCCCAGTTACCCCAGGCGTTGCCGTTTACGCCGGCATCGCCTAATGCGCCCAACCGGTCTAGTACTGGGAGTATAAAACCAATACCCAGGGCCAAACGCAAAAATAATTGTGGTGTTTTAGCAGTGTTATTCATGATGATAGTATGTTAAGGTAGGGGTAAAGTTAAATAACATTTACACACCCAAAGGCTTTAAGTAGTTACGCCTTTAAAATTGACATATTTATGGCAACAGCTCTTGTACTAAAAAAATAAGAAAATGATATCATCATATTACCCTGATTAAACAGTTGTAAGATCAATTGTTAATTTTCATCTTAAAACAATTAATTAATATAGGTTTAACCGAGGGGTAGTATTACCTGTTTAGCTTTGCCCTTGAGTTAAAAGAAGGCCATAATTTATTTGTGGTAATTAGTAGAGCGCTGGATGGCAGCACGCTGAAGGTTCGAATCCTTCCTCTACGTCCAAACCAATTTACAGGTAATGAACTACCCCATAATAGCTCTGATTATTTTACTGGCGCTGGCTTTTGTGGTTTTATTGGCCTGGAAAAATCAAAAAGACAGGAAAAAGATGGAGGAAGAAATGAACCGTTCCGAGATCAGGCCCGAAAAGCATGATGAGCATAAATCAAACGCTTGAATAGCACCCCAACCCCAACGCTGCTACCTTATTGATATTTAATTGTTATTTCAATGTTTCGTTAATGTAATCTGCTTATTTGTTAACATTAAGGTTACATTAAAATGTTTTCTTTGTTTGCTATTCCTAATAGCGAGTTAATGCCCTGTTTAATACTATGATCACCCATTCAATTTTAATGTATGGTTAGCATTTATGCCCGGCCCTCGCAATTTATGTCGGTATTGTTGGGAATTCTTGTATGCTTAAGCATGCTCGCCCATGCCCAAACCGAAAAAAATACCCAACTTCAGCAATTACAATCATTAGGACAGCCCCATCCCGATTCGGCGCTTATTGTACTTAAAAAAGCGCATGCCAAAGCGGTTCAGGATAATGATAACCTGGCAGCCGCCAAAATATTGCAGCAAATGGGGCAAATATGTTTTAACCAGGGGCATTACGCGCAGGCACTCGATTTTTATTTACATGCCGATAAAATATTCGTCCAGGAAAATAATAAAAACCTGCTGGCAGATAATATGGGCAAAATGGGCATCCTGTATTATTATAACAAACGCTCTGACAAATCATTTCAGCTTTATAATAAAGCCCTGGCTCTTTACAGATCTACGGATAATAAAAAAGGACAAGCCGAAATATTTGGCGCGATAGGTCACCTGTACGAGAAACATCATCAGTACGACAGCTCTTTTTATTACCAGCATTTGGCCCTGCGTACCTATAACCAGATAGGGGATAACTACGGGCAGGCAAAAATATATGAAAATCTGGGCAGCATTCATGAGGATCTGGCCAATTATGATTCATCTTACTCTTGTTTTAAAAAATCGCTGGAGATTTACCGGCAGCACCATGATGAGGTTGCCAGTATTGAGGTGATCAATAACATTGGCGATATTTTACGTAAAACGGGTAAATACGCGCAGGGGATTGAGCAATCGCGAAAGGCTTATGCTTTGTCGGTAAAAAATGATAACCTGTATCAGCTGGCCTCGGCCTGCCGCGACCTGGGTAAGGGATATCAGTTGCTGCATCAGATGGATAGTGCCTATCATTACCTGGAGTTAAGTCGTAAATATTCGCTTGAGGTATATTCGGGGGAAAGCCTTAAACAAACCTCTTTTTTACAGGTGTTGTATGATATGGATAAGAAGAGCGATGAAATTACGCGTCTGAACAATATCCGCAAGATAAACCAGATAATTACCATTGCCATAGTTACCATTGTACTACTGCTGATTGTACTTGGGCTGGTAACCTTTAGCCGGCAGCGATTAAAGATCAGGGATCAGCGTGTTTTGGCCGAGCAAAACAAATCGATATTTGAGGCCCAGCATGAGTTGATGCAGCTTGAACTGAAAAACAAACAGTTGGAAGAAGAAAGTCTGAAGCAGCAATTGGAGCTTAAAAGCCAGGAGTTATCGGCCCATACTTTAAACCTTATCAAAAATAACCAGCTGCTGGAAAGTATGCGTAATACGCTGCAGGTTATGGTTAAGGATGACAAGCGCGATCAGAAAAAGCAAATGCAGCAGATTATCCAGCAAATAAACCAAAGCTTTAACCATGAGCAGCAATGGAAAGAGTTTACGCTGGCTTTTGAGCAGGTGCACCAGCGATTTTTCGACAAACTGAAACAGCATACCAACGATCTCACCTCAACGGATATGCGATTGATAGCCCTGCTTAAAGTAAATATGGACTCCAAAGATATTGCCGGACTATTAGGCATCTCTAACGATAGTTTGCGTGTTGCCCGCTACCGTCTGCGCAAAAAGCTCAACCTGGAACAGGGTGATAATCTGTCGACTTTTATACAAGCTTTGTAGTGAGTGGTTTAGAAAAATGGCAGGTAATCTAATCAAATTCAGAAAATCCTTTAATTCTGAAAACGGCGTAGTCCTCAATAGAGTTAATTCTGATTCAGACAGAATGACAAACTGTTTTGATAACTACTCTCTCCTAACTACTCACCACTCTCTATAAGTGCTTAATATTCTCTTAATGTAACGGTAAACTAATGATAATGGAGGTTTTGTTATTTATTATATAATTGATAATGAGTTATTTGTGATTTTTTGTTGCCCTCGTGTATACGATGCTTGTAACGGTGTTTCCTTTTTGTAACGGCAAATATTCGCAGGCATCAGTATGGTTTAAACACTTTTGCAGCGTCAAAAAAAATCAATTCACAATTGTATCAATCGCTCACAAAAATGAATAAATATTTACAAACCTTATTGTTCCTGCTGCTATGCGTTACCGCTGCTAACGCTACCAAGCTTAAGGGGCATGTGTATGACCGTAAAACCGGCGAACCCATGGTAGGCGCTACCGTTAGTCTCGACAAAACCAATAAAGCTACCACTACCGGGTTGGATGGCTCATTTGAATTAAAAGATGTGCCCAAGGGTATATTTAATCTCCGGGTTTCCTATATCATGTTTAAAACTGTGATACAGGAAGTGGATATCGAAAAAGGGGATAACTTACAGCTGAAAATTTATCTGGAAGAAGCGGGTAAATCGCTGCAGGAAGTTACCATATCTACCAAAAAGAATGCCTCCTCTGAGAATACAGCCAGGAGGTTGGAGCAGCAATCAACCCAGGTACTGAACGTAGTATCAGGCAAGGCTATCGAAATATCGCCCGATTTAACGGTGGCCAATGTTATTGCCCGTGTATCGGGTGTGTCTGTTGAGCGTAACAGCAATGGCGATGGACAGTATGCCATTTTACGTGGTATGGACAAACGCTATAACTACACCCTGGTTAACGGCGTAAAGATTCCGAGCCCGGATAATAAGTACCGCTACGTTCCGCTTGATATTTTTCCATCAGATCTGTTGGATCGTTTGGAGGTTTACAAAAGCCTTACGCCTAATATGGAAGGCGACGCGGTTGGTGGCGCCGTTAATATGGTGATGAAAGATGCTCCCGACCGTCTTACCGTGAATGCCAATATTGCCGCAGGGTATAGTCAGCTATTTATCGATCGGAAGTTTATGAGCTATGATTACTCCGGTATCAACTATAAATCACCTTCGGAGATACATGGCAAGAGTTACCAGGCCACTCAAAATGATTTCTCAAAAGGTACTTTAAGCTATGCTTTAAAACATCCTGTTCCGAATGTGGTTGGCAGCTTAACCCTGGGCCAACGTTTTTTTGATAATAAATTAGGTGTACTTGTGGCCGGTAGTTATCAAAATACTTACCGGGGCAGCAATAGCGTGTTTTACAATTCGCAGGTTGTTAGTACAGATAAATTTGCCTCTATTACCAGCAGAAGCGACAGGCAGTATTCGGAACAACAAAAGCGTTACGGCCTGTTCTCCAAAGTTGATTATGTGATTGACAGCCGGAATAAATTGAGTTTATTCAATACCTATGTTAACCTGACCAATATACAGGTACGCGATGAGATTTCAACCAATTTTTCGACTAATTACGAACCTGAGAAAGGTAACGCGCAACTCAGTTATTCAACCCGTAGCCGCTTAACCGAGCAACAAATTTATAATGGTATGCTTCGGGGCGATCATAAATTGTTTGATGATAAATTAAAAATACAATGGTCGGCGGTGTATTCATCAGCCGAAAACGAAGTGCCCGATAACACGACGATCAGTTTGAACGGTGTCCGTGAAAACTTTATTAACAGACCTACTTTCCTCACCAATGGTACTTCGCTTACCCATCGCTGGGAACGTAATACCGATGAAGACAAGGCCGGTTATCTCGACCTGACTTACACAGCGCCGGTAGCGGGTGTAAATGTTGATTTTTCTGCGGGTGGTTTATACCGCGATAAGCAGCGCAGCAGCTTTTATAATAATTATGCACTCACTGCGGCTAACCCCGATTTACAATACGGTAAGGATTTTCAAAATTATACCGACTTATCTTTTAACGTAACCAATCCTACCGGCGCAGTAAACAATCCTTTAACCTATGATGCTTCCGAAAAAATAAGTGCAGGGTATGGCATGTTTAAATTTACAACCAAAACAGTTCAGGTAGTTGGTGGCGCGCGGGTTGAGCATACCGATCAAGGGTATAATATGCTTTTCCCGCAGGGTGAGCCACGGCCGCAGGGTAGTCAGGTTTATACCGATGTATTGCCAAGCCTTACTTTAAAATATTTTTTAACTGATAAAGAGCAATTGCACGCGTCTTATTTCAGATCAGTTAACCGGCCTGGCTTTTATGAGATAGTGCCCAGCAAAATAGTAAATGAAGAGTATGAGGAACGTGGTAACCCTGATCTGAAACGCGCTATAGCCGATAATTTTGATTTACGATATGAGCTCTTCCCAAGTGCATCCACACAATTGCTGGTTGGTGGTTTTTATAAAACCATTAAAGATCCTATCGAATATATTTTTAAACCGGATGCTACACGCGGACAGGATATATATTACACTCCGGGTAATTTTGGTACAGCACACAACTATGGTTTAGAACTTGATTTTATAAAATTCTTTAACAAATTCGGTGTAAAAGCCAATTATACCTATACACACTCGCGCATTACCACGCCAAAAAGCTCCAGGTACATTGATGCCAATGGCAACCCACAACTGGAATCTGTAAATCAAACAAGGCCACTTTACGGACAGTCGGAGCATATTGCAAATGTTTCCCTTTTATATAAGGATACCAAAAAAGGCTGGGATGCACAGCTGGCTACAAGTTATACCGGTCCGAGGATCAACACGGTATCGCAATTTCTGGATAATGACCTGTGGCAAAAAGGTTTTATACAAATGGATGCCTCTGCCGAAAAGAGATTTAAAAGTGGCATAAGCGTTTTTGTAAAAGCAGGTAACCTGTTAAATACCCCCAATAAATTATTTATAAAAGGTACCAATGCAGCCAACGCGAATGTAGAAGGGATAGACGAATCAAATGGTCATACTTTAATTCGCAGTGATTACTACAAACAGACATACCTGATTGGTGTGCGCTATAAACTTTAAAACATTAATCATTTTAATCAAAAATAAGATGAACTTAAAACCAATATTTACAGCACTGCTATTATCGGCCATAGCCATTGGCGGTTGTAGAAAAGCCAACCTGGATGTGGATACCAGCTCTGGCGACGGTTCGGCGCTGGGCGAGATATCTGGCGTGTGGGCAAAAGGCAGTACCCAGGTTATTAAAGGGGATGTGATCATTCCCGAAGGGAAATCACTGATCATTGAAGAAGGGGTAACCGTATTGATGGATACGGTAGCCAAACCCGAATTTATAGTAAAAGGCAACCTGTACTCAAGGGGTACTGCAGAGAATCCGATAAAATTTACGGTGAACGACGCCTATAAAACCGACGCCAAAAAATTCGGAAAATTGTGGGGCGGAATATTGGCAGCTAAAACCTGCCAGGAACTGGTTTTGGATCATACCATATTGGAGTACGGCGGCAATACCACATCAGATGCCTCAACTTCGGTAAAACAGGGTTTGTATAAAGCTGTTGCCGGCGAAAACGTACCCGCCTTATGGTTTTCCAATGTGAACGGTAAGCTGATTGTGGTTAACTCCATTGTTCGTAATTTCCAGGAAGACTGTACCTATATTGAAGGCGGCAAGATCATTTTTGCCAACAATACTTTCTATACAACGGGCGTAACAGGTGGCGAGGCAATGAACTTTAAATCGGGCTGTTTGGCTGATGTAGGCTTTAACCTGGTTTACAGCGCCAATACCAATGCCCTCAAATTGTCAAACGCGGGCGATCGTAACCCGCAGGCATATATCATTGCCTATAACAATACCATGATCAATACAGGCTGGCGCAGGCCATCGGCCAAGGGCGGTTCTATTTGGTTAGAGAGTACAGTACACGCCGATTTATATAACAACCTGTTTGCCAATACGCGTTTCGGTATAAAAAGAGATACTAAGGCTCCGGAAGATAAACGTTCGGTGATCAGCAATAACCTTTATTATGGTTATGATCAAACCACGGTAAATCAGTTCCAGCCCTCGAAAGATATTGTTGCCGGTATTAATGATATCATTAGTACCAAAGCAGGCGACAACGACCCTAAGTTTGTGAATTATCCTGAATCTACCCCGGTACTCAACGCAGTATTTAATACCGCCTGGGATTTTCATTTGCAAAGTGGATCGCCGGCCTTAAATCATGGTATTACCAACTTTACGCGCCACCATGCGGTAGGTATTACGGTAAATGGGGTAACCTATGTATCGCCAGATCCGGCTAATTACATCGGCGCTTTTGGTACAAAATAATTGAATGTAGCATACTATGCAGCCCGGCTATATGGCCGGGCTGTTTTTTAAGATAAATTAATGAATAAATTAAGCAGTTATATAATTATAGCAGCAGGGGTAATGCTGTTTAATACAACTTGTGGCCAAAGTCAGGTACGTGATCACAAAGGAAATATGATGCCAGCAGTTTCATCGCAGGCTATTAAACCTGTTATTATTACTGATACCGTATTGTTTGATACGGATGATCCCGCTATCTGGGTAAATCCTGCGGATCCGGCTAAAAGCCTCATCATCGGTACCGATAAGAACAGCGAAGGAGCACTTTATGTATTCGATTTGCAAGGAAAAATTGTGAAAGACAAAGTGGTGCGTGGATTAAAGCGCCCAAATAATGTCGATCTGGCTTATGGCCTGATGTTGGGTGGTAAACTCACAGATATTGCTATTACTACCGAACGTATGACCCATAAGCTGCGGATATATTCCCTGCCGGATATGAAGCCGGTGGATAATGGCGGTATTGACGCATTTGTAGGCGAAACTGGTTTTGAGTACCGCGACCTGATGGGTATATCTATCTACACCGCAAAAAATGGTAAAATGTACGCGGTGGTTGGTCGCAAAAACGGCCCGAAAGATGGCGGGTATGTTTGGCAGTATTTATTGGAAGATGATGGAACTGGAAATATTAAAGCGACATTGGTGCGCAAGTTTGGCGAGTACAGCGGTAAAAAAGAGATTGAATCGATAGCGGTAGATAATGAGCTGGGTTATATTTATTATTCCGATGAGCAGGTTGGTGTGCGCCAATACTATGCCGATCCGGATAAAGGCGACAAACAGTTGGCTATATTTGGCACTTCGGGTTTTGAGGCTGACCATGAAGGTATCTCCATTTATAAACTGACAGATAAAACAGGCTATATCCTGGTATCTGACCAGGGGGCCAACCGTTTCCAGATTTTTAGTCGTGAAGGAACAAAAGCAAATCCATTTGAACACAAACTAGTGAAAATTGTGAATGTTGCTGCTCAGCAAAGTGATGGATCTGATGTAGTGACCACACCGCTTAATACTACCTTTAAACATGGTATTTTTGTGGTGATGAGTAACGATAAAACTTTCCATTACTATCGTTGGGAAGATATTGCAGGTAAAGAATTGAAGGTAAAATAGGTTATAATTATCCATAGGAAAAGGTCGCCCTTAGGGCGACCTTTTCTGTTTTATCCGTACTTCTAAAATAAGAGTAATGCAATATAAAAGCCGTTTAAACTTGCAATAAAAATACTAATAATATTAGCATTTTAATAAAATTTGATATAGGTTTGTATCATGAAATAAGGTCGGTATCAGACTTGATAATGGGGTATAAAAAACGTGATATGAAAATTGAGGATAAGATTTACGGTAGTTTTGAAGTTGGGCCAGTGCTGGAAGAGTTGATCTTGTCGGCACCTGTGCAACGGTTAAAAAACATTCATCAAGGTGGGGCTATATTCATGGTGAACCCGGCTTTAAACCAAACACGCTATGCGCATTCTGTTGGTGTGCTTTACCTGGTAAAACATTTTGGCGGGGATATTGAAGAACAAATAGCAGCTTTACTGCACGATGTTTCACATACCGCTTTTTCGCATGTGGCTGATTATGTGTTTGACAACATCAATGAAGATTATCATGAAACCATATTCGACGAGGTGATCAACCGCTCAGAAATTCCCGTCATCCTCAAAAAATACGGGTTTAACAGCACTACCTTATTTAAACAAGCCTATACCATATTGGAGCAGCCACTCCCAGCGCTTTGTGCTGATAGAGTTGACTATACTCTGAGGGATCTGTATCAGGCTGATTTTATCGGGTTAACCGAGATCCGGAATTTTATCAAGGAGCTTACCATTCAGGATGGTTGCATGGCGGTGAAGTCTGAAACGGCGGGTGAATGGATCAAAAATCAGTTTCGCCGTTTAAACGAGGCTTATTTTAAAAAGCCGGAACACGTATTCGCTAACCTGAAGCTGGCCGAACTTATAAAGGATGCTTTAGATGAGGGGATACTTCAAAAAAATGATCTTTTACGGGATGATTTCCAGGTATTGCGTAAACTAAATAACCATGTAACCATGAACCAGCGATTAAATGACATCGGAAACCTGGTTCACTTTAAACAATTTTATAATAAAGGTGCCGCAGAACGATTTAAACAAAGATCGCTGCACCCATTGATCATGGGTTGAAACCGTATCTGCAATAAGAAATAAATACAACCTAAACTTTATACAACAAACAAGCCCGGAGATTGCTCCAGGCTTGTTTCATTTGAGCTCAGGCAAATCGTTCCTATTCGACCGACCTTAATATTATTGGCCTTTCACCGCGGCCAATACTGCGGCGCCGTAACCATTTGGGTCACTATTGAAAGCATAAACGAATACGCCTCCTTTTTGCCCCTGGGTTGGAGTCCATTTGGCAATGCTAATAGCATCGCTTTGCGAGCTTGGAGTTTCGGCATTATGTCCGTAAACCATTTTGCCCGATGGTATTTTATTGGTCCCCGTAGCATAATTATTCATTAACTGGGTGCGGGTTGAATCACCGTCGTAAGATTGTACGCCGAAATAAGTAAAGTTGTTTACAAAATTGCTGGCTATATTATTCCAGGCATAGCAATCCAATCCCGATGCTATTTCCAGTTCATTACCGGCTGTGGTGCCAAAGTATTTGGTCATTTCTTTAATGCAATTGATATAGTTTGCATTGGCGGCCATGCTGGCACTATACCAGCCATAGTAGCCAATCTCAGAATATTTTGGGAAAGGCGGAATTGGAGAAGGCCGCGTACCGCTGTGTTCCACATCTAAAGTTATGCCATCTAAATGCAGCTGATCAAGCAATACCTGTTTCATTTTTAAAGCGTAGGCCGATGCACTGGCGTACCCGGCGGGCTTGGTGGTTTGCCAGCTTGATTCATCATCAATATTTTGTATTACTTTAATGCCCCTTGCCTGGAGTTTTTTAATATCACTGTAAAAAGAGCCATAGGATTTATAAGCACCGATGTAGCCGCCGCTGGCCGGATATTTTATGGTATCAATATAATTGGGAAGTTTAACTACAAACAACACCACAATGTCTACGCCGTCAGGAATATCGGTTAGCTTATAAGTAGGATTTCGGCCGTCGGTTACAAAATAGGCAATAAATTTTTGTGTGGTGGCGCTGGTGGTTACTGCTCTTTTAACGGTGTTGTTTACCGGAGCCTGTGCCTGGCTGTCTTTTTTACAAGATGGAGCGAATGCGAGCACTAACAGGCAAAGCATCAAAAGCCCGGTTAAGGAAATAATGTTTTTTTTCATAATTGATTTTTAAAGGGGGATATGGGTAAAATTGGTTGTCTCAGTGTCCTTGATATATTCGCTTTTAAAAGCACATGGTATCGCCCGGCAGTACTTTCGGAAGGGGAGTAACGGATAGTTTAAAAGATTAAAAAAGGACCCTTCCTGAAAAGGGCCCTTATACTAACCACTTAATCAACCATACCCAGGTCTCACTCCAGGTAGAAGCTAATTTTTTAATTACCGGCTTTTAGGGGCGCCGGTATTTTTGCGTAATAACCCAGTGTTATAACCTAACTAACACTTAAGTGAATGTAAATCAAAAACATGTGATCTTGTATTTTTATTGTTACACAAACGTTTGCGTAAACGAGAGATGTTTAATGTAACATTCCTAAAAGCTCTAAGCAATGTGGAATTTTTGTGGTAGATAAATAGTTTTACCACCGGTAAATTGAGTTAAATAAAATTACCTACGGCCGCATTTTTAATTAGACTTATAAATTGAGCTTGAAATCATCACACAAACGTTTGTGTATGAATTTCATAGTATGATAATTTGTTAAGTTTTTCGATAATATATATTGTCTTTACTATCTATCCTTGTTTGAATGGATAGGAGTGTTTCTTTACTTTACCGTAAAATTGTTAAGCATTGCGTAGATATTGTCAAGCCAGATAGGCGAGTGATCCGGAACTTTGTTTAAACAAAAGACACAGATCATGAAAAAGACCATATTGATTACCGGCGTATCCTCTGGCATTGGCCGCGATGCCGCCAAACTATTTCAACAAAAAGGCTGGAACGTTATTGCCACCATGCGTTCGCCCGAAAAAGAGCAGGAACTTAACAGACTAAACAACGTGTTGGTTACACGCCTCGATGTACAGGACAAGACATCTATTAATAATACTATTGCAGAAGGTATCGCCCGTTTCGGCCGCATAGATACCCTTCTCAATAATGCAGGTTACGCGTTGATTGGTGTTTTCGAATCAGCTACTGACGAACAGATCCGCAAGCAATTTGATGTGAATTTTTTTGGACTGATAGACGTGACCCGGGCTATATTACCGCACATGCGTTCGCAGGGCAGCGGCACCATTATTAATATCTCGTCGATGGGTGGGCTGATAACATTTCCTTTTGGGGGCTTATATCATAGCACTAAATTCGCTGTGGAAGGGCTTTCCGAATCACTTGCGCATGAGCTGCATTCTTTAGGCATCGCTGTTAAGCTTGTTGAACCTGGCAGTATTGCCACCAATTTTCGTGGTGCGGTTGATATGATCAAAAATGATATTGCAGCTTATGATCCCATATTTGCCGGATTCTTTAATCATTATGCAGAAGCTGCCGCTCATTTGCGCAAAGCCACATCCGAAGAAGTTGCTCAAACCATTTATGAAGCAGCCACCGATGATACCGGTTGCTTGCGTTATGTAGTTGGTGCGGATGCTCACTTCTTTATCGATACCAAGTATCAAAATAGCGACCCCGACTATATGCGACAGATGCGCAGATATTTCATTAAATGATGTGTTAAACGGTCAATTCGTAACTTAATAACTAAATTTATCATATGCCACCCTATGTCGATATTGAATCCATCAGTGAATTGCACGAGTTTTATGGTGTAGGCAAACCAAAACACCCTTTAATTACGGTGATTGATGTAGGCAGCAACCAGGTAAATCGCCCAAAGGAACTGCTTACTTATCGGTTAAGTTTTTACACCATTTTTTGTAAGAAGTTCACCGGTACATTGAAGTATGGCCGTTCTTATTACGATTTCAGGGAAGGATCTTTAATGTTCACAGCACCGGGGCAAGTTGTAACTGCAAGTCCTGATATGAACATAGAGGAAGGCTGGGGACTTTTTTTTCATCCGGACCTGGTTAATACAGGTGTATTGGGCCGCAAGATGATCGATTATACCTTTTTTCAATATGAGGCCAACGAAGCGTTACATGTGTCTGAGGATGAAAAGGATGTCCTGACCACCTGTATCCAAAATATCCGTAAAGAGTACCTACAGAATATTGATAAGCATACTACTGGTTTGATCCAGGCTAATATAGAACTGCTGCTCAACTATTGCAGCCGTTTTTATGACCGCCAGTTTTATACCCGCGAAAAAGTGAATACCGATGTAGTGCAGCAGTTTGAAAAACTGATTAAAGATTATTTTGCAGGGGAAACGCCAATGAATTCTGGTTTACCCAATGTAGGTTATTTTGCTTCGCGAATGAATTTATCGCCCAATTACCTATCCGATCTGCTGCACCGCTTTACCGGTAAAACCACACAGGAACATATCCATCTGGAAATGGTGGAAAAAGCCAAGTCTCTATTGTGGAGCACGCAAAAATCAGTCAGTGAAATTGCTTATACATTGGGGTTTGAACATCCCTCACACTTCACCAGGTTATTCAAAAGCAAAACAGGTTACGCTCCAAGTGATTACCGACATTTGAATTGAACATCAATACCGGTAAGCAAGTAAACCCAGTTGACGCATCCCTGCCTGTAAAAAGCGAAAAGTGTTAATCTTTGAACACATTTCGCTTTTCTTATATAGCATTGTAACAGAAATATTATTTCTGCTTATTTCTGAGGTAGTATAATGCTTTAAAATATGAAAGCATATCTTCTATCATAACTTACAATAGTGAATTATTGCCATTTTAATTTTTTTGTTCACTAAATATTGATTTTAAGGCTGGTTTTTTAAGGGAATTTCATTAAAAATGAAAAAAGTGAATAAAAAGAACTGGGAATAATAATATTAAATGTATTTATATTTACTTTAGTATTAAACCCTAACCTTTTTAAATTATGAAGATTACTCAAAGCATCCCCCCTACAATTTAAGATAAGTCCATTTATGTACCAGCGTCATGCTTTGTTAAGTATGGCATTGGTGTAGTATGTTCTTTTTTTAAAGAATGTAAAACCTTTTACAATAAATAAACCAAAACCAACCAATCACTAATCACTTAAAATTATGGACAATCCATTTCTTGGTACCATTTCATTATTTGCCGGCAATTTTGCACCACGCGGCTGGGCGCTTTGTAACGGCCAGCTTTTACCTATTGCAAGGTACAGCGCGCTTTTCGCTATTCTGGGCACCACTTATGGTGGCGATGGCATAAACACTTTTGCCTTACCCGATCTGCGCGGGCGTTCGCCTATGCATTGGGGAAACGGTCCTGGTTTAACCCCCAGAAATCTGGGTGAACTGGGTGGCGAAGAAAGCGTTACATTAATAAATACGCAAATACCGATACACACTCATTCACTTAATGCAAGCACCAACACTGGTAATCAGCCTTCGCCAACAAGCGGGGTGCTGGCTGTATCATCAGACCCCGACGTTGGTGGTGCGCCATTAAATTTCACGGCAGCATCGGGTATCAATACAATTATGGCTCCTAATGCTATCGGCCCAACCGGCGGAAGCCAGCCACATGATAATATGGAACCATACCTGGCAGTAACTTTTATTATCGCGCTGGAGGGGATATTTCCGTCGCGCAACTAACAACTAAAAAATATACAGTTCAGTAAACTGATGAAAATAGGTATTGTATCCAATTCAGCAACACTGTATATGCCCCTGCTTTCGGCCTTATCCACTTATAAGGCGAAAGCAGGGCTTATGCTTTACGTAGGTAGTTCCACAGCGCCTGAGAACAACGCGCCCGAAACTATCAGGTATTGCAATGCTGTTGGCATTGAGCTTACTTTTGAGCACGATAAGACCAACCTTTATGCCTGGTTGCAACAACAGGATATTGTTTTTTTTTCGGGCTATAGCAATATTGTTAAAACACAATACCTGGAACAAGTACCCTATGGGGCTTATAACATTCATTTTGGCGCATTACCACAATTTCGTGGGCCATCGCCGGTTTTCTGGCAGTTGCGGAATGGTGGTCAGGAAATTGGACTGGCCATTCATGTGCTTGCAGATCAGTTAGATAGCGGCCCTGTTATTTGGCGACAAAATATACCCAATCAACCACATTATAACTACGACAACATTCACCAATTGTTTGGCCAGTTACAGATACAAGGCGTACTGGCCGTACTGAATGGAATTAACAGCGGCAACAAATTACCGCTTATTGAACAGGATGAGAACCTTGCGGCATATTACCCGCGACCTGAGCTGAAAGATGTTTTTATTAACTGGCAAGAGATGGATGCAGCAGAGGTTATGGATATCATAAAAGCCTGTACCCCCTGGAATATAGGTGCTATTTCACTTATTAACGGGCAGGAGCTGAAAATACTGGACGCGTCCGTTGGCTTAGCCAATCACTATTCTTATCCATCGGGTACTATCATAGTTAATAAACGCACGTTCGCGGTGATGTGCAAAGGCGAGCGGTTATTGAATATTAACTTTTTTAAAATGGGCAATAATTATGTGCCGGCCAGGTTTGCCGGTGCTTACGGTTTAAAAAGCGGACAAAGCTTCGTAAACAACATACCGAATTTAGCCCCAACAGCAGCAGAAACAAACTAATAGCTACAATAAAATTATTAAAGGCAGGTAACAATAAATACCGGCCTATCATTACCAACCTTATTCAAATGAAAAAACATCTACTCGTTTTTTGTATTGCCCTTTTAAGTATCATAACCGGCTTCCGGGTTTCGGCTCAAACATTCGACTGGTCATGTTTCCCTACCTCAGGTGTTATACTGGCCGATAACAATGTCATCGCCAATCTTAACCTCACCAATGCCAATTGCAGTGTGGCCAACGGCTGGGTATTACAGTGCCAGGGAACCGGCGAACAGCGCATATTGACCTCGGCCCTGGGCGGTAACCCCTTCATCCGCATGCAAAAGGTAGGCACGGATGCAACATTTAACTTTGCGCGGATACTAACGGCTTCCGGCTCCTTATTTACCTTGCGGAGTATATCGGTTACGCCAACATCTGTAGGTGCCGCAGCCGGTGGTAATCAGGTAATTACCCTTCACGCCTACAAAGGTGGGCGCGAATTGGGATCAACATCAACAGCAGCCCTCGGCGCAGTGGCGCTGGTGAATATACCGGAATCGCAATTAGGAGCCTTTGTTAATATCGATGAAGTAAGATTTACCTCTGATAAACCTGCAGCCTTTGGTGTTGGTATTGATGATGTGGTTATCTCTACTGGCGCAGTACTACCAACAGTAACCACGGGCGACCCGGCTGCGGTTACTTCCAATTCGGCTACATTATCAGGCAATGTAACTGCCGATGGCGGCGCTACAGTGAACGAAAAAGGGGTAGTTTATGCTACCACGGCCAACCCCACTATTGCTAATACTAAAATAACCAATGGCACAGGTACCGGTGCTATTTCTGTAAACGCGCCTGGTCTGGCTGGTAGTACTACATACCATGTGAGGGCTTATGCTACCAATAGTATTGGTACTGCTTATGGCGCCGATAAAACCTTTATTACGCTTGCTGTTAATACAGCCCCGGTAGCGGTGGCTGATAATTATAGCTTTAGCACAGGGGTAGCCTTAACCATTCCTGCTCCGGGCGTTTTAGGTAACGATACGGATGCCGACGGCGATGCCCTGACGGCCATATTGGTAACCGGCCCGGCCAATGGTTCACTGGTATTAAATGCTAACGGTGGTTTTACCTACAACACAGCCAGTACGGCTAATGATCAGTTTACCTACAAAGTTAATGACGGTAAGGTTGATGGCAACACGGTTACGGTAACACTGACGCATGTTAACGCCGCCCCGGTAGCGGTGGCTGATAATTATAGCTTTAGTACCGGCGTGGCCTTGACTATTCCTACTCCTGGCATTTTAGGCAACGATACGGATGCCGACGGCGATGCCCTGTCGGCTGTATTGGTATCCGGCCCGGCACATGGTTCGCTAATCTTAAGGGCAAACGGCGGTTTTACCTACAATTCAACCGGTACGGCTGATGATCAGTTTACCTATAAGGCTAATGACGGTAAGGTGAGTGGCAACACGGTTTCCGTAACGCTTACACATGCCAATTCTGCTCCTGTGGCCGCGAATGATAATTATGTACTTAATCAAAATGCCAGTTCCAGTAATAATGTACTCAGTAATGATACAGATCCAGATGGCAATCAGCTAACAGCATCGCTGGTAACCGCTCCTATAAATGGTACCGTGGTGTTGAATGCCGACGGCAGCTTTACCTATACGCCAAATGGGGGATATGTTGGTACCGACAGTTTTAAATACCAGGTGTGCGACAACGGAACCCCGTCGCTTTGTGCTACGGCCACCGCAAACTTTACTATCAGCGCGGTTAACCAGGCCCCGGTATTAGTTGCATCAGCAGGCACAACTGTATTTTCAGGTACGGATGTTGCTGTTGATCCGGTAATTACAGTGAGTGATGACGGTGGTACTTTAGCTTCTGGTATAGTATCCATTACCGGTGGCTTGCACTCGACAGAAGACAGGTTGGTGTTTACAGCCAGTGGGGCCACGGGTGATATTACCGGCTCATATAACAATCTCGTCGGTATACTTTCCATGCAATCAGCAAGCGGTACGGCTACTACTGCACAGTGGCAGGCCGCGTTGCGTTCAATAGTTTACAGGAACACGCAGGCATCCCCTACAGCAAACATCAGGACCATCACCTTTTCAGTAAATGATGGTACTTTGAGCAGCAATCCAGTCAGTAAAACTGTAAGTATAGCCCCAGCCGCCATCAATACAACCGGTACATTATCAGCTTTCACCACCACTTACGGCACAGCTTTAGCTTCGGGTTCGTTCAATGTATCGGGTGTAAATCTTAGCGCCGGTATACTGGTTACCGCACCAACCGGTTTTGAGGTGAGTAGTGATAACACCACATTTACACCGACGGTTACCATTGGTGCAGCTGGAAATATTCCTTCAACACCGGTTTACATCAGGTTAGCGGCCAACACCAATGTGGGCACTTACTCGGGTAATGTAATATTGAGCAGCGCTGGTGTATCCAGTGTAAATGTAGCTACGGTGGCCAGCACGGTTAACGCTAAAAAACTGACCATTACCGCCAAAAATATAACCAAAACTTACGGCCAGGCCCTTACCGGCGGTGCCACCGCTACAGAATTTACCACATCCGGTTTGGTAGGCACAGAAACTGTTGGCAATGTTACCCTTGCTTACGGAACAGGTGCTGCCGCCAATGCCGCGGTTAACACCTATACCGGGTCGATAACAGCCAGCGCCGCCAACGGCGGTACATTTAATCCGGCCAACTATGCTATTAACTATATAGCTGGCAATATTGTGGTGAACAAAGCCGCATTAACCATTACTGCCAATAATAAAGGCAAAGCATTTGGAACTGCCCTTACCGGTGGACCGGGCTCTGTTGATTTTACCTCAACCGGGTTGGCTAATGCAGAAACCATAGGCAGTGTAACCATTACTTATGGCGCAGGATCTGCAGCAGGGGCGCCAGTAGGTCTTTACCCGGGTTCCATCGTGCCAAGTGCGGCAACGGGTGGTACTTTTAACGCAGCTAACTATAATATCACCTATACAACCGGTACACTCACCGTAGGGCAGGCAATTTTAACTATAACAGCAGTCAACAAAACCAAGATATACGGTGCAGCTATTCCCACACTTACGGTAAGCTACAGCGGTTTTGTAGGTACTGATGATCCATCCAGCTTAACCACACTGCCCGTTATCAGCGTTGCAGCAACACCAAACTCGCCTGTAGGTACTTATGCCATAACAGCAAGTGGCGCGGTATCATCAAACTATACCATTGTTTATCAGCCAGGCACACTAACGGTAAATCCGGCAACGCTAACCGTAACCGCCAATGATGCCAATAAAATTTACGGCGCTGGTATTCCGCTCCTGAGCGTAAGCTATAGCGGCTTTGTAGGCACAGATAATGCCGCAAGTTTAACTACGGCTCCTACCTTAACAACGCCGGCAGTGACCAATTCGCCGGTAGGTACTTATCCAATAACACCGAGCGGCGCGGCAGCACATAACTATACTTTTACATATAAGCCAGGCACTTTAACGGTGAACAAGGCTGCCCTAACCATTACCGCGAGTAACCAAACCAAAACATACGGACAAACCCTTACCAGCGGCGCAGGTTCTATAGCTTTCACGTCAACCGGACTGGCGGGTACCGAAACCATTGGCAGTGTAACACTCACTTACGGAACTGGTGCAGCAGCAGGGGCCGCGGTAAATACCTATACCGGTGCCATAGTGCCAGGTGCTGCTACAGGTGGTACGTTTAATCCGGCGAATTATACCATCACCTATGTTGCCGGGGATATTACCATAGGCAAAGCGGCTATTACGGTTACTGCCAATACGGGGAATAAAATTTATGGCAACGTTGACCCTACTTTAAGCTATGCCATTACCACAGGCGCATTGGTAGGTACTGATGGATTTACCGGTTCCCTTACCCGTGCACCGGGCGAAAATGCGGGTACTTATGCCATCAGGCAGGGAAGCCTGGCGCTCAATAATAACTATACGCTCACTTTTGTTACCGCTAACTTTATCATTAATAAGGCCGATGTAACCGTTACCGCCAATCCGCAAACCAAAGCTTTCGGCGCTGCAGATCCGTTCCTGAGCTACAGTATTACCAGCGGAAGGCTGGCATTTGCCGATACATTTACCGGCTCGCTTACCCGTGCCCCGGGTGAAAGTGCAGGAACTTACGCTATTCTGCAAGGTAGCCTGGCACTCAGCAGTAATTATAGCCTTACTTACGTAGGCGCTAACCTCACCATTGGCAAAACGGCCATTACCGTAACCGCTGATGTGCAAACCAAAACTTATGGCGATGTTGATCCGGTATTAACCTATAAGATCACCAGTGGCGCATTGGCACCTGGGGATACATTTACCGGCACACTTACCCGGGCACCCGGTGAAAACGCTGGTACTTATGCTATTCAGCAGGGTACTTTGGCGCTCGGCAGCAATTATACGCTGACTTATGCAGGTGCCAACCTCACGGTAAACAAAGCAGCCATCACAGTAACCGCCGATGCACAAAATAAAACTTATGGCGCAGCCGATCCGGCATTAACCTTCAAGATCACGGCCGGAACGTTAAAATTTGCGGATACCTTTACCGGAAGACCTACCCGCGCTGCGGGCGAAAATGCAGGAACCTATGCTATCCAGCAGGGTACCCTTGCGCTTAGCAGCAATTATAACCTCACTTATGCAGGCGCTAACCTAACCATAGGTAAACAGGCTATCACCGTAATCGCTGATGCACAAAATAAAGCTTTTGGTGCAGCCGATCCGGCGTTGACTTACAAAGTTACCAGCGGAGCACTAAAATTTGCGGATACCTTTACCGGTGCGCTGACCCGTTTGGCAGGTGAAAACGCAGGTACTTATGCTATTCAACAAGGTACCCTGGCGCTCAACAGTAATTATACGCTGACTTACGTTGGCGCTAATCTAACCATTGGTAAAGTGGCAATCACCGTAACGGCTGATGCACAAACAAAAGTTTACGGGACAGTTGATCCCGTACTGACCTATAAGATCACGAGCGGTACATTGGTAGGTACTGATAAATTTACCGGTGTGTTGACACGTGCACCCGGTGAAAATGCTGGAGCCTACGCTATTCAGCAAGGTACCCTGGCACTTAGCAGCAATTATACGCTAACTTATGTAGGAGCCAACCTGGCGATCGGCAAAGCGGCTATCGCCGTCACCGTCGATGCACAAAATAAAATTTACGGTGAAACTGACCCTGCACTGACTTATAAAATTACCAGCGGGGCATTGGTCGGAACAGATAATTTTACAGGTACGTTAACCCGCGCCGCCGGTGAAAACGTGGGCATTTACGCTATTCAACAAGGTACATTAGCGCTTGGCAGCAACTACACGCTCAGCTACGTGGGCGCTGATTTAACCATAAGCAAAGCTGCTATTACCGTTACTGCTGATGCGCAAAACAAGGTTTATGGAGCTATCGATCCGGCACTGACCTACAAGATCACCAGCGGAGCGTTAAAATTTGCGGATACCTTTACCGGCTCATTGACCCGTGCCACAGGCGAAAATGTAGGCTCTTACGCCATTCAACAAGGAACGCTGGCACTTAGCAGCAACTATACGCTGACCTATGCGGGTGCTAACCTCACTATAGGCAAGGCTGCTATCACTGTAACGGCCAATGCACAAAACAAAGTTTATGGTGCAGCTGATCCGGCCCTGACTTATGCAGTGACTACCGGAGCCCTGGTAGGTACGGACAAATTTACCGGTGCGCTCACCCGTGTGGCAGGAGAAAATGTGGGTACTTATGCCATTCAGCAAGGTACTTTGGCGCTTAACAATAATTATACGCTTACTTATGTAAGTGCCAATCTTACTATTGGCAAAGCAGCCATCACCGTAACAGCCAATGCGCAAAATAAGGTTTATGGTGCGGCCGATCCGAACTTGACTTATGCAGTGACGACAGGAGCCCTGGTAGGTACAGATAAATTTACCGGTACGCTTACCCGTGATGCGGGTGAAAACGCAGGTGTCTATGCTATTAAACAAGGCACTTTAACGCTTAACAATAACTATACGCTCACTTATGTAGGCGCTAATTTAACCATTGGTAAAGCCGCCATCACCGTAACGGCCAATGCGCAAACCAAAACTTATGGTACGGCTGATCCGGCACTGACTTATAATATCACAACCGGTGCATTAGTAGGTACAGATAAATTTACTGGTGGGCTGACTCGTGTTGCTGGTGAAAATGTTGGCGCTTATGCTATTCAGCAAGGAACTTTGGCACTCAGTAGCAATTATTCACTAACCTATGTTGGTGCAAACCTTACTATCGGCAAAGCATCGGTCTCTGTAACTGCGGATGCGCAAACCAAAGTTTATGGTGCGGCAGATCCGGTGCTGACGTATAAGATCACGACCGGAGGGTTAATAGGTACGGATAAATTTACCGGAGCTTTAACGCGTGCAGTCGGCGAAAATGTGGGTACTTACGCTATTCAGCAGGGAACTCTGGCTCTTAACGGCAACTATACGTTGACATATGTTAGTGCTAACCTAACCATCGGTAAAGCAGCTATTACAGTAACTGCTGATGCCCAAAACAAAATTTATGGTACAGCTGATCCTCTGCTCACCTACAAGATCACGACCGGTGTTTTGGTTGGCAAGGATAACTTTACAGGCACATTAACCCGCGCAGCAGGCGAAAACGCAGGCATATATATTATTCAACAAGGTACGCTGGCGCTCAGCAGCAATTATACCCTTACTTATGTAGGCGCTAACCTTACCATTAGCAAAGAGGCGATCACCGTAACTGCTGATGCCCAAACCAAAACTTATGGTGCGGCCGATCCGGTGTTGACTTACAAGATCACCACCGGTGGATTAGTGGGGGCTGATAAATTTACCGGTGCGCTTACCCGTACTGCCGGTGAAAACGTGGGAGTTTATGCTATTCAGCAAGGCAGTCTGGCTCTTAGCAATAATTACACACTCACTTATATTGGTGCTAACCTTAGTATCGGCAAAGCAGCTATTACAGTTACTGCTGACGCACAAACTAAAGTTTATGGCGCAGCTGATCCGGCACTTACCTACAAGGTCACTAATGGTACATTGGTAGGTACAGATAAATTTAGCGGTGCACTTACCCGTGCAGTCGGTGAAAAGGTGGGCATATACGCTATCCAACAAGGTACACTGGCACTCGATGCCAATTATACGCTGACGTACGTTGGTGCTAATCTGACTATTGGCAAAGCGGCTATCACAGTTACCGCCAATGCACAAACGAAGGTTTACGGTGCTATTGATCCGGCACTAACTTATACCATCACTAATGGAGCATTAGTAGGCACCGATAAATTTACTGGTGCACTTACCCGTGTGGCCGGAGAAAAGGTAGGTACTTACGCTATTCAGCAAGGCAGTCTGGCGCTCAACGGTAATTATACACTCACTTATGTTGGAGCTAACCTCAATATTACGCTAAGAACGCTCACTATTACCGCTAATAATGCCAGCAAAATTTACGGCTCGGCTAACCCTGCACTGAACATCAGCTATAGTGGATTTGTGAATGGTGAAAATAATAGTAACTTAACTACACAGCCAATTGTGACCACAACCGCAACACCATTGTCCGCAGCTGGAACTTATCCTATATCGGTAAGCGGGGCCGCCAGCACCAATTATCAAATTGTTTACGTATCCGGAACATTAACCGTTAATAAAGCTACGCTAACGATTACGGTTGAAAATAAAAGCCGTTTATATGGAGTCGCCAATCCAGCGTTCACTGCGGTTTACAGCGGTTTTGTAAATGGTGATGATCAGACGGCATTGACCAAGTTACCAGTGTTGGCTACAGTGGCTAATTCTAATTCATTGCCAGGTTCATATCCTATTACGGCAAGCGGTGCGATATCAGCTAATTATTCATTTAATTATGTACCGGGCAAATTAACGGTTATACCACTTAGCAATGCTAAGCTGATTAACCTGGTTCCAACATCCGGTACCTTAACACCTTCATTTAATTCGGACAATTTTAGCTATAACGCTCAGGTCGATAATGAGATACAGGGAGTACGTCTCACACTCACTTTTGACCCAACGGCTACGGCGACCATTAACGGATCATCGGCACCAAATGACAGGCAGTCATTCTTCATTCCGCTTAATGTAGGTAATAATACCATTAGTATCCTGGTAACCGCTCAGGATCATATCACTAAAAATACCTACACACTGGTTATTTACAGGGGTGAAGATCAAAGGAATATTGTTGCCAGTAATATACTTACCCCTAATGGCGATGGTAAGAATGATACCTGGGTGATAGCTGATATCCAGCTTTTCCCTAATAACACGGTTACTGTTTTTGATAAGGCGGGACGTACAGTTTACACCAAGCATGGTTACACTAATGATTGGAACGGCACTTATGGCGGCGCTCCGCTTACAGAGGGAACGTACTATTACATTGTTGACCTGGGGCCGCAAAAACGTCAGTTTAAAGGATTTATCACCATTATCCACGACAGGTAAAATAACCAGAATCAGATAAACAGGAAAAACCGCAGATCAAAAGAAATTATAAATAAAATGAAAAACCTTCAACAACATCATAATATAAAATTCAAAAAGGCTTTGCTGTTAATGGCGCTGCTTACATGCTTCTCTATGTACAGCAGGGCACAGTTAAATCCTTTTCAATCCATGTATTTCCAGAACAGGTATTTGATCAATCCTGCTATGGCCGGTCTGGATCGGGGGTTGAATATTAATTTAGGCTATCGCCAGCAATGGAACACATTTCCGGGTTCACCAAAATCACAAACACTTACCGCCGATTACCAGGCTACAGATAGGGTTGGATTGGGGTTGAATATTACAGACGATCAGTCGGGTTTGCTTAGGCAAACCCGCGCCATGGGCACCTACGCCTATCACCTGCCGCTTAGCGACAGGAATCAGAAATTGAATTTTGGTCTTTCATTGGGCGTTAACGATGGCCGTATTGACATGAACAAGATTGTAGGCGATGAAACAGATGAACAGATAGCCCGGTACAACCAGGCTAAACCTTACGTAGATGGAGATTTTGGTATAGCATACACCAGCGATAATTTATTTTTAGAAGGGGCTATCCCCAATTTAAAAGCTGCCTTTTTCAAAAACTCTATCGAACGTATCGATGTGGACCGTGTGGAATTTTTTGCCGCCGCCAGTTATAAAATATACGTAAGCAGCGGTTACACCGATTTGTTGATTGAACCACTTACCGCATATCGGAAAATTAAAGGTGCAAAGGATATTGTTGATGCCGGTTTTAATTTTACCATGAGCAACTACTTTGTATCGTTGCAGGCCATATATCATAGCAATCAAAGCACTGGGCTTGGTTTGGTGTTTGACCAAAAGGCCTTTGCTTTTAACTTTACTTATAATCTGGAAACCGGAAAGCTTGCTGGGTATACCACCGGTGCCCTTGAACTTGGCTTAAGGCTAAAGCTGTTCCGCAGGGATAAATAAAGGTTTGCCGATAGTTGTTATCCGGGAGGGAAAGTTAGCGAATAATCTATCCTTTTATAGATCTTTAAAGATCCACTCTCTAGGATTTTTGGATATTGTAGGGGACTGTGTGAGTCGGGAAAAGTTAATGGACTTTGAATCAGTCGATCTGATCCAGTTTAATCCCACACATATACCAATGCCGTAAAATCTGGAGTTGTGGGTATTGAGCAAATGGTGCTTCTTTTAAGTTTTACCTTAAATGGCTCGTTGCCTCGGGCAGGCCTTATGTGTTGGTTATGCTATCAATCAAGAATAATCAGAGCAAGATTCCGACCAATGAAGTGATGCCCGACCTGCTTAAACCGGTTGGTACAACTTGCTCCGCAGTGATGCTATACAACAAGAGCCGTAGTTAACCCAGCCGGCAGTACAAAGTTTTATACACGAGTGGTCAAAAAAAGGTATATAATTAATAATCTATAAATTCTATAGATATAGTATATTATTAAATTAATAATTATATTTGCTAGCATAATTAATAATATATCATGTTACTACAATTGCCTGCTTTGCTGCCATATCAATCACCCCATGTACAATCAGCCCCTATTAAAATTCTTGGTGCTTGTTGTAACTCCTGCTTTTATTTTCTTTAATCGGTTTACTGATGTAAGGATTTAAATACTGCATGCCTGTGCTATTTACAGATAGCTTTAAGGCGGGGTGGCCGAGTGGTTTAGGCGGAGGTCTGCAAAACCTTTTACGACGGTTCGAATCCGTCCCCACGCCTCAAAAACAATGAAACAATGAAAAAAAATCTATTACTGTTGCTGCTGTTAATATGTGGCAATATGGCCTTTGCCCAGGAAAAGCCGCTAACCATAGAGAACTATTACAAACTGAAGTGGGGACATGCTGATGAGTTTATCACGCTTTGGCAAAAGAATCATTATCCGCTACTTAAAAAGCTACAGGAAAAAGGAGATATATTGAGTATTAAAGCCGAAGTGCCGATCATACATAGCGGAGAGGACACCCGCTGGGATTTTAAAGTGATACTTACTTTTAAAACGGAGCATCTGGCATTAGACTACAGTATTGTCGATCCCTACAAAAAACAACTTTTCCCTGATCAGGATAGTTATATAAAAGCTGAACAGCGACGTTTTGAACTGGTCGTCGCCCATTGGGATGTCCCTGTAGAAACGCTTCCTTTAAATTGATTATAAAGTGAAAAAGATTAATTTTTTTTGTGATTTATAGTTAAAGTGTCGCTTATTCGTCAGATCAATAGTGAATTATGTAATAAATAAGTGCAGACGATCTTAAATACGTTTGCCCTTCATAACTCCTTTATAGTTGTAAACCATCGATCCTGATTATGAATATTATAAATCAGCACGGGATTATCCTGACTTCGTATGGTGGTTATATAATATTCAATGATACATTCCTGGCCATATTTTAAGAATGGCCGTTAGTCATGATAAAGACAGCTTTACCTGGTAAATTAATAGTATCAATAATTTACCGGGTAAAGCTGCCTGTTTTTTATATTTGATAGAACCTAAATGTATATTAAGATGAAAAATCTTATTCTCTTCTTGGCTATTATTGCTTTCAGCATCAACTGCTTTGCACAAGATACCGCTAAACCTGTTTATGACGCCGCGCTTGCCAAAAAACTGGGTGCCGATCAGTACGGAATGAAAAAATATGTACTTGCCTTTTTAAAGGAAGGTCCAACCCAGCTCAAAGATTCAGCGGCACGCGTGCAATTGCAAATGGCCCATTTAAAAAACATTGGTCGTTTGGCAGCAGAGGGAAAACTGGTAGTGGCAGGCCCATTTCTGGATAATCAGCCTATCCGCGGGATATTTATTTTCAATGTAGAAACGCTTGAGGAAGCCAAAAAACTAACCGAAACCGATCCCGCTATAAAAGCAGGTAGCCTGGTGATGGAATTACATCCATTTTACTGTTCTGCAGCCTTGCTGGAGGTTGTTAATATTCATAACAAGCTGCAAAGCAAAAGCATCACCAATTGATGATGGAGGATGTTGATGAGGTTATTGGGTTTTTGAAAGAAAAGGCCGATGCGGCCTATTTGGTTGGTATGCAGCGTTATGGCATTGATAATACAAAAGCTATAGGCATTCGTCTTCCTGAACTGCGCAAGCTGGCCAAAGCCATTAAAAAAGATCATCAACTTGCTCTTGACCTTTGGGCTACAGGTTTGCACGAGGCGCGCCTGCTGGCATCGTTAATTGATGACCCCGCCCAGGTTACCCAAGAGCAGATAGACAACTGGACAAAAGATTTTTATTCATGGGACCTATGTGATCAGGTATGCGGCAACCTGTTTGACCGTACCCCTTTTGCCATGAGCAAGGCACTTGAGTTTAGCACTAACGAAGCGGAATTTATAAAACGCGCTGGTTTTGTGCTTATGGCTGAATATGCAGTGCATGATAAAAAATCTGTTAATGAGGTATTTATAGCACTAATGCCGGTTATTGAGCGAGAGGCTTGGGATAACCGAAATTTTGTGAAAAAAGCGGTGAATTGGGCTCTTAGGCAGATCGGGAAGAGGAATGATGTGTTAAGAATGATAGCTATACAAACAGCTCGAAATATTTCAAAGCAAGAACACAAAGCAGCCAAATGGATTGCCTCTAATGCGCTGGCAGAACTAACACCCCGATAACTATAATTTATTATTGACGCAAAAACGGATAAAAAACAGGACATTCTTCTAAAAAATATCACATTTGCGTCTCAATTTTTCTTCGGCAATGCCATTATGAACATTTTTTAAAAAAATCAGGGCTCAAATCATAATTGTAATATCTTTTTACAATTAAATGCAGGCAAACTGTAATCAAACGTGGTCCAAATCAACTATTTTGAGCCATTGACCCATTCAAATGACAATATTTTAATACAAGAAAGTTTATTTGCTAATTGCCAGTATTAGAGTTGTTTATATAATTTCAAATACTATATTTGAAGTCTGTTAATTTAGACTTAATACTGCCGATCAGAAAAAAAACACACACAACGTATGGTTGTAATTTCCGTGATTTTAAATTATGGCACATAATTTTCTTATAGAGAGCATGTTGTTATCAAATAAATGAGTAGGTATTGATTTATATGAGTTTTTCTGAGGATAAGTTTTCTGATGACAGCAGGCTGCATCTTGCTCAAATAATTGATAACATTAATGCAGGTATTTGGGAATATAATATTAATACAAGGGTCATTAAATGGTCGGCAGGTTTTTATAGTATTTTAGGATATGAACCTAATGAAATTGAATGCTCCAATCACATTTTCTTTGATCACCTTTTATATCACCAGGACAAAGCTGTTTTTCTGAACGCTTTAAATGATCTCAATACTAATCCTGCTAAACCTATTCAAATAAGATTACTTACCAAGTCATCAGGGTATCATTGGTTTGAAAGCACTATCAAAAAGCAATATGATAAAAGTGGACAGATCATTTATGGTTCCATTATCAATATTAATCTGTATAAACAAGCTGAACTGAAGGCCGCGCGCAATGATCAGCATTACGACGATACTATTAAGATAGCTAAATTAGGTAGTTGGGAAATTGATGCTGCTACCCTTAATTTAACTTTATCCAAGCAGATATACGATATTTTTGAGCTGCAAACCGAAATAAAACTCAGCATTGAAGAAGCGGTAAGCTTTTTTGAACCGCCCTATCGCCCTGTTGTCCAAAACGCCATTAATAACGCGCTGGAATTTTGCCAACCCTATGACCTGGAACTGTTATTCAGAACAGCTAAAAACCACGTGATATGGGTACGGGCCAAAGGTGTGCCTATTATTAATGAATATGGCAAATGCGTTACAATAAGGGGTATTTTACAGGATATCGACAGCAATAAACGTAAAGGACTGAGTCTGGAATCATCCCTCAATTTGCTGACTGATCAAAACAGGCGCCTGCAAAATTTTGCTTATATCGTATCACATAATCTGCGTTCGCATACGGGTAATCTGCAATTCATGGTAAATCTGTATGAAGAAACAGAATTGGCAGAGGATCGTACGGAGATCTTCGCGCATATTAAATCGATCAGCGGTAGTTTAAACGCTACTATCGAACACCTGAACGAAATTGTTAAGATACAGACCGAAATTACCAATGAGCGGAGTATAATTAACTTTGAGGCTATTTTTAACAACATTCAATCGGCTATAAAAAATAATATAGAAGCGTTTAATGCCCGCATAGAATATGATTTTAGCCAGTGTCCACAAATAAGCTATATACCGGCTTATATGGAGAGTATTTTACAAAATCTGCTTACAAACGCGCTAAAATACAGTCATCCGGACAGGCAGCCCCATATCAAGTGCCATACATTAAAAGAGCGAAACCACATTTACCTGATATTTGAAGATAATGGCATAGGAATAGATCTTGACAGGTATGGTGATAAGGTTTTTGGAATGTACAAAACATTTCATCAAAATCCAGATGCCAAAGGTATAGGCTTATTTATTACCCGTAACCAGGTTGAGGCACTTGGCGGTAGCATCAAAATTGAAAGTACGGTAAATATTGGCACTAAATTTACCATTAAACTGGTATAATTTAAACTGATAAATGATCATAGCCCGTCCTCCTGTTAGTGCCTGTATTATTGATAATAACGAAATTTACGTTTACGGATTTAAAAAGCTACTTAGTATAAAAGAACTGAACGCTCAGGTTACTAATTTTAGCAATGGTAATGAAGCTATTACCTATTTAAGAGATCCCAATAACGCCGGTGATTTACCGGATATCATATTTCTGGACATTGTTATGCCGGTAATGGACGGGTGGGAATTTATGAAAGAATTTGAGGAAATAAAATCACAACTGGGGAAAAAAATCTCCGTTTACATGCTTAGCTCTTCTATTGACTCGCATGATATTGACCGTGCGAGAAATATCGCTTCAATTTCCGATTATATCTACAAACCGGTGGATATTCAGCAACTTCAAAAGATCTTCAAAGATTTGCCAGGATTAGCAAGACAGTAGAAGAATTTAGTACAGGTACTTTAATATGGTACCTGTACTCATTGCTATACTATTCAATATAACTTTCCAGTATTTTAAAGCCACCGGTTGTTTCCAGCTCAACCTGGTCAATGTTTTTAGGTAGCAGGATGCATTCACCCATTTTTACAGTGTATGCCTCTTCATTGTACTTGATAGTATAATCCCCCTCCACACACACATGGATCACAAATGAATCCAATGCTGAGTAATCTTTAGAAGTACCATGTGTAAAATCAAGCAGGTTGGTTGTAAAGTACGGGCAAGTAACCAGTTTTACCGTTTCGTCTTTTTTAGGCTGATATTTGGTTTTATACTCTGGGTAATGTTTATAGTCGATAGCGGCCAGGGCTTCTTCAGTATGCAGTTCGCGCTTGTTGCCTTTATCATCAACCCGGTCAAAATCATATATACGGTAAGTGATATCAGATGTTTGCTGAATTTCGGCGATTAGCAAACCTTTACCAATGGTATGTACCCTGCCTGCCGGTAAAAAGAACACATCGCCCGCTGTAACATCTTCTTTATTCAAAATATCGGTAAGATGCCCGCTATTAAATTTATCAAGATAAATTTGCTCAGTAAGTTCCTGATTAAAACCCGCTATCAGTGTTGAACCCGGGTCGGCTTCAATTACATACCACATTTCGGTTTTTCCAAATGAATTGTGGCGCTTTTTGGCCAGTTCATCATTCGGGTGCACCTGGATAGACAGATCTTCATTGGCATCGATAAATTTTACCAGCAAAGGGAATATATTACCAAAATGCGCGTAAACTTTTTCACCTACCAATTCGCCCTGATATTTCTCCAGCAGATCGGCAAGCGACTCACCTGCGAGCGCACCATCAGCAACTACAGATACATCAGATTTTACACCCGATATTTCCCAGGTTTCGCCACAGTTTGGTAACGAACCAAAATCTTTATGTAAATAGGTTTTGATCTTTTGACCACCCCATATCTTGTCTTTATAAATAGTTTTAAATTTTAACGGATATAATGCTGACATCGGTTTTGTTTTTATATCGCTAAGTTAGTAGTTAAAAAAGAAACAGGTAAACCGATTCAGCTTTTTTTACTAAAAACTTATAGGCACAAAAAAACCCGCTAGTAAAGAGCGGGTTTTCCTATAGTTTTAACTATTGCTTATTTACCTAATTTAACTTTCAGGTTTTCGTCAATTGCAGCTAAAAATTCTTCGGTGTAAAGGTAATCTGTACCATGTTCAACCTTTGGCTTAATGGTGATGGCCAAATCCTTGGTCATTTTGCCGCTTTCAACAGTTTCGATACAAACCTGCTCTAAAGTTTTGCAGAAGTTTACCAATTCCTGGTTGTTATCCAACAAACCACGGAATTCCAAACCTCTTGTCCATGCGAAGATAGAAGCGATAGGATTTGTTGAAGTTGGTTTACCAGCCTGGTGCTCGCGGTAGTGACGGGTTACTGTACCATGCGCAGCTTCGGCTTCCATAACGGTACCATCTGGTGTAACCAGGGTAGAGGTCATTAAACCTAATGAACCAAAACCTTGCGCTACGGTATCTGATTGTACGTCGCCGTCATAGTTTTTACAAGCCCATACAAAGTTACCGTTCCACTTTAAAGCAGATGCAACCATATCATCAATTAAACGGTGCTCATAAGTGATACCGGCATCAGCAAATTTTTGTTTGTAATCCTGCTGATAAATCGCTTCAAAAATATCTTTAAAACGACCATCGTATTTTTTCAGGATGGTGTTTTTGGTTGATAAATATAAAGGCCAGCCTTTCATTAATGCCTGGTTAAAGCAGGCGTGTGCAAATCCTTTGATAGATTCATCCGTGTTATACATAGTTAAGGCTACACCATCGCCCTTAAAATTATACACTTCGTATGATTGCTCTGCACCACCATCTTCGGGAGTAAAAGTTACGGTTAGTTTACCTTTTCCTTTAGTAACAAAATCGGTAGCACGGTACTGATCGCCGAATGCATGACGGCCAATACATATAGGGGCGGTCCAGTTAGGAACCAGGCGCGGTACGTTGGACATTACAATGGGTTCACGGAAAACGGTACCATCCAAAATGTTACGGATAGTTCCGTTTGGCGATTTCCACATTTGTTTTAAACCAAACTCTTCTACACGGGCTTCATCAGGTGTAATAGTGGCACATTTAATACCTACGCCATATTTTAGAATAGCATTTGCGGCATCAACAGTAACCTGATCATTAGTTTCATCACGATACTCGATACCCAGATCATAATATTTGATATCAAGATCAAGATAAGGAATTATCAACCTGTCTTTGATAAATTTCCAGATAATTCGGGTCATTTCATCTCCATCCAGTTCAACTACCGGATTTTCTACTTTAATTTTTGACATACCTGATGTTGTTGTTTTTTATTTTAATGGCTTCAAATATATTAAATAGACTTTACCATTTCCATTAATAGCAAATGAAATTTATTGATTTAGTTTTGACTAACTGTTTATTATGGCAAGTTTATTGTGTTTGCAGGCACAGATACTATTTTGATGAAACTCAACGTTGGTAATTAAAACAGATTGCCAATTAATAGCCCCCTAATGTCTATTTATGACAAAACTGATATTAAGAACAGCCCTCACGTTTATTTTATGTACAGCCGCATTTTTAGCAAAAGCCCAATTAGGTTACGACTATGCACAATATGATGTTGGCGCCGCGGTCGGTCTCAATTATCCTATCAGTACAGATGTAACCAAGGCTTTAAAATACACGCCATCTGCCCAGTTTAATTTTACATATAACCATGGCCCATTTGTGAACTATGTTGTCGAAGGCCAATTTGGTAAGCTTAAAGCCGGTGACCCCAGTCTGGGCTATGGCCGTACATTTGAAAATCATTTCTGGGCCTTTGGCTTAAGGGTGCAGCTGCAGGCCGGAGAGGTGATAGATTATTCACAGAGTCAGGTAGCCAATGCGTTTAAAGGCCTTTACATTTCAACAGGTATTGGGTATCTGGTGAACCATGTAAAAAGGGGAGGAGATAACACATTGCCGGCAGGTGTTCAAGCTCCGGGTGATAATAACAGTCAGATACCTTATATACCCATAAGGCTGGGCTACGAGATAAAGTTGTTTAACCAGTACAATGAACCCAGCATCAAAATAGACCTGGGTTATCAATACAACAAGGTATTAGATGATAACCTTGACGGATACAAGACCGGCCGCTATAAAGACGCGTTTACACAGTTAAGCCTGGGCATAAAAGTGGCCATAGGCCGTGTTATATCGTACCGCAAACAGATATATTATTAATTGCTCTTTTTGAATTTTGGCAAGGTTTTTTGGTATATTTAATCAAAGCAAAAAACGATGAACAATCAAAATATAAACCCCGGATTTGATGATGATTATGAAGACGATGACGCTTTAAATGATAATAGCGCCGATCGGGACAGAACATTAAAGGATGAATTAGGCGAAACCATCGACACGGAAAACCTTAATTACAACCCTGATGATAATAGCTTTGAATATGATGTAAAAAGCAACGATCCGGATTATGATCATCCTGACCCGTACAAAACCTCGGTTAAAAATGGTAACGATATGAATTCCACTTATGACGAGGCCAACCCCTATGACGATACCGATGACGAATATGCCGGAAAAAGATCATTGGAAACAGATGTTGACGATCTTGGCATGCACATTGACGAGGGCGATATTGTAGAGGTAGACCCTGCAGATTCTGCATTAGCACACACTCCGGAAGATGACCGTGACGATCTGGATGAAGAAGGTTATCCTAAAAATGATTCGGAATTTTTAAAATAAGTTTTGGGCTGTGAGTGATGAGTTGTGAGTTTTCTTACTATTCTTCACTCACAACTCACTAATCTCCTAATCAAAATCAAGATTAAAGCGGTTGCGGAGGTCCACGAGCTGCGGATTACGGGCAGCCAGGTACTGAAATTTTTCTATCGCTGTATATGGTTTTCTTACCACCTCTTGTTCATCTACACGTGCATTTACTTCAATGGTAAAGTTTTTTAAGCGGCCCCGCAGATAATTATGCAAAGCGGGCCTTTCTTCTTTAAATAAATTTTCCTGCAATTTGGTACCCACTACTATCTCAAACTCATAAGGCTTAAGCATTCGCGGGGCATTGGCTATAAATATGGTTACCAGGTTTTTTTTACCATCGGTTTTGATCTTGGCGGCAAAATCGCTCCAGCATTGTAAAAAGTTATCCATGGTAAAATCCTCCCGGTCATCACCTTTCAAATAAGGGTCTTCCTCATCGGCTTCTTCTTCAGGCGTTTTGCCGGTATCGGTAAGCGAGGGTATTTTTATGGATAACGAACCCAGGCTTGGCGAGGGTATAAATATTTTTGGCTTCTCGGCAGACGGTTGTTCTTTTAATTCTGCTACCTGTTTATTTTCAACGGTTTGTGGTTTTGTGGTATTATAAGATAGCGGTGTATCACTCAATACCGGCGATTCGTTAACTATTTTGTTAGCTTGTACCGGTGTTGTTACTGCTGAGGTATCAGGTTTTTTTTTTAATGACCCGTCTGCGGCGGATGTTGCTGTAAGCGGCGAAGCTACCATATTAAATGCCGAAGATAAGTGGCACATCTTAAGCAATGCGAGCTCAACCTGGAGCCTTTGATTTTTACTCAGCTTATAATTGATATCGCATTGGTTGGCAATATTCATAGCCGAAAGCAGGAACGATACCGGACTACTTTGCGATTGCTGCAGGTATTTGTTTTTGATACCCTCGCTTACCTCAAGTAACTTTAAAGTTGATTGATCTTTAGTCACCAGCAAATTCCGGAAATGCTCGCACAGACCGGCTATAAAGTGAGCTCCATCAAAGCCCCGTGATAATATCTCGTCAAAAAACAACAGCGCTTTGCCTGTATCTTCCTGTAACAGGCTATCGGTGATGTTGAAATAGTAATCGTAATCAAGTATGTTCAGGTTGTCAATTACCGAACGATAAGTCACCTTGCCACCAGAAAAACTAACGATCTGATCAAACATAGACAAGGCGTCACGTAAACCGCCATCCGCTTTTTGCGCTATAATATGTAAGCCATCGGGTTCATAGCTGATATTTTCTTTACCGGCAATAGAGGCCAGGTGCGCAGCCATATCCTCTACCCGGATACGGTTAAAATCAAATATCTGGCAGCGCGAAAGTATAGTAGGCAGTATTTTATGTTTCTCGGTAGTGGCCAGTATAAATATGGCGTAATGAGGCGGTTCTTCGAGCGTTTTCAGAAAGGCGTTAAAAGCCGCCTGCGACAACATGTGCACCTCATCAATGATATAGACTTTGTAACGTGCGGCCTGTGGTGGTATCCGTACCTGGTCAATAAGGCTCCTGATATCATCAACCGAGTTGTTTGAAGCGGCATCCAGCTCATGAACGTTAAAGGAGTTGCCATTCTCAAATGCCTTGCATGAAGCACACTCGCCGCAAGCTTCGCCGTTAGGGAGTAAATTGGTACAGTTGATAGTTTTAGCCAGGATACGCGCGCAGGTAGTTTTACCCACACCACGCGGCCCGCAGAATAAAAATGCCTGCGCCAGCTGATTATTTCTAATAGCGTTTTTAAGCGTGTTGGTTATATGTTGCTGACCAACAACAGTTTCAAAAGTAGCCGGGCGGTATTTACGGGCCGAAACAATAAAATTATCCACAGCTACGAAGTTAGCAAGAAAATGCCTGAAGTTAAAGTGCCGATGGAATGATTATGTAATTAAACTATTCCGGCTTATTCATCATCGTCATCGGGCTGAGGGTAATCATCCTCCGGATCGGGTTCACCCAGATCATCATCTACCTGAATTTCATGCAGATCGTCTAATTGATTATCCAAATCATCATCCTCATCGTTCCAATCGCTTTCAAACTCGTCGTCTTCACCGGGTACTACCATCACCATGTTGTTGTTATAGGCCGGTATTGCTGCATCTTGATATTCAAGGTCTATAAATTCCATAAAAAATGATTTACATGTTAACTACGGCTATAAAGATAAACTTCATAAGTTAAGTTTAATGGTCATTATTTATAAAATATCAATACTTAAAATTTCTTTTACTTTATAATAACCTTTAGCCTGTGGCAGATATACCTCTATCTCCTGCCACTTGATGTTTGCTTTTTTTCCGGCGTATTTAGCAACTCCATTCATGAAGTTTTCTGACCCCGGAAACTGACGAAGCCAGATAAAAGATTTTTCATTGCCGGTATTATCAGTTAAAACTATATAATTAAACCCTTTGTTATCTATTCGTTTTAATGCTCCGGTAGTTGTTTGCTCCGGCGTGGCTTCATTCCCATCCTTTTGTCCCATAATCACCGCCAATTTTACAAATGACGAGCAATTGCGTTTGATTAAATTTTTGCCTATTTCTGTACCTATCCGGTTCATAGCCTCATCATCGGTAAATTCCGCGTTTTGTTCCTTAGCCACATCGGCCAAAAGATCCACATGGGCCGTAAAGCATTGCATAAAAACATCGTTTGCTTCTTTGGCCGTTTTTATCTTTGAGATATCAATTTTAGACATACAAGTACAGATCGAATCAAGCAGTTTTTGCTGTGCCGGCCCTGGTTCTGTTTGGGCGTTAGCAGTGCCACAACCAAGTATAAAAACCGTGATAATAAGGCTTAGGTATTTTTTCATGTTGAATTTTTCATCAAATATATATTTTGATCTTTATTTTATGCTTAAACAATTTAACTACGATATCTAAAAACATTTGATAAATACAGATAATCTTTCTACATTTGCAGCCCCGTTATAGCGGGTAATTAATTAAAAATCAAAGTATAATAATGCAACAGTACGAAATCGTGATCGTTCTAACCCCGTTGTTATCAGAAGAGGTTGCTAAAGAGGCTAATGCCAAATTTAGCAAGATCTTAACTGATGGCGGAGCCGAAATTGTCCAGGAGGATAATTGGGGTTTGAGAAAATTAGCGTACCCTATCCAGAAAAAAACTACAGGGTACTATCACTTAACTGAATTTAAGGCTCCAGGTGAATTAATTAATAAATTGGAGGTTGAGTTAAGGCGCGATGAGCGTGTTTTGCGTTTCCTGACCATTGCTTTGGACAAACATGCCATTGCTTACAATGACAAAAAACGCAGCGGTGCTTTCAACAAAAAACCAGCAGCTAAAGTGGAGGACGCAAACTAATGGCTAACGAACAAATTAAATACGTTACCGCTCCAAAAGTGGAGGATAACCGTAAAAAATACTGCCGTTTCAAAAAGAATGGCATTAAGTATATCGACTACAAAGACGCAAACTTTTTATTAAAGTTCATTAACGATCAGGGTAAAGTATTACCACGTCGTTTAACTGGTACTTCATTAAAATTCCAGCGTAAAGTAGCTCAGGCTGTTAAACGTGCCCGTCATATCGGTTTGTTACCTTATGTTACAGACTCATTAAAATAATAGGAGATTTAAAGAAATGGAAGTTATTTTAAAACAAGATGTAAAAAACCTGGGTGACAAAGACGATATCGTAAATGTAAAACCAGGTTATGGCCGTAACTATCTTTTACCAAAAGGATATGCCATATTAGCTACCGAAAGCGCCCGTAAAGTTTTAGCTGAAAACTTGAAACAAGCTCAGTTTAAACAAGAAAAAATCCGCAAGGATGCCGATGCTGTAGCTGCCAAATTAGAAGGTGTAAAACTGACCATCGGTGCTAAAGCTGGTGAAACCGGTAAAATTTTCGGTGCTATCAACACTATTCAAGTTGCTGATGCATTGAAAAAAGAAGGTTTTGAGGTTGACCGTCGTCGCATTACCTTTGATCAGGAACCAAAATTTGTTGGTGATTATGTTGCTAACATTAACCTGCACAAAGAAGTAAAAGTACAAGTACCTTTCTCTGTAGTAGCAGAGTAATTTATATTTCGGAATTCGGAGTTTTTATTTCGGGTTTTGAACTTAATTGTAGAATTTTAGAGGGTGTTTTGCCAAGGCAAAGCACCCTCTCTGTTTTATAGAATTTATTATCAATAGTGAAACGCACCTCAGCCTCATCGTCGAAAAAAAGCGCGAAATCAAAGTCGTGGTTTTCAAAACTCAGGAACAATGGAATTGCCAGGCTTCTGTTTAGAATTATTAAGCTTGCCTTTTTGTTATTTATAGGATTAAGCTTATTGGGTGTGCTTTTATACCGCTTTGTAAACCCACCTTTTACCTGGCTTATGATTGAGCGCGGTTTTCAGCGTAAGGCTGCTGGTAAGGATTGGAAAATTGATAAACAATGGAAGGATTTTGACGATATATCCGACAATATGAAACGCGCAGCCGTAGCCGCCGAAGATCAAACTTTCCTGGAGCATCATGGTTTTGATTTCCGTGCCATTGAAAAGGCTATTGAAAAAAACGCGCACAGCAAAAAACTCATTGGTGGCAGCACCATATCGCAACAGGTGGCCAAGAATGTTTTTCTATGGGATGGCCGTTCATTACTACGTAAAGGATTTGAAGCTTACTTCACGGTGTTGATCGAAACTTTCTGGAGTAAAAAACGCATCATGGAAGTTTATCTCAATGAGATTGAAATGGGTGATGGCATCTATGGCATCGAAGCAGCCTCGCAGGCTTATTTTCATAAATCAGCCGCCGATTTAACCAAACATGAAGCAGCTGCTATAGCGGTGATATTCCCGAGTCCCCTCAGGTGGTCGGCCACCAATCCTACCCGTTATTTGAGGCACCGGCAATACCTCATCATGAAAAATATGCGCAGATTGGGCCCGCTGGATTTTTAAGTCCCTACCCCCCTAAAGGGGGAATAATAATTGGTAAGTTTAGGTTCAGCCCTCTAAGATACAAGCATCCTCAAGATCCATTCATAAGCCCCTGAGTGGGTTTACATGTAAACCCGCTTTTTTACAATAAATTAAATATAACTTATTATATATCAACAATATATATCAATGTAAACCGTAAAAAGTGTAAACCATGTAAACCCACTTTTTAGCCTATTTATATTTCCAATTTCTTGATTTACCTTCGCTCATCCACTCGGCAGCGGTTTCCATTCTTTTTTGGCGCGTAGCTTCTGTTTTGGCTTCCGTGATCCATTCTACGTATTCCTTTTTGTTGGAGTAACTAAAATCATGAAACACTTGCACAGCCTTAGGATAGGCCGCCAAAAACTCCATAAAATAATCAGGGATTACCAATTCTGCTTTCTCGGCAGGGCTCTTTTTGGGATTAGCCTTTTTGATGCCTTTTTCATTTAGCTCGATGCCCTGCAATACATAGGAAACTAATATTTCCTTTGACGGAAGATCTTCAATGGTGGTAACACGTCCAAAACTGCCTGCCGCGGCATCACCCGTATGGTTTGCGTCGCCACTCATCAGCGACCATCGCCAGAAACCAAAGGCGCAATGCTGTTTAAAGGCAGCCATTTGACATACCGGCCCTTTACAATCAAAAAATGGCATTCCCCACTTTATGGTTTCGGTAATCAGCGGGGATGCTTCATGAACCACCTCCCGGATGTATTCCAAAATCGGTTTTGCAAAATCGGCCGATTTTGCGATGTAAAGATCTACCCGGTTATCATACTGTTCCATAAATAAATTTATAGAAACACCCTCACTTTTACAAGCGCCTTTTAACTTATCAGGTCCCTGAACAATTGTATATGCCAGCTATTTTTAAATGGCACTTCCCATTTACTTTCCAGTTCACTTACATTTTGCACCATGTTATTGTAAACAATGGTTTCGGTATTTATCTTTCCTTGTTTCAAAAGATCCTCAAAAGCATGACGGGGTAATGAAAGCACTTCACTACCTTCGCGATATGCCAGATTGAACCTGTCGAACAGGTTGATGTGATACTGCTGTTCCAGGTGCTTCATAAAATGAACCGATTTATCTATCGAACATCCACTGGCACCTGCCTGGCTTTCATCAACTATTAAAATCAAAAAGCGGTTATACCTGATCTCGGCACCTGCTTTTAATTGGTTATTGTGGGCCGTCCAACCAGTGGTAAAGTCATCCAATTCCTCCTGTATCTGTTCCACTTCCGGATCAGTTAATTTCCTATCAGATTGATATATCCAAACTCTTGAGTGTTGAGAAAATTCCATTTACAAAAATATCAATTTATTAACTTCGGGTTACATTTTGTTGTCATGAAAAAATCACTTCAGCCGCAAACAAAAAAGATTTTAGTATTTACCCTCATTTTATTGGCCGGATGGCTAAATTATAGCTTCAGGCCACAAACAGACGACCAGGAATGGCTCAGCTGGAGTAATAAATGCCTCACAGAGTCATACAATCCTGCCCCCGATGTTAAATTAAAAAAGTGGGAACTAACCCTGACCAACGATTATTTTTTGCGCCTCAGAAAAACTTATCAACATGGCCGGCAGGAATATTTTTCCTTTAATTTACACCGTTTAAACCAGGTACAATACCAGGGTGATGATAAAGCCGGTACGCTGGAATTAAGTACCAATGCCGATGACATTATTGTACAAACCTATGAGGATCCAAAGGGCGATATAGACTCTATGTCGACGGTACTGGAGTTGCCCGTCAGGAACATGAATGCCGCCCGGTTGGATAGTTTAAAAAACGCATTAAGCTACTTTAAGGCAAAGGCTTTATAAGCCATTTGCCCGGGCAGTTATCTCGGCAATATCCAATACTTGTATCTCTTGCTCCTTATCATGATGTTTTACACCATCGGAGAGCATTGTCATACAAAACGGGCAAGCTGCAGCCACAACCTGAGATTTCGCTTCCAGGATGTCGGTCATGCGTTCCATATTGATCTCTTTTTTGCCGGGCTCGGGTTCCTTGAACATTTGACCACCACCGGCACCGCAGCATAAGCCATTTGATTTGCAGCGTTTCAACTCTACCAGTTCGGTATCCAAAATTTCAAGGGCCGCGCGCGGTGCCTCATAAACATTATTACCCCGACCCAAATAGCAGGGATCATGAAAGCTGATGCGTTTGCCTTTGAAACTCTCACCGCCTTCTGCCCGCAGTTTTCCTTCATCGATCAATTGCTGTATCAGTTGTGAATGGTGGATCACCTCGTAATTGCCCCCTAAGCCTGGATACTCATTTTTGATGGTATTGAAACAGTGCGGGCAGCCGGTTACTATTTTTTTGATGTTGTAGCCATCAAGTACCTGTATATTGGTCATGGCCAGCATCTGGAACAAAAATTCATTACCGGCACGCTTGGCCGGATCGCCGGTGCAGCTTTCCTCGGTACCTAAAACGGCATATTTAATCCCTACGTGTTGGAGTATTTTACAAATATCACGGGTTATCTTCTGCGCTCTTTCGTCAAAACTACCGGCACAGCCAACCCAAAACAATATTTCGGGCTCTTGTCCTTGTGCGGCCATATCGGCCATGGTAGGTATTTTTTGATCCATTATTTATGATTTTCCTCAGTTAATCAAGTGACTCACTGATCTCTGTTATAAATTCGTTTATACTACTATAATTTTTAAAGCTAATTGCCGAGTTAATGGCATTCAATTGTTCCAAAACATCAACTGCCAAATCTAAAGCAGTACTTTCTTTTCCAAACATGTTAGCATCCCAGTTAATGCCGGCTAAAACTTCGTTATCAGCCATCTCGATGCACCAGCTTTCTAAAAATTCTGCTAAAGGAATTTCGACCGGTAAATAGCCCTTCCAATCATCCCGGGCACATGCCTTGGCATAAGCTCTGTCTGACCAGAATGGAATTACATCTACATCTTCGCTGTCATTAGAATGAGAGTTGGCCCAGCCATTTTTGCTCTTTAGCGCCCACACCGATTTTGATGCCGCGGTTTTTTCGATAAACAGCTTATATTTTGATTCGATGGTTGCAATATCTTGTAACATATGATCAGGTATTATAAAGCCGCTGGCTTAATTATTTTCGGCCCAATTAAAGCGGTCGGCCTGGCTGTATTTCCAGGGGGCGCCATTATTTTCAACGTTGCCAAACATATTGTTAAGGCTGGCAGGCGCCTGCGATTCCTCCATTACAATATAACGGCGCATTTCGGTAATAATCTCTAACGGATTAATATTCACCGGGCAGGCTTCGGCACAGGCATTACAGGTAGTACAAGCCCAAAGCTCTTCACGGGTAATGTAGTTATCTAATAAAGCTTTACCGTCATCGTGGTCTTTCCCATGCTTATCCAGGTTATTACCTACTTCGGTAATTCTGTCGCGGGTATCCATCATAATTTTTCGGGGTGATAAAAGCTTGCCCGTGATATTAGCCGGGCATACCGAAGTACACCTGCCACATTCTGTGCAAGTATAAGCCTCCATCAGGTTTTTCCAGCTCAGATCGGTAACATCTTTAGCACCGAAACGTGCCGGCTCACCTGTATTCTCCGGAACAAAAGATGGGTCAAGCATAGCCTTTACCTCGTTGGTAACCGATGCCATATTGGTAAACTTGCCTTTGTTGTTCAGGTTAGAGTAATAAGTATTGGGGAAAGCAAGCAGGATATGGAAATGCTTGGAATAGGGTAAATAATTCAAAAATGCCAATATCCCTATAATATGAAACCACCAACATACACGCTCTACAATAATCAGGGCGCTGGCATTGTCAGGCAATAACGGAGCTATTAGCGAACTTACCGGAAAACTGCCAGCTGTAACATAACGACTAAAATGTAATATCTGTAATTTGTAATCGGCCGCGTTCATCGTTAAAAAGGCGCTCATTAACAAGATTTCTGTAATGAGGATATAATTGGCGTCAGACCGGGGCCACTTGGTCATTTCGGTGCCTGTGAAGCGCTTTAAATGAACAATATTACGCCTGCAAAGGAAAACAACACACGCAGTAAATACCAATACTGCTAACACCTCAAAGCTCCCGATTAAAAACCCATACAAACTGCCTAATGGGTGTGAAAATATTCTATGCGAACCGAATACCCCATCTATCATGATCTCCAATACTTCCAGGTTAATGATCACAAAACCGATATAGATAAAAAAATGCATCACGGCAGCCACCGGGCGTTTTACCATTTTGGTTTGCCCAAGAGCTATTTTTGCCATTACTTTCCAGCGTTCGGCAGGCCTGTCAGATCGGTCAGTATCCTTTCCCAGCAATATATTGCGCCTTATTTTGGCTGCGTTTTTAGCAAACAGGTAAATGGCGGCTCCTAAGATGATAATAAATATAGCTTGTGCAATCATTATGCGTGCATAGTATTTTATTCAAAGTTAATTGAATTGTTGAAAGAGAAAAATGTTTTAGGATTGAAAAATATCTTTAAAGCTAAGTAACTGATTAACTGTTTAATTGTTTAGTTTTAAAAATCAACACAGGCTTTCTAGCAAATATTTTTAAACTTTTTTCAAAAAAAACTTTTCAAACATAAAAAAAAAGCTACATTTGCACTCCCCAAATGGAGGAATGGTACCATAGCTCAGATGGTAGAGCAAAGGACTGAAAATCCTTGTGTCACTGGTTCGATCCCAGTTGGTACCACTTAAAAATAAAAGCCTCGATTCCACACTGGAATCGAGGCTTTTATTTTTGTCATCTTTTTAAGGCCCTCATTGAGGACGATTCCAATAGGGTTAAGAAAAAAAGCCGGGCAATTTGCCCGGCCTAAAATTAAAACTTCGCTAATAGTTAATAGAATATATTTAGATAGGGTATTCCCTTTATTAAAGATTTCCTCTTATTTCCTGCTCGCGTTCAATGGCCTCAAACAAAGCTTTGAAATTGCCCGCACCGAATGATTTGGCTCCTTTACGCTGTATGATCTCAAAGAACAGGGTGGGCCTGTCTTCGATAGGTTTAGTGAATATTTGCAGCAGGTAGCCTTCATCATCACGATCGACAAGGATACCCAGTTTTTTCAATGGTTCCAGGTCTTCATCGATATGACCAACACGATCTGTTAATTCATCATAGTAGGTAGTAGGCACGGTCAGGAATTCTACACCGCGGCTTTGCAGGTCGGTTACAGTGGCTACAATATTATCGGTTGCCAGGGCAAGGTGCTGTACGCCTTCACCTTCATAAAATTCGAGGTATTCCTCAATCTGCGATTTCTTTTTGCCCTCGGCAGGCTCATTGATCGGGAATTTGACGAAGCCGTTGCCATTGCTCATCACCTTGCTCATGAGGGCAGAATATTCGGTGCTAATCATTTTATCGTCGAAGGTTAAAATGTTCCGAAAACCCATCACATCTTCATAAAAATTCACCCAGTCGTTCATTTTATGCCAGCCCACGTTACCTACGCAATGGTCGATATATAAAAGGCCCGCAGTAGGTGGATTATAGTTGTTCTCCAATTTTTGATAACCTGGCAAAAACAAGCCATTATAGTTTTTACGCTCAATGAACATATGCACAGTTTCGCCATACAGCATGATACCGCTGGTGCGCACTTCGCCATGTTCATCTTTAAAGGTTTGCGGCTGCTGATAGGGCACGGCGCCGCGTTTGGTGGTTTGTTCAAAGGCGTCATAAGCGTCGTCAACCCAAAGGGCCAGTACTTTTACACCATCTCCATGTTTTTTAATATGCTCGGCAATAGGGTGATTGGAGTGCAGAGGGGTGGTGAGCACTATCCTGATCTTGCCTTGTTGTAATACGTATGATGCCCTGTCGCGCACCCCAGTTTCGGGTCCGGAGTAGGCCAGGTTTTGAAAGCCGAAGGCTGTTTTATAATAATGGGCCGCCTGTTTGGCATTACCCACATAAAACTCCACATGATCGGTACCGTTAAGCGGTAAAAAATCTGTAGTGCCTGGTGTTTTATCTAAAGTTTGTGTTTGCATGGTTTTTAATTATTGAATTAGTGAGTTAGTGAATTAGTGATTGCTTGGAGCCTTCTTCTTTCGACCTCACATTTTAATTATTGAATTAGTAATTGCTTTGGGCTTTTAGCTCACATTTGCCAGCTCTTGTAATAATTTTCGTCTTCTATTTTTATAGCGTCTTCGGTCAGCATCAGCGGACGGAAGGGATCTATCATTACCGCCAATTCATCTGTTGATTCCTTACCGATCGATTTTTCGACCGAACCCGGGTGAGGTCCGTGTGGGATACCTCCAGGGTGCAGGGTGATCTGTCCTTTTACCACGCTTTTACGGCTCATAAAATCGCCATCCACATAGTATAAAACCTCATCGCTATCTACATTGCTGTGGTTGTAAGGAGCAGGGATAGAAAGTGGGTGATAATCAAACTTGCGGGGCACAAAAGAGCATATCACAAAATTGTTGCCCTCAAATGTCTGATGTACCGGTGGTGGTTGGTGCAGGCGACCGGTTATCGGTTCAAAATCATGTATGGACAGGGCCCATGGATAATGAAAACCATCCCAGCCAATAAAATCAAATGGGTGGGTGCCATAGATGTATGGATAGATTAAGCCCTGTTTTTTGATCAGAATTTTAAAGTCGCCTTTTTCATCATGCGTTTTCAGATCAGCCGGGCGTTTGATATCGCGCTCGCAATACGGCGAATGCTCCATCAACTGTCCGTATTGGTTGCGGTAACGTTTAGGTGGCCTTATCGGACTAAAGCTTTCTACAATGAACAGCCGGTTATCGGGCGTATCAAATTCCAGCTGATAAATGGTACCACGGGGGATAACAAGGTAGTCGCCATAAACAAATTTGATATTACCGAAGCCTGTTTTGAGGGTGCCAGAGCCTTCATGTATAAAAACTACTTCATCGGCCTGGCTATTTTTATAGAAATAATCCGTCATTGATTTACGCGGTGCAGCCAGTGAAATATGCAGATCGCTGTTGACCAGCACTGGTTTACGGCTTTGCAGATAATCATCCTCAGGCTTTACATTAAAACCAATCAGACTGGTGTGTTTCAGATGCTTTTCGCGCGCTATTTTGGGCTCAACGCTGTATGGTTCGCCCAAGGTTTTTACAATAGTAGGCGGGTAGGCGTGATATACCAGCGAGTAAAGGCTCGAAAAACCTTCTGTTGATACCAGTTCTTCGGCATATAACGAACCATCGGGTTTGCGGAACTGCGTATGCCGCTTATGCGGGATAGCTCCTAATGTATGATATAAAGGCATGATGTTTTAATTGGTTAACAATAAAACGTTTAAAATATCAGGATAGTTTTTGGAGGAATAAGGATTTGGGGACTATTGGATTGTACGAAATTAGGCACAAGCCTTACTTGTCCTTACTCCCAAAGTCTCTTTATCCCAAAATCTAATTAGTATTGAGCCAGCACTATTTTGGCAAGCATAGCATCCCTGAACGATGAGGCATCGCTCATGCTGGTGAGGCCCAGTGAAAACAGAAAATGTTTTTGTACGCTTAACATGATTAATACGAAATTAGAAGTAATATTTTTAATATGCAAGCATAATATTTTAACCACGCATGCGGTAAAATGTTTAGTTTTGGCTCAACCAATTCTGCCATTTATGAAATTAGTATCCTATAAAACCGAAGACCGCGAGCATTTAGGTATTTTTATAAACAAGCACATTTATAACCTGAACTCTTGCGATAAGCTGATCCCCGATAATATGAACGAGTTTTTATGGGGCGGCGATGAACTGATGGATCATGCCAGGCGCGTTCATGAGGCCATTAGTTCGGGAAAAATGGAGGCTAAGGAGGAGTTGTTTTTTGAGCTGATAGCTCCTGTGCCTCATCCAACGTCATGCCGCGATGGTTATGCTTTCAGGCAGCATGTGGCCGCCGCGCGCCGCAACCGCAAGGTGGATATGATACCCGAATTTGACCAATACCCTATATTTTATTTTACCAACCACAATGCCATACAAGGCCCAGGTGAAATTGAATGTATGCCCGACCATTTCAACAAGCTCGATTTTGAGCTGGAAGTAGCCGTAGTGCTCAACAAAAAAGGCCGAAATATTAAAGCCGCCGATGCCGATAGCTTTATTGCCGGCTACATGATCATGAACGATATGAGTGCCCGTACCCTGCAAATGGAAGAAATGCTGCTCAACCTTGGCCCGGCAAAAGGCAAAGATTTTTCGACTGTGATTGGTCCCTGGCTGGTAACGCCCGATGAATTAGAGCCTTATAAAACAGCGCCCAGACCTGGTCATATCGGTAATAGTTACAACCTGCAAATGACCTGTGCTGTAAACGGTAAACAGGTATCGGCAGGTAATATGGCCGATATGGACTGGACTTTTGCCGAGATCATTGAGCGCTGCGCCTACGGCTGCGATGTGCTGCCCGGCGATGTGATAGGCTCAGGTACCGTGGGTACAGGTTGTTTTCTGGAATTGAACGGAACCGGCCTGCTCAATGATGCCAATTATAAACCGCAATGGCTGCAACCTGGCGACCTTGTTGAAATGGAAATCACCGGATTGGGGATGCTGGGCAATATCATTAAAAAAGCTAACAGTGATTTTTCGATATTGGCATTAAAGAAATAAGTTAAATTCCGATGCTATCACTCAAAGTAAGCGAGCTTTCCATTTTTCAATTGCAAAATTATTTGAACCATGCCGTAGCGCCGCGCCCGATCTGTTTAGCCAGTACGGTGGATAAGGATGGTAATATTAACCTGAGTCCCTTTAGTTTTTTTAACGTATTCAGTACCAATCCGCCGGTTTGTATATTTTCACCATCGCGTAGTGTGCGGGATAATATTACCAAACATACGCTGCAAAACATTTTAGAGGTTCAGGAATGTGTGATCAATATTGTTGATTACGAGATGGTACAGCAGGTTTCCCTCTCCAGCGTTATGTACCCAAAAGGGGTAAACGAATTCATCAAATCGGGGCTAACCCCTGTAGCATCTGAACTGGTTAAACCACCCCGCGTAGCTGAGGCCCCGGTGCAACTGGAATGTGTAGTGAACCAGGTGATTTCGCTTGGCGATACTCCGGGTGCCGGCAACCTGATCCTGGCCGAGATCAAGATCATCCATATCAAAGACCATGTTTTGGATGCCGAAGGTAAAATCGACCAGGCTAAAATGGACCTGGTAGCTCGCTTGGGCGGCGACTGGTATTGCCGCGTTACCGAGGATAACCTGTTTAAGGTAGCCAAGCCCAATGCTAAAATAGGTATAGGTGTGGATAGCCTACCGCATGCCATACGCAACTCTCGGGTACTTACCGGCAACAACCTGGGGCAACTGGGTAACCTGGAGACCCTGCCCGCCGATGATGCCATTGAACTATACAAACAAGACCCCGCTATCAAAGAACTATTAGACGCCACTATAGGCGACAGCCAAACCCGCGAACTTCAGCTACATCTGAAAGCCAAACAACTCCTGGACGAGGACAGGGTAGAAGAGGCCCTGATGGTGCTGCTGATCGATTAAAATTCCGGATTTTAACATTTCCCAGCTCCTAAAACTTTTTAAAACTTAAATTTTAACACTTTTCTTGCCAAAAACGGCATAAAACTGATCCAAAAACATTCAAAAAATGTCGATTTTAACACTTTTTAACAAATTTTAAGGCGGTTTTGATGCGTTTTTAAAACTTTAAAAAGTATTAATTTATTGATGGTCAAATAAAACATACCAAACGGTCGGTTTTGGGGTCTTGTTTGGGTTTTAACAAAACAGCCCGGCTTCCTGATAAAAGGAAGCCGGGCTGTTGATTGATATAAATATACGAAAAATTGGAGGGAATATAAAATGCGTTAAAATCAAGTTGTGGGAGACGAGACACAAAAAAAGAGACGCATGTAATGCGTCTCTACAATATTCTTTTCAATACTGTTTTATATGCCCAGCACTTGTTTCAGCTTTACGTAGCCGGTTTTGCTTACGGGTATTTTGGCGCCCGACTTGAGGATGGCCAGGTGAGCGTCTTTTTCATATGGATCTATACGGGTGATCTGTTGTATAGCAATGATGTAGGAGCGGTGTACGCGCACAAACTGGCGGGCATCCAGCGTTTTTTCAAAAAAGTTCATCGTTTTGTTTTTCAGGTACGATCCTTCTTTGGTAAATACGCTTACATAGTCGTCATCGGCTTGCAGATATTCTACATCGGCAACCGGGATAATTTTTACTTTGGTGCCTGTTTTTACCACAATGCGCTCGTTTTGTCCTGGCGATTGCGAAGCGGCGGTTTCAAGCAGTTCTTCGGTTTGCTTGGGTACTTGCTTTTCGGGCGCCGTTGCCAGGAATTTTTCGACGGCCTTGTTAAAACGGTCTTTATTAAAGGGTTTCAACAGGTAATCTACGGCGTGGGCCTCAAAAGCTTTAATGGCGTACTCGTCAAAAGCGGTAGTGAATATTACAGCGGGCTGCTGCTCTACCAATTCCAGCATTTCAAAGCCATTTATTTTAGGCATCTGCACATCCAGGAAGATCAGATCGGGCTGATGCTGCTGTATGGCTTTTAATCCTTCAAAGCCATCGCCGCATTCCTGTATCAGTTCAATTTCACTAAAGTTTTGCAGATATTCCTTTACAACCATTCGTGCTAAAGGTTCATCATCAATAATTAAGGCTCGCCTCATAACTGTGGTATTTTTATAATGGTTGTAAATATATTATCATTTCCATGAGTTTCCATCAAATCGTTACGGGCAAAAAGCAAATAAAGCCGGCGTTGTACCCCGCGTAAACCAAAACCGGTGCCTTTTTGCGGGCGCGAGGTTTGTGGATCGTACGGGTTTTGCACCATCAGTACCAAATAATTATCCTCCATTTCGCTGCGGATGCTTACGGTTACTTCGCCAACGGTATCATATAAGCCAAATTTTATGGCATTCTCTACCAGGGGTTGCAGCAGCATGGAGGGCATCACGGCGGTGCCGCATTTATCATCGCAGCTTATTTCGGTTTGCAGTCGGTGCCCAAAACGTACCTTTTCAATCTCAAGGTACAGGTTCAGGTGTGCCAGTTCTTCGCTCAGGGGAACCTGTTGCTGATCGTCCTTTTTAAGCGTACCCCGTAAAAAATCAGATAGTTGGTGTATCATCTTGCGGGCCTCATCGGGTTTAAAACCGATAAGCGCGTTGATGGAGTTTAAGCTATTGAACAAAAAGTGAGGCTGCAATTGCTGCCGCAGATTATACAATTCGGCATCACGGGCCAGTTGTTCGGCCTCGGTTTTGCGTTTCATGGTTTCTTTCTGGTCCAGCTGCGAATACCAAAGCAAGCTGATCATGGCCATCCAGCCGATAGCCAGGAAGTTGGTAAAAAAGCGAATGGTTAAGGATTGCTGTACAAAATTCACAAACACCTTATCGGTATTGATGAGCGGCAGCAGGTAGCGGCAGCCCACGGTACAGATACCGGCCAATGCCACACACCAGATAAACAGGTTAATGTAACTGCCCTTACCAGGCTGATAGTAACGCAGGTTGTTGTTGATGAGCCAGCAGGCCCCCGAAAGCAATATGGCGCTCAGGAACCCGTCGGCCGAGGCCGTGAACCAATAAAAGCCAAAGCTATGTATAATATAAGTTTGCAGGCCACCCCAAACCAGCCCGCAAACGATAAATGCGCCGTATAATTTTGAAGCTGAGATAGACGGTATTGCCAAAACTTATATTTTTTTAAATGGAGAATCAAGAATCAAGAGACAAGAATCAAGACCGGAAAACGTGGACAAAACCCATATAAAATGTGTGCTTTGTATTCCTGCTTCGATTCTTTTAACCATATTTTCAATGTGTTTTTCTTGATTCCTGACTCTTACTTTCTTGATTCTTTTGCTTAGTTTCTCACACCTAATAAGGCCGATTTGTGGTGTGCCCAGGCAATGTACAGGTCGGCATCGGGTGTTTCATGTATATTATAGTACAGTTCGGCGCCATCGGTAAGTTCGCCTATCTGGTTTAATTCGGCCACATCAATAAACTGCCATTTAACGGTTTGTTTTTCGATGTTTTTAAAACTATCCTGATTGGCATGACCAATTTTGTTTGCTTTTTCAAAGGCGCTCAGTTCGTTATCGGCATTGATGAGGCGTAACTGTTCATCAAACTGTGCCTGGTGATCGCCATTGCCGCTGATCACCCTGAAAACTAATTTTGCTACGTACCAGTTCATTATGTTTGTTTTTTTAGAAGTATCAAGTAGTTAGTATCAAGTATCAAGATTTTTGGTATCAAAACTCAGATTTTGTCGTGATACTTGATACTAACTACTTGATACTAAATCATCAATAGCTGCGTATATCAACCCCGGCAAAAATGGAGGTTCCTTTAAGTACTAGTATTTTATCGTTATTGGGCGATGCGGTGCTGCGGATGCGTTTATCGTCGACCCCGGCAAAAACGGCTGCCAGGTCTGATACCACCTGCCAGTTGGATGGCACAATGATCTTGGTGCCACCAAATACCTGGGTAATATCTATATAAACCCTGCCGTTGATGTCGGCCTGGGTAAAGTCAAGTTCGGCACCGCCAAAAATGTTCACTATTTCGCCGCCCTTAAAGTTTTTGGATAGGATGGTTTTGTTAACCCCACCAAAAATAGAAACAGCGTCCAGGTAATCGTCGCCGTTATGGTAGCCAAACGGCGGAGTGTTAGGATCTTTGGGTGGTACATCATCGCCATCTTTTATGGCGTAATCGGCTGCTTCGGGGTCATTTTTACCAAAATCAAAATTGGCGGGTTGTTTACTCCATTTGCCGTCTTGTTTACTCCATTTGCCATCTTTGATGTTTCGTTCCCACTCATTATGCCTGCCACGCCTTAAAATAAGCCATATGCCAAAACCGATGATGGCTATGGGCCATACTATGCGGTCGGCATTGCCAATGTTGTCATTTAACAAAAAGATGATGCCTAAAATGATCATGATACTCCAGGATGCTTTCCTGAAGTTATGTTTAGCTCCAAAATAAAGGCCGCATGCTATAATCCACATAGGCCAGCTGAATATCCAATCGGGAATTAAAAAATCGGCAAATTGCCTTAGGAGCAGCACCCCTCCTACGGCAAGTAGTATAACCCCAGCCATCGCTTTTCCTTTATTGGGGTTGGTTGTATGTTCTATATCGTTGTTCATTTGTGTGCAAATTAAATCGTATCCAAAACTAAGGTAACATAATACATGTGCCAAACAAAAACTGGCGATATATTTAAAGAAATCGGTAGAGGTGGATGTTTTGTCGGTGAAAAAGTTGGCGGGCGATTAGTATCAGGTAGCTAGTATCAAGTATCAAGACTTTTAAGGGGGAATTTGGGCTCGTTAGCGATCATGGATGTTGGGAAAATTATGTGTTGTTGGGCAAGCTCCCCTCTTGAGAGGGGGCGCGTGGGATTGTGTAGTAGGAGGGGTGTGTTCTTAAAGCCGAAAAACACACCCCTCCACCCCTCTCAAGAGGGGAATCGCACAGGCCCCACACTTTTTCGGTATTCCAATATCTGTGTTTGCGAGCAAGTGCAAGTGTCATGATACTTGATACTAGCTACCTGATACTAAACCCCACAACAAAAGGGAGTCCGCAAACCGGTACTCCCTCATGAATTGACTACAAAACTATTAACTATTAAATTAAACTTCTGGTTCGGTTGTTTTATCGAAATGCAAAGTGTCTTTGGGCTTTTCGAAATGAAATTCCTCTTTATGTTTGCGGGGTTTAAAGGCTACCCAGGCGCCAAATGCCATAATGCCTACCGGCCAGATAATGCGGTCGGAATCGGGTATGTTTTCGTTAAGCAAAAAGGCCACACCCACCAGGGTAATCAGGATCCATGATGTTTTACGGAAATTGTATTTGGCACCCATATATAAACCCCAGGCTACTATCCACATGGGCCAGCTAAACAGCCAGTCGGGGAAAAGTACAAAGTCAAATTCTCTGATCAATAGTATACCGCCAATGATCAGTAAAATTACCCCTGCAGCAGTTTTGCTATTATTGGGGGTAATGGTAGTTTCTATATCGTTGTTCATCGCTTTAAGTATTAATATTATACCCTAAAGGTACGGCGGTATATAAAGCTGGGCAACGTAATATAGGTGAGATGGGAGGGGAATATCGGTAAAAGTATGGGTTTATCCGGTGAATGAAGAAGGGGTGAATTGAGAAGGGGGAGGCAAGATATAAGAATCAAGAACCAAGAAAAGGCAGCGTGTTATTTGGATGACAAAATGGGTGGTATCGGCTCACCCGGCCATCGCTGCGCTTGGCCACCCTCTCTTCGCCTGCGGCGGAAAGAGGGGATTAGTCTGGTGAAAATTCTTTTGTCATCCTGAGGAACGAAGGATCTGTTATTGAACATGCCGAGCGCAGAATAGATGCTTCACTTCGTTCAGCATGACAAACTGTTTTATAAAGCCCCCTCTTTCCGCCGCAGGCGAAGAGAGGGGTGGGTGTCCAGCGAAGCGCAGACGGGTAAGTAGAAACCGCTGGCCTTAAACCTCTGGTTCCTGCTGGCTAAGGCAATGGAAACTACCCAGCCCCCAGATAATATCGGTTGAATCGATGCCGATCACCTCGTGATCAGGGAAGCATTGCTGTAAAATATCGCAAGCCTTATCGTCATTTACCGAGCGGTAAGTTGGTACAATAACCGCTGAGTTGGCAATATAAAAGTTGGCATATGATGCCGGCAGGCGAGTATCCTCGTAAATCACGGCTTCGGGCATAGGTAGCTCCACAATGTTAAGCTGTTTGCCGTTAAGCAGGCGCATTGTTTTCAGGCTCTCGAGGTTTTCCTGCAGCAAGTGATAGTTCTCGTCGTTTTTGTCTTCTTCTACCACGGTAACTACGGTGTCCTCGTTCACAAATCGGGTAATATCATCAATATGACCATCGGTATCGTCGCCAACAATGCCATCGCCCAGCCACAAAATCTGCTCGGCGCCGTAGTAGTTGCGCAGGTAAGTTTCTATCTGATCCTGACTCAGCAGCGGGTTACGGTTTTTGTTGAGCAGGCAGGCCGTAGTGGTAAGGATAGTGCCTTTGCCATTAAAATCAACCGATCCTCCTTCCATCACAATACCAGGGTTAAATACTGGTAACCCAAAGTGATTACCGATCTTGGTCGGAATTACATCGTCCAGATCAAAGGGCGGATATTTGCCACCCCAGGCATTATAACCCCAATCAACAATGGCTTTTTGTTTAGTTTCGGGATTGATGACAAATGCTGGTCCGTGGTCGCGGCACCAGGCGTCGTTTGTGCCAAAAGCAAAAAGCTCCACCCGGCTCATATCCACACCGGCATGCTGCAGTTGAAAAACTACGGCGGCTTTCATTACCTCGTCAACCACGTTGATGCGCACAAGCTCATTACGGGTGAGGATCTTGATAAACTCGATGTACGATGGATAAATGGTATCCAGCTTACCCGGCCAGGAAGCTTCCTTGTGCGGCCAGCTTAACCAGGTGGCGGTATGCTTAGCCCATTCAGCAGGGAAGTGAAAACCTTGCGATGCGGGTGTCTGTATAGTTGAAATGTTTTGGCTCATATTGGGTTAAAAGCAAAATATATACCACCACGTCATTGCGAGGAACGAAGCAATCTCTATGTTATACAGAGCGGCTCTGCAAATCGGGGATTGCTTCGTACCTTGCAATGACGCGTGGGGGGTTAGTCTTCGTCAAGCAGGCGTTTGGTTATAGGTTGATATGAGTCAATCCTTCTGTCTCGTAAAAAAGGCCAGTGACTGCGGTAGTAATCAGATTTATCAAAATCCAGCTCCTGTACCACTACTTCTTCCTGGTCATGCGAGGTTTGGTGGATGATAGCGCCAAACGGATTGGCAAAGAACGATCCGCCCCAGAATTTTACGCCGGCTTCTTCGCCTACACGGTTTACGCTTACTACGTGTATGCCGTTGGCTACCGCGTGCGAGCGCTGTATGGTTTGCCAGGCATTGTATTGCTCCACGTTGGTAGCCTCGTCCTGCGTAGTGGCCCAGCCAATAGCGGTTGGATAGAATAAAATATCGGCGCCCATCAATGCGGTAATGCGGGCAGCTTCGGGATACCATTGATCCCAGCAAATGAGCACACCCACTTTGCCATATTTGGTTTTAAATACTTTATAACCCAGATCGCCGGGGGTAAAGTAAAATTTTTCGTAAAAACCCGGATCGTCAGGAATATGCATTTTACGGTATTTGCCTAAGTAGCTGCCATCGGCATCAAGCACGGCTGTGGTATTGTGATAAACACCCTGCGCGCGTTTCTCAAACAGCGAGGCAATAATCACCACATTCAGCTCGGCGGCTACTTTTTGCAGCTCGTCGGTTGATGGGCCAGGGATGCTTTCGGCCAGCTTAAAGTTGTCGTAATCTTCCACATCGCAAAAATAAAGCGAGGTGAAAAGTTCCTGTAAACAAACTATTTGCGCGCCTTTTGCAGCGGCTTCCCTTACTTTAACAATAGCCTTTTGCAGGTTCTGCTGTTTATCAGCAGTGCAGCTCATCTGTACCAGGCCAACTTTTACGTTACTCATACTCCTAAAATTTGCGCAAAAATAACAATTGCTGTTTAAAGTATCGAGTATCAAGTATCAAGTATTGTGACTTAAATGTAAAATAGGGAGTAGTGAGTGGTGAGTACTGGAGTTAGTATCAAGTAGCTAGTATCAAGTATCAAGACACTTACGCTGGCGCGATTAAAAAATATTTTGTAAAACATTCAAAAACAAAAACGGTTCAAGTCTTGATACTTGATATTCTGAATAAAGAAAAGTCTTGATACTAGCTACTTGATACTAACTTCGCTACTTGATACCAAAAAATAATTAGCTTTGCAGCCAATGACAGAAGACGAAATACCAGCGCCAAAAACATTTAAGCAGCAACTGTGGAATGTTACTAAAACTGTATTAAAAATAGCTGTTACCACAGCCCTGCTTATTTGGGTATTTAGCAAGGTGCCTATTCAATTGGTAAAATACCGTTTGCTGCACGCCAATTACTGGTGGATGGGCGCTGCGGTTGTTTGTTATTTCTGCTCGATGGTGGTATCGTCATGGCGCTTGCTCAGCTTTTTTCGGTCGATAGGTTTGCAGCTGAACCCTAAGTATAACCTGCGTTTGTATTTCCTGGGTCTGTTTTATAATGTGTTGCTGCCCGGCGGCATCGGTGGCGATGGTTACAAGATCTTCATTTTGAATAAAGCGCATAAAGTTCCCGGCAAAAAACTGTTCTGGGCCATTATGTTCGATAGGCTCAGCGGACTTTGGGCCATCGGCCTGATCACCGTAGCCCTGATATTCATGATCCCGCAGATTGATATTCATAAGGCTCTCCCGGTGAGTATATTCCTGGGGGGCTCGGCGGTTTATTATTTTGTGGCCTACATGTTTTTCAGGGAGTACACCAAGTACTTTTTCGAGGCGCATCTAAAAGCCCTGGTATTACAAGGATTTCAGCTGCTGGCTATTATCTGTGTGATGTTCGGACAGGATTTTGATGGTAAATTCTCGCCGTACCTATTATCGTTCCTGATTTCGGCGCTGGCATCAATCATTCCTATTACAGCTGGTGGCGCGGGTGCACGGGAAGCCATATTTACCAAACTATCCGATTATTTCCCGATGGATAAAGGACTCTCGGTTTTCCTGCCATCGTCATTTTATCTCATATCGCTTTTGGTGGCCCTGTTTGGGTTGTACTACGTGATCCGCCCAAGCCGGTTAGACAAAGGTCTGAAAAAGTATGACGAAGAGGTGACCGAAACTGCCACGGATCCGGGCGGCGAGTAGCGAAAATAAAGTGTGTGAGTACACCTAATTTTCTAAATTTGCGTTTCTTCTTATAAACCACTACAACGTAAATGAGCCATTTTAATGATTTTAACAATCCGCAGGTTGCGGCCTTGCCCGGTCATTTAAAACAATTTATAGTCGACCAGCACTACGAACATTATACACCTATTGATCATGCCGTTTGGCGCTATGTCATGCGCCAGAATTACAGCTATCTTAAAGACGTTGCCTACTATCCGTATATACCTGGCTTAACCAAAGCCGGTCTTACTATTGAACGCATTCCCGATTTGCAGGAGATGAACGATGCACTGGCCAAAATAGGCTGGGGCGCTGTTACCGTGGATGGTTTTATCCCGCCCGCTGCCTTTATGGAATACCAGGCCTACCGGGTGCTGGTTATAGCGGCAGATATCCGCCAGTTGCGCCATATTGAATACACCCCTGCTCCGGATATTATCCATGAATCGGCCGGGCATGCGCCTATTATTGCTGATAAGGATTATCACGAATACCTGAGCTATTTTGGTTCGATAGGAGCTAAGGCCATGTTTTCGGCGCAGGATTTTGAATTGTACGAGGCTATCAGGGCGCTATCAATATTAAAAGAAATGCCCGACGCGGATGACGCGGAGATCAGCAAAGCCGAAGAGTTGGTGGCTCATCGCCAGGAAAACATGGGCGCACCATCTGAAATGGCCCTGCTGAGCCGCCTGCACTGGTGGACGGTGGAGTACGGTCTGATCGGTACGTTGGAAACGCCTAAGATTTACGGCGCTGGTTTGCTGTCATCAATAGGGGAGAGTTCCAGCTGCATGAACCCAGAGGTGGAAAAATTATGGTACACCATCGATGCGGTGAACTATAGTTATGACATCACCAAACCACAGCCGCAGCTCTTTGTAACGCCAACTTTCCAAAACCTGATTGATGTGCTGGAGGAGTTTGCCAATACCATGTCGTTCAGAAGGGGAGGAGCATACGGTTTAACCAAAGCTGTGGAAAGCAAAAATACCTGTACCGCGGTTTACAGCTCGGGTTTGCAGGTATCGGGTACCATTACCGATTTTAAGATTGATAAGAATGATCATTCTTACTTTATCAAAACTACAGGCCCAACAGCTTTATCTGTAAATGATAAACAACTGCCGGGGCATGGTAAAAACTATCATGCAGATGGTTTCAGCTCACCGGTAGGAAAGCTGAAGAATATCGCAACGCCGTTAGAGGAGCTAACCGAAGCAGAACTGGAAAATATCGGCATCGCCAAAGGTAAAACCGTAGAGCTTGATTTTGAAAGCGGCATCACCGTTAAAGGAACTATAAAAAGCATATTGGCCTTTTTGGGTAAAACGCAGCTGATTACCTTTACCGATTGTACCGTTACTGATAAAAAAGGGCATATATTGTTCGATCCATCATGGGGTGTATATGATATGGCCGTAGGCGAAAAGATTGTATCTGTATTTTGTGGAGCTGCCGATAAAGCCGCTTTTGAAGAGATCGTTTACAAATCGCAAACCGCAACCCACCATGTGGAATATGATCTGCGTACCCGCGAGCTTCACAAACTTTACCAGCAAGTGCGTAATCGCCGGCAAAAAGGCGGCGACTTTGGCTTTTTGGGTAATGTATGGTTCAAATTACAGAAAAATCACCACGACGACTGGCTTTGCGCACTAGAAATACTGGAATTGCTGGAGCATGAGGATGTGGAACCCATACTTAGAACCGAGATCAGGCAATTCCTTGAGCAGAAGGCCAAAGACCAGCCCGAGCTAAAAAAACTCATCAGCGATGGTTTTTATCTGATTGATCATCCTGTTGAACAAAAATTGGTATTTTAGGCCCGGTTAAACGCAATAAAAAGAACCCGTCATTGAGCGTGGAGCCTCACCCAACCCTCACCAAAGGAGAGGGCTTTAAAGATTTTTTTAAGTCTCCCCCTTTGTGGGGGATTTAGAGGGGGCCTACGCTCGCAATGACGGTAAATAACAGAACGGGCATATGAATATCATTATAACAGGCGCCAGCAGCGGCGTGGGATTTGAAGCGGTAATTGAACTGATACTTTCGGGTAACAATAAGGTAATTGCATTGGCCCGCTCGCAGGACAAACTGGAGCGCCTGCTCGAAATTGCCCACGGTCTTAACCCCGATTGCCAGTTATTCGCCCTAAATTTTGATATTGTACATGACGATTATGAGGGCCTGCAGCAATTTATAGCCTCTAATTTTGATAACCGGGTTGATGTGCTCATCAATAATGCCGGTATGCTCATCAACAAACCATTCACGCAATTGCTCGAAACCGACTTTGTAGAAATGCTGCAAAGTAATTTCATCGGGCATGTACGCATGATACAGGCGCTGTTGCCGCTGATGCCCTCCGGTTCACATATCCTGAACATCGGTAGTATGGGTGGTTTTCAGGGTAGCGCCAAGTTCCCGGGTTTGTTGGCCTATTCGGCCAGCAAATCTGCCTTACATACCCTAACGGAATGTCTGGCACAGGAACTTATAGAACAGGACATCAAAGTAAATTGCCTGGCCTTAGGTTCGGCACAAACAGAAATGTTGGAGAAAGCTTTTCCCGGTTATCAATCGCCGGTAATGGCTTTTGAAATGGGTAAATATATAGCCGATTTTGCGCTTACCGGGCATAAATTCTTCAACGGGAAGGTATTGCCGGTTGCTGCTACTACTCCATAAATCAATTAATAAAAACTCCTCATTGAAGCCATTTTTACACATGTCATTGCGGCGTAGCGTGGCAATCGCATGCTATACGGGGCGGCTTTGCATGGCGTACACCCGCTCTTGGCCGCGGGAGGGCCTAGTTACTTTGTGGCCACAAAGTAACCAAAAGGCTTGTCATCAGAAATGCTTCTTTGCCCACGTAGCCTTTACCCTGCAAACCGAGCAGAACCAGGGCTGCAATTATTTTGCGCTACTTCGTTCCCGCATTTCCCTCCGCTTCAGCAAAAACTTGCTATGCCCTTTACAACCGCGCCGGCCACCATTGTTCTGCCCGCTTTCACCCGAAGCTTGTCTGCTGACGGGGGAAAGAGAGGAGTTTTTTACAATATGTTTGTCATGCTGAACAGAGTGAAGCATCTATTAAACGATATGCCTGTTTACGAATAGATCCTTCGTTCCTCAGGATGACAAGTTAGTTTAATCGAATAATGAAGAGATCCTGATAATCCCATAATCCTATAAATCATGGTTCAGAAAAAATCAGCGGAATCAACGAAATCATTGATTCCCAAAATCTCAAATCTCATATCTCACATCTCACATCAAATTTTTATCTTTGCCCATGCAAGAAAAAATCCTCATTCTTGACTTTGGCTCGCAATTCACCCAACTCATCGCGCGCCGCGTCAGGGAGCTCAATATTTACTGTGAGATCCACCCCTTCAATCATTATCCCGAAATTGACAGCACTGTAAAAGGAATCATCCTTTCCGGCAGTCCTTATTCTGTAAGGCAGGAAGATGCGCCTCATTTTGATTTCGCGCAGTTCCATACCACCCGCCCAATCCTGGGGGTTTGTTATGGTGCACAGTACGTGGCCCATTTCCATGGCGGCGAAGTTTTGGCTTCAAGCACCCGCGAATACGGTCGTGCCAATCTGGATTATATCAACAAGGAAAATCCGCTGTTTAAAAATATCCCTGAGAACTCACAGGTATGGATGTCGCATGGCGATACCATTGCCCGCATCGGCGATAATTTTGAGGTTATTGCAAGTACCGATAGCGTAAAAGTTGCGGCTTACCAGGTAACCGGTACCCAAACTTACGGTATCCAGTTTCACCCGGAAGTAACGCACAGTATCGATGGCAAGCAATTGCTGGAGAATTTTTTGGTTGACATTTGCGGTTGCAAACAGGATTGGACACCCGATTCGTTCATCGAAACCACCATTGCCGCCCTGCGCGAAAAACTGGGCGATGATAAGGTAGTATTAGGTTTATCAGGCGGTGTTGATTCATCGGTAGCGGCAGTATTACTGCACCACGCCATCGGCAAAAACCTGCATTGCATATTTGTAGATAACGGCCTGCTGCGCAAAGGCGAGTACGAACAGGTACTCGACTCTTACAAGCACATGGGCCTAAACATAAAAGGTATTGATGCCAAACAACGTTTTTATGATGCGTTGGCAGGCGAAAAAGATCCTGAGAAAAAGCGTAAAGCCATTGGTCGCGTATTTATCGAGGTATTTGACGATGCCGCTCACGAAGTTCAGGATGTAAAATGGTTAGGACAAGGCACTATCTATCCTGATGTTATTGAGTCGGTTTCGGTAAAAGGTCCGTCGGCCACCATCAAATCGCACCATAATGTTGGTGGTTTGCCCGATTTTATGAAACTGAAGGTGGTTGAGCCGCTGAATACCTTATTTAAGGATGAAGTTAGGCGTGTAGGCAAGGCCCTGAACATCGATCCGAATATTTTAGGCAGGCACCCATTTCCGGGTCCGGGTCTGGCAATCAGGATTTTAGGTGATGTTACACCAGAAAAAGTAGCTATATTGCAGGAAGCCGACGCGATTTACATCAACAATTTGCGGTCATATGGTGTTTACGATAAGGTTTGGCAGGCCGGCGCTATATTTTTGCCGGTACAATCGGTAGGGGTAATGGGCGATGAGCGTACTTACGAGAACGTGATATGCCTGCGTGCTGTGGAATCACTGGATGGAATGACAGCCGACTGGTGCCATTTACCTTATGACCTGCTGGCCAAGATCTCCAACGAGATCATCAATAATGTAAAAGGAATTAACCGGGTAGTATATGATATCAGTTCAAAACCACCTGCTACCATTGAGTGGGAATAAATGGTTATTGTTTTTTAGCGTGGCGCTGATACTGGGTGCATGTTCACCCAAAGTGCAGCCTGTATCAACGCCCGTAAAAAAAGTCGAAAAACCCCAGCCCAAGCCCGCAGAAAAACCTCCCGTTAAGCCTGCTGCGAAAGTTGCTGTCATATCCATGATATTACCTATGGGGCTTGATCATGTGCGGCCGCGCAATTACAGCAACGCAGGCTTGAGCCAGGCTAATATGAGTGTTGAATACTACCAGGGTTTTAAACTGGCTTTAGACTCGCTGGCTGCCCAGGGTGCTAATTTTAAGCTACAGCTTTATGATTCCAAAGATGATAACTCCACCACGCTTGGTTTGGCTTATCATACCGAGGTAAGAGCCAGCGACTTGATAGTTGGCCCGGTTTATCCTGATGGGTTAAAACAGTTTGCCGTAGTTATGGGTACGCGCATGGCTGTTTTGTCGCCGTTATCACCCGCTTCACCGGCTACCATCAAAAGCAACAACCTGATTACGGCTATACCTCCGCTGGAGTATCACGCCGTGGGCGCAGCGCAATATATTAACGACAAAGTCAAGCCCAAAAAGATCTTCATTCTTCGCTCGGGATTTAGCCAGGAGAACGATTATGTGTTCAACTTTAAAAAAGCAACCGATAGTTTAAGCAATAAAAAAGTTAAAATTATAAGCGTGATCATTACACGGGGCAAACTGAGCGGTTTGCTGCCCCAGTTGTCAAAAACAGAGCGTAATGTGTTTGTGATACCGGCTACCGATCAGGCATTTTTGGGTGTTACGCTGCGGTCACTGGATACTTTAAACAAAAATTATCCCGTGGTACTGTTTGGCCATCCCAGCTGGGAAAAGTTCGGCTTTTTAAAAGCCGATATATTGCAGCGGCTTAAAACGCATATTACATCAAGCGATAAGGTAAATTACAAGCAAGAAGCTACCATTGCCTTTTTACGCAGTTATCGTAAAGCATACCACGTGGAGCCTACCGAATATGCCATTAAAGGCTTTGACGAAGGCTTGTTTTTTGGACGCCAGCTTTCTGAAGGGAATAGGAATATGACGGAGATTGACAAAACCGATTTTACAGGGATACATAATGGCTTTCATTTTGTAAAAAAACCTGGATTAGGTTGGGTCAATACACACGTAAATATATTAATGTATAGTAACTTTGAGTTAAAACAGGTAGAATGAAGGCTATAAACCAGCTTAAAACGTTTCAGCGAATTTTGGGTGAATACCCTGCCGATACGCCTCTAAGTAAGTTTTTGCCCGGCTTTTACCGGCAAAATAAACAAATGGGATCAACGGACAGGCGTATTGCCAACCGGTTGATGTACAATTACTTCCGGATAGGCATTGCTCTCCGAGGTTTACCTGCCGACGAGCGTTTATTTGTGGCCGAATTTTTATGCAACACGCAAATCAATTCCTTTTTACAAAATTTTAAACCGGATTGGGCCGCTTGCATTGGTTTTAATATTGACGATAAACTGGCATTGGTAAAAACGGCATATCCTGATTTTGACCTGGATGATGTATTTCCATGGGTGTCGCAATTATCGCCGGGCATTGATCGTAATGCTTTCTTAAGATCATTTTTCACACAACCTGATCTTTTTATCCGGGTGCGTAATGGTTACGATCACCTGGTTAAAGCAGAGCTGAGTAAAGCGGAGATCGTATTTAAAGACGAAGGTAACGGCTGCTTATCGCTGCCCAACGGTACCCGGCTCGAAACCATATTCCCCAAACAACATTGGTTTGAGGTGCAGGACTTTTCCTCGCAGCAAACCGGCGATTTTTTCAGGCCGCAACGCTGGGATAGCTGGTGGGATGCCTGTGCGGCATCGGGCGGTAAATCGTTGCTGCTGCATGAAGATGAGCCCAACATTAAGCTGGTGGTGTCAGACATCCGCGAATCGGTGCTGGCCAACCTGGACGAGCGCTTTCACCTGGCTGGTTTAACCAAATATCAGAAAAAGGCGCTTGATCTCACCACCAATGTCGATCAGGTATTGCATGATTATGCTTTTGACGGCATCATCCTCGACGCTCCATGCAGCGGATCAGGAACCTGGGGGCGTACACCCGAGATGATAGCCCAGTTTGATCAGCATAAGATCGAATTTTTCCAGAAGCTCCAAAAAAGCATCGCCCAAAACGTAGTTAAGTATCTGAAGCCCGGTAAACCGCTTATTTATATCACCTGCTCGGCCTTTAAAGGCGAGAACGAAGATGTGGTTGATTTCCTGGTGAAAGAGCTTGGGTTGAAACTGGAAGAAAGCCAAATACTCAAAGGCTACGAGCGCAGGGCTGATACTATGTTTGTGGCGAGGTTGAGTTTTCCAGTACCCGTAATATAAAAATTATGTCATTCTGAACGGAGTGAAGAATCTATTATTCAATAGACAAAGTTTATAATAGATCCTTCGTTCCTCAGGATGACAAATCTTGTTATAAGAGTCACTTTATAGCACACCATTGTAACAAACCATAGCAAACCTCCGTCTACATAGTCAAATAAAATATATTACTATACTATGGACATTAACCTGATCAACACGAATGATTTAATTATAGCCGAAATTGTAGCCGATAGCATCATCATTAATGATGCCCAGGATGCATTAGATATACTGGCTAACTGCGCGTATCAGGATGCAAACCGGATCATCGTTTACCAGAAAGACATTACGGAAGATTTCTTCGAGCTTAAAACCAAACTGGCCGGGGAGGTACTTCAAAAATTTTCTAATTACAACTCCAAATTAGCCATTGTAGGCGATTTTTCCGGATATGGCAGCAAAAGCCTGCGCGATTTTATTTACGAAAGTAATAAAGTCGGCAGGGTAAGTTTTGTAGCCACCAAGGAAGAAGCCATAGAGGCGCTGTTAAAGGGCGTGAAAGTATAAGAAGGCTCGAGCGAAAAAAATGAAAATAAATTTGCGCAATTGATTGGTTGCGTTTACATTTGCAATCAATCGGTTGCAAATAATATGAGACGAGACATTTTTCAAGCTATAGCAGATCCTACCAGGCGGGCGATTTTAGGCTTACTAGCCTTGCAGGCGATGACACCCAACGCTATTGCCGAGCATTTTGACAGTAGCCGGCAAGCGGTATCTAAACATATTCAGATCCTGATGGAATGCGAAGTGGTGAAACAACAGCAAACCGGCAGGGAAATTCATTACCATTTTAATCCGCAAAAAATGAAAGAGATAGATTTATGGCTCGATCGTTTCCGCAAGTTGTGGGAAGATCGTTTTGATCAGTTAGATAATTTATTAGAAAACCTATAAACAAATTCAATATGAGTGCAAAAACGGAGATCACTAAAGACCTGGCTAACAAAAAAATACGCGTTGTACGGGAGTTTGCCGCCCCTTTAGAAAAAGTATGGAAAGCATGGACAGATGTTAGTCTGCTGGAACAATGGTGGGCACCAAAGCCCTGGAAAGCCGTATCTAAAACATACGATTTTAGTGAGGGTGGTTTTTGGCTATATTCGATGGTAGGCCCAAATGGCGAAACAGCCTGGTGCCGGGTTAATTTTAAAACCATAGTACCACAGCAGAGCTTTACCTCTACAGCCTTGTTCTGTGATGAAAATGGCGTAGTAAATCCTGATTTCCCGGCGATGCATTGGCTGGTAACTTTCCACTCGGTTGGAGCAACTACGCAAGTAGTGGCAGAACTGACATTTGATAATGAAGCCGATCTGGAAAAAATCGTTGCAATGGGCTTTCAGGAAGGCTTTACTATGGCACTGGGCAACCTGGACGAGCTGTTGGCAGCTTAATTATTATAACTATATCAAAGAAAGAGGAGGCTGGCCTGAAAGGTGGCCTCCTTTTATATTTTGTGATAAATAAGGTTCGAAAACGAGGGTTGTCATCCTGAGCTCCGTCGAAGGATAGAGCGCAAAGGCCCCTACACCATGCTTCGACGGGGCTCAGCATGACACCCTTTTTTAATACCCCCCTTTAGGGGGCAGGGGCTACAAGTGCGTATTGCTCCTGAATAGTTTAATAGCGATGGCCAGCAAAATAATCCCGAATGATTTTCGCAGGATGCTCAGGCCAACCGGGCCTAAGAGTTTTTCGATCCACTTTACGTTTTTGAGTACGAAATAAACCACAATGGTATTGAGTACTATACCCACCAGAATGTTCTGGGTTTGATATTGCGATTTGAGCGAGAGCAGGGTGGTCATGGTTCCGGCTCCGGCAATCAGCGGGAAAGCCAGGGGCACTATAGAAGCCGACAGGGGGACTTCTTCTTTAAAAAAGTCAACACCAAGCACCATCTCCATGGCAATGATAAATATCACCAATGAACCTGCAATGGCAAATGAGGCTACATCCAAACCAATAACGGCGAGCAATTCATCGCCCACAAACAAAAACACCACCATCAGGATAAGTACCGCTATGCTCGCTTTTTCCGATTCGATATGCCCCACACGCTGCCTTACCTGGATAATTACCGGTATAGCGCCAAGGATATCAATAATGGCGAAAAGGATCATGGTAACGGATAGTACTTCCCTGAAAACTAATGGATGCATGGCTGTAGGGTTTATGCTGGTGCAAAAATGTGATTAAAATATAAAGAAAGATAAAAAGAAAATATGATGTGCGGAAATTTATACAGCAAATGGTTGCAGGGGGCGGATACAAAAAAGGTCCTGAGTTAACTCAGGACCTTTTTATAAATAATGATATAATCTTAGCCTTTTTCAATTGGGTTCATTGGATCATTTGGGTCTTTTGGGATGTTGATAATTCCTTGTCTGATAAGCGAATGCTTTTTACTGTAGAAGAAATAAATTAACAAACCGATGATCATCCAAACAGCCAAACGGATCCAGGTATCAAGCGGTAAGGAAACCATCATTAAAACGCAAATGATAATACCGGCAATGGGTACAAAAGGCACCCAAGGTGTTCTGAAAGGGCGTGGTGTGTTTGGATCGGATTTTCTCATCACCATAACGCCAACACAAACCAGAACAAATGCGAACAGGGTTCCGATAGATACCATTTCGCCTACCACGTGTACAGGTACAAAGGCAGCGAATAAACTCACGAACACCGCAAACAATAAGTTTGATTTATAAGGAGTTTGGAATTTTTTATGAACCGCCGAAAATGTTTTAGGGATCAGGCCATCTTTTGCCATGGTGTAAAAAACACGTGATTGGCCCATCAACATCACCAATATTACCGAGGTATAACCGGCCAATATAGCTACGATGATAGATTTTTGTAACCAGGCATAAGGTGTTTTGGCTATCGCTACAGCAACAGGTGCCGCGCTGTCCTTAAATTCTTTGTAATTGGCAACGCCGGTCATTACATGCGAAAATAATACGTACAATATGGTACATACCAGTAATGAGCCTATGATACCAATTGGCATTCCCTTTTTGGGGTCTTTGGCTTCTTGTGCCGCTGTTGAAACCGCGTCGAAACCGATAAAGGCAAAGAATACCACACCGGCCCCGCGTAATACACCTGACCAGCCAAATTCACCGAATTTACCGGTATTAGGTGGTATATAAGGGGTATGGTTCGCCGGGTTGATAAAGCCCCAGCCAACAGCTATAAATACCAATACAACCGCAACCTTCAATACAACCAACAGGTTATTTACAAAGGCCGATTCTTTTGTACCGCGGATGAGCAGCAGGGATAAACATACAATGATAAATACCGCGGGAAGGTTCATGATACCATGTACCACCGTACCATCGGCAAGGGTCCCGGTTTCCCAGGGCGATCGCGTAAACTGGGGCGGGATTTCCAAATTGAAAAAGTGGAGGAACTTGGTTAAATACTGCGACCAACTGATGGACACGGTAGCAGCACCCAATGCATACTCTAAAACAAGATCCCAGCCAATGATCCATGCGGTGAATTCACCCATGGTAGCGTAGGAGTAGGTATAAGCCGATCCGGCGATAGGGATCATACTGGCAAATTCGGCGTAGCACAAACCGGCAAACGCGCAACCTATGGCCCCTATCACAAATGATATGGTAACCGCTGGCCCGGCGTTATTGGCCGCTGCCAAGCCTGTTAATGAAAATAATCCGGCACCTATAATAGCGCCGATGCCCATAGTTACTAAATTAAAACTACTTAACGTTCGTTTTAATGTACCTGCACCTGATTCAGATGCTTCCTTCAGTAATAAATCAAGAGGTTTTTTAAATCTCATAAATTGTAATTAAAAGTATTTTGTTTTGATAAGAGGGATCTTAATAAATTTAGGACGGGCATAATTGCAGTAACTATGATATTATTAGAAATAACGAAAAAGATTAGGGAAATGGATTGTACCTCTTTTAAAATTAAAGGGTGCATGATCTTGTTTTTTCTTAATTATTTTAACTATAAACTTATATAAGTAGAGGAGTCAAGGTAAGAAGAAAATATCATGTGCCAAAATTAATACAACAAATCACTTTGAAAAATCAACAAATCAAAAAGGTCCCGAAAAATCAGAACCTTTTTGATTTATAATAACTTGTATAATTATTCAACAAATTTTGGGTTGATAGGATCGTTGGCAGCCTCAACTTTGCCATGCCTTACATGCGAACGTTTGATACTGTAGCCAAAGTAAATTATAAAACCGATCAGCAGCCAAATGATAAGCCTTGCCCAGTTTTCCCATCCTTCACTGGCAATCATACACAAGCAAATGAGTGCACCCAACGGACAAACGATCATATAAAGCGGCGTCTGGAACGGGCGTACAATGTTTGGATCTGTTCTGCGCAGAATAAATATACCTATACAAACCAGTACGAAAGCGAACAGGGTACCTATACTCACCATATCGCCAACATATTTATCCGGTATAAAACCGGCAAATATAGATACGAATATGAAAAATAACCACTGTGATTTATAAGGTGTGCGGTATTTTGGGTGAAGTTTTGAGAATACTTTAGGGATCAAACCATCGGTGCTCATGGTATAAAACACACGGGTTTGGCCCATCAGCATCACCAGGATTACGGATGAGAAGCCAGCAAGGATTGATACGGTAACAAACGAAGCCAACCAGCCATAACCAGGCATGGCAGTTCTGATAGCGTAGCTTACAGAAGCTTCTTTACCTTGTATCAGGAAGTCTTTATAAGATACCAAGCCGGTAAGTACGTGTGAGAATAAAATGTATAATGCTGTACAGAAAACCAATGATATCAGGATACCTTTTGGCATATCTTTTTGTGGATTTTTGGCTTCCTGCGCAGCAGTCGAAACGGCGTCGAAACCAATAAAAGCGAAAAATACTACACTGGCGCCGCGTAAAACACCCAGCCATCCGTGGTTAAAAGTATCGCCATAATCAACAACTCCTGTACTTACCTTTATGGTACCAGCATCAGCCGGGATCATGTACGGGGTATGGAACGCTGGGTTTATAAAATGCCAGCCCAAACCAATAATCAGGAGTACAATAGCTACCTTAACAATTACAATAATGTTGTTTACCACAGCCGATTCGGCCATGCCGCGGATAAGCAATAAGGTAAGCAGAAATATGATAAATATAGCTGGTAAGTTTACAATCCCTCTGGTACCCAGTTCGGCAGCATACATTCCGGAGGTTGTGTTTGACACTTCAAAGAAGGAGTGTGTCCACTGGTAGGGGATATGAAAATTAAAAAATGTTATTAAGAATTCGTTGAAATATTGCGACCAGCCAATGGCTACAGTGGCCGCCCCAAGTGCATACTCCAATACAAGGTCCCATCCTATGATCCAGGCAATAAATTCGCCCATGGTGGCATAAGAGTAGGTATAAGCCGAGCCGGCTATAGGTATCATGCTGGCAAACTCTGCGTAGCATAAACCAGCAAGGGCGCAGCCAGCCGCCGCGATAAGGAATGAAATAGTAACGGCCGGGCCTGCATGTTCACCGGCTGCCGCTGCTGTGCGCACAAAAATACCGGCTCCGATAATAGCACCAATACCCAGTGCTATAAGCGACCCAACGCCTAAGGTTCTTTTCAGCGATTTTTCCGTCTCGACAGACGCAGCCATCAATTGCTGAATAGGTTTCTTAATAAATAACTTCATTTGAAAATAATAAGATCAGTTTTAAAAATTCAAAATTCACATTTCGCCAAACGTACTTAAATTTATTGGAATCCTAAAGCGCAGAATGTAACATCACTATAATGAGGTATTTCCAAATAAAAGTGTGCAAAATCGAGTAAATCTATAGGTGATGAGATTTTCTATAAGGACTTATGTAAGTGCCTCATTTGTAGCGGAAGCCGGTAAAATCGGTGTTTTAATGACACATTACCTTTTAAGCAAAAATAACTGTTAAATAAACACCGGTAAAATCAAAAAATATTCTTAAAGTTAAACAGATCGCTCTCTTTTTTTTATTTATTTCGGCTTAATTCCGCCTGTTTTTCTTAAAAAAACATTTTAACCTGCAAAGTTTTATGGTTTACCGGTTTTTAAATGCTATAATTTAGGATATTGTTTGTATCAGCGATATTCATTCTTTCCCTTTTGGTATATCTTAGCAAAAATTTCCCATTTCTGCTATCTTTCCTTATTATTAGCCAAATTATAAACTCTGCCTGCTTTGAAATTTACTGGTACTTTACTCTTTTTAGCCTTTTTATGCACTGGCCTTTCGGCACAAATAAAATTAACAGGAACCGTGACCGACGCTTCTAAACACGCTTTAGGCTATGCGGGTGTAAGCCTGCTCAGCATTGGCAGTAATAAAAATCAATCTTTACAAACGGATGCGGAGGGTAAATTTGCTTTTCAAAATCTGCAAACCGGGCAGTACTTGCTTACTGTGGCGTTTACGGGTTATACTAAATATGAATCGCCATTATCCATTATAAAAGATACGGTGGTTAGCGTTATCCTACAAACGTCAAACACGCAATTGGGCGAGGTGGTGGTTACCGCTAACAAAGCCGCTGTTGAAAATAACCAGGAAAAACTGGTTTACAATGTATCTGCCAATATCACCGCGACAGGTACCGACGCGTTGACTGCCATAGGTAAAGTTCCCGGAGTAAAAGTAAATGGAGATGACATCAGCATTGTGGGTAAAGGTAAGAGTAATGGTGAATGATCGGGTTGTGCAATTGGCCGGCACCGACCTGGCCCGGTATTTAAAGTCGATATCGGCTAACCAGATCTCTAAAATAGAAGTGATCAAAAATCCATCGGCCAATTACGATGCCGATGGTAATGCCGGACTCATTAATATAACCACTAAACGCAGCAGCAAACAAGGATTTTCGGGCAATGTACAACTCGGCGACAGGCAATCGCTGCATAGCCCGGCCAACGTTTTTGGTACCAGTAATTACTGGCTGGCCGCGGGCAGCGCCAATTTGAATTATAATGCTGATAAATGGTCGGCTTATACCAATGTCAGTATGGATCATGATCATGAACTGGAAGGTTTTGAAACAGATGTTTTTTACCCTAAACAAAGCTGGCTGCAAACAGATACGGGCAATTACAGGGGACACAATTTTAATATTATTGCCGGGGTCGATTATAAGGTAAGCCCCAAAACCACCATTGGCCTATCATACCTGGGGGGCAAAAGTGTTTATGACGGATCTGATCATGTGAACAATCCTGTTTATAATACCAGCGGCGGTCTGGATTCAACCTTAAGAACTTATGCCACTTATCACCCCATAGCTATCAGCAATTCGGGTAACACGCACGCGGTGATCAACTTTGATACTACCGGCAAAAAATTAGTACTTAATGCCGACTATTTTAATTATAACCGTAATGACCGGTCGGACTTTGAAAGTAACAGCTACCTGCCCAACGGACAGGTGATCCCGGCCAGTAACACCCGGTATTTTGATACCAACAAGCAGCTAATCAACCTGTACACCTTTAAAGCGGATGCCGAGATACCCACCAGCTTTGCCAAATTGGCTTTTGGTGGTAAACTGAGTTTTATCAATAACTACAGTAACGCCTATTATTATAATAAAGGCCCTAATGACGAACTTACGTATAATACCAATCTGAGCAACGAGTTCCGGTATATCGAGAACACGCAATCACTCTACATCAACCTGAACAAGGAAAAGGATAAATGGAAATACCAGGCAGGGCTGCGTGCTGAGTACACCGAAACCAAAGGCACTTCTTACACGCTAAAACAGGTGAACACTAAGAAATACCTGCAGTTGTTTCCTTCAGTGCTGATATCGTACCAGGCTGATACGGCAAACAGCTTTTCACTAAGCTTTGGCCGCAGGATAAACCGGCCTACCTTTTGGAACCTGAACCCATTCAAATCATTATTTACGGCTTACAGCTATGGCGAGGGCAACCCATTTTTGCAGCCGGAATATAACAGCAACCTCGAGCTATCACATACCTACAAAAATATCCTCACCTCGGGCTTGTTCTTAAACATTACCGACAATGGGTTTAACAACCTAACTATAGCCAGCGACGATACCAACCTGGTGCGCACCATACCCCTTAATTTTATAAAAACTTACCGGGTAGGAGTATCTGAGAATTTGTCGCTACACCTGTTTTCCTGGCTGGATAATAATAACCAGGCCACTTTTTATCATACCGACGCGCATTCCAGCTTGTCTTATATCAAAAGCATCAGCGGGTACGGGGCTTACCTGGCCACCAATAATACGGCTTATTTTAATGCCGGTAAAACTTTTGCCGCGGCTGTGAATTTCTGGTACCAGTTTCCGGAGGTTGATCATATTGGCCGTTCAGACGCCTACTATAAACTAGACATAGGCTTTACCGCATTGGCCATGCAAAAAAAGCTAAACATTACCCTAAATCTTAACGATGCTTTCAGGAGCAGTGCTTCGGCGGTAACAACTACCGTTAACGGTATCAGGAGCAAGTTCACCAACTTCCAGCTCAATCGCTTTGTACAATTGGCGTTAAGCTATCGCTTTGGCCGGGAAACTACTGCCGAAAAACGCGACACGGGCAACGAGGAGGAACGCGGAAGGATACATTGAGAAAGCTTAAAGCCGAAGGCTGAAAGCTTAAAGCGAAAGGCACTCTCAAAAATGGAAAGCTAAAAGCGCACACGATCATAAAAAAGTTTTGAGCCTTCGGCTTTAAGCTTTTAGCTTACCTATCGTGTATTTTACAAAACAGTGAGCGCTTTAATGCTGTTAGTTACCATATTTGCCTAAAAGATTAACTATGGCTCATCTGTTTTCTCCCCTAAGAATAAAAAACATCGAATTAAAGAACCGTATTGTGGTATCGCCTATGTGCGAATACTCTGCCGAGGATGGTTTTGCCAACGACTGGCACCTCATTCACCTGGGCAGCCGGGCCATTGGTGGCGCCGGGCTCATCATTACCGAGGCCGCCGCAGTTTCGGCCGAAGGTCGTATTACTTTTGCCGACCTGGGTATTTATCGTGATGAGCATATCGAAAAACTAAAACGCATTACCGACTTTATACATGCCAACGGAGCTATTGCCGGCATACAACTGGCCCATGCCGGGCGTAAAGCCAGTCATGTGGAGCCCTGGAACGGGGGTAAACAAATCCCTTCAACCCAGCCCAAAGGCTGGCAAACATTAGCTCCAAGCGCCATCCCCTTTGCCGAAGGTGAAGAGGCGCCGCTTGCACTGGATAAAACAGGCATTGAAAAAATAAAGGCCGATTTTAAAGCGGCCACCAAAAGGGCTTTAGCTTCAGGTTTTAAGTTAATTGAACTGCATGGTGCACACGGCTACCTGATACATCAGTTTTTATCGCCTATCAGTAATCAACGTACAGATGAATATGGCGGGTCATTTGACAACCGTATCCGTTTGCTGCTTGAGGTGGTGGAAACCGTTAAGGAGGTTTGGCCCGAAGAAAACCTTTTGTTTGTACGGCTATCATCAACAGAATGGACGGAAGGGGGCTGGACGGCCGATGACTCCGTAGCCTTGGCCAAAATATTGAAAGATAAAGGAGTTGACCTGATTGATTGCTCAAGCGGCGGTAACGTAGTGGGTGCCAGGATTCCCTTAAAACCGGGTTACCAGGTAGAATTTGCCGAGAAAATTAAAAAGGAAAGTAGTATACTTACAGGGGCGGTAGGACTAATAACTACCGCTTACCAGGCCGATGAAATTATACAAGAAGGGGAGGCCGACCTCATATTCCTGGCCCGCGAAATGCTGCGCGATCCGCATTTTCCGTTACGTGCCGCGCATGAATTAGGGCACGAAGTAAAATGGCCTGTGCAATATGAACGTGCCAAATGGCCGTCTGCAGAAAAAAGATAAAAAGAACAGGGAAAAAGAGCTTACACTTGTTTTGAACTGCTAACTTTGGTACTAACCAACACAAAAAACATCATTTAAACAACAACTATGAAACGTACAGCAAACGCCCATTGGAACGGCACATTACAAGCAGGTCAGGGAGAGATTACCACCCAGAGCACCGTGCTAAACAAAACCCAATATTCATTTAAAACCCGTTTTGCCGATGGTATCGGTACTAACCCCGAAGAGTTGCTTGCTGCAGCACACGCAGGCTGTTTTACCATGGCCGTTGGCGCTGCCTTAACCCAAGCTGGTTTTACGCCCAATGATTTGACCACCGATGCCATATTGGATCTGGATATGGTTGGTTTGGCAGTTACGAACATTCACCTGGAACTAAAAGGCTCTGTTATTGACGGTGTTGATGAGGCAACCTTTAAACAAATTGCCGAAGGCGCCAAAGCCAATTGCATTATTTCAAAAGCACTGAGCGTACCTATTACTTTAAACGTTACTTACGCTTAAAAATTCCCATACGTGTCATTGCGAGAAGGAACGACGAAGCAATCTCCTCGTTGATATAAACGCGAGGAGATTGCCACGCTGCGCTCGCAATGACATATTTGATTTTTATTTCTGTATCAGCGCCAGCAAAGCCTGCGGTGTTTCGTAAGTGCCGCTTTTATAGGTGAGTACTTTTACACCTACGCAAAGGGTATCGACGGTGTTGTTGGGGTGGGTAAGATAAATCTTTCCGCGAACATCGGGCTGATAACCATCATCTGTCCTTTTCATATCGGTTAATAACTGCATCACACTGTCGATACCTGCTTTTTGCGTGAAATTTTTAACCTTGCTTTCCGGAAAGTAATAATCAAACTTATCGCAGGTTATCCTGAATTGTGTTTCGCGCCCCAGCTCGGTAAATTTAAAACGGATGCTTTTAATCTCATCGGCAGGATTGGTTTTAGGCTTGCAGGCGAAGAGGGTGGATGCTATTAGGATGATAGCTATGCTTAGTTTTTTCATATTCGTTTAAAAATGAAGCTCGATCTTTTTACAGTAAAAAACGCCATCATTGCAAATAGTAAAGCAGGCGCATAAAATTTCTTGATTATTTGCACCTGTTCCTCCCATATTTTTTGATCGGTTTTAATTTCAACATAAGTATATCTAATACCTCCACACGGCATTGCATAAGATTTACTATCCTTTTGAGGAGCTACATAACCTGCATATATATCATCCTGATACGGGGTATAGGCCAGAACACCTTCTATCTGGCATAAATTATGTGCCTGTACATATGACCAGTATTTGCTGGTTTTTCCAAAATGAAACCTGACCCCCTTATGAGTATCCTTTGATTGGAGTATTTCCCTTATTTCTAACCGTGCAAAATCTAAACGGCTTTTATTGGCGGCATCATTACCATCCAGGTTGATATCTACATAATTCCGAACAGGAGGGAATTGGGTATGGTATGTTTCGGAGATTTTTTTTGCATCCCATCCAGATTCATACATGGCAACATCAATATAGCCCAGATGTACAAATGCCTTATGTTGAAACAAAAACACCAAACAAAACACAGGCAGCAACACCAGGCTGATCACCCCGGGCAGATAAATGATCGGTTTACGTGGGGTTAAGGTTAATACTTTCATGATTCAGGTTGCTGGTAATAAATTTAGGATATAAAAACCGCAAATCAAAAAGCTCCCCCTTCAAAGATTGGGCACTGTCATTATTTAGGAATACTCCGTAGGAGTAAAAGCTTTGTAGAAAACCCAATAATAAACATTTAGCATGCTGTAGGTATGGAACCAGAGTATAGTACCTACGGCACTGAATGAGAACGGACTTTTTTCTACAAAGTTTTAATCCTGATGGGGTTTGCAAATCACTTCACTTAATGATATTGAGGGAGCTCTACTTCAGCACATCCAGCACCCGGAACATCTTTTCTTTGATGCCCCTGCTTGATCCGTTAAAGTTGTTCACCATGATAGAGAAGCACAGCTCGCGGCCATTATGGGTTTGATAGCCTGCATAGCATAGCACACTGTTGATGCTGCCGCTTTTCATTTTCATGTCGTTATAAACCGGCAAACTCTCATACAAATCGGCAAACCAGCTTTCTTTTTTGGCCGATTGCAGTATTTTGGCCAGTGTTGAGGTAGTTACCCTGTCGCCTGGCGACAGGCCGCTGCCATCGTAGGTATTGATGCTGTTCGGGTCGATACCGCGGGTTTTCCAGAATTTTTGAACTTCTTCAACTCCGTTGGCCGATGTAGGTTTGCGGCCCTGTTTCCAGGCAATGGTTTTGAGCAGCTGCTCGGCATACAGGTTGATACTTTTTTGGTTGAGCCAGTAAACAATGCGGCTCAATGGCGGTGACGATATAGTAGTTAAGTTTTTGGCGATGAGCGGCAATTTCAGATCCTTAGCCGCTAAAGTAGTCGCCGATTCTGGATTACCAGTTACTAAAACGCCTAATTTTTTTAAGGTATCTGATAAACGCAGCGCAGCATCATAAGCCGGATCGGGGAGGGCTGCGGATATACTCTTTTTCTCCTTATCAATAGCATAACTACCTCGCAAATACATCACCGAACTGCCAACGGGCAAAAAGGCATAGGCATTATCGCCGGAGCCTGATTCGCCATTGATCAACTCGCTTTTAAAAGTAAGGTATGGGATGTTGGGAACGGTACGGGATATACCAACCGGGTTACCTACCACACCGGTTCGCAATTTGATATCAAACTGGTTCTCGCGCCAGCACAGGCCCGATGTGCCCGCGCCATAGTAGTTGCCCACATCCTGCCATATCCACCCTTCGGGGATAGATTGCGTACCGAAAATACTATCATCGCCAATAATACGACCATTGATTTTTTTGATACCTGCTTTTTGTAAAGCATCGGTCATCAGGGTTAATACATGAGCCTCTTTGGTTTGTTCATACCTCCAGCTGCCCAGGGTAGGGTCCCCCGCGCCTTTGATGATCACATCGCCATTGAGCGTGCCATCAGTAGCAATTTCACCGGCGTAGCCCAGTTGGGTCTGGTATTTAAAATCGGCCCCCAAAATATTGAAGGCCGTTATGCTGGTAATAGTTTTTAGGGTTGATGCCGTAGCCAACCCCATATTGGGGTTGGCGGCAAATATTTGTTCGCCTGTTTTGGCATCCAGTACTGTTAGTGATAATGATGCATAGCTGCACTGACTATCGGTTTGCAGCCTGCCAAAGGCATTCGATAATTTCTGCTGAAGATCCTGGGCATAAAGCTGCCCGCTTATTAAAAATAAACTAACTGCCAGTAACCGTTTCATCATGATGTTTAACGTTCCGCTGCGATATAAAATATATCGGGATACCTATCAGTACAATAATTAAGCCTGGCCAGGTAAATTGCGGTTTATATATAATGAGCAATATACAAAATGCCAGTCCCATTAAAATATAAATAGCAGGTAAAATAGGGTAACCAAAGGCTTTGTAAGGGCGTTCGGCATTAGGGTGTTTAGCGCGTAAAATAAAAATACCGATGATGGTAAGCATATAAAATATCACTACCACAAAGGATATCATATCCAGCAGATCGCCGTAACGCCCACTTAAACATAGTATAGAAGCCACCACACACTGTATCCATAAGCCGAATTGCGGAACCCCAAATTTATTCAGATCGCCGGTACGTTTAAAGAAAAGACCATCTTTGGCCATGGAATAATATACCCTTGCACCAGAAAGGATCAATCCGTTATTACAACCAAAGGTTGATATCATGATCATCACCGCGATAACATAGGTGCCGATATTACCAAATATCACATGCGAGGCTGCCACTGCAACACGGTCTTTTTCGGCATTGGCAATATCATGCAAAGGCAGCACTCCTGTATACACCACGTTGGCCGATACATAAATAATGGTTACAATTAAGGTGCCCAGCCCCAAACTCAGCGCCACATCGCGTTTGGGGTTCTTCATTTCACCGGCAATAAAGGTTACGTTGTTCCAGGCATCGCTACTGAATATAGAACCTACCATGGCTGCCGCGATAGCGCCCAATGCTCCGCCTATGGTTAAAGCGGTAATGCTACCGTCTTTACTCAAGTTGTGAATATCCCAGGCATTGCTCCAGTTGGCATGCCATATGTCACCTTTTAAGGCTAAAAAACCAAAACCGATCAATCCAAAAAGACTTAGCAGTTTGGTTAACGTAAATGTGTTTTGGATCAGCTTTCCGCCTTTTACGCCTCTGGTATTGATAAAAGTTAAAAATATGATCAGTACGATGGATACTACCTGGGCCGCGCTGATTTTCATGAAACCCAAATTCAGCAGGATATTATCTTCACTAAAAGCGGGTATTAAATAAGCAGTAAATTTAGAGAAAGCTACACCCACAGCGGCTATGGTGCCGGTTTGTATCACCGCGAAAAAGCTCCAGCCATATAAAAAAGCAATGAATTTGTTATAAGCTTCTTTCAGGTAAACGTATTGTCCGCCGGCTTTGGGGAACATGCCGCTGAGTTCGCCATAGCTCAAGGCGGCGGTGAGGGTCATAAAGCCGGTGAGTACCCAAATGGCTATTAGCCAGCCAGATGAGCCTACGTTGCGGATAATGTCAGCACTTACAATGAAAATACCCGAACCTATCATGGAGCCCGCCACCAGCATGGTGCCGTCGAGCAGGCTCAGTTCGTGTTTCATTTTTGGTTGATCAGTTTTTTTTGTCATGTGTTATTCAAAGGGGTTTAAAGGCCTAAACTATTTAAAAAACTTTATAATAAGCAGGCTCTTTGTAAAGAAAATAAAATTACTATTTTGCATCCACCAATTAATAGAGGCTAAGGATTACGAATTTTTGAGGCAGGGATTTTTAGAACGAGGATCGGTTATCAAATATAAAGATTTTTGATACACCGCAAAATATCCGTTCTGAAATTATCGGTGCTTCCTGTTCGGCAATACCTGGCTTCTGACTACCATTTACTAAACCATTACTAAACCAAATTTGTGAACATGGATTTTTTGAACAACTACTTGATCTACTTAATTCCGGTAATAGGCCTTATAGGCATTCTCGCGATGGCGATTAAAGCTGCCTGGGTTACCAAACAAGATGCTGGCGACGGCGACATGGCCCAACTGGCAGGCTATATTGCTGATGGGGCAATGGCTTTTTTACGTGCGGAGTGGAAAATACTGAGCGGGTTTGTACTTATAGCGGGCATTTTACTCGCCTGGTCGGGCACCACAGTGGCTACATCAAGCCCGGTTATTGCCATATCGTTTTTAATTGGCGCGTTTTTATCAGCATTCGCAGGTTTCCTGGGTATGCGTATAGCTACCAAAGCCAACGTGCGCACCACACAGGCCGCGCGTAGCAGTTTGGCCAAAGCCTTAAAAGTTTCCTTTACCGGTGGTACGGTAATGGGATTAGGGGTTGCCGGTTTAGCCATTATTGGTTTAGGATCATTATTTATTGTTTTTTATACCATGTATGTTAAAAGCCATGGACTTGATGTAAACAGCGAAGCCATGGCCAAAGCGCTTGATGTTTTAGCGGGCTTCTCGCTGGGGGCCGAATCGATAGCATTATTTGCCCGCGTGGGTGGTGGTATTTATACCAAAGCAGCCGACGTAGGTGCCGACCTGGTTGGTAAAGTGGAAGCGGGCATCCCCGAGGATGACGTACGTAACCCGGCCACTATTGCCGATAACGTAGGCGATAATGTGGGTGACGTGGCCGGTATGGGCGCCGATTTGTTTGGATCATACGTGGCTACTATGCTGGCTACTATGGTACTGGGACGCGAAATTGTATCGCATGATGCTTTTGGTGGTATTGCCCCGGTATTATTACCCATGGTGATAGCTGGCTTAGGTTTGATATTTTCTATTGTAGGTGCAGCCTTTGTGAAAATCAAAAACGAGACCGATAGCGTTCAAAAAGCACTTAATATTGGTAACTGGGCGTCTATCGTTTTAACTGCTATTGCCACGTATTTTGTGGTACAATGGATGTTGCCTGCTGGTGAGTTCCATATGTCGCGCGATGAGGCTAATGGTTCTATCAAAGCCGGTTCGTTAATATTTACTAAAGACGGGGTTTTCCTGTCGATAGTTGTGGGCCTTATTGTTGGTACCTTAATGTCCATCATCACCGAATATTATACCGCTATGGGCAAGCGCCCGGTACTTAGCATTATCCGCCAGTCATCAACCGGGCATGCTACCAACATCATCGGTGGTTTGGCTGTAGGTATGGAATCAACAGTATTGCCTATTTTGGTACTGGCATCAGGTATTTACGGCTCATACCATTTTGCAGGTTTATACGGTGTGTCGATTGCTGCCGCGGGTATGATGGCTACTACAGCTATGCAATTGGCTATCGACGCTTTTGGCCCTATTGCCGATAATGCCGGTGGTATTGCCGAAATGAGCCGACTGCCCGAAGAAGTACGTCACCGTACAGATAACCTGGATGCCGTAGGTAACACTACCGCTGCTACAGGTAAGGGATTTGCCATTGCTTCGGCCGCGTTAACCTCACTGGCCTTGTTCGCGGCCTTTGTGGGTGTGGCCGGTATCGAGCATATTGATATTTACAAAGCCGATGTTTTGGCTGGTTTGTTTGTGGGTGGGATGATCCCCTTCATCTTCTCGGCTTTATGTATTTCTGCAGTAGGTCGGGCGGCTATGGCCATGGTGGAAGAAGTAAGACGCCAGTTTCGCGAAATACCGGGTATTATGGAATATAAAGCCAAACCCGAGTATGAAAAATGCGTGGCTATATCAACCAAAGCTTCTATCCGCGAGATGGTTGCTCCCGGTTTGATCGCCCTGATCACGCCTATTATCATTGGCTTTGCTTTTGGCCCCGAAGTTTTGGGGGGCTTACTGGCAGGTGTTACCGTATCAGGTGTGCTGATGGGTATTTTCCAGAGTAATGCGGGTGGTGCATGGGATAACGCCAAAAAATCATTTGAGAAAGGCGTGGAGATCAATGGCGAGATCCACTACAAAAAATCGGAGCCACACAAAGCATCCGTAACCGGTGATACCGTGGGCGATCCGTTTAAAGATACCTCAGGCCCGTCAATGAACATCCTCATCAAACTGATGTCGATCGTTTCATTGGTGATCGCGCCACATCTCAATCACTCGGATGCTGGCAGTCAGCATGCCCAACGTGAGGTGCACCGGCAATCGCTAATCACCCACGTAGTGATCAAGGCCGACAAAAAGCTTTAATTCAAATAGTAGTGTTGAGGAGCTGCCTGAAAGGGCGGCTCTTTTTTGTTGGAGGAAAGATATATCTTAGTTCTGATGAAAAAGTTAAAGCAATTCAATCCCCGGGATATAATTCTTACTACAAGTATTGTGGCTTTTCTTATTTCATTAACTCAACAATGTTATTGTACAACCGATAGTTGTGGATATTCGATCGCGGCAGTTTTTTCGGGTGCAATAGGTCTTTTACTTGGTGGTGCAGGCATTACATGGCTTGCAAATCCGTTCTTATTAGCTTCATGGATATTGGCTAAAAAAAGTCCTGAGTTTTCTTTACTAATGAGTTTTTTAGCGGTTGCTACCGCGCTTTTCTTCCTGTCATTTTCAAAAATCATGGTAAATGAAGCTGGAAGTTATGGTCAGATCATCAGTTACAAATTAGGTTACTGGCTGTGGGTATTAAGTTCTATTATTATGTTTGCAGGAAACAGTTGGTTATATTTTTCAAAATGGAGAGCTGTGGCGCAACGAGATCTGCCTCTTCAAAACAATACCTGAATTTTTCGTCTCCGCAGGGTTTCTCGCAGCGGGCCCTGCGTTTTGAATTACCATACGATGAACCTCAGGGCCCCTTTCAGGAGACCCTGAGGGAACGAAAATAATTGAACTACTTTATCATTCTATTCCCATGTTTTTACTTGTAATACTTCAAGCATCAAGTAATTTCTAAATTAGCGGTATCACATCACCCTATACTACTACTACTACTACTATGAAAATTAAGGAAATTCATTTGCTGACGAATAACCTGCCGGTAACAGAGCAATTTTACAATCATGTACTCGATATTAAAACTAACCGGAAAACAGAAAACGAGCTTTCATTTTTAATAGGCAAAACCAGGGTCACTTTTATACATTCAAAAGAAAGCGTAAATCCCAATTATCATCTGGCATTCGATATCCCCACCAATAAACTCGAAGAAGCTTTGGCATGGATAAAGGAAAAAGTAACCATACTCCCGGTTATTGCTGATACTTACCTTTCGGACATTAAACTTTGGAACGCCCGGTCATTTTATTTTTATGATAACAATGAGAACCTGCTGGAATTGATATGCAGGTACGATCTTCTAAACCAATCCGAGGCTCCGTTTAGCGGTGATTCCATTCTGCACGTAAGCGAAATTGGTATAGTGACCTCAAATGTGCAAGCTTGTGCTGATGATCTTATAGCCAGATACGGTTTGGATTATTATGCCAAACAACCCAAACAGGATAATTTTATGGCCTTGGGAGATGAGGGCGGTCTGTTTATATTGGTTGATCCAAACCGGAATTGGTTCCCAACGGATAAGAAAGCTCAGCCATTTTGGACAAAGCTCACATTCTTCTCAAAAAATGAGGATCATATTTTGCATGTAAACCATGCCTGAAGTTATAGCGTTTTAAAACGTGTAAAGCACGACAAACTTTACCCGTTAAAATATATTTTTAGGCGAAACAAGAATAAATCAGCCGAAATAACATCAATAGGTAATAAACCTATTTGGCGGATCCATAAACAAGCCATATCCAAAACAATACCTGAATTTCGTATGTTAGGCTCATTTACGGACAAACATTAAAGCACCCCCCAATTTGACTACATACACAACCCTTATTATACTTAGCGGACTGGTCATATTTTCCTACCTGTTTGATCTGCTGGCCGGTAAAACAAAGATCCCATCGGTTATTTTATTGCTACTGCTGGGCATTGGGCTGAAACAGGTGGTAGAATACTTCAATATCCCAATGCTCAATTTCTCGCTCATCCTGCCCACGCTGGGTACATTGGGTTTGATACTGATCGTATTTGAAGGGGCCCTGGAGCTGCGGTATAACAGCGATAAAAACGCGGTTATCAAAAAGGCATTCTTTTCGGCATTGGGTGTGTTGTTATTGAGTTCGGTAGCCATCACCGGTATTATCTATTACCTTACCGGCGAAAGCATCTACAAATGCTTTGTGAATGCCATACCTTATTGCGTGGTGAGCTCGTCTATCGCCATACCTTCTGCAGCCAATCTCATCAAGAGTAAAAAGGAATTTATTATTTATGAGTCCTCGTTTTCGGATATCCTTACGGTAGTGCTGTTTAATTTTATCGTCCGGAATCCTAAGATAGATATAGGTTCATTTGCCAAGCTGGGTGGCGAGCTTACGGGTATTATCCTGGTGGCTATCCTGTCGTGTCTGGCCTTGTTATATGTTATCGGGCGCTTAAAACATCATATTAAATCGTTCCTGATCATATCATTATTGATCCTGGTTTATTCTATCGGGCAATCATACCATTTATCGGCGCTCATCATCGTATTGGCTTTGGGTTTGTTCCTGAACAATGCCAACCAGATCAATTTCTCCTGGTTCAGGAAAACGTTTATTTACCCTGCCTTTAAGCATGATATTAAGCAATTGCACCAGCTTTCGGCCGAAAGCGCTTTTTTGATGCGTACATTCTTTTTCATCGTTTTTGGTTATACCATGAATATACGTGAGTTGAACGATATGCCAATTTTGCTGAGCGCCGGGGCCATTTTGGTTTCTATTTACATAGTACGTTTCCTGTACATTAAACTGGTATCCAAAACCGACCTGATGCCCGAGCTTTTTATTGTACCCCGCGGATTGATCAATGTACTATTATATTATAACCTGCCGGCCAATTTGCGCATCCCGCAGGTTGGCGCCAGTTTGTTATTTGTGGTAGTGTTGGGTACCAGTATTATACTGAGCCTTGGTTTGCTGGTAACCAAAAGACAGGCAACCAGTCAGAGTCAGGAATTTGGTGATGTTTAGCTCACTCGCTCTTTTGAAAAGTTATAAATCATGGTTTACATGTAAACCCAGTTTTTGACTAAATAAATTAATTAAATAATTGATTAACAGTTGTTTATATTAATATAAACCATGAAAAGTGTAAACCGTGTAAACCCACTTTTGCTTGCTGCTCTCCTCACGCGTCATTGCGAGGTACGAAGCAATCTCTATACTATACAGAGCGGTTCTGCTTATCGGGATTGCTTCGTACCTCGCAATGACACGTGTATCAAAAAACATAGATCGGTGAATGGACTCCACGCCGAAATTTGAATTGCACTCATTCCAAACAATTGTCAGGAATTAATGATATTTGATTAAACGATTACATCTATGACTATTACTACCCGCCTTGCTACTTTTGAGGATATATCTTTTTTACAGCAATTGATAGGGGCATCGGTACGTGGATTGAGTACAGCTTATAATACCCCAAACCAGATAGAAAGTGCCATTAAATATATTTTTGGTATCGATACACAACTCATCATTGACGGTACTTATTATGTGGCCCAGATTGGCGATACCATAGTGGGTTGCGGCGGCTGGAGCAAACGGAATACACTATACGGTGGCGATCAGCATAAAGCTGTGGAAGACACGCTGCTTGATCCGGTAACAGATGCTGCCCGCATCCGGGCCTTTTTTGTACATCCCGACTGGGCCCGGAAGGGTATTGGCAAACATATTATGCAGGTATGCGAAAACGCGGCTATTGAAAATGGCTTTACCCGTTTTCAGCTGGGAGCCACTTTACCAGGGGTGCCGCTTTATGAGGTGATGGGTTATCGCCCTGTAGAGCATATAGAACAGCCCATGCCCGATGGCGAAATGCTGCCGATTGTAAAGATGTATAAGGGCTTGTAGCCGCTCTAAACTGCGCAAGTTTCGGGTTTTATAGGGGTTGATATCGGGGTAAATTTGTTTATCAATAATTAATAAACAAGACGATGAACACACAAGAAAAAATCAATTACGACCGTATCGCCGAGGCGATCAACTATATAAAGCTGAACTTTAAAAATCAACCCAACCTGGATGATGTAGCCGAAAAAGTGCATTTAAGTCCTTTCCACTTTCAGCGTTTATTTACCGATTGGGCAGGTATCAGTCCTAAGAAATTTTTGCAGTACCTGAGTTTGGATTACGCCAAAAACCTGCTGAAAGATAAACAGGCAACTTTGTTTGCTGCCGCTTTTGAAACCGGCCTGTCGGGCACCGGCCGCCTGCACGATCTATTTATCAATATTGAAGGCATGACACCCGCCGAGTACAAAAATGGCGGCAAGGAGCTGGATATCAACTACAGCTTTGCCGAAAGTCCTTTTGGTAACATCATTGTAGCCTCAACTCCCAAAGGTATTTGTTATATGGCTTTTGCCGATGACCGGGAAGACGCCTTTAACAAGCTTCTGGAGCAATTCCCCAATGCGTCCTATACACAAGTTGTGGATGTGGCCCAGCAGGATGCACTGCATATCTTTAAAAAGGACTGGTCGGAGTTATCCAATATAAAGCTGCATTTGAAAGGTACCAGCTTTCAGCTTAAAGTATGGGAAACGTTGCTAAAAATCCCTATGGGTGATCTGAGCACTTATTCCGATATCTCTAAGCAGATCCATCAACCCAATGCCAGCAGGGCGGTAGGCAGCGCGATAGGCGCCAACCCGGTTGCTTTCCTGATCCCTTGTCACCGCGTTATCAAATCAACCGGCGAATCGGGTGGATATCACTGGGGGCCAACCCGCAAATCGGCTATCATTGGCTGGGAAGCCGCTTTAGTTAACAACCAGGCATAATAGCACAGATATGAGTATTCAAGAACGAATTGCCGGCCTGAACTGGGCCGGCATTTCCAATGGGATGGATAGCAAAGGTTATGTGCTGGTAAAAAATGTATTAACAGCGGAGGAATGCGATGATCTCACCGCTGAGTATACTAATGATCAACTGTACCGGAAAACCATCATCATGGAGCATCATCAGTACGGATTGGGAGAGTATAAGTATTTTAAATATCCCTTGCCTGCGCTTATCCAGCAATTGCGGGAAAGCGTTTATCCACAACTGGCGCCCATTGCCAATGGCTGGATGCAATATTTGAATAAAGAACAACGCTTCCCGGATACTTTGGATGAGTTGCTGCAGCACTGTCATGTGCATGACCAGCTAAGACCAACACCACTGATATTGCAGTATACCCAGGGCGGCTATAATGCTATGCACCAGGATCTGTATGGCGAAGTATTTTTTCCGATGCAGCTGGTTTTTATATTGGATGAACCCGGCCGGGATTATGAGGGCGGTGAGTTTATACTGATGGAGCAAAAGCCCAGGGCACAATCGCGCGCTATAGTGCTCAAACCGAGTAAAGGTGATATGCTGCTGTTTACAACAAGTTACCGTCCCGCCAAGGGCAGCATGGGCTATCATAAAGTAAACATGAAACACGGGGTAGGCGAGGTAATCGCAGGCAAACGTCGCAGTATGGGGGTTATTTTTCATGACGCCAAATGATCAGGCATCTGGAACTGGGCTATAAGGCTTTTACCCGTAGCAGAAAACTCAAGCAACTGCTCGATGCCAAACAGATTTGGTTTGGCGGCAATGCCCGGCTTAAAATTTATGGTACGATGAACTGCGGATCGGGCAAAAGAATGAAACCAGAAAACCGGGTTTTCTTTACTTCGGAAGCAGAGGCGCGTAGCCTGGGATATCGCCCTTGCGGACACTGTATGAGAGCGGAATACCAGAGATGGAAGAATTCCCAACATAATTAAAGCGCACCTTATTGCGTTTATATGATTGGCTAAGTACATTTAGCCAATCTTATCATCATGCTCAGGAAAACCATCTTTATTCTATTTATACTCGTAGCCGGCAGAACGGTTTATGCGCAAACCGCTGACGAAGTATATGATCGTTATGTTGATTTTAACGAAGCGTTTCTGAATGCCAATATGGAAAAAGCCATGACCCTTGGCGAGCAAATATTGCCCGATACCGCCAAACTGAAACCCGGCATCCGTACCAGTTTCTATAACTTTATGGCACAGGTTTATGAAGGTGATCAGCAAAGCGGCAATGCCATTATGTATTATAATAGGGTAGTTGCAGCAGAACCCAATTACTATGTAGCTCACAGGGCCTTAGGTTTTCTGTATATTAAGGATATTTCGGGCAAGCCTGCTAATGAGGTTGTAGTAGATGCAGCTTATATCAGCAAAGTAAAAAAAGCCTTACCTCACCTGGAAAAAGCCCAGGCCTGCGACCCGGACGATGAAACACTAAACCTGATCAAACTGCTTTACCGCAATATAAAAGATCAGCATGGTATTGATACCTTACCCGCCCGACTTGCCCAACTAAAAAAGAGCTGTGTAGATATCCTGAGCCCATGAAGATGTGCAAATGTGCGGATAAGCAGATATGCAAATTAAAGATGTGCAGATAATTTCAATGCAACTCATTTGCATATTTAAAATCTGCACATCTACAAGCTTACTTTTGCCTGAAGCTATCGCCTATGAATTCCAGGGCATCGGTAATGCCGGTGCGCCAGTAGGTCCAGTTGTGGCCGCCATCACGTATCCTGAATTCATGCGGGACTTTCTTCTCCATCAGGGCAATGTGAAGTAGAGAGTTGCCCTTGCTTAATGGATCGTCGTCGCCACAGTCTATCCAATAGCGAACCGTCTTTAGTTCGTCAGTAGTTTTACTTTGTACCAGGCCCAGTATTGAGTAGTTTTGCCAGGTAGTATTTAAGCGTTCCTTACCTTTCAGATCAGGGCCGATCACTTTGCTATATACTTCGGCCCAGCGTGCACCCGGGATGGCTATCAGATCCTCATCACTACGTACCGCCGCACTCAGGGCTGCTGCTGCCGAAAACATTTCGGGGTGTTTAATGCTATAAACCAGCGTACCAAAACCACCCATGGATAAACCTGCTACACCGCGGTATTTTTTTTCGGCTTTGATGTGATACTCTCTTTCAATATCGGGGATAAATTCCTTAAAAAAGAAATCCTCATAATTTTGTTTCCCATCGTAGGAGTTAATATAATAGGTGGTCTGGGCATCGGGCATCACAATAATCATGGGCGGAATTTTACCTTCGGCAATAGCTTTGTCGGCATAATGGTTTATTTCGCCAAACTGCAGCCAGCCGGTTTGATCGTCGCCATAACCATGCAGCAGGTACACCACCGGGTATGTCCGGTTTGATGTTTCATAATCGGGGGGCAAATAAATAGCGTATTTTACATTATGGTTTAAAATATCGCTTTTGATGTTTTGCTCGTCTATCACTTTACCTGTATGCTGGGCAAATGAGGCGCCAGTGCTTAAAAGTAATAAAAGCAAGCAGAGCTTAAGGTATAATTTCATAGATTTTTAGTATCTGTTTAGTATCAAGCAGCGAGTATCAAGTATCAAGCCGGTTTCTCATTTGGATATATACGTTGTCATTTGCCTATCCGCACATCAAAAGCTCCCCCTTCAGGGAGCTGGGGGGCTCTATTTCTGTCTGAAACTATCGCCTATAAATGCCAGCGCATCAGTAATACCTGTACGCCAGTAGGTCCAGTTGTGGGCGCCATCCCGAATCCTGAACTCATGCGGTACTTTTTTCTCCATCAAAGCTACATGCAGCAGGCTATTGCCTTTGCTTAAAAAATCATCATCACCACAATCAATCCAATAGCGTACGCTACTTAGCTGCTCTGTGGTTTTATCCTGCACCATGCCCAGTACTGAATTGGCCTGCCAGGCCTTATTCAAGCGATCTTTACCTTTGAGCCCGCGCCCATAGAGCTGTGCAAATACATGGTCCCAGTTTTCATCAGGCATACCCACCATCTGATCATCCGGAAGTACGGCCGCGCTCAATGCCGCTCCGGCAGCAAATAACTGAGGGTATTTGAGGGTATAAATAAGTGTGCCATATCCTCCCATTGACAAACCAGCTACACCCCGGTATTTTTTATCGGCTTTAATGTGGTAAACTTTTTCAATCTGCGGCATAAATTCTTTAATAAAAAAGTCTTCATATTTTTCTTTGCCGTCATAAGAGTTGATATACCAGCTTGAATCGGCATTGGGCATCACAATAACCATGGGTGGAATAGTGCCTTCGGCAATTGCTTTATCGGCATAACGGTTTATTTCGCCAAACTGCAGCCAGCCGGTATTGTCATCGGTATAGCCGTGCAATAAATAAACAACAGGGTAACTGCGATTGGCTGTTTCATAATCGGCCGGCAGATAGATAGTATATTTTACACTGCGTTTTAAAATACTGCTTTTAACGGTTTGCTCCTCAATAACTTTGCCCTGCGGCTGTGCAAATGAGGCATTAACCCATAGGATGCAGCAAAACAGCAGGCACTTCTGAATGGTGTTCATAGATAGGCGGTTTAGTTTTGGTTGATGGAAATTTAGGTAATTTTTAGCGTTAGCCAAATACTATCTAAAAATTAAGCGCTTTACCCTGTACCGGGTATACCAGGTTTAGCTGTAACTGATTGGCAGTTTTAAGCTGGGCCTTGATCCGGGCTATGCTGTTGGCGGGTGGTTTAAGATGTGTAACAACGATATTTAACCCTTTTAACTCAGCCGGACCTGTAAGCGCGGCCAGCTTATCCATTTCGGTCATGAACCAATGTGGTGTCAGATGACCAAAAAGTGTTTTATCAGGTTGTTCATCAGGGAAAGACACCTCGATCAGGACGGCTTTTAATTTTTTGGTTTTTATGAGTGGGGCGATAGCCTGCCAAAGGTTTTGCAGGTTGGTGCTTTTTTCAATAGCATCGGCGCCGGTATCGCCCAGATACAAAACGTAATCATCATTACTTTGTACCAGGAAGGCGGTACTGGTTAAGTTAGAGTGACTCAACGGGAAGGCCTGTACTTTAAGCTGAGTATTTTCGATAGGAGTTTCGGTGCCGGGATATAGTACCTTATAGCGATATTTTTTTAAAGCAGGTGTTTCGCCTTGATCTGCAAAGTTGGCCCAGCTTGCCCAGGTAAAATAATGAGTTTTGATAGTTTCAATGGTACCCTGAAGACCATAAATGTTTTTGCTGCTGTCTTCGGGCGAATTGATGATGAGCCCGGCTATATGATCAAGGTGAGCATGTGATATAAAATAGCCTTTAATATATTGTCTCAGTACCTTATCACCAGGTACCTGGAATGTTTTGTTTGCCACCGCTTTTTGGATACCATAATGTAAGGTGCCGGCGTCAAAACAAATATATTGCTGAGTGCCGGTGGCGGCCAGCATATAGGCCGAAAGATTGCTTTCGTCGATACCGCCAAGTACACCTAAGGGCACCAGTCTGAAAGCTGGTTTGCTTTTGGGTTGTGCCAGCACAATAAAAGGCAGCAGAATATAAGTAACTATCAGTAATGCTTGCTTAAGGCGCATATTTAGTTTGTTTTTTGATTGCAGATTATCGCAATTGTGGCCACTAAATTAATGATCCCATGGCATTAAGCAGGGCGATAATTAAAAAATATAGCGGACTTTGAGACAGCGTGTACAAAAGAACTTTTTTATGGGAAGCCAAAAGAGAAATATTTTAATAAATGGATCCCTTTTACGACGTATATCAAGAACTTCTTTGCACTTTTTACATCTGTAAACAGGGCGTGGCGGGGCATTAACAATTTGCATTACTTAGGGGGATTAATACAGCACAAACCTAAAACAAAAGGCCGAAATTTTAAAGCGGCTTCTTCCAAAAAGGTATTAACTTTCTGTTAAATAGAGTTACTCTGTTTTCATTTCGGCGGCAGCAGGTTTTTTGTATTCGTAATCACCACCTAACAGATAGCCCCACGGCTTTAAGCTTTCGATACGGTCAAATATGATCTTGAAAATAGCTATAACCGGTATCGACAGGAACATGCCCGACAGGCCCCAGATCATTTCGCCTAAAATGATCCCTATAAATGATATCAAAGCATTGAGCCTTACTTTTGAACCTACAATGGTAGGCAATAAGAAGTTAGCATCAATAGCGTGTATGCCAATTACGCTACCCATCACCAATAAGGTGTCCTTAATGTTACCTGTAGCAAAGGTGATAATGGCACTAAGTAGCAGCGCGGTAAAAATGCCAATATAGGGTATGATATTGAATAAGCCTACAATTATACCCAGCAAAGCGGCATACTTAATGCCAATGAGCAGGAAAACGCTGATGGCCACGGCCGCTACGATTACCATTTCCAGCAAAAGTCCCAGGATGTATTGCCTTAATATAGACTGGATATTCTCTACTATATCCATTACAATGTGTTGGTTTTCATCACGAAAAACCCATATAATAAAACGTAACAACAGGCGTCTGTAGAGCAATATAAAAAAGGTAAATATCAGTATGAATACATAAAAAAGCATCAGCGATGAAATAGCTCCGAAGGTTGTACCCAAAACGTCGCCGCCTGATGCCATGATCTTATCTGCAGTACTGTGCACATAACTCATTTGCTTTTCGGTATCAATATGAAAGGCGGAATTTACCCACTGCTGCAAATCTTGCAATGATTGTGTTACCTGTTTCTTGAGCATAGGCCAGTCGCTGGCTACTTTTGATATTTGTGAGCCAACCAGGTATAATATGCCGTAAACAAAACCAATAAGCAGTAATATGGATAATAAGGACGACGCGCTTCGTGGCAGCCGGCATTTTTTTTCCAGAAAATTAGATACAGGTAACAGTAGGATCGCGAAAATAAATCCGAATATCATCGGATCAAGCAGATCTTTACCAATAATAACAAGATAACCAAGTGCGAAAAAACCGATTAATATCAGTGCAAGTCGTTCGTAAAAAGGGGCGATCAGTTTTTTTGCTGACATATTAATTAAATTGCTTTTTCAGTGTTTTTCAGATGGGTAACATAAATGATTGCCGGATGTTTGAAGTTAAGTAATAATTGCCGACAATTTTGCCATTTTAAGTTTTTTGTACACCTGAAGCGATCAAATGTATGTTCTGTACCGGAATAGCTGTTTGGCTAGATGAGATTTGGCAAATATTTTGCACGAGTTAAATTATCTATCTAAAAACTAAAATTATGGCAAAGTACTCAGAAAAAGCAGGTGAAAAAGTTGAAAAAACCATGCACGAAATGAAAGAGGGTAAACTCAAAAGCGGTAGCGGCAAAAAGGTGACCAGCAAAAAGCAGGCTGTAGCTATTGGCTTATCCGAAGCACGTAAAGAAGGTGCAAAAGTGCCTAAAAAGAAAAGCTGAAATTTAAAATGGAAAGCGTTATTGCTCCAAACAATAACGCTTTTTTACCCATGACTGGTAAATGCATCCATCACATCCATTAGCACAATCGCTTCTTCTATACTGCAAGGATTCGGTCCTTCGTTTTTAAAGTAGGCTACTATCTTTTCGATCATCGGTTGTTGTATATGCTGCGGATGCGTAAAAGTTATGGTTTCGTCTTCTGTATCGGTTTTCCAGCTGATGTAGTTACCAAAAAAGGGGAACATGATCTTACCTTTGGTGCCGATGATCTCGCAGGTATCAGTAGTTAAGTTTTCAGCTACATTAAAGCACCAGGAGCCGTTTACTACCACTTTGTTTTTAAATAAGATCTCTCCGCAAACGTGATCGTCGGCCGGGGTAGCGCCCGATTGGTTGAGCGAGAAGCCATGATATTTCTCAGGTTGGCCAAAGTAATACAGCATCAGATCGAGCTGGTGCGGGGCAAGATCATGGAAATAGCCACCACCAGACAGTTCCGGATTTACCCGCCAGTTGTCCTTGGTTTTGGCAATCAATTCTGGTTTGCGGCTTTGCCACATTCTGATCTGTACCGTGCGAATATCTCCTATCTTTTTGTTATCGATTAGCTCCTTAACGGTTAAAAACATAGGTACAGCACGGCGATAATGGGCAACGGTAAGCTTCGCATTGCTTTGTTTTACAGCTTCGGCCATTGCGCGGGCCTCAGCGGCGTTGCGGGTAACCGGTTTTTCCACATATACATTCAGCCCTTTTTTTAAGGCACTCAGGGCATATTCCAGGTGCGAGGATGGGGGCGTAGCAATATAAATGGCGTTAACACCGGCCTCATTCATCAGTTTTTCGGCATCACTGTACCACTGGCCTACCAGGTGGCGCTGGGCATAGTCGGCAGCTTTGGTTGCGTCGCGACGCATCACAGCCAACAGATCGCTATCGGCTACTTTTTTAAATGCCGGTCCGCTTTTTACTTCGGTTACGTCGCCGCAACCAATAATGCCCCAATTGATGTTGCTCATATAAGTAAGTACTTTAAAAACGTTGTCATGCTGAGCGTAGCGAAGCATCTATTATCCAATAAAACAGGGTCTGGAATAGATCCTTCACTACGTCCAGGATGACAATTATATATAATGGTCGTCCTGGCGACACTCACTCCGGGGTTTAGGCGGCCAATATTTTTTCTATCTGCGCTAATTCATCAGCAGAGAATGCGATATTATCCAAAGCCTTTAATGAGTCGGCCAGTTGTTCTGCACGGCTTGCGCCAATCAGTACCGAGGTTACCCGGTTGTCTTTCAACAGCCAGGCCAGGGCCATTTGCGCCAGTGTCTGGTCGCGTTTCAGGGCCAGATCATTCAGTTGTTTGATCTGGGCTATCCGTTCAGGTGTTACCTGGTCTTTTTGCAGGAAACCGGTTGATTTGGCGGCTCTTGAATCTTCGGGAATACCGTGAAGATATTTGTTGGTCAACAAGCCTTGCGCCAAAGGTGAGAAAGGGATACAGCCTACACCGGTATTACCCAGCACATCCAATAAACCTTCTTCCGGATCGCGTACAAACATGGAGTATTTGGGCTGATGGATGAGGCATGGTGTGCCCAGGTCTTTCAAAATTGCGATAGCTTTGGCTGCTTCTTGAGCCGGATAGTTGGAAATACCTGCATATAAGGCTTTGCCCTGACGAACGATCAGATCAAGCGCAGCCATGGTTTCTTCCAGCGGTGTTTCCGGATCCGGACGGTGGTGATAAAATATATCTACATAATCCAGCCCCATGCGTTTCAGGCTTTGATCTAAACTGGCTACCAGGTATTTTTTGGAGCCCCAATCGCCATAAGGACCGTCCCACATGGTATAACCGGCTTTGCTGGAGATGATCATCTCATCGCGGTAACCACGAAAATCTTCTTTTAAAATACGACCAAAATTTTCTTCGGCAGAGCCCGGAGGCGGGCCATAGTTGTTGGCCAGGTCAAAGTGGGTGATGCCGCTGTCGAAAGCCAGGTGTAAAATTTTTCGGTAAGTTTCGGTTACATCTACGTGCCCGAAATTGTGCCACAAACCAAGCGAAATAGCCGGCAATTTAATACCGCTATGGCCGCAACGGCGATATTGCATTTTTTTGTATCTGTCTGCTGATGGTAGATATGTCATATAAAATATGGGGATTATATTGTGGAGTAAAAATAGAATTTTATGTAGATAACGGAAGTAAATTATTTGTTAAGTAGAACATCCGGGCTGACATATATTTCCCGCGTCATTGCGAGGGGCGAAGCAATCTCTATGCTATACAGAGCTGCTCTGCTCATCGAGAATTATTAATATTGATTATTTTCAATCGGTATTAATGAGCTCCCTCCGGTCGGTTGTCTTCGTTCCTCGCAATGACGCGCGGGGACAGAAGGATTTCATCCTCTTTCCGCCGCAGGAGAAGAGAGGGTCGACTAGCGAAGCGTAGTCGGGGTGAGTCGTTTCAGTAACAGGATTATCCCGCGCAAAAGATCTCTCCTCGTACCTCATTCGAGATGACAATTGAGTTTTATCGAGTTATACGATCTCCGCTACCACAAATGTGCTGCCGCCTGCAAATACCAGGTCTTGATCCGTAGCATTGGCCTGGGCTGCCAATAAAGCTGCTTTTACAGAGGGGTAGGTACTGCCGTGTAGGCCAAAACTTTCTGCTTGCTGTTGCATGCTTTCGGCATCCAGTCCTCTTGGTATATCGGGTTTGCAGAAGTAATAGGTGGCATCTGTGGGTAGCATGGCCAGTACTTTGCTGATGTCCTTATCGTTCACCATGCCTATCACAAAATGTAGTTGCTGGTAGTTAATCGCAGCTATATTTTTCAGTACTTCCTGTATGCCATCAGGATTGTGACCGGTATCGCAAATAGTGAGTGGGTTGGTACTTAATGCCTCCCAGCGACCGTGCAGGCCGGTGAGCGTCTTTACCTGTTTTAACGCGGTGGTAATGTGTTCATCGGTTATTTCAAAACCTTGTTTACGCAGTTCGTCTACAGCAGATAAAACACCCTTGATGTTTTTAAGCTGATAGGTGCCTGTAAGGTCGAGCGACATGGTAAGTGGTTGGTAGTGAGTGGCGAGTAGTGAGTGGCGAACCTCAATTGTTAAGAGGATTGGACTTTCGGACTTTCCGACTTCCGGACTTTCCGACTCGCGCCAAACCTCCGATGCAAAAGTGATTGGACTATCTTCCTGGTTCGCTTTATCGATGAAAACCTGTGCCGTTTCGGGTTGGGTTTCGCTGATCACTACGGGGATACCCGGCTTGATGATACCTGCCTTTTCGCCGGCTATCAGTTGCAGAGTATCGCCCAGCATATTCATATGATCCCAGCCGATATTGGTAATAACAGAGAGGAGCGGGGTAATGATGTTGGTGGAGTCTAAACGCCCGCCCAGGCCTACCTCGACTATAGCTATATCCACTTTCTCTTTAGCGAAAACGTCAAAGGCCAGGGCTACGGTCATCTCAAAAAAGGAGGGTGCTATTTCCTCAAAATCGGTACGGCGGGTCGCGACAAAATCAATCACGGTTTGCTCACTGATCATTTGCCCGTTAATGCGAATGCGCTCCCTGAAATCTTTCAGGTGGGGCGATGTATATAGCCCGGTTTTATAGCCCGCGATTTGCAAAATGGCGGCCAGCATGTGCGATGTGGAACCCTTACCATTGGTGCCTGCTATATGCACGCTTTTGAACTGATGCTGCGGATCGCCCAGTCGTTTGCAAAGCTCAATAGTATTGGTGAGATCCTTTTTAAAAGCCGAGGCCCCATCCCGCGTAAACATGGGGAGCTGAGTGTATAGATATTGGATGGTTTCGTTGTAATTCATGGTTGCAGTGGCCCATAGTCGATAGACTATAGCTATGGCGAATATTCAACAAACTTATAAATAAATTTATTGCTGTGGTTTACAGAATACAGGTGCTTGTGAAAATGTGGTAAATCAATGATACAACCCTTTCTATGGTCTATCGTCCATCAACTATTGAGCAAGCTTAGTTTACCTTAAATACAAATACCACGGAGCCTTTCTGGGTATCAGGAGCGGTATCCAGCGAGGTGATGCGGGCATTTCGTACGGCATCCTCGCATTTCTGGATCAGGTTATAATCAGATATTGTGGTTCCGCGGCCAGCCTTGGCGTAGGTTACATTACCGGCCTTGTCTACCTGTATATCTATCACTACTTTACCTGTAAAACGGTTACCGTCATCCACATTGGGTTTACTAACAAAGTTACGTGCCGATAGGTTAAGGTTACCGCCATTGCCAGATCCCGTTCCGTTATAATTATTGGTGAGTGTTGTACCTGTGGGCTTGCCCTGGTTACCTGGTGTATTGCCGGTTCCGTCGCCTTCGCCGGTGCCTGTTGTGGCCTTGCCTTTATATAAAGCGTTTTGGTTCACGGTTGGTTTGGGCTGTGTTTTGGTAGGCTGCGGAGTAGCTACGGTATTGCTTGGCTTTTTTGTTGGGGCGGCCACTTCCGGGGCGTCCTCGGTATTTTGGGTCACCACTGTTTTGTCGCTGCTTTGCGGCGTGGGCTTATCCTCGGTGGGCTTTTCGTGGGTAACTTTATCCGGTTTGGTATTGTTGGCCTTTTCGGCAACCGAAGGCTCTTCGGTGCTCATATAATCATTACCTGTACCTTCATCAACAGTCCCGTAATTTACAAGTATGCCCCCTGTACCTTCTTCCTGTTTGGGCGGGTTTTGAAACACGATAAAATAACAGGCAGCTATAAGCACAGCCAGAATAATGCCTGTTGCCGCGAACGCCTTTGGATAGTTATTTTCTTCTCTGTATTCCATTTTTTAGTATCACGTAGTTAGTATCAAGTAGCTAGTATCAAGTATCAATATTTTTTGTGGTCGACTTTTAAATGTCGTGATACTTGATACTAGCTACTTGATACTATTTCGGTTCTGTTGCCAGAACGAGTTTGATGTTTAATTTTTGTGCTATATCCATTACCTGTACCACATCCTGTATGGCTACGGTTTTGTCCACGTATAAAACAATGGTGAGTTCTGTTGCCACGGTTTTATAGCCCGCCAGGGTAGTTTGCAGGGCATCTACCGGAACTTCCTTTTTATCAACGTAGTACTTCAGATCCTTGGTTACCGACACGGTGATGGTTTTTTTGGATACCGATTGCCCGCTTGATGATTTAGGCAGTACCAGTTTAATCACGTTGGGGTTGGTTACTGTTGACGCGATGAGGAAAAACAGAAGCAGGAAGAACATGATGTCGTTCATGGCAGAGGTATGAACCTCTGCCGATGCACCTCTATGTCTTTTTCTTAAATTCATTTGCTCGGCTCCTCTAACAGGTCAATAAATTCAATAGCATCTGTCTCCAGGCTCAAAATTACCTTATCAACCATCATATTCAAAATATGGTAACATACATAAGCCACAATACCCACCATTAAGCCGGCGGCTGATGTAACCATTTTTACGTATAAACCACCAGATATAACACCCATGCTGATGTTATCGGTTTTAGAAATATCATAAAAGATCTTGATTACCCCGGCAATGGTACCCAGGAACCCAAACATGGGCGCGATGCCTGCTACGATACCCAGGATGCCGATGTTCTTTTCCAATTTGGATACTTCTAGTTTGCCTACGTTTTCAATAGCACCCTCGATATCTTTAATAGGGCGACCGATACGCAACAATCCCTTTTGCAGCATACGGCCCAGCGGCGAATTATTATTGCGGCAAAGTGCAATGGCCGCTTCCAGGTTACCAGAGTGGATACTGGAGCGTACCTGCAGCATCAGATTGGCCTCGTTTTTAGAGGCTTTGCGAATAGTAAAATAGCGTTCAAAAAATATAACCAAACCTAAAACAGCCAAAATACCTATGGGAACCATCACCCAACCGCCTTTGATCAAAAGATCACCAAAACGCAGCTCTTCGGGCTGTGTAGTAATCGGTTGAGTAATATGGCCTGCGGTGTCTGCTAAATGTTTCGCGGTATCTGCTATCTGCTGAATCAATAATAATGTCATTTCTTTTCGTTAATTTCTTGACTGTATGAGTCTTTGCTTATTTTTTTCTCTTTTATTAATTTAAGTCTTTCGGCTTCTGCCTCGGCAGATGTGGCAAAACTACCAATGATTACTTTTATACGTTTGCCTGAGCCAGGGGCATGCCATGTGCGGGCATCAACACCTACACTTTTGTATATTTTAACCGCTTCATTACTTTTGGTCTGCGTTTTAAACGAACCGGCGAAGATAACATATTCGGGTTTACCAGTATCAGCAGCAGCTACTGTTTTCTTTAACGCCGTATCGGGTTTAGAAATTGCCTTAGCCTGGGTATCCAGGATAGGAGCAGCTGTTTTATTGCTGTCATCAGCACTATCCGCTGCAGCAGCGGGTTTTGTTTTAGGTTGCTCGGTGCCTGGTTTTGCCGGTTGCTTCATAAAGCTGAATAAAGCCGGGTTATATTTATAAAGCCCGAATGCTGCTGCCGCGATAATCACCAGGATGATAAGCGCGATAAGCCACGGACTTGTTGAACGTGTTTTTTCTTCAGTCTCCTCGTCCTCATATACCTCGGGTTGGTCGGCAGTTGGCGCGGGAGAGGTGCTGACTGGAGCAATAGGTTGCGGTGCTACCGTGAATGGTAATGGTGCCGGAACCGGACTTTCGGGCCCTTTTTCCGGATTAAGTTTTTTGATAGGTATCGGCGTGAGGCCGTAAAACTCTGGTCCTTCGTTATGGTTTTCGCCGGCTTTAAAAGTTATTTCCCCATTATTGGTATAAAACCAGCCCAGGCTGGCAAAGGGGACCTCTTTAAAAGCGGCATCCTGCTTTAGGGAGGTAATATACTTTTCGGTAAAATATTTTGATGATGCCAGCGATATGTTTTTCTTTTGGGCGATATGCTCTACCAGTGTATCATCGTCAAACGGATCCGGACTGAATTGTACCTGGTAACCGGGCGGATATAGCTTGCCTTCGACGCTGTTATAATAACCATTTACACGCACTTGTGTAAAAGAACCCAGGCCTGGCACACCTACTTTACTATGCCTGCCTAAGAGTTCGCTTAAATAATTGGCTATATCCATTCGCTAAAAATACGGTTAATTATAAAACATCAAAAGGCTTAAAAAGAATACCCTACGCCGCCAAAGATATTAAATCCGTAGTTAGGGTAGTATAACCAGTTTTGATAACTGGTGCTTAAAATGTTATTAGCCTGTACAAATACGGTTATCTGACGGGTAGCCTTGTATTGAACACCGCCACTTAAGTCGGCAAACGAAGCTATCGGTTTTTGAACCAGAGTTGATGTACCACCTGTAGTGGTAAATGTTCTGTCGTTTGTTGATCCGCGGAACAATAACGAACCGGTAATGCTTACCTGGTTGTTGATATTGATAGATGTACCAGCGGTTAACAAAAACTTAGGCAGGTTCCAGGGTTGTGCCTCGGAAGCCATCTGATAATCCTTGATCTCTACGCGACCAAAGATGTTAAAATCATCGCTGGCTTTAAAGTCAAGCTCACCGTTAAAACCGTTCACGCGGGCCTTTCCATCATCATATATCACCTTGAATTTGTTCACTTCGGCGTCGAAATTGCTTACCAGCAGCGGCATGTTCTTCACGCTGTTGCGAAATACCGATGCCTTGAAGCTTAAGCCTGGAGCAAGAGTACCTTTTAAGCCCGCGCTAAGATCCAGCTGGTCAACTGAGTTTTTGATGTCGATATTTTGACCAAGGAAAGGATTGATGTAGGCCAGATCATGCAGGGATGTGCGGTTGATATCGCCTTTGGCTTCAACAAACAAACGTACATATTTCGGGATCACCTGTACCTCCAATTTAGCGGCAGGGAAGATATAGAACTTGCCAAATTCGCCAAATTCCTTCTCGATATTTACACCCGCGTCAATCTTATAATTAGTACCCTGGAATTTAATATAAGGGTTTAAGCGCAAAATATTATTGCTGATTTTGTAAAGGCTATCTTTCTGTGAGTTAATGTCCACCGAACCGCTCAAGCCCGCATAAAATTGTTTTACAGTTTGGTTGATAAAGCCCGAGATCACGAAGTTGTTTTCCCTGGCCTGGTAAGCATTGCTAAAAGCATAACCTTTTATTTTCAGCGCATAGGTAAAATCGTTTTCGACATCCTTATAATTTTTGGCCAGCTCGGCTTCGGCGCCAATGGTATTAAAATGCTGTTTACCGAGAACAAATGTGCTTACCGGGGGAACAGATTGATCATACCCGTAAAAGTTGGTACCCATACGATTATAGGTGATGCGGCCGCTGATATTATTGTCTCCCAAAATGCTTTTGCCAAATACGCCTACATCATCCTTGCTCTGGCTTTGCTTTTCTAACGAGCCCGATTGCGAAAAATGTTTTAAATACCCACCAACTTGCAATGCTTGGTCACGGCCATTGGAGAAATAAGCTTCACCAAAGAGCGATTTCAGATTTCCGGCGCCTACTTTCACATAGTTATTCAGCAAAACGGAATCCTGTTCGGCTGGCCTTTTCATGGCCTCCAACTGCCTGATCTCGGAGTTTTGCTCTTGCCGTTTATCCAGCGGAGTATATACCAGTGGCGCTTTAAACGGTACTTTATCTTCCAGGTCGGGATTGCGGCGTATTTTCACCGCATCGGCCAGTACCGGTTTGTAAGCGGTAGTTACTACAATCTCTTCAGAAAGGCTGCCACCGTTATCGGCATTAGTACCATTGCCACCTTTTTTGGTAGTATCAGCGGCTGATTTTGCAGCGGCATCACCTAAATTTTTTGATGATGCTGATTTTTTAGGTGCGGTAGTTTTAGTCGCAGGCTTTTTAGCTGCCGGTTTTGCCGGTGCTTTTTTCGCAGCGGTTTTTGTTGTAGCCTTTTTGGCCTGTTTCTTTGTTTGCGCTTGTGCAGGGACAAAGTATAATGCTATTATTAAGGTAAGCAGCGTATAGATATATTTTAATTTCATTGCTTGTCTTTTTATATTATTCTTTGCCATCCTGTTAATTTTGACCGGTTTTGGTAGTATCGGCCGGGGCCGGTTTATTATCATCACTTGTATCGGTTACCGGGGTCTCTATTTTTACAGGTTTACCCGTCAGCACACCCAGCTTTTGCTTAGCTGTTGGTAGCACATCGTCGTTACCTTTATAATTTTCAATAATACTTTGCAGTGTAGCTTTGGCCTGGAAGTTATCTTTCAGCTTCACATAGTTATCGGCCAGCAAAATATAGGTTTTGGCTACCCAGTAATCATAGTTCGGCATTTCTTTAGCCAGGTCGAAACACATTTTTTGTGAAGTTTTGTACCTGCCTTTTAAGTACTCTACATTGGCAATGTTGTATTTAGCTTCGGCTGCTGCTACGGTTTTGGTATTGGCTACAGTATAGTCAAACTCTTTTACCGCGGCAGTGGTATCACCTTTCAGCAGGTAGGCTTCGCCGGCGTATAAACCGGTACGGAATTTATCTTCCTGAGCGGCTTTGTCATTACCTCTGATCTGTTTCACGTAGTTCAACACGTCATCGGGCATATTCATTTGAGCGTAGCATAGCATCAGGTTATTGATGGCGAAGGAATAATCCTCTTTAAACTCGGCATTGGTTTCCAGTTTTTTCAGGAACACAATGGCTTCGTTATATTTTTTTTGTGAGATATACAGCTTGGCCATGCTGATGAGTGATTTCTCGGTATAGGCGCTTGTCCAATCGTTGAGGATCACGTTATAATCAACTACGGCTTCCTGGGTGCGGTTCAGGTTAACTAAACTTTGCGCACGTATAAAGCGGGCCTGTTTTTCGTAGATCTGTTTGCTCGGGAATTTATCCAGGTAGGCGTTAACCGCGCCTACGGCTCCCTGCCAGTCGCCTTTTAAATAAAGGTTGTTGGCGGCCGTGATCATAATATCTTCCTGTTGGGAGGTGGTATAGTTACCGATAGATGTTGTACCTGCATAGTTGATAAACGTTTGGGCATCGCCTTTATCGGTGTATATTTTTTCAATTTGTTTAAGCGATTGTTTGGCCTCATCTGTTGAGGAGTAATCGGCAACCACTTTTTTAAATGATTCAACAGCCAGATCGTCGTGACCGGCGTTGTAATCAATAAGGCCTATGGTGGTAAGCGCGCGCGGTACATAACTGCTATGCGGATACTTCTGGATCATGGCATTCAGATCGCTTTTGGCGCGTTCGCCATCATTTTTAAGGAAATAGGTATAAGCTATTTCGAAAGAGGCATCATCAGCATAATCCGAATTCGGGAAAGTGCTCAATACGTCGTTCAGCGTGCTGATTTTGGTATCCAGTGAACCTTGTAAGCCCTGTATCATACCGCGTTGAAACAAGGCGTAGTCTTCGCCCTGGTTGTGCATAGCTATGATGCGGTTGTAATAATCTAAAGCGGTGCCATAGCTTTTCAATACAAAATAGCTATCACCCAGGCGGGTTATCGCGTCGTTTTCGGTGTTTTTATCTTTTACATCGCCACGCAGGAATTTTTCGAAATAGTTGGCGGCTTTTTTATATTGCTCGCCGTAAAAGGCAGCATAAGCCAAGGCGTAATTGGCGTAATTGCCCAGGTCGGTCTCTTTTGCTTCGGGCATGCTTAAAAACGCCTCGAAGTTTTCAACCGATTCTCCATATTTACGTACCTCGTACATCGCCTCGGCCATCCAGTAAGTGGTTAAAGCCTTAGTTTTTGGATCGACCGGATTTTTTAACGACCGCAGGAAAATACCAATGGCATTTTCAAAAGCACGCTCATTATAAAACTCCAGACCGCGATAGTAGGTAACTTTTTGATAAGCTATCTGCGCGCTTTCCGATTTGTTAGGTATCGGTTCCAGTATCTCTACCGCTTCTTTGTAGTTGCGGGAGTTCAATAGTTCTTCACCAAGCAACACTTTTACTTCATCGTTACGGCGAGAGCGGGGATAATTTTTGAGGTATAAACGGGTAGCTGCCAGCGCTTCTGTATTGAAATCGAGCTCGTAAGATAATTTGGCGTACTCGTACAAGGCATCTTCCTGTAATTGCTTGTCGTAAGTCAGTTTAGAAGCAGCCAGAAACGCGTTACGGGCGCTTTGTTTGTTGTTCATTTTCAGGAAAACATCACCGAGGGTATAGTTACCACTTTGGCTGTACACATCGCCCTGTTCAATCAGGCGTTCCAGTTCGGTTGCCGATTTGGCGTAGTTGCCTACCTTGTAATAGGTGTAGCCAATCTGGTAGCTGTCCTGCGTGTTTTGTGTTTTACCCTGGTCGCCGCTCTGGAAACGGTCGTAATATTTAACAGCGTTATCATAATCGGCTTTAGCGAAGTATGAGGCGGCAATAATACGCAGCATTTCGGTTTCGTGCTCCTGGCGGGTACTGTTTACAATAGGCACAGCGTAGCTGATCACATCATCATACCGTTTATCTAAAAAGTAGACTGCCGATATGTAGTATGGATAGCTCCGTTCGTACTTTTTGGAGTTTTTAAGCTTTTCGAAATTGGCCAGGGCCAGGTGATAATCTTTGTTCAGATAAGCTATATACGCAAAGTAGTACGTAGCATCTTCAGTAAATTCAGACCTTTTATTTTTTACTTCGGCAAAAAGTAGCTGAGCGTTCTTGTAATCTTTAAGAGAGAAGTAAGCGTAACCCTTACGGAATTTGTACTCAGTATTATCATGGCCGTTCAGTTCGCTGGCTTCTACTTTGTCAAACCAACGGATAGCATCTTCATATTTACCTTGTTTAAAATACGATTTACCTATCTGGAAATAAGCCAGCTTGGTTAAGGGGTTTTCGGGATGTTCCTTTATAAAACGCAGGAACATACTTTCGGCATCATCGTTACCCAAATTGAGGGCGCAAAAAGCCTCGTAGTATTGGCTGTTTTCTTTTACCAGCGAGAGCTCCGATTCAAACTGGGGCTGGGTGGCTGTTTTAAGGCGTGTTGCTTCAACAGAGCGGAATTGCTCGGCAGCGGAGGCAAATTTACCCTTGTCCATCAGATCCATAGCGGTATGATAAGTGCGGTAAACCTGGAAGGATGGATTTTGCTGCGCGCTGGCTGTTGAAACAATAAATACGGGGATTAACAGGGAAATGTATTTTATTTTGATCATAAAGCGCATACTAACGATGGTGCTAAATTAGCGAAACGAAAAAGAGCTATTAACATAAGTAATTAACAAATGTGGATAACACTTTTAATTGAACGAAGGTAATACTTAAGATGATATGTGTGTGGAAAACTTTAAAATTGTTGAACAAAAGCCATGGTACTGGCATCGATGGCCAAAGGTAATCAAATAGAGCATCCGGAGGCAATTTATTTTTAAATTATGCATTATATAGTATGAACCGTGATAACCCGATGCGCTTATTAATTCACCGCGTTTTTTTTAGCATGGCTATGTACCGGTTTGTCATATTATTATTATGTATATGCCTGTTTGTACCACGGGTTTTATGGGCCCAGAAAATAGCAGGCCCAATAGTTTTAAAAAACGAACAGTTACCGGTAACGGCAAAGGAGTTTTATGTGGTCGGAGTAGTTGACGACAGGGTTGACCGGAACGCGGTAGCCTGGCTATGGTCAACCGGTCCGGGTATCCCTGCAAAATATACTATCGATCTTAAAGGAGGAACCATAGCCGCTATCAAACAGTTTGTAAATGCCGCTTTGCCGCCTAATAAGATATTAAGACCAGTCATCATCCATATCCAAAAATTCAGATTAGATGAAACACCCTTATCTTTGGATCATGTGGAGGGCAAGCTAAAAGTATCGCTGTCATTCTACCTGCAAAAGGGTGATCAAAGTATCCGGCTTTCTGACTATAATGGCAGCGCGGGCTATAACCGGCATGTTAACCAGCAGATAGATATAGAGCCGGTATTTCGCCATGCGCTGGAGTATGGCCTTACTTATTTTAATACCTGGATAAACAGCGAAGCATCAACCAATATTAAACTGGCGAGGGCGGTAAAGATCTCCTTTACCGATTATACCGAACAGCCCGAAGGTGATACTGTTTACTATTCATTTAAAAGACCCTTAACCTGGGACGACTTTAAGGCCAAGCCACTAAATAGCAAGTTTGGAGCAGAGATTTTACCAAGTATTGGTTACAGTGAGGATGTAGATGTAAGCAAGGGTATTGTAAATGTGCACCTGAGCACCAAGGCTTTTGTGCCCAAAAGCGCCAGTTGGGTAAAAACTGATAGTAAAAATGCCTATAGCCTAAACCACGAACAGCGGCATTTTGATATTGTTAAAATAATAGTGGAACGGTTTAAACAAAAGTTGAGAGCCGAAAAGTATACTGTTGATAATTACGACGGCCCTATTAATGTACAATACCTGGAATCGTTTCATGAAATGAATGTAATGCAGGATCAGTATGATACAGAAACTGCTCACGGCATGAATATAGCCGCCCAGGAAGAATGGAATGAAAAGATAGATAAGGAATTGCGGAGTTTTAGGTAGTGATGAGCGGTTGGGGAAAATGGGGAAACAAGATAATGAAAAATCCTGTAAATCAAGGTTCAGACAAAAAACCGAAATATAGCATCCGAAATTCCAAATTAAAAATATCTTTCATTTATTTTTGAAAGTTTAAAAAGTTATCTATATTTGTATATGGAACTGGCAGAGGCAAAGCTAAAATTTATTGAAGCCTGGGGTAAGCTGGGGTCGGAGTGGGGGATTAACCGCACCATGGCTCAGGTACATGCCTTGTTGCTGATCTCGCCGGAGGCCTTAACCACCGAAGATGTAATGGCCGAGTTGAGCATATCGCGGGGTAACGCCAATATGACCCTGCGTGATCTGATTGGTTGGGGACTAATTGAAAAACAGCATAAAACCGGCGAGCGTAAAGAATACTTTTATGCCGAAAAGGATACCTGGGTAATAGCCAGACGGGTAGCCGAAGAGCGTAAAAAACGCGAACTCGACCCGGTGATCAAGATACTGGGCCAGTTAACAGAGGTAAAGGGGGATAAAAAGGATCCGGCTTTTAAAGCATTCCATTCATCAGTAACAGACATTAGCAGGCTGGCCAACAATGTGAACAAAACATTGGATACCATGCTCAAGGCCGAAGAGAGCTGGTTTTTTGGTTCGATATTTAAAATATTCAAGTAATATATTTTTTGCAAATAAATTTCAATTTTTACTGAAAATTCAATAATTAATAACATATAAATAATCACAATCATGAACTACTTTATTTTAACTTATGTTGTTTACCTGTTGGTAAGCATAGCATTAACCGTATGGGTGGCTAAAGTGCTGTTTAAAAACGGTCGTATATTTTTGGTAGATATTTTTCATGGCAATAATGAACTGGCCGATTCTGTGAACAAGTTGCTGGTAGTAGGGTTTTACCTGGTTAATATAGGCTATATGAGTCTGGCCCTCAAGGAAACGGGTAATATACCCAGCGCGCAGGTAGTAGTTGAGGTTTTAAGCTACAAAGTAGGGTGGATTATCTTGATATTGGGCGGAATGCATTTTATGAACCTGATTGTATTTTTCAAATTACGCAACCGGGCAAAAAGAGAAAGAGCATTTAACATTAATGTCTGAATATGACGGGGATAAAACAAAAGGGCCGCGCTAATTAGCGCGGCCCTTTTGTTGCGTATTTTAAGCTGCATTATTTAATTGCCGGTTGATGCTACCAAGTAACACATCAATATCAAATGGTTTGGCAATAAAATCATCAGGAGCGCCGGTTTGGTTTAGTGCCCTGGAAACCTCATGACTTGCCGAAATGAGTATAACCGGTATATCATGTGTTTCAATGCTGGTTTTAACACTTTTACAAAGATCCCGGCCGTCCAAATTACCCAACATAATGTCTAATAATATCAAATCGGGCTGACTTTCTTTTATTTTATCAAAAAGATAGTGCCCATCGGCAAGGGTTATTACTTCATAACCCGAATCTTCCAATATGTATTGTAAAACCTCCAGTATATCACTGTCATCATCAACCGCTAATATCCGTCTCATATTTTATTCTTAAGTATCATCTACAAAATGCTTCCAGATAGTAAAAAGTAAGCTGTATGAGGTTTAGCAATTCTTGTACCAAAGTAATAGTTAAGTACTTAAAGTAAAGTTTAATATCGTCGCTGATACTTAATAATAAAGTGATTTTTTTTCGCTGAAGGTATTATGTAAAATACAAACTGGCTTTTAATGCCTGTTTAAATAAACACCCGTTATGCCTAGGCATGAGATTTATCAACAAAAATATAAGACGCCTTTTTGCATTTGGCGCAGAAATACTTTCGTACAGGTAAAAAATATAATACTCTTTTTACAAACCAGCTTCTCTTTAACTGGAAATGGAATGGCTCACCGCACTTGGAGCAGTGATACTTTCTTCTTTTCTGGGTGCTTGAATTTAGGTCGGTCACTATAAATAAAATAGTGTGCAAAATACAATACATCCTTCAAGAATGAGGGGCTATTTAATGTAAACTTACTATTAGGTATGTTTTAATTAATTTAAAAGGTAAAAAATATCGTTCAGATTAATTATCCCAATATATAGCGCTTACGCTGGCATCTGTAACAGATATAACGTTTTAAAGGCAGGAAGAATAGCAAAGTTTTTACCAAATAGCTACGTGGTACGCGATCGTCAAGCTGATTTTTACACTTAGGGCATAAGGGTAATTTTTTACCTCGAGATTCGATAGATTCAGTTGAATTTACTGGAATAACCATATACGCTCCGGGGTTTACTGTATATCAATATCCTTAATACTGTTCTTAACAAATCTAATAATAATTGTGAATATTTTAACCCGAGTGCTTGATTATTAGTTAAATGTGATTTTTATGACGGAATTTTAATAGAAGTGGTAAAAAATAGACGTTTTGAAGAACGTTTTTTATTTGTCTGTTAAATGGTCACCAACAGGAAGAGTGGGTTTAGCGGAAAATAGAATATCCTGGTGCAAGATAAAAACACAACATACAGCCAATAAGAGGGGGGATTTTAATGACTTAAATTAAATTATTAACTTTTTCAACGAGTTCAGAAAGATCAAACGGTTTGTTAATAACGCCGTCGCAACCGTAATTTAATAAATGATCATCGCCATTCAGATAGGCCGAAAAAATAATAACAGGTATGTTGCTGAATTTGCTGTGTAACTTGATGCTTCTGCAAATTTCGCCCCCGGTGGTACCCGAAACCCGATAGTCTAATATAACCAGGTCTGGGAGAAACTGCTCCATTAGTGGTAATACATCAAGGCTGTTGGAAGTACTTTTTACCTCAAACTGTTCATAAGTAAGAGTTTCATGCACAATATCTAATATGTCCTGATTGTCATCTAATACTAAAATACGTTTTGACATAAAAAATATTCAATAGTGAAAAGGGTCGAAGGTAGTAAATAAGTAAAACTAATTAAAATAGCATAAAAAATTATGGCTTGAGCAAAAAAAATTATCGGGTAAATAAAGTACAAACTTAACTATTTTTTATATTATTGAGTCACAAAAAATAGAGCCGTCCCACATATATTTTTGTTTTAATTAAAGTTTTGAAAAATAAAGATCAAAATATAGCTGCAAAGCAACACATAGATGATCTGATTATTCAGGCTCCGGTAGCTATCGGTTTTCTAAAAGGCCCCGATCTCATCATTGAATCGGCTAACACCAATATACTGGAGTTATGGGAAAAACAAACTGATATTATTGGCTGGCCGCTTGCACTTATCTTAAAACCGGATGATGTAAAACTGGTTTGGGATGCGTATAAAAGCGGCCATATCCATTATGGTTATGAAACACCTATCTGGCTTAACCGGAACGGTCATATTAATTTATTTTATTTCGATTTTGTTTACCAGCCGGTTAAGGATAACGATAATAATATAATTGGTGTTATGGTGGTTGCCACAGAAGTAACCAAGCAGGTGATAGCCAGGCAGCTTTTGGAGGATGCGGAAGAACGCCTTCGCCTGGCCATCGAAGCTACGGGTATTGGCAATTGGGACCTTGATCTGGTAAATAACGATGTTATCGCGTCGCCAACACTTTCCGTGATATTTGGTCTTGACCCTGATGAGTCTGTAACACACATGGAGCTGCGGGGAATGATACACCCCGATGATAAGTCGCTGGTAAATGACGCCTATAAGAAAGCTATAAAAGCAGGAGTTTATTCGTATGAGGCCCGTATAGTATGGACTGATGGATCGATACATTGGATACGGACAACCGGGAAGATTTTGTATGATGCCCTCCATAAACCTGTACGTATGCTGGGCACAACTCACGATATTACCAAACGTAAGCAAGAAGAGATCATGAAAAATGATTTTATTGCTATGGCCAGTCATGAATTAAAAACACCGCTCACCTCGCTCAAAGCTTATACACAATTACTGGTATCCAAAGCCCAAAAAGCAGGTGATGACTTTTTTATAAGCGCGCTTGAAAAATCAGAAAATCAGATCAACAAAATGAGCAGGCTCATCCATGGTTTCCTGGATATGTCAAAAATTGAATCGGGTAAGCTAAAACTTAATATCCAATCCTTTGATATGAATGAATTGGTTGTCGAAATAATGGCCGATAAAGTGCTAATAGCACCCGATCATGTTTTATCTTTTAAAAGCAAACAATCCATTCAGATCACTGCCGACAGAGAAAAGATAGCCCAGGTAATAAGCAACTTTATAAGCAATGCTGTAAAATATTCGCCAAAAGGTAGCGCAATAACTATCGTTGTTAAAAAGCATAATGAAGATTTGAAAGTAAGCGTAAAAGATGCAGGCATTGGCTTAAAAAAGAGTGATCAGCAAACTGTTTTTCAACGTTTTTACCGGGTAGAAGATGAGAGCACCCGGGGGCTGTCAGGCTTTGGTATAGGTTTATATTTATCGGCCGAGATCATCAGGCTGCATCATGGTAAAATAGCCGTTGAAAGTGAGGAGGGAAAAGGCTCCGAATTTTATTTCCTGTTGCCTTTAGAAACCGGTGAGGGTCAGCCCGCTTAATTGTAACGGTTTTGTCTATAAGAATCCGAAACTCAAATATTGTTATTACTTTAGGCAGATAACATGCTGCGTGGCTTCTACCCGTACATAACCGTTTAAATCATGGCATTACTAACTATTCTGATCTGTATTATCCTGCTTGTTTTATTGGTGAGCTGGGCAAAAGTTAATCCGTTCATCGCTTTTCTTTTGGTATCTATTTTAGCCGGCTTAATGCTGGGTATCCCCATCAATAAAGTTACGGCGTCTGTACAAAAGGGTATGGGCGATATTATGGGCCAGCTGCTAATTATCATTTGCCTGGGCGCTATGTTAGGCAAATTGGTAGCCGTAAGTGGTGCCGCCCAAAAAATTGCCGAAGTGTTGGTGAACGCTGTTGGCCAAAAATATATACAGTGGGCCTTGGTAACTGCAGGCTTCATCATCGGTATTCCGTTGTTTTACGGTATTGGCTTTGTGCTGATGGTGCCGCTTATATTTTCGGTGGTTTACAAATACAAACTACCGGCGGTATATATAGGTTTGCCTATGCTGGCCTCGTTATCGGTAACGCATGGTTTTTTACCACCGCACCCCTCACCATCGGCACTTGTAGTATTGTTTCATGCCAACATGGCTACCACTTTTATTTATGGTTTGATGATAGCTGTGCCTGCCATTATACTGGCCGGACCTGTATTTGCCCGCTTCCTTAAAAAAATACCCTCAGAGCCGCTGGCTACCTTCCGGGCCGAAGAACTGCCTGAAGAAAAATTACCCGGGGCATTCAATAGTTTTTTTACCGCCTTGCTGCCTGTGATGTTATTGATGCTAACCGCGTTTTTCCCGTACCTGGGTATCAAGGATCCGGGCCTATTAAAACTGGTAGCTTTTCTGGGCGATCCATCCATTGTAATGCTCATTGCCCTTATTGTGGCTACTTTTACACTGGGCGTAAAACAGGGTAGGAGCATGAGCCAGCTGGCCACTAATTTTACCGATGCTATAAAAGATATTGCTTTGATCTTATTGATCATTGCCGGCTCTGGAGCGTTTAAAGAGGTGTTGACGGCAAGTGGTGTAAGTGATCAGATAGCCGCTCAGTTGCAGCAGTTTAATTTGCCGCCATTGGTACTGGGCTGGGTTATCGCGGCTATTATACGCATCAGTTTAGGCTCGGCTACGGTGGCTGGGTTAACGGCAGCTGGTATTGTAGCTTCATTAGTAGTACAAAATCACGTGAACCCCAATTTAATGGTACTATCCATTGGGGCGGGCAGCCTGGCTTTCTCCCATGTTAACGACTCCGGTTTCTGGCTGTATAAAGAGTACTTTAACCTCAGTATAAAAGATACCATCAAATCATGGTCAATGATGGAATCATTGGTTTCTGTTATAGGCTTAATAGGTGTTTTGATCATTAACCAGTTTGTAAAATAGCCCTCCACCATGAAAAAAAGCGTCATCATCCTGTTACTACTTATATTTGGATATAACAGCCAGGCACAATCTCCAGGTAGTTATTATACTGCGGTTGATGGTACAAAAATATACTACGAGGTAAAAGGCGGTGGCTTTCCGGTGATACTCGTTCACGGATTTTCTGGTACGGGCGAGGGCTGGAAAAAAGGCCCGCTTTATGCCGACCTGCTAAACGCCGGTTACAAGGTAATCATTATAGATCAGCGGGGCAATGGCCGGTCAGACAAGCCACATAGCGATGCCGGTTATGCCAATGATGCCGAAGCTAAGGATGTCATGGGGTTGGCCAGCCATCTTAAACTTAAAAAATATGATGTGGTGGGTTACTCGCGCGGTTCCATTATTGCCTCCCGGTTGTTGGTGCTGGATAAGAGGGTGCAAAAACTGGTAATGGGCGGCATGGGCGATGCCTATACCAACCCCGAATGGCCCAGGCGCGTACATGCCTACAAGGCGCTTATGGGCGATACTACTTTTCACGATGTAGATGGCATGATCAATTATATCCACAGCAACCCTGCTTTTGATGTAACCGCGTTGGCCCTGCAGCAGAAATATCAGCCATCAACAAGTCCGCAGGAGTTGGCCAAAGTAAAAATACCTGTGCTAATCATTTGCGGTACGGAGGATCATGATAACGGATCAGAAACCGCACTCAACAAACTTATCCCTGGTTCAAAGCTCAATTATGTGCCCGGCGATCATAACAGTGCATCGAGAACTATACAGTTTTCGGCAGATGTACTTGCCTTCCTGAAGTAAATGTCATCTTTAGGTGATATAATACAGCCTTTTAAATAAGCGGCTTGCTATTTGTATAGGTATGTTCAGAGATAATTTTTAACACTTATCAATACATATTTTATGAAAAAGCTAATGATATATGCCTGTCTGTTTGTAGCGTTTCTGCTAACGCTGACATTTAACGCCCAGGCGCAGACCAAGAAAAAAATGAGCAAGCAGGCTAAAGGAGCCATCATTGGTGGTGCCGGCGGTGCGGTTGCAGGCGGACTTATTGGACATAATGTTGGTGGGGCCTTAATTGGTGGTGCCATTGGAGCCGGCGGTGGTTATATTATAGGTAACGAACAACGCCGTGCCGATGAAAAGAAACGCAGGGCTGCCTGGCGCAGGGCGCATCCTAAACACCATCATTACACCAAAACAACTACACACTAACTAAATGTTAATTATAGTTAAAAAGCCGGCGGTTTATTTTACCTGCCGGCTTTTTATTTTATCTTGATGACTGTGTTGCTTCCGGCTAATAGTATGCGTATTATTATTTATACAGTGAAATAAATTTTGCAGATGGATATATAGCCGAGATAAAAATTTAAATCATATATAGGGCGTTATTATATCAGGCATTTTACAAACAAGGGCAGTGAATATTTGGTTTAGTATATAATGGTTAAAACGCTTTCGGCATTACTTTTTTGCTTTCTTTCTGCTGTTGTAATGGCCCAAAGCAAGGCAACCGCTGTTGATACGCTTCAGGTTAATAAAGATACCATTGCGCAAAAAGACCTTATTGATATAGCCCGATCTCTGTTTAAAATAAAGCCCCGTAAAATATCGGCCACCGAAAAAAAGAAGATTTATTTTTCTATCTTACCTATCTCTTCTTCAGATGGCCGAAGTGGGGGGAGGGCACTTTTTACTTCAACATCATTGGCGGTATACTTGGGGGATCCTGCAACAACCAACCTGTCCAGTTTTATATTTACTCCTTATTTTAACTTTAAAGGAAGGTATGGCCTGCCCATCCGCTCAAATATCTGGCTCAATAACAATCAGTGGAATATTGTTGGCGATACCCGTGTATTGGTATATCCGCAATACACCTGGGGTTTGGGTGGGAAACAACCCGAAGATCATCGCTTTTTGGTGAACTATAATTACGGGCGTTTTTATCAAACGGTATTGAAAAGAATAAAACCATACTTTTATGCTGGCCTGGGTTACGATCTGGATTATTATCAGGACATTGACAGCGATGGAGATGTGAGTCTGCATAGTTTTACCGGTTATAAATACGGCACTACTAAAGATCAAAATGTTTTTTCGTCAGGGGTGACTTTCAATTTGCTATACGATACCCGCAAAAACTCCATTAATCCTCTGCCGGGGGCCTATGCTAATATCATATACCGGGTAAATTCAAAAATGCTGGGGAGTAATACCAACTGGAGTTCGTTATATATCGATCTACGCAAATACGTATCATTAACCAATAGCGGTCCTAAAAACGTACTGGCATTCTGGTCATATTTCTGGACATCACTTACACCTGGTACACCGTATTTGAATCTGCCCAGTTTGGGTTGGGAACCTTACCAGCGATCGGGCAGGGGATTTGTGCAAAACAGGTACAGAGGGCAACGACTGGCTTATTTTGAAACTGAATACCGGCGTGATATTACTCGCAACGGCCTTATTGGCTTTGTTTTATTTGCCAACGTAAACTCGGTTACCGAGCCCAATACACATGATTTTGTTTACTGGCGACCCGCTGGTGGTACAGGCCTGCGTTTTAAGTTCAACAAAAAATCGGGGACTAATATTGCCCTGGATTATGGTGTGAGCAAAAATTTCTCATCGATAAACCTTAACCTGGGAGAAACGTTTTAGGGGATTAGAGCTTTGTTGTTTTATTATAAAAAGTGCCTCGTAATGACGTGTTTGATTTTTGTATCTTATCTATTTTCCTAAAATGACAAAACAAGGATATAGGTTTTGAAATTTAAATTTTATTTTCGTGGTATGTTTTTATCCGGCCATTCGTAGTAAAAGACCCTTCAGTACCTCGCCGGTAATATCCTGTATTTATTCTGTTAACCCTGGTCAAAAACCGACCATCTGCCAAAAATCACATGACAAAAAAACGTTACGTAACACTGATACTCATTTTGGGTTCATTAACCGCATTGGGCCCTTTCTCTATAGATATGTACCTGCCTGGCTTTACAGCCATCGCTAAATATCTGCATACCAGTACCGATAAGGTAGCCTTGTCACTGTCGAGCTATTTTATAGGTATATCGGCCGGGCAATTATTGTATGGCCCTTTGTTGGACAGGTATGGCCGTAAACGCCCCTTGTATTTCGGTTTATGTCTTTATATAGTGGCCTCTGTGGGTTGTTTCTTTTCCACCTCGTTAGAAATGCTAATCGTGATGCGGTTTTTTCAGGCCATAGGCAGCTGTGCTGCTACCGTTGCGGCTATGGCTATGGTACGCGATCTTTTCCCGGTGGAGGATAACGCCAAAGTATTTTCGCTGTTGATATTGGTACTGGGTGCTTCACCTATGCTGGCGCCAACCATTGGTAGCTATATTACAGCTGCATTTGAATGGCAGGTAATATTTTTGATATTGACGATTATTGCTGTACTGATACTATTAGCGGTTATATTTTTACTTCCCGAAAGCTATCAGCCCGATCCATCATATTCCTTAAAGCCACTGCCTATTATCCGTAACTTCTGGCATGTATTAAAAAATTCGCAGTTTTTAACTTATGCGCTTTGCGGGGCATTCGCTTTTGCAGGCCTGTTCGCTTACGTATCATCGTCGTCAATTGTATTTATTGAGGTGTTTAAAGTAAGTCAGAAAGGGTTTGGGTGGATATTCGCCGGACTTTCTGTAGGGTTTATCGGCTCGAGCCAGGTAAACAGCATCCTGATGAAAAGATATAAAAGCGAACAATTGGTGAATGCCTCATTAATTTGGCTGGTATTTATCTCGACTGTATTTTTAATAGGTGCGTTCAATAACTGGTTTAACATTGCTGGCACCATTGCCATGATATTTGGTGTATTGTGCGGTGTGGGTATCAGTTATCCTAATACAGCTGCCTTATCATTGGCACCTTTTACCAAAAACGCGGGTTCGGCTTCAGCATTAATGGGAGCCTTCCAAATGGCTATTGGCTCACTGGCATCGGTGGGTATCACACTCATTACAAGTCATAGCGCATTACCCATGGCAGGGGTTATGGCGGCGGCAGGTGTGGTAGCATTGCTTACTTTACTGATAGGCAGCCGGTTTATCAAGCATAAAGTATCGGCATCGGTAGATGCGGGTGTGATAGCGCATTGAGGACTGTGATAGACGACCCACTCCGTCTGTGTGTTGTCAATAGAGCAAAATGCTATATGCGCCTATTTCTACGATTTCTTCTAATGAAGTAAATTACACAAGTAACAAGAATAAGAAACGTAAGGATCTGCCACCAACTAAAAATAAGTCCGAAAGAAAACCCACCGGCTACAACGTCGTCGTTTAGTAACATGATAATAAATCTTGTGCTCATTGCTTGCGGATAATAAAACCAAGATAAATAAAAAAGCCTCGTTAAGAGGCTTTTTTATTGGCGATATGGAGCTTGGTTTTAAAACCCTCTCCAAAGGAGAGGGTAGGGTGAGGTGTTACCCCAACACCTCATCAATTATCCCAAACTCTTTTGACTCACTGGCTGTCATCCAGTAATCCCGGTCGGATACATCATGAACCTTTTGGTATGGCTGGCCGCTATGCTGGGCGATGATCTCATATAGTTCCTGTTTCATTTTGCGGATCTGGGTAGAGGCTATTTCAATGTCTGATGCCATACCCTGCGCCCCGCCCGATGGCTGGTGCAGCATAATGCGGGAATGCTTGAGCGCTGCACGTTTACCCGCTGCACCTGCACATAGCAGTACTGATCCCATGGAGAGGGCCATGCCGGTACAAATGGTAGCCACATCGGGTCCTATAAAATGCATGGTATCATAAATACCCAAGCCGGCATAAACCGAACCGCCCGGCGAATTGATATACATCTGTATATCTTTTTTGGCATCTGTCGACTGCAGAAAAAGCAGTTGCGCCTGAATGATGTTGGCTACATGATCGTCAACGGCTTCGCCAAGAAAAATGATCCGGTCCATCATCAGACGCGAAAATACGTCCATCTGGGCTACGCGCATTTCGCGTTCTTCGGTAATGTAGGGCGTCATGGCTACGGGTAACGTGCTTTTTTCGACCTGTGAAATAAAGCTATCTACCCGGGTACCGGCAATAGCATGGTGCATGACCGCATATTTGCGGAATTCCTGTTTATCGATATTCATAAAATTGTGGTTTTTAAAGGGGAGAGTGGGAGCGAAGAACCGAGAGCCAGAAATTGTTTTACCGTCTTGATTCTTGATTCTTACTTCTTGATTCTATCTTAAAAAGATGCGTGCTATTTTTTGCCTGAAACTCAGATGTTCGGGCTGGTTAAATAATTGTTGATGAACGGCCTCGATCTCGGCTTTTACCTGTTTGCGGCCATATTGCTGTACCAGGGTATATACCTGTTGTTGCTGCGAAACACGGGTCTGCAGATCCCGATCAAGCAGCATTTTGGCTTCGAACAGCAGAGAGCTGGTAGGGTTCGACCTTTTGAAAAGGTAGGCTTCGGTTTGTGCTATGTTATTCAAGGAAGTCCTCATAGGTTAATGCTTTTTGTTTTACGGATTCCCTTATTTTTTCGATGCACTTATATTTTTGCACGGTTGCCGAACGCACCCCGGAAAAGCCAAATAGTTGTGCCAGTTTGGTCATGGGTAACTGATCATAATAAAAGGAGCGTAGCAGCTCCATACAGCGTTTGCCAGCTGTTTCCAGGAAGTTCAATAGTTTATCGTCGGCGAGGGGTACGATGGTTTCCACAGCTAAGTCAGTAGCGCTGTCGTCCAATTGTGTGGTTTGCTGGCCTTCTTTGTAGCGTTTAATCCACAGGTAGCGGGCAGTACCATAAATATAGGCACCTTCGCTGCTTTTAATATCGGCATTGGCCGATCTGCTTTTTTCATAATAGCTCAGCAAAGCATCCTGGAAAACATCTTTGGCCTCGTCAAATGATCCGCCGCATTTGCTCACATACCGGGCTACCGCCGGGAAAACTTTTTGATATAATGTGATGAAAAGCTGCTGCCGTTCTGCAACCTGCTCTTCTAAATTAACTGCATCCATTGTACACTGTTTATTACCATGTGTAACTTATAACAGATATATCACCTTTTTTGGCTGAAATTTTTTTGGAGTTTATCTATCTTGTCATCCTGAGCATAGCGAAGGATCTTCTTCAACATGCTTTGCTTGTCGTATAATAGATGCTTCACTGCGTTCAGCATGACAAAGCAAAATCTAAAACTTACTCGCCCGCAAAGCCGTAACCTTTGATCCTTCCGGGCCGGTGCTTTCAAAAACGATCCTATCATCCGTTAATTCCGATACATAAAAGACAAAATCACGGGTCTTGCCATCGGGCAGTACTTCTTTTACATTCATATTGCTGCCGTTGAGCGTGAAAGCACCGTGCGACAGGAATTTACCTCCCCATACAATCGTATATTTCATTTCAGGCGTAAACTGTATGTAGGGCACAGCCTCATCCAACTCGGCCTTTTTTACCGTATCCGGCGGGCTGGCATTTGGGTGCTCTATTTTTATATACTTCCATTTGCCGGTAAGTGCCTGGGTGGTAACTGCCGGTTTGCATGATGCCATAACAAATAGCGAGAGTGCAAATAATATAAAACCGTAAAATTTCATGATCGCATTAATTTAATCTAAGCTATGCAATTACGGTTAAAGTATAAAATCAGCTTTTGCCTTTCAGGTGCTTTTTTGTTCGCTCTTCGGCTTTTTTTACCTCGTCTTTTTCGCTTATTGGCGCTTCTGTTTCGAGTCGCTTTCTGTTCTTACTATCTGTAGTTTTTTTGCTGGTGTTTTTTGATATTGAAGTATTCATGACCGTAAAGATTAAATGAGATACTATTGATTTAACTATCGGTAAACTGAATTGTTTACAATTAATTCATTATGAATTGTTACCGGAAAATATCATCTTGGGTAAAAATCCTATAATCCTTAATCCAGTAAATCATGCTTCAGCGTAATCAACGAAATCAAAAAAATCAGCGGTCAAAAATATTTTTTAAAAAAGTTGTAACATCCTGTAATTGCAACTGTCTTAATGACACTATATAGCCAAGGTACTCCAATCCAGTTTAAGCTATAAGTTATTGTGAGGGCCCGCACCTTAAGGGTTCCGTTAAAAAATCAAATTATTTAAATCTTAAAAAAAATGAACAACAATCTAATTGTTATGCTTTGGTGGGCTGTGCCTGTCATCCTGATTTTGTTGATGTACAAATTTGTTTTGCGCGTGTTTTTCGGTATGGTGATCGTGCCGGATAACCGTATCGGACTGGTGGTCAAAAAGTTCACTCTGTCAAGCAAATCGCGTTTGCCCGATGGTCGTATCATCGCTATTCATGGCGAGGCTGGTATGCAGGCCAAAGCGCTTGCCCCTGGTTTGTACTGGGGTTTGTGGCCATGGCAGTATGGTATTACCATGGAGGCGTTTACCGTGATTGAGCAAAACAAGCTGGGACTGGTAAAGGCAAAAGACGGAGCTTCGCTGGATACAGGTCGTGTGCTGGGTAAACCGGTTGATTGCGACAAGTTCCAGGATGCTATTGCCTTCCTGGACAATAATGGTCAGAAAGGTCCGCAGGCTGCTTTCCTTACGCCGGGTAGTTACCGTATCAACACCTTCTTGTTTGAGATTGAGATGGTACCCATCACCCAGATCCACGAAAATAAAGTAGGTATCGTCACTACGTTGGATGGCGAGCCGCTGGATAAGGGCGAGATTGCCGGTGAATCTGTATCGGGCCATAAAAACTACCAGGACCCTATCGCGTTTATTAATGCCGGTGGTCGTAAAGGTTTGCAGGAAGACGTGATACTGGCCGGTACTTATTACCTGAACCCTTGGTTTGTAATTGTTGAACAGGTAGATATGACCTATATACCTATTGGTTATGTAGGTGTAGTAAACTCCTTTGTTGGGCCCGAAGGTAAAGATACCAGTGGCGATGCCTTTAAACATGGTAATATCGTTCATCGTGGCCAGAAAGGTGTTTGGGAAGATCCGCTTGATCCGGGTAAACACCCGATCAACATTTACACTCATGCGGTGGAGATTGTACCAACAACCAACATTGTGTTGAACTGGGCCGATAGCCGCACTGAAGCACATGAATTGGATAAAAACCTGTGTACTATTACGGTAAGGTCATCTGATGGTTTTACATTCAACCTGGATGTGTCACAGATCATCCACGTGCCACGTAACGAAGCGCCAAAGGTAATAGCCCGTTTTGGTAAGATGAAAAACCTGGTATCGCAGGTATTGGAACCTACTATTGCCAACTATTTCCGTAACTCGGCACAAAAGAGTGACGTGATAGGCTTTTTGGCTAACCGTATCCAAAGGCAAAGTGATGCACGTGACCATATCGGCGCGGTATTAACCACCTATAACGTAATTGGTGTAGATACCCTGATTGGTGACATAGTACCGCCAGCCGCCCTGATGAAAACTCTGACCGACCGTAAACTGGCCGAAGAGGAAAAGGTGACTTACGAGATACAACGCCATGCGCAAATTGAACGTAAGGAATTTGAAAGCGCCCGTGCCGGTGCCGATATGCAGCCAGAGGTGGTAAAATCAACCCGCCAGGTTGAGATCAACACCCAGATGGCTGCCTCAAAAGTTGCAGCGTCACATGGTGAAGCTGAAGCCAAAACCATTAATGCTAAGGCCGATGCCGAAGTAAGGATTACCATAGCCAAAGCCGATGCTGAGGCCAAAACAGTGAATGCTAAGGCCGACGCTAACGCTACCGAGGTAAATGGTATTGCAGAAAGTACCAAGATCAAAGCCATCGGTTTGGCCGAAGCTGAGGTAACCAAACAAAAAACCGAAGCCATGGGTACCGAACAATACGCCATTGTACGTGTAGCCGAAGCCCTTGCCGCAGCCGGTATTAAACTGGTACCAGAAATATTGGTAAGCGGTAAAGACAACGGAGGTAACGGTATAATAGATGCCCTGATAGGCACAGAAATGCTTAAAAAGCTACAGAAGGAGAATGAAGGGGGAAAGAGTGAGGAATAAACTATACGTTTAATATTACGTATCCCGTTAATCAAAAGGGCGCCAACTGGCGCCCTTTTCTTTCTTTTATTGGTTTCTCAATATGTTAAAATAAGTTAAAAAGTTTATCTATAAATTTGTGTTTTGTTATTTTGGATACTTTATATATGCCTCGTCAGTTCCTGCTCATATTGATCGCTTGTTTTGTTTCGGCACTGGCCTATGGGCAGGGTGTACAGAAAGGTACTGTTTATGAGATCAAGTCTCATACCGTAGTTGCTGGTTTGCGGGTGGAAAACTCAACCAATGGCAAAGTCACCGCAACCGATAAAGCAGGTAAGTTCAGTATCCCCGCCAAAGGCGGCGACATTCTCCTGTTTAAAAGTTCGTTTTATCTTCCGGATACTGTTGTTGTAACTGATTTGCGTGGTATTCAGGTGCTTATAACGGCTAAGCAAAATGAATTGAAAGAGGTAAAAGTAACCAATGTGGAGATCAAAAAGCCGGCAAGTGGTTATGTTGACCCGGAGTTTCATGGGCAAACCATGATCTATCAGCGTAATGCACCCAGCCCGGGCAATCCAAAAGGCGATCCCAAAGGTGGTGTAATACTTCGCTTGCATTACTGGAACAAAGACGAAAAAGATAAAAGGAAACAAGCAGAGTTATTAGAGAACGAAAAAGTACGCGATGAGATTACCAATGTGTTTAAACCCGATAATATAGCTAAGTACGTTCCCCTAACAGGTACTGATCTTGAAAATTTTATATTGTTATACATTCCATCGGTTAAGGTTTATACAGCCAATGATTTTAACCTCACCAACTATTTAAGCGCGAGTTATAAAAGTTTCATGGCACTCCCCCCGGATAAACGCAATGCCGGACAATTGATCAAATAATTGCAAAGCGGTGTAACTAATTTGAAATAAAAGCATCCTTTAGGTGTATCAAATTATAAAATATCGCTTAACCTATACCAATGCAAGATCAAACCGCTGTATTACCCGCTACCGCTGGCAGTAATACACAAACAGTTAAAATTGTATATATCGATAATCTAAAAGTAATGCTTACCGTTTTAGTGGTATTGCATCATGCTTTTATTACTTATGGCGCCCCCGGCGGCTGGTATTATGCCGAAAAAACAACCTCTGTTGCCGCATCAATACCGATGACCTTGTTTGTGGCCACCAATCAGTCGTTTTTTATGGGCTTTTTCTTTTTTATCTCGGCCTATTTCACCGAATCATCCTACCATAAAAAAGGCGCTGCACGTTTTACCATCGATCGGTTAAAACGTCTGGGCATTCCCCTTATATTTTATTCATTTATCCTGTCGCCGGTATTATGCTTCCTGGTTTACCGTTTTGCACTGGGTCATGACATTACCTACATCCAGTTCCTTGGTGGTTTTCATCCCTGGATAGATTTTGGGGTATTATGGTTTGTGGCCGCCCTGCTGCTGTTTAGTTTATTGTATGTGGGCATCATGTTGTTGTTTAAAAGCAAACTATCCGCATCGGGGAAAATGCCTTCCACGCTCACTGTGGTTTTATTTGCGCTTACACTGGCTTTAGGCAGCTACCTGGTCCGGTCGGTATTTCCGGTGGGCTGGGTATTAAAACCAGTAGGTTTTCAGTTGGGGCACTTTGTACAATATATCGCTTTATTTACTTTAGGTATAGTAGCCTCGCGCGGGAAATGGCTTAATATAGCGAGCTATAAAATGGGTAAGGGCTTCGCCGTTATGGTTGCTGTCATGATCTTAGTGGTGTTTCCGGTAATATATTATATCAAAGAAGTTACCAACAGCCCTGTAGAAACTTTTAGCGGCGACGGACATTGGCAATCCTTAATGTATGCCTGCTGGGAGCAGTTCACCGGGATATTTATCATTGTGGCTTTACTGGGTATTGCCAGGCAAAGATGGAATAGTCAATCAATGTTCATGAAAAATATGTCGAGAGCTACTTTTGCGGTTTATATATTTCATCCGTTGGTGCTGATTTCCTTGTCCATGTTATTCAGACCATTGGATGCCGATCCTGCTATAAAATTGCTTTTTGTGGCACCGTTGGCGGTTATTGGTTCATTTGTTTTGGGTAGTTTACTGGTGAAAATACCGGGAGTAAAAGCGATTATTTAAAATCTTAACCAACCCTCTCCAAAGGAGAGGGCAGGGTGAGGTATTAGACCAATTTAAACCTATCTGCAAATTCCTGTGCAAAGGCTTCCAGTTTGATAATACCAGGTACTTTGGGTTTATTTTGATCATAATCGCCCCATAATAAGCCTGATCTTATAGCGGTTCCCATTTCTACAAAATTGCGGGCCATTTCGGGTGGCAGGCCGTTTTGCAGCATCCCGTTCAAGGCCTGCTCATCGGTAAATTCAACCCAAGGTAATTCTGGTTTGCCTATGGCGGTACCTAAAACGGTGGCTATGGGGCCCATGGTACGGTCGTCGCTTACCAGGTAGCGTATGCTTTTGCCAGTAAATTCCTGTTGTATTTCTTCCGCGGCAACGGCAGCAATATCCTCCGGATGAACCATAACTAATCTGGCTGTCGCAGGGTAGTTAGAACCTAAAATACCCATATTCCGGATCATATCGATATTGCCCTCAAAGTTTACATAAAAGAATGGCGCACGTAGGTGTTTTATGGCTACATTGCTCAGCTTATTCAGTTCCAGTTCCACATCGTGCATGCCGGCGATAGGGCCAGTGCCTGCATCAAGATGCGCGCCTATACTGCTCAGGTTTACCACACGTGGCACGCTTGCCTTTTCAATAGCTTCAGCGTAATTTTTACCGATACTCCGCACATATTCCCGGAAGTTGTTTGCCCCAAAATAAGGCGGCACCATGGTGTACACCACATCAGCTCCGGTAAAAGCTCGAGTTAAGAATTCTACATCGGTAACTACGCCGATGGCCGCTGTTGCCCCTATGGCTTCAATAGCTGCCGCTTTCTCGGCGTTACTGCTGATGATAGTTAATTGGTGGCCGGCCCTTATTAATTGTTTAGCCAGTGGTTTGCTGATATTGCCCAATGAGCCTGTGACGGTGATTTTCATAACTTTATATTTTGTTTTTATTACCAGCAAAGCTATCTTAGTACTTACTTTTATACAAGTACTTACCCTGAAGTATGTAGCCATGACAGCAATCAAAGAGAGTTCAACCATACAGGAAAACAAGCAGACCGCATTTAAAGAATGTCCGGTAACCTATGTAATGGAAAAGATAGGGGGGTATTGGAAACCCATCATTTTGTTTCACCTGTTATCGGGCAGCAAACGGTACAGTGAGATCAAAAAAGCCATCCCGGCCATTACCGAAAAAGTGCTGATCCAGCATCTGAAGCAGTTAGAAGCCGATAATCTGATAGTAAGAGAAGCGAAGCCTGTAGTGCCGCCTTATGTTAGCTATACGCTTACTGATGCAGGTATGCGTTTAAAACCTATTTTGTACACCATGGCGGTGTGGGCAATGGAACAAAGCAGTGTAGATCCCAAAATGTATTATAAAAACATGGATGAGTTTCCCGGCAAGATCTTGCATCCGGATACGGTAGCGTAGTAAAGCACAAAAGCGGTCGCTCGGCTCCAGCCTACAGGTGTTGGGAAGATATAATTTCCTGCCAAATTTGTCATTTCGATAAGCAGAAGCCGGGGTTTGTGGCAGAGGGCGAAGAGAAATCTTGTACAATTTGCTTATCTCGAAGTATAAGATTTCTCCTCGTACCTCGTCGAAATGACAACTTTTTCTTCTTCTCAACACCTGTAGGCTGGAGCTGAGCGACGGCTGTGAGAAGATAAGTAGATTATCCCTTAAACTTCCGTCCGCCTACATTAACTATAACCACCCAGAGAAGTACAATAATGCCAAAAGCGATCAGCATGTGATCGGTATGGTTGGGCATTAGGGTGGCTACAATGCCTAATAAAAGGCATAGGAGCCCGGTGATCAGGAGACTGCCGCCTATCCAATTGGCCAGACCGTCTTTGTCCTTACAGGTTCGCTCGTCATAACCGGCAATGATCTCAACTCTTTTTTTGTATTTGATAAGATAAGCCAAAAAAATGAGCAGCCCTGCCGCGCACATCTCAATTATCCCCAATACCATACATCCGCTTTGCATACCTGTAGTATAAAGTTTATTGCGCCTTTAAACTATCAGCCTTGGCTTTTGCCTTCTTTTTGAAAAAGCCGCGCAGCAGAAAATTGTGCTGTACTGCTTCCAGGTCATCATTAAGTTTAACCGAGCTTTGTTGCAGATAGTTCAGTGTGGTTTGTACCTGTGTGGCGCCTTTCTGATCGTTCAGCAGCACACCCAGAATGTTGTCGGTAGTATTCAGTTTATTGCTGGCTTTGGTCAGGTTTTCGGTAAGGGTTGATGCATTCGCCGCTGTTTTTTGCAGCTGGGCAACCGATTGGCTTATTTTGTTGAAAGTAGCTGTGTCGGTAAGCAGTTTATCGGCAAAGCCGCCTTTGGTATTCATTTTGGCGCTGAAATTATTCAACTGTACGGCCATGTTTGCAGCACTTTGTGTGGCGGCCTGTAAATTACGCATGGCGCCGCGCAGTTGTATGGCCATGGTGCTATCGGCCATTAAGGCGCCAACAGTTCCCTTGCCTTCCAGTATTTTATGGCTCAGTACTTTAAAATCGGTGGTGATAGCCAGCAGATTCTGGTTATTATCCTGTAGGGTCTTCAACATGTCGTCGGTTGAGAGCATTTTCTCGGCCTGCAATACGTCGCCGTCCTGAATTTCAGGAGCTTGCGGACTACCGCCATCAATCACGATGATCTTATTACCAATTAACCCGTCGGAGCTTACTTTGGCGCCGGCGTTGCGGTGTATATATTGCTGAGTGGCCTGATCAACATTCATAAACACCTGTACTTTTGATGGGCCGATGAATTTAACCTCGCTGATGGTACCTACCTTAACGCCCGAAAACCATACGTTATTACCTTTTTTTAGTCCGGCTACGTCGCTAAAAACGGAGCTTATTTTTATGTTTTTTACAAAGCTTTTTTGCTGGCCGCCAAGCGTGAATACCCCCAAGATAAATACGATGAGGCCAAGCGCTAAAAATATGCCTACTATTATTGCTTTTCTATTTTCTGTTGCATCCATGATAATGGTATAATGTCTGTTCTTAGTGAATAAAGTTGTAATCAAAAAATGGTTTAACCCGGGTATCGTCGGTATCAAAAACCTCATCAAAAGTGCCGGTACGCTGAAACTGCCCATCGAGGAGCATGGCTATACGGTCGCCGGTTTGTTTGGCGCAGGTTAAATCGTGCGTAATGATGATAGATGAAGTATTGTAGCGCTGCTGCACTTCGTTAATGAGGTCATTGATCTCGATACAGGTTATCGGATCAAGACCGGCAGTGGGCTCGTCATACAGCATGATCTCGGGGTTTAGGATCAGCGTACGGGCAATACCGATACGTTTACGCTGACCGCCCGAAAGCTCGGCAGGCATCTGGTTAATGGTTTGCGACAAACCAACGGCATCCAGCACGGTTTCCACCGCGGTATTGATCTCAGCCCGGGTAATGCCTTTACGGTTACGCACCAATGGAAATTCCAGGTTTTTACGAACCGTCATACTATCATACAAAGCGCTGTTCTGGAACGAAAAGCCGATCCTCACCCGCAGTTCCTGCAGTTCTTTTTCGGTTATTTGCTCCATATTATGCCCCAGTACGGTTATTTCGCCCGCGTCTGGTTTCAATAGGCCCGAAATGATCTTGATCAATACCGATTTACCCGTACCCGACCTGCCCAGCACGACCAGGTTTTCGCCCTGGTAAAGGTCAAGGTCGATACCGCGCAGTACGGCATAATCTTCGAAGGCTTTTTTAAGCCCTCTGATACTGATAACCGGGTTGCTGTGATCTGTTGGTGTATGTGTCTTTTTCATATTAACGGAACCAGCTGGTTATCTGTACAATAATCACTTCTTCAATAAATACCAGGAACATGGCGGTAACTACGGCGCCGTTAGCTGCCTTGCCAACACCTTCGGTTCCTTTGGTCGAATTGTATCCCTGGTAGCAGCCTACAATACCTATGGTAAAACCAAATACGATTGATTTGATGAGCGATGCCACAAAATCAACAAAAGTTAAAGGCTCAAATACCTGTTGTATAAAGGTACTCCAACTGGTGCCTTCGTTCTGACTTACATTTAAAAATCCGCCCAATATGGCTATCAAACCGGTATAAGTTGATAAAATAGGAATGGTAAGGGTAGTGGCCAATACGCGTGTACACACCAAAAATTTAAAAGGTTTGGTGCCCGATACTTCCATGGCGTCTATTTGTTCGGTTACACGCATAGAGCCCAGCTCGGCGCCAATACTTGAACCTACTTTACCCGATGCGATAAGGGCGGTAACCAAGGGTGCCAGCGCACGCATAATAGCGATAGATACCAATGATGGCAACCATGACTGCGCTCCGAACTCGGATAAGGACGGGCGAGACTGTTTGGTAAATATCACCCCAACAATAAAACCGGTAACCGATATCAAGGTAAAAGAACGTACACCTACCTCGAAACACTGCCTTACGATCTCTTTAAATTCAAACGGGGGGACGAATGCCTCCCTGAAAAAACGCAAAATAAATTGGTTGATCTTATAGAGATCGGTAAAAAAGTTAACGAGGCTTTGTTTAAACTTCGAATTCTTTTTAACCGCTGTTGTGCTTTCTGCTGTATCCATTAAATACGATATAGTAGGTATTTGTACAAATTAATTATGGTTACTCTACAATAACCTGATGCAATTGTTTGAACTTGATATATAATATGGCAGTTTTCTGTTTTTGCATGATAAAATCTAAATTCACTATACAATTAACAAGCCAAATTATAGGCCATGGATTAACCTGCTGAAAGTTAAGGAGGCCGTTTTTAATAACATATTAAATTGAGTTTAAGTTTCTGACCATATGGGTAAAAAAATAAAACCGCAATTGGCTGCAAACGTAACAGTTATAATTTATATTGAATGACAGGGCTGAGAAAAATATAGTTGATGGAGTGTAAAATTTCTGTTCAACAACACTTTTAATAGTAAATTAGTGGCTTGCCCTGTTTATTAAAATATGCATATAGTTTTGAGGTATATAATCATTACCGCTTTGTTTTTATTGTTTTACAACTTGTTGGCCAGCGCGCAATTATATAGCCCCAGCGATAAGAAAGCCACGGCCGAAACCAGCGCTCTCTTTTTTAGTATGCAGCGTTTGTTGGGTGCCGGCGTTCTGTTTGGACACCATGACGATACGGCTTATGGTGTTAACTGGAAGTTTGAGCTCAACGGCTCGGATGTAAAAAGTGTTACGGGTTCATACCCGGCGGTGTATGGTTGGGATTTGGCTAAAATTGAGCACGACAGTATTAATGATATTAACGGGGTCCCTTTTAAACTGCAAAAACAACTGGTAAGGGAAGCCTATGCGCGCGGCGGTATCAATACTTTTTGCTGGCACATGGATAATCCGGCCAATGGTAAAACGGCCTGGGATACCACAGAACATACGGTTAAAGAATTGATACCTGGCGGGGTTTACCATGATGTTTATGTTTCCTGGCTGGATAAAGCAGCCGCATATATGGCCGATATGAAGGGTCCTGGCGGCGAAGCCATTCCCATCCTGTTCAGGCCTTTTCACGAGCTCACCGGCAGCTGGTTTTGGTGGGGCAAAAATACTTCGTCGGCCGATGAATTTAAAACGCTGTGGTGCTTTACTATTGATTACCTGCGTAAGAAGAAAAAACTGCATAATCTGCTCATCGTATATTCCGCCGCCGATTTTGATTCAGAAGGGGAATTCCTGGAACGCTACCCCGGCGATGACTATGTTGATTTTGTGGGTTTTGATAATTACTGCTACACTAACGTTGCCGATTATCAAACCAAACTGGATAATCGCCTTACTATTTTAGAGACCATAGCAACCAAACATCATAAAGTAGCCTGCCTGCCCGAAACGGGTTATGAACAAATACCCCAAGCCGACTGGTGGACAAAAGTTTTGCTGCCCATACTGGCCAAACACAAACTATCCTACGCATTGGCTTGGCGAAACGGCACTGCAAGCCATTATTTTGTACCCTATCCGGGACAAGTCAGTGCTGATGATTTTATAAAGTTTTATAATAGCGGGAAAGTAATATTTCAGGACAGGCTTACACCTTTGAGTGTGTATGGCAAGCCGAATAGTGAGTTGTGAGTTGTGAGTTAAAAATGACGGACAATTTAGACTAAAATCCTGAGAATCCTTAAATCGTATGAATCAAGGTTCAGACAAAAAACGCACTACTCACCACTCACTAACTCACTATCGGGCCTTCCTCAACACCAGTACTCCAAGCACACCTGCCAATAAGGAAGCTAACAAAATACCATATTTAGCCTGATCAACCATTTCCGGGTGACTAAAGGCAAGCCCCGATATAAACAACGACATGGTAAAGCCCACGCCAGCCAGCAGGGCCACCCCGATAATCTGTTTCCAGGTAGATTTTGCGGGCAGTTGCGCACCAAATTTTACCATAAGCCAGGTGGCCAATAACACACCCACAAACTTGCCCGCCAGTAAACCGATTGCCACTCCCAGGCTTACTGGGTTAGCCAGTGACGAAAAGAAGTTAGCGCCGATCACGATACCGGCATTGGCCAAAGCAAAAAGCGGCATCACCACAAAAGCCACCCATGGGTGCAGCATAAATTCTACTTTTTGCAGCGGTGTCTCGGCATCCATGCTTAATTTTTTTATTTTTTCGATAGTGTCATGCTGCTCGGGCGTGGTTAGGGTGCTGTTGTTAGGGATGGCATTTTCAAAATTGAGCAGTAGCTTGCGCAGGTTATCGGCATAGCTTTTTTCGTTGATGCGGGTACGTGCAGGGATGGTAAAGGCCACTAATACACCCGCAATAGTGGCGTGCACTCCCGAAAGTAAAAAAGCTACCCAAACAGCGAAGCCTATCACCAGGTAAAAAGCAATATGCCTGATGCCCATTTTGTTGCCTATAAGCAGTATCACCAATAACCAAACCCCAATGGTTAAAGGCATTAGGGCAATATGCGAACTATAAAATATAGCAATCACCAGTACAGCACCCAAATCGTCTGCCACAGCCAGGGCTGATAAGAATACTTTGATGGAGGATGGGATATGTTTGCCCGCGATGGAAAGCAGTGCCAGCGCAAAGGCAATATCGGTGGCCATAGGGATACCCCAGCCATGTTCAGATGGGGTGTTTTTGTTGATCAGGAAATAAATAAGGGCCGGTACCAGCATACCACCCAAAGCAGCCACCATGGGGAAGGATGCTTTTTTGATGGAGGAAAGCTCACCGGCCATAAACTCCCGTTTCAGCTCCAGGCCTATCACAAAAAAGAATATAGCCATCAGTCCGTCGTTGATCCACAGGTGCAGGGAATGATCAAGTACATGACCGTTAAAGCCCAGGGAAAATTTGATGTCCCAAAGGGCATGATAGAAATGCTCGAGCGGGGAGTTGACCCAAATGATGGCTATTACCACGCTGATAAAAAGCACAATGCCGCTGGTATGTTCCTGGTGGATGAACTTATTTACAGGAGCGGCGATCTTTTCAATGGGAGTTTTTTGCCTCATCGCTCCTAAATTAAGGAATTATTTAAAACCAAGTCAGGTGCTCAAACCTTTATTTCTATAAATAGCAATATGAACACTTATCAGCAAAAATGGATCGATGTACTAAATCACGCCAACCTGCCGGGATGGAAGATAGAGGCACAGGGAGAGGATATATTCGTGGAGATGCCCCATATAACCGATCTGAAATTAATAAGGGACAACCTGCCGCAAACCATCGGCTTAATGTCATTGGATATTGAAGCACCCAAAGAGCGTTTGAAATTTATTTTTCATAACGGACATGAGCAGTTTGAGTATTTGCTTAACCCTACAGAAGATGATTTGAACAGGGAGTGATCAAATTTTGGCTTTGGTAGATACCACTACTACCGATATCCCCATGCAGGCTATCAGGATAAACGAAGCCCTTAATGTTGCCAGGCCCGCTATGAAACCAATGAGGGGCGGGCCCACCAAAAAGCCCAGGAAGCCTATAGTTGATACTGCTGCCAAAGCCACACCCGGCTGCATGGTTTTTGATTTGCCCGCAGCGCTAAAAACCATGGGCACAACCGATGATACACCAACACCTACCAATAAAAAACCGGCTATGGCTGTATATACATGAGGAAATGCTACCGCGAAAAGCAAACCCGTAGCCGTTAATGTACCGCTTACCTGCAAGGTGCGCTTTAAGCCATAACGGTGCGCGAACTTATCGGCAAAGAACCGGCCTCCCGCCATGGTAAGCATGAAAGCAGTAAAGCCCACGCCTACAAGGGCTGTTGGTGCAAGCACTACCTTTTTAAAGTAAATAACACTCCAATCAAACATGGCGCCTTCGCAGATCATCGAACAAAAGGCGATAACACCCAGTTTGATCAGTGAACTATCGGGCATCACGAAAACCGGACCCGCGTTGGCTACTTTATCATCTTTCAGATAGCGGGCTGCTATAATTACACCTATCATGATCACCACCATCATTAATATAAAATGATGATAAGGCGCTACATGGTTGGCGATCATAAATGTACCCACACCCGCGCCTGTGAATCCTGCCAGGCTCCATAAGCCATGAAATGAGGCCAGGATGGGGCGTTGATATAATTCTTCGGTAAGTACGGCCTGGGTGTTTACAGATATATTTACGGCGTTGCTGCTGAAGCCGAAACAGATGAGGCAAATGATCAGCTGAAAAGGATTTTGCGCCAAACCTAAAGTCACCAGCGCCATCGAATAAACCAATAAAGCGCTGATCAGCAATTTACGGCTGCCTATTTTAGTGATGATCCAGCCCGAAAAAGGGAGGGAGCACATTAAACCTACCGGCAACGCAAATAATACTGCGCCCAAAGCAGCATCAGAGAGTCCCATGTCTTGTTGTACCGTAGCAATGCGCGATGCCCAGCTCGAAAAGCTAAGGCCGGCCATAAAAAACATGGCCCCCACAGCAATGCGGAGTGCTTTTTTTGATACAGGAAGAGGTACAGCTGGCGCGTCGATCATTGATATTTATGTAAGTGTATTTGTTACACTATGTATTGTATATACAAAGGTATAACAAATATGTTAAAAATTAACAGGCTAAATCGTTTTTTGCCTGATACATAAATATTTACCCGCGATATAGAATTATCCGCAATCGCCATCGGGTGAGCAAGATTCTCCTTCAATAATGGTTAATGAAGGCTTTTTATTTTCCTGCTGCCACTCGCTAAATGATTTTTCGATAGTTTCCAGGAATAGGGGAACGGCCTGTGCGCCCGATACGCCATATTTATTGTTCATCACAAAAAACGGAACGCCACGGATGCCTAACTGCTGCGCTTGTGCTATATCGTATTTTACCTCATCGGCATAAGTATCACTTGCTAATACTTGCTTTATTTCAGCGGCATCTAAGCCAATGCTTATACCCAACTTAATCAGGGTATCGTTATCGTCAATATTCTGTCCTTCGGTAAAGTAGGCTTTAAACAAGGCCTCTTCGGCGGCGTCGCCCAGATCATGTTTTTTGGCGAGGTGTGTAAAACGGTGCGCATTAAAACTATTGGCTACTACGGCGCGGTCGAAATTGTAGGTGAGGCCAACCTCGGCGGCCATTTGGGTTACATGATCGTTCAGTTGAGCGGCATAATCCAGTGTCCAGCCTTTGGCATCGGCCAGGTATTGATTAATATTGGTCGACAGATCGGTTTTCATATCGGGGTTGAGCTGAAAACTTTTCCATTCAATTTCTATCTGCTCCTGGTGCCCTGATTGTTGCAGCGCATCCTCAAAACGGCGTTTGCCAATGTAGCAAAACGGACACATCACATCAGACCATATCTCTATCTTCATGTTTTTCTTTTTTTTAGAATATGCAAAGTTAGCATAGCCCTGCCATCCCGTGGTAAAAGCAACGTAAAATTTACAACGACTTATGAATAATGTATACTATAATATTTGCCAAACTGCTAAAAAAACGATTGTTTTGCTGCCACATTTACAATGTATTATTAGCTATGAAAAAATCCCCTATTTATTTCTTGCTGGCTGTTATTTGTTTCAGCTTTACAGCATCGGCGCAACAAAAAGCTAAACCAGTTAACCCGAACGATCGTGATCTGTTCAGTGCCGGTTTAGCTTCGGCATTTATTGGTGGTTTGTATGATTCGTATTATCCATACAAACAATTAAAACAGCATGGTAATTTTGGTTTGGGCGCGCCGGCCAGGCTCGATGGCGAACTGCTTGTTTTTAAAGGACATTTGTACCAGACACAGGCTACCGGTAAAACCACCGAAATACCCGATACCGGTAAAACGCCGTACGCGGTAGTGTGTTTTTTTAATGCCGTTAAAGTGTATAAACATAGTGGGACATTAAACAAAGCGGCGTTTTACAGTTACCTGGATAGTTTGCTCACCAACCAAAATGGTATTTATGCTATCCACATCAGTGGTAAATTTAAACTGGTAAAAACCAGGGCATTCCCGCCGGTTGAAAAGCCGTATCTGCCCCTGGCCTCGATGTTGGACAGGCAGCACTTTTTTGACCATGCCGATATGAACGGCGACCTGATCGGTTTCCGGATACCAAAGTTTATGGAGGGGCCGCACATTGCCGGTTATCACTTTCACTTTTTATCAACTGATAAAGCCTTTGGAGGCCATGTGGTTGACTTGATAGCCGAAAATATTACGCTTGAAATTGAACCACTTAATAGCTTTACCCTGGATGTACCACAGACTGCCGATTTTGATCATTTTGATTTTGCAAAAGATCGTAAAGAAGAGATCAAAAGCGTAGAGAACGGTAAAAAGCAGTAAAATACCAGCTTTGATGGGCAGGTTTTTGACTAAAAATAATTATAGTGTGGGCTGTTTTTTATCAAGTAATTTTTAATAAATTCGGGATGATTTTAGACTGATTGTTTGAAATTACTTAGCAGGGTAAACCAAAACCTATACTTTACTATTGATATGCCATATATATTTTTAGACGAAAACCTGTCAACGGATGCTTTGTTTTATGGCCGTTTTGCCGGTATATTAAAAACCAATGACTATTTGCTGTTACCCTACCGTTATGCTGTCTTAAACCCCGAAGTGTAATGAGCAGTAGGAGCAGAGCTTGGATATTTTGGCTGGGTGTTATTTTATTGATTGTACCGGGATTGGTGCACGCTTACCTGCTGATGCCTTTTCCAGGCAGCCAGGATCTGGATGCCATTACCGTATGTTATTATCTCGAAAAACTGGTTAACCCATTACGTGTGGTTGCTACGCTGCTCATTGTAGGGTATCTGATCAAATATTATGGGTATTATGGAAAAAATACGGCCAGGGGTAATATTATAAAGGTGGTGGTATTGGTGCTTAGCCTCATCAGTTTTTATTTTACCGATTTTGCCTATAAGGCCGAAGCCATGTTTAAAGAAACAGCCAGGGTGAAATTCGCTACCGGTTTTACCAATAAAGTACCCTTGAATTACCTGGTTATAGGGGTGGTGATTAATGGCGCGGCCAGGGCTTATCCGGTAGTTTACCTGGGCTATCATCATAAAGTACAGGACGAAGTTGGGCGGAAACCTGTCTTGGTAACTTATTGTACCATGTGCCGTACCGGTAGGGTATACGACCCGGTTATCAATGGAGTCACGCAGCATTTCAGGTTGGTAGGAGCCCGGCACTATAATGCTATTATTGAAGATGAAAACACCAAAACCTGGTGGTACCAGGCCACGGGCGTAGCTGCCGTTGGCGAATTGAAAGGTCATCAACTAAAAGAATTACCTTACGAGCAATCAACCCTGGGAGCCTGGTTACAAAAACATCCTAACTCGTTGATCATGCAGCCGGATAAATTATATGCTGATGATTATGCCGATCTAAAAAATTATGATCGTGTGCAGGCCATTGATCGCGATAGCACGCTGGAAAATAAGGATGCGCTAATCCCTAAAAGCTGGGTAGTGGGGATAATTATCAACGGTAAAGCCCGGGCTTATGATTGGCGGCGTTTAACTAATAAACATTTGCTTAATGATGAGTTTAATCATCAGGCGTTGCTATTGGGTGTTGAGCATGACAATCTTACTTATCATGTCTGGAATACAAATATCAATGGTAAAACCCTGCATTTTAACCTGGGTAATGATGGCTTGCTAACCGACCAGGAAACCGCTTCGGTTTGGGATTGGGATGGCTTGTGTATTTCCGGAACGCAAAAAGGGCAGCGATTGGCCAAAGTGCAGGCCTACCAGGAATACTGGCGGTCATGGAAGCATTTTCATCCAACCACAACGTTTTGGAAAGGTGGCGAAGTGGAAGTAATAGCTGATGTCTATTAACGCTTAGCCCTCAATAACGGCCACAATTTTGCCAATGTCGCTGTTACTCATCAGCTCATCTTCGGGCAGGTTAGGGTAGTATTTATTCAGGATCTTTTTAATGAGCAGGTAACTCTCTATGGATTGAATAGGTGGATTGGCCAGCTCGTTGATAATGGAGCCTACCATCTTGATCTTTTTAGCTTCATACTGGTTCAGTACAAAATCTGAGGTCTTTTTTTGGCGACTGGTAGCAATCAGTTCATCCAATTTCTTGATGTCTTCAACCAAGTCCATCAGCTTTAATACGTCCACCTTTTTCATCGGGTCAAAATTAAACAATTATTTGTGCCGCAAAATAACATTCAGTTAATATGTAAAAATAAAAGGGCAAATAACTTGTTTAAACCGCTATTTTATCTTAACTTTTGTATAGTTTAAATAACGCGTACTTAACTGATTTTTAACAAAAAACACATTATCTTAGGTAAATTAAAAATACGTTATGAAAAGAAAGTTTTTTACTACCGCGATGTTAGTAGGTTGTTTTATGGTTTGTATGGCAGCCATTGCCGATTTGAGTGGCAAATGGGCCGGAAAATTAGTTTTAGGTGATGGTTCCGAGTATCCATTATTATATAATTTTAAAGTTGACGGCGATAAGCTAACCGGCACGGCTTTAACACCCGAAGGTGATGTGCAGATAGCTAATGGTAAAACCGATGGTACTACTTTTTCATTCAGTGTTACTACCAGCGGGATGGATATTCCGCATACCGGCAAGTTCTATGGTGATTCAACCGGAATCGACCTGGAGATCAACGGAGCTAAGGTTCATTCGGTATTAAAAAGACCAGAAGAAAAGAAATAATATTAAAGTATTTTCATACTTAAACCTCGCTATGAAAACCTTACTTTTTAGTAAGGTTTTTTTGTTTGGTTAAACTATTTAACCAAAAGTTTGTATATCCATAGCGGCAGGGCTATAATGCCTGTTGGCAATATCCCTATGAAAAAAAAGATGATGGCGACTGCCGTTATGGTTATTACGGTGATGATCTGTTTTGCCGCGGTAATAAATATCAACGGAAAATGGACAGGAACGCTCAAACTGCCCAACAATACCACATTTGTATTAAACTACACCTTTAAGGTGGATAGCGATAAGCTTACCGGCACAGCCCATATGCCCGAAGGAGATGTGCAAATTACCGATGGCATGATTAACGGCAGCGATTTTTCTTTCAACGTACCTGTACCCAATGGTAATGCACCGCATACCGGGAAAATTTACCCGGATTCCATCCAGATGCATATTGTTTATAAAGGGGAGCATCTGAACACGGTATTGAAACGGGGTAATTAAAACTTATTTTTTATAAGGCATTGCTTATTAAACGTGCAGCTACTACCTTTGCGGCATCATGCTGCAACGTTTTACAGCCTATTTACTCATCGTTTCGCTGATCACGGTTAATTTCTCGCGATTTTTTATTTACGCGGGTTTTGAACTGAACAGGAACTACATTGCTACCAAGCTTTGCGAAAACCGGAATAAACCCTGGTTGCATTGCGATGGTAAATGTTATTTCGCGAAAAAGATAAAACAGGCAGAGGAAAAGCAGGCAAGCGATGAAAGGCAGTCGCAAAAGAGCCTCTTTCAGGAAGTTTACGTAGCCAGTTCAACGGTTATTAAATTTCACTCCAGCTTGTTGCAAGTGATTGTAACCCCTTATGATTGTACCCTTCCGGTCGACCGTGTCGGTACGATCTTCCAGCCTCCCCGGTTAGGATAATTCCCATTTTATTTTCCCGGATTTTTTGGATTGATGGCTTTGCTGTGTGCTTTTGCATGTGCAATTGTCTGAATCAGAATTTACAGAATTTTAGGATTTACAGAATTCTGGTTCAAACAAAATGCAGTAAAGTAATTGATATGCAAAGGTTTGCCGTATGCGTTTCAGAATTATTCTGTTAATCCTAAAATTCTGTAAATTCTGATTCAGACATCCATTCATCCCCCCGGGAAACCCATTGTCCTATACTTAATTTTTATACCGGGGCTTCGGCTCCTGATGATTTATTCATGAAAAAATATCTAATTCTATCTATACTATTTATATCATTTTTTACCCGGTCATATGGCCAAACCATCCTGCAGGGAACCATTACAGATGCCAATACGCATGAGGCGCTGGTGGGTGCCTCTGTATGTAAAGCCGATGCCGCTACCGGCGTAAAGCTGGCCACAACCAATGCTAAGGGCCATTTTAGCATCAATGCGCAGGGGATTACCAAACTTAAATTTGCTATGGTAGGTTATAATGCACGCATTGTGGATGTGGCTACGTTGAAAGGGCACGACCTTGACATCGCCCTGGAGCCTTCAACAGTGGATCTGCAACCCGTGGTAGTAACCGCCAGCCGGGAAGGGCAGGCCAGGCAGGATGCGCCTATCGCTATCAGCAAAATAAATTCTACCCAGATCAAAGACGCCAAAGCTACCGCCTTATACCAGTTATTGAACAAGGTAGCCGGTGTTTATATGGTGAACCTGGGTAACGAGCAGCATACCATGGCCATCCGTCAGCCTATTACCTATAACGCGCTTTATTTATATATGGAGGATGGTTTGCCGATACGCCCTACAGGGATCTTTAACCATAACTCGCTGTATGAGATCAATATGTCGGGTGTTAAGGATATCGAGGTGATCAAAGGTCCGGCGTCATCGCTGTATGGTAGTAATTCTATTGGCGGCGCGGTAAACTTTATTACGCAAGGGCCGCCTACGGGTTATGCAGGTAATGTTTCTGTTCAGGGCGATAATTATCACTATCGCCGGGTTGATGCCGATGGCAGTTTTAGCCAGGGCAAGTTTGGTTTGTATGTTGGCGGATATGTGGCTCATCAAAAAGACAGCTGGCAGGATTATTCCGACTTTGACAAGTATTCGGTTAATTTTAAAACCACTTACGATTTTAATGCAACCACGCGTTTAACCACCGCCGCTGCTTACAATTACCTGGATACCCAAACACCGGGCAGTTTGGATAGCACCCGTTTTTACAGCCGTAAATATAGTGCCAATCAGCGTTTTACCTACCGCAGGGTGAAAGCTTTCCGGGCAAGCACACGATTGGATCATCAGTGGGATGACAAGAACAGCACTTTTGTAACCCTGTTTTTTCGCGATAACTCTACCGCGCAGCTGCCCAGCTATTATATCTCTGATGTGCGGGATAATACCGGCAAATACGTAAGCTCGAACGGGCAGGTGAACGATCAGAAATTTCAGAGCTATGGTTTACTGGCCCAGCACCGTGTAGATATCGACTTTCTGCATTCGCGTTTGATTGGTGGTGTTTATATGGATGATAGTCCGAGCTCGTACTATGCCCAGTACCTGAACATTGATAAAGATGTGCAGAACAACTACTACACCGGCTTTACCAATACCGGCAGGTACATTGATAATTACAACATCAAACTGTTCAATACGGCCGCTTACCTGCAATACGAAATAAAACCAGTAGAGGCACTACGTATCGTCGGTGGCCTGCGTTATGACAGGGTACATTATGATTTTACCAACAGCATCCCGGCGGGGCAAACCAAATACAAACAGCAGGAAACCAATAATTTTAATATCCTGGCGCCAAAACTGGGTTTAACTTATGATCTGGGTCATAACAAAGGCTTCTACGCCAACTACAGCGTAGGCTTTCAGCCACCAGAAACCGGCGACTTGTACAGCTCGCGCCAGTTAACACCATTGAAGCAAGCCACTTTTGATAATTACGAAGTAGGCGGATGGTTTTCGGCGTTCAACAAGAAGTTATACTTTGAATTGAGTTTGTTTGATATGGAAGGGCATAACGAGATCATCAGTCAGCTGTTGCCCGATAATACCACCCAAAACCAAAACGCAGGTGCAACCCGTCACCGCGGTGTGGAGTACTCCGTAACCGTGGCGCCGGTGAAAGAATTGACCTTCCGGTTTAGTGGTACCAATGCCCGCCATACCTATGTAGAATACAGCGAAGTACGCACCAGCAATGGCACCAGCACGGTGATCAACTACGACGGCAACCGTATGAACAACGCACCCGCCTGGATAGCCAACTCCGAGCTCACCTACAAGCCGCAGTATCTGCAAGGTTTCCGCATTGCTACCGAGTGGCAGCACATTAACCAGTACTATACCAATCCGGCTAATACCAAAACTTACAGTGGTTACGATATTTATAACCTGCGTTTGGGCTATGATATCAAAAGCAGCGTGATCAAAGGAGCGGGTATCTGGTTTAACGTGATGAACTTAACCAACAAGTTATACGCAACCACAGTAACCAGCAACCAATACGGCGATACGTATAATGCCGCGCCGCCGCGTACTTACACTTTGGGTATCAGTTACTCTTTTTCAAAATATTGATCATGGCATCATCAGCAATAAAAAGTAATTTTTATAAATGGCATCGTGTACTGGGCTTAATAGGCCTGGTACCGGTGATCTTTTGGACATTAAGCGGGCTTTCGCACCCTTTTATGTCAAATTGGTTCAGGCCATCCATTGCCAAAGAGGTGTTTAAACCTCTGCCGCAAAGCAAAATGGCACCGGCACTGTCCCTGCAACAAGTGATGGATCAAAACAATCTGCACGAGCTGCGGAATTTTAATCTCATCCATTTTAACAAAGGTACCTTTTACCAGGTGCAAGGGCGCGATAGTGTTTACCAATACTATTCGGCTACCGACGGTGTACTGCTGCCCAACGGCGACGTACAGTATGCCGAATACCTCGCCCGTTTTTTTACACAGGACTCTACATCTACCCTGAAAAGCATCCTGCTACAAACCAATTTCGATGCGCAATACCAGCCTATCAATCACCTGTTGCCCGTTTGGAAAGTTTCCTTTAACCGCCCGGATGGCATGGATGTTTACGTAGAAACAGGCCATAACCGCATGGGCACATTTAACAACAATACCCGGAAAACCATGCTCTGGGTATTTGAACAGTTCCACACCTGGCAGTTTTTGGCCGATATTGCCGGCGATACTTTCCGCAACGCGTTCCTACTGACTATTATGTGCGTGATGTTGTTCTCGCTCATCAGCGGGCTAACCATCTACGGTTTGTTCTGGAAAAAGTTCAAGGCCATACAGCAAAACCGTAAGGCCAAAGGCGCGGAGGATAAACGCTTTGTGCACCGCTTTCATCGGCAGATAGGGCTGATTGTATCTTTTGTGATGTTCACCTTTGTGGTAAGCGGGGCTTTTCACCTGTTTGTAAAACTATATCACAACGAACCGGCTAAAGCTGACTATGGGCAGGTGATCAACCGTAAACAATTAGCTGTTTCCAACCTCAACTTACCCATTGCCGATAGCACCATCAAACAAAGCGGCTTGGTAAGTTTTAATGGCAATACTTTTTACCAGGTGGTCGACAACAAAAAAGAGGTGCTTTACTTTGATACGCAAACCGGCAAAGAACGCGAATTAGCCGACGAGGACTATGCCCGCTTTTTAAGCACCTATTATCACACTGCGGCCTCGGGTTTAAAAACATATAAAGGCCGGGTAAAGGTAGATGTGATCAAGCAGTTTAATAACGAATACGGCTTTATCAACAAGCGCCTGCCGGTTGCCCGGGTTAGTTACCCCAACGGCGACAATTGGTACATCGAAACTACCTCATCAAAGCTGGCTGCCAAAGTTGCCGGTATCGACAGGGCCGAAGGTTTATCCTTTATCTTCCTGCATAAGTATTTTGGTATGAGCTGGGCTGGTAAGGATATCCGCGACATCGTGAGTATGCTTGCCGCCCTGGGTGTGCTGGTGGCATCGCTGTTTGGCTTTGCCGCATTTTTAAAAAATAAATAACCATGAAAAGATCAATCATTATTTTGTGTTTAGCGGTATGGTCATTGGGAACCATCACGGCTTGCAGCAACGGCCCTAAAGCCATAGAAAAGCATCAAAAGAAAAGCAAGTACACCTGCACCATGCACCCCGACCTGAGTTTCGACAAACCCGGCGTTTGCTCCAAATGTGGCATGGAACTGGTGGAAAGGGATACGACGGAGTAATAGTTGAGTCGACTCACCCGACCATCGCTACGCTTGGTCACCCTCTCTTCGGTTTTGCCGGAAAGAGGGGATTTAAAAATGGATGAAAATAAAAGAAAAAATTTCCCATGCCCTCTTTCCGCCGAAGGCGAAGAGAGGGCCGTCCAGCGAAGCGCCGACGGGGTGAGTCGTCGCCATTATGCTGTCATGACATACGGGGTTTTAAACTTCGTATGTCTTATTTCTTGATTCTTATTTCTTGCCTCTTCTTCTACTTCTTCCTCAACAAGGTTGTATGCGCTTTGGTATCACCCACGGCAATATCAACCCCGATTGAATCTGCATAAAATTTGCCGGTGTGGGCAATTTCCATGTCGCCCAGTGTTACAGTGAATTTGAAATCGTTGCCGGTTATTTTACCGTCGTCAATAGGCAGGTCGCCTTTGGGGGTTTTGGCTGTTCCGGTTAATTTATCACCGTCAATTTTAAAGTTGTACAACAGCGGATAAACCTCGCCGGTTTCTACTTTTAAAGTACCTGTCCATAGGCCCGAAAAATCGGCGATAGCGGCGAAACTGGCTAAAAAGCAGCAAATTAATAAGGCGGTTATCAAAAATGTCCTTTTCATGTGGTTGTTTTTTCGATACTTAAAGTTAGTCCCTCAATTATAACTCATGGTGAACAGGAGGTTAAATTTCAATGTACCTAACGCTATGTTATTGTTAAAAAAACAATAATTGTTAAGCATACATTTTATGGCTTAATGCTGTATCTTAGTTGCTCCTGAATTTTCAAAAAGAGAGAACTGTTAAACCTGTTAAATTACCCTGAATGAGAAAACTACTTTTACTTGTTTTGCTTGCCGCGGGCTTCTCAAGCGTCCGTGCGCAGCATGTATCCCTTGCCAAGGGATGGAAACTGGCCGTTGGCGATTCGACACAATGGGCCTCGCCAACGTATAATGATCAGCATTGGAAAGAGGTTAACGTAGCCCACAGCTGGGAGCAGGAAGGCCATCCCGGTTATGATGGTTTTGGCTGGTACCGCATCCATGTGGTAATCCCCGCATCATTAAAAGAAAAAGCATTTTTGAAAGACAGTCTGCGGATTAACCTGGGCAGTGTTGATGATAACGACGAGGTTTTCCTGAATGGTAAACTGATAGGCCGGTTCGGCGGCAAAACCGGCGACATTAAAACCGGTGGTTTTTATGGTCCGCGTACGTATACTATAGCCGCCAATAACCCGGCTATTTTGTGGGACAAGGAGAATGTTTTGGCCGTTCGTATTTTTGATACCGGCGGCGATGGCGGCATCTACGGTACCAACTTTAGCATTGGCATGGCCGATGTGATGGATCATGTAACTGTAAACACCGAAGCCGATTTTGAATATGGCGAGCATCAGAGCTTGAGCAAATCGGTAAAACTGATCACTACCAATCATTATGATTACAACGGTAAGCTGGCCTTTAGAGTGACCGATCCCGAAACCAATGCCGTTTTATACGAAAAAACAAATGACGCCGCCTTTACTTTTGGCAAGCCATTTACCTATTCGTTTAACATAGCCCGTTTAGAGAAAAAATCATACACTATCACCTATAATTTTACCGACGAAAAATCGGGCAAGGAAATAACCCACACCGAAACAACACCTTACTTGCTCACCCCGTATCCATCGGCCAAACCCAAAATAAATGGTGCCGAAGTTTTTGGCGCACGCCCGGGTAACCCTTTCTTATACCTGATACCGGCCACCGGTCAAAAGCCTTTAATTTATAAGGCGCAGGGGCTGCCCGATGGTCTGAAACTGGATGCAGCTACGGGCATCATCACCGGCGCGGTTGCCCAAAAGGGCACGTATCCGGTAACCTTTACCGTGAGCAACAGGCTGGGTAGCAAAACAAAAGCCTTCACTATTATTATTGGCGATAAAATTGGCTTAACACCGGCACTGGGCTGGAACAGCTGGAACGCCTGGGGTTTAAGTGTGGATGATAAAAAGGTACGCACTTCGGCAAAAGCCATGGCCGACAGGCTAAGCGCGCACGGTTGGGCCTATATCAATATCGACGACGGCTGGGAGGCCGAACAACGCCAGACTGATGGTAAAATAACGGCTAATAGTAAGTTTCCGGATATGAAAGGACTTACCGGTTATGTACACAGCCTGGGCTTGCGTATGGGGATCTATTCGTCGCCGGGGCCGCGTACCTGCGGCGGTTTTCTGGGCAGCTGGCAACATGAAGACCAGGATGCGCAAACTTATGGTGATTGGGGCATCGACTACCTGAAATACGACTGGTGTGCCTACTCCGAAATAGAGCCGCATCCTGATCTGGCCGCGCTTAAAAAGCCGTACCAGGTAATGCGTAACTCTTTGGATAAAATAAACCGCGATATCATGTACAGCCTTTGCCAGTATGGCTGGGGTAAGGTATGGGAGTGGGGTGCCGAGGTAGGCGGCAATAGCTGGCGCACCACCGGCGATATTCAGGATACCTGGCGCAGTTTATCGTCTATAGGTTTTAGCCAGGATAAAGCCGCTCCATTTTCTCAGCCGGGCCACTTTAATGATCCCGATATGCTGGTAGTAGGTAAAGTAGGATGGGGGCCGAGCCTGCATAATACACAGCTCACTTATGATGAGCAGTACACGCACATTAGTTTGTGGAGCTTGTTATCATCGCCATTATTAATTGGTTGCGATATGGGCCACCTGGATAGGTTTACGTTGAATTTGCTTACCAATGATGAGGTACTGGCTATTGATCAGGACGCTTTAGGCAAAGGTGCCAGCCAGTATATCAAAAAAGACGATTACCAGATCTGGGTAAAGGAACTGAAAGATGGCGGCAAGGCCATCGGCCTGTTCAACCTGTCCGACAAGTACCAAACCATCAGCCTGGATAAAAATGATGCTGCCTTAAAAGGCTACACCAAATTCAGAGATGTGTGGCAGCAAAAATACGTGATCACCACCGGTAAAGATTTCAGTGCCAAAGTAGCGCCTCACGGTGTTATGCTGATCAGAGTGGAGAAATAGCTATTTGACTAAACATCATGTCATTGCGAGGAGAGACGACGAAGCAATCTCATTGCCTTCAATATGCAAGCGAAGAGATTGCCACACCATCGCTCGCAATGACATGTTTTTTATGCAATTCTATATTCAAATAACTGGTAACAGTCTGTTTTCTCTTCCCCGTCAGCAGATAAGCTTCGGGCGAAAGCAGGCAGAACAATGCAGGGCGGTGCGGATGCGGGGCATAGCAAGTTTTTGCTGAAGTGTAGGGTTGCGCGAACGAAGTAGGGCAAAATAATTGCAGCCCTGGTTCTGTCCGATTTGCGGGGCAAAGGCTAAGAGCGCAAAGAAGCATTTCTGCTGAAAGTCTTTTGGTTACTTTGTGGCTACAAAGTAACTGTCCCTCCCGCGGCCAAGAGCGGGTATACGCCCGGCTAAACGACTCCTGTATAAGGTGAGTCACGCTACGCAATGACGCACGGGATTTAACCTACTCCGGTGTTTCGTAATAATAAATAGGGGCAAAAACGCCTTCGCTGGTAGTATAATACGCTTTACCATCAGGGGTGAAACCTATCGCTTCACCTTGTTTTTCAACCTTATAATGCAGTTCATCAGGTTTCCTGAGCATGGTTTCCCATATGTGCTCTTTGGGCTCGCGTTTCCAGTAATAAACCTTTTCATAGCTTTTCAGCAGAATTTGCTTGCCATCTTTGGATATGTCGCCGGCGGTGATCCATTTAAAAGGTTTAAAGCCAGAAAAAAACAGTTGAGCACGTTTGGTGAGGGTAACAGTATCCTTAGCATTATACATCAGCGGCGTGGTATAAACCGATACGGTATCCCTTCTTTTGCTTACAATACACAGCAATTTTTCAACCGGGTCAAGCATCAGGGTTTCGGCATCTTTTGGGCCATCGGGGTATTTCAAATAAAGCGGTTCGGCTTCGGCATGGGTGAGGCTGTCGGTTGCCCATGATCTTTTTTCGCGGATCCGGTAAATGGTGATATATGGCCATCTGCCCGCATTGTCGCCAATATCGCCTATATAAACGTAGCTTTTGCCTTTGGCTGGTCCCGGGCCTACTGCAATGTCTTCACAATCGCGTACACCTAAAGGTATATCCTTTGAGCCGGTAAAGTAAATAGTGGTTTTTAATTTTCCGTCAGGCGTTATCGCAAAAAAGCGACTGGTATCACCACTGTCGTTATGTACATAATAAATGCCGGGGTTGATGGTTGAGGCGGCTATACCCGATGTCTCATCCATTTGTTTACTTTGGAGCGTGCCAGATTGCGCAACCTTGTCAAATAGCCTGTGCTTGGCAAAGGCCCCCACAAAAATAAGGATGACTAAGGGTGCTATTAATTTTAATTTTTTTGATCTGGACATCTTATTTGTTGCGAATAATAACGCAAATTAACCAAAATATTATGAAGATAGCATTAAATAAATGCCTTGGATTATAAGTAAACAGTTGGTGAGCAATAAATTAGGGGCAATAAGCTGTTTGTCAGAAATGCTTCTTAAAGTAAGAGCCTATGAAAAGGGCTTGCCTACTGCCTTGACATAGCTCAGCATAAGACAGCCACCAAAGGAGCCTTGGGCTCGTGCGATTCCTTCCCTCGGGAAGGGGAGGAAGGGGTTTATGGAATGGGGAATCATCGTGTGTAGAAACCCTTCCCTGTCATTACACCTGTAAGTGTTTTAATTTAAATGCTGGGTGGGCCGTTCAAACTTTTGGAAGGGCATTTTAACCGCACCAACAAAAGTTCCGTTTAATTCTTCGTTCATATGAGTGTCAATCCCAAATACAGTTTCCTCCTGGCTTAGTTTGCCAAAAGTGCCAAAAAGCCGGTCCCAGATGCTCAGCACATCACCATAATTGCAATCGGTATAGGGTAACTGATAATGGTGGTGCACATGGTGCAGGTTGGGGGTTATAAACACTAAACCTACTATTCGGTTAACTTTTTCGGGTAGCCTGAATTTCGTATGCGCGATGATATTGGAGAAAGATTGAAACGTTTGACGCAAAATTAAAACGCCAATAGCCGGGCCGCAAATAAATACCCACAGCATCAGGAAACAAGTGCGTATACCGGTTTCAAAAGGGTGTTCGCGGGTGGTAGTGGAAACGTCAACATTCAGATCGCTGTGATGTACCAGGTGAAATTTCCATAGGGCTTCAACCTTGTGCATGGTCACGTGGTAAATATATTCGCACAGATCAAGCAGTACAAACAAACTGGTATAATATACCCAGGGGTTTTTATAATACGGAATAAAATTGATGAGCCCCCAATGATGAGCTATAGTCCATTTAGATATCAGGATAACAAAGGTAGTTAAAGCGAGTTGTATGGGTAACGCGGTGAAGATAAACAAAGCGTTTACCGTAGAGTGTTTCCACTTGCTGAGGGCACCTTCTGATGAAACCATTGCTTCGGCAAACCATAAGCTCGTAATGATGCCTGCATATAAAATTACCTGGGTAAGATCTTCGTGATGTGAGAAAAAGGAACGCAATTCTGCCATTTATCGAATTAAATTAATAGGGATTTAAAGGTAAGTTAATTTAGCATCAATCAGATATTTGATCTTTTTGTCTTCATCATTTGTTCATTTTTGGGAAGGGGATTTGAGTATCTCTCATGGAGATAATAGGAAGGTAAAATGCCTGGGAAATGTGTGATTTCCTCCCTTGGGGGGAGGAAGCTTTTTCTATGATGATAGCATAAACCCCTTCTCAGGTTTGCGCTCGTTTGCACTACAGGTGTTGGGAATACGGAAAAAGAGCGAAGGATGGCGCGATTCCCCTCTTGAAAGGGGTGGAGGGGTGTGTTCTTCTGCTTCATAAACACACCCTGCCACTGCACAAGTCTGCGCGCCCCCTCTCAAGAGGGGAAATGTTATGCAACAAAAAAAGGCCCTTAAAAGGGCCTTTTCAAATGCTTTTATAATTTATACCTGGCTTGGTTCAAGCTTAGGTTTTACAGCTTCGGCGCGGGTCATGTCGATATCCGGTTTGGATATATCGGTTAACGCAACCTTGCCGCGTTCTTTACGCAGGATACGGTTAAATAAGGATATCTCGCGATCAAACAGGAAACGGAAAAATAATTTTGTCCATGAAGTATGATAGTGCAGGGTATCATAATACTCAGGTGCTGTTTTTTTGATCTCTGGTAATTTATTCCATGGAATTGACGGAAAGTCATGATGTTCGTTATGGAACCCCACATTGAAAGCTACCACGTTAAAATTGCCATAATAGCTGTAGGTTTCCTGTTCCTCGGTGTGAGTAAGGTAATGTTCCTGTATCCAGCGGGCACCCAGTGGATGCAATCCAACCGAGAAAGAAAAGCTTAACAATAAGAAAGCAACTGCCGGCCAGCCCATAAAATACCATATGGCGGTAGTAAACACCACCTGTAGTACAAAGTTGGTCAGTATCCACCCGTCAAACGGATGTATTTCTCTTAATCTTGATAAACGGAAAAGTTGGAAAACCGGGAAGAATAGTAACCACATGGCTTTACCAAAAAAAGAATTGCTGATCAGTTTTGCTTCCCATTTGTTGGGCAAATCGGCATCAAGCTCATGTACACCCTGAAAAGAGTGGTGTTTAATATGGTATTTTTCGAACGATATAGCGCTTGGCAATATTTGCGGTAAATTGGCAAACATAGAGGCCCAGCGATTAGCATTACGGTTTTTAAATAACAGCTGATGGGTGCATTCGTGTATCATTACAAACAAGGCATGATCGGCAAAAGCACCTAATAAATAAGCTGCCCCAAAAATGATCCACCAGGATTGATCACGAACAAACCAGGCTAAAACTACCTGAAATACCACCAGACCAATGATAGCCCATATGGTTTTTGGGTTCTTGCCAATCAGTTTACGTAGCTCCGGAAATTGCTTTAGGATTTTTTTTGTACGAATACGATGAGGTTCAGACTCCTGGGAGTAAACAAAATCAGTTTTTTTAATCATATAGTTTATAAACGCTAAATATAATGAAAACGTGTTTAAAGTATCATTTTTTTGTAAAAAATTTTCGTTAAAGATCAAACTTCATAAACATTTCATGAATATTTTATATAAAATTTACTTTGCCGATACCTGAACACCAATGCTTTAAGCATGTTAAACTTCAAACGGGATGTAAACCGGCCCCCGCAAAAATTCAGGTAGATAACTCAGGCTATAAATTTTACATCAACACCTGTAGGGATTATTTTATTGGTGTTATTGCTGTGATCAGATCTATAATAAGCGTTCCCGAAAGTGCAGAAATTTTTCATGATATTGAATTAAATTGTTGTTAATTTTTATTTACAACACTTTCATTGGTTTTTACCCTTATTCTGGTTAGATGGTATTTTATTAATTATCGCCAATTATTGGCCAAGCTACAGCATCAATTTGTAGACATTCTGTATTCACCAGATTTGCTACAGTTTTGATCCGGAAGTTTGCATACCGGCACTGGATATTCTATATAATATTGCGTGTTTTTGTATAAACAGCAGCCCGGTTTTCCTGATAACAAAGGAAACCGGGCTGTTTGGTTAAAGGAAAATACAACAACCAAACCGACCGTTCGGTATGTTGTTATTTGGTAGGCAATAAATTAATACTTTTTAAACTTTTAAAAGCCGTCAATAATTTCGTTAAAAAGTGTTAAAATGGATTAAAACTTTATTAAAACAGACAATTAAAGAGCTTTTTTAGCCCCTTTTTGAACAAAAAATTGTTAAAATACCAGGTTTAAAAAGTTTTTGCACAAAAGAAACCTATAATAAACCGTAAAACTCATAACATTAAACTCAAAAATTATGTGGTGGATCTATGCTTTATTTTCGGCCCTGTTTGCCGCCCTTACCGCGATATTTGCCAAAGTAGGCATCAAAGGCGTTGATACCGACCTGGCAACCGCCATACGCACGGTAGTGATACTGATACTGGCCTGGGGTATTGTGCTGTTTAAAGGGAGTAATCAGGGTATCAGTAGTTTATCCAAAGTAAACTGGACGTTCCTGGTGCTTTCGGGTTGCGCTACCGGGCTTTCGTGGATCTGTTATTTTAAGGCACTGCAACTGGGCAAGGTATCGCAGGTGGCCCCGGTTGATAAACTGAGTGTGGCCATCGCTATTGTTTTATCGGTGATATTTTTAGGCGAACCCCTTACCTGGAAAACAGCATCGGGTGCGCTGCTCATCATTGGCGGTACTTTGGTGCTTATTTTTTAAGGTTTTGTAGCAGGTATTTTACGTTGGGTTAATCATATTGTAACAAATACACAACAATTGATAAAATTCAGTTTTAATCCAATCTTTCTTGGCAAATTCGCGGGTTGAATAATCCTTTTATCATTCGAATGAAGCCCGTTTTTATACTATTTTTATTTTTTGTTTTTTTTGTAAATGTTCAGGCCCAGGTTAACCCCGCTGCTAAAGGAAAAATAAGCGGTAAAGTTACCGATGCCACTAATAAACAGCCGGTTGATTATGCCACTGTTTCCGTTTATAAGCAAGGCAGCGCGTCGCCTTTTAATGGTATCAGTACCGATACCAAAGGAAATTTTACAATTGATCATATTCCCGCTGGTGAGTATAAAGTTACGGCCGACTTTTTAGGCTATCAACGGGCTACTATAGAGCATGTGATAGTAAAAGATGGTAATGTATCCATCGGCGAAATAAAACTAAGCCCGGTGCCGCATCAGCTTCAGGGGGTAACCATTACGGCCAAAACGCCGACGGTTGAAAATAAGATCGATAAGATGGTGTATAACCCGCAAAACGATCTGAGTGCTCAAGGTGGTGTCGCTATCGATATATTAAAGAAAGTACCGCAAATAACCGTTGACATTGATGGTAATGTGGAATTGCAGGGTAATGCCAATATCCGCTTCCTGATCAACGGTAAGCCTTCCAGTATTTTTGGAGCAAGTTTGGCCGATGCGCTGGCCAGCATTCCGGCCAGCCAGATCAAGAGTATTGAGGTGGTTACCAGCCCGGGTGCTAAATATGATGCTGCGGGTACCGGTGGTATTGTAAACATTATATTAAAGGACAGCAGGGTAGAAGGGGTGAATGGCAGTGTTAACCTGTCGGCAGGTACACGCCGCGAAAATGGATCATTTAACCTTAATGTTCGCAAAGGCAACTTTGGGGTGAACGCTTTTTTTAGTGGTAACGCGCAGATCAACAGCAACTCGCCCAATACCCGTAACCGTGATTCCAAAGATTCGCTAAATAACAATACCAACCTGTTTCAGCAGGGTAGTAATAACTTTAAGCGTAACGGCTATCAATCGGGCCTGAACTTTACCTGGAATATCACCAAGCATGATGATCTGACGGCTTCCATCGGGTTTAATCATTTTGGTAACCATGGCGATGCCATAACCAATGAAGAGTCGCGCAAAACAAGTCCGGGTGGTGCTTTGCTTTCAGATACAAGCGATATCCGCCACTCCAACAGTAAATTCAATGGTACCTCTACCGATGTTAGCGTGAGCTACAAAAAAACGTTTGATAAGGAAGGGCAGGAGCTTAACGTGTTGTATACCTCCAGCTTTGGTAATAATAGTTTCAGCTCGTTCCAGCAGCAAGATTATCTGAACAATGTGAAACCTTCAACGGGTATATCAAATACCAACCCGGGTAAAGATCATGAAACCACGGTTTCTGTTGATTACACGCACCCGGTAAGTAAAACTTTCACTATTGAAACTGGCGGCAAGCTCGATTTTAACAATATCAATAATAGCGTAGCTACTTCGGTATTATCACCAGATGGCGTGTTTGAACCAAGCCCGGGCCAAACCTATAGCTTTAAGTACGATCGTAAGATATATGCCTATTATTTGTCGGCTTCCGCGTCGTTATTTAATAGCTTTCTGGATGTAAAAGGTGGTTTACGGGATGAGTACACCGTTACAACAGCCGATTTTCAGGGCGTTAATATCCCCAATTATAATATCCTGGCGCCATCGCTCGTATTCTCGCATAAGCTTGATGCTACGCAATCTGTTAAGTTGAGCTATACCCGCAGGATACAGCGCCCGGACTACGGTGATCTGAACCCGTTTTTAAATATCAGCGATGTGCACAACATCAGCACAGGTAACCCTAATCTGAAACCCGAGAAGGGGGATAATTTTGAACTCGGGTACAATAAAAGCTTTGACAAAGGAGCTAATATTAATATTGCTGCTTTTTATCGCCGTAATACAGATGATATACAGTCGTTCACTACTTTTTACACTACATTGGATGTAAATGGTACTACGTATACCAATGTATCCTACAACCAGCGATACAATTTAGGATCAGAGACCCGCACTGGTATTAACATTTATGCATCGGTACCGGTTACCAGTAAATTGAGTTTGCGTACCAATATGATATTTAGCGACAGAACCAGCAATAACCCGGGTTTTACAAGCGTAAGTGCTTTTGCTTACCGTCTGAATTTGAATGCTCAATATAATTTCGGACACGACCTGAGCGCAGAGTTTTTTGGCAATTACAATTCATCGCAGAAGGGTATACAGGGAACCAACCCTAAATTTGTTTTCTATAACCTGGCCATGCGCAAAATGTTCATGAACAAAAAGGCCAGTATTGGGCTTACTGCATCAAATCCGTTTGCCAAATATGTTAGCCAGAGTTCGTCTACATTCGGAAACGGTTTTTACCAAACCAACCTGCGCCTGGTGCCTGTACAATCATTCGGTATCAGCCTAAGCTACAAATTTGGCAAGCTTGATTTTAAGAAAGATAACAGGGATAACAAGGATGATGATAACATGAATAACAACTCTGATAATCCTCCTTCAACAGAAAAGCCTAAAGATGGTAACGGTGGAGGCGGTAAAAGTAAATAAACCAAAAAGCGATGCCGAGATGATCTCAGCATCGCTTTTTGCTATAGCACTTTAAAATAAGAGCTGTATTTTTTATCCGTTTTTGATCAGGATACTTTCAATAATAAGAGTGGCATCTTCACAGCTATCGGTAGCGGTTTCCATCGCCATAAATACGTCGGTGTATTTAATGAGTTGAATAGCATCCTTTTCATTGGCCAGCAGATCGGCAAAGGCTTTATTGTAAACGGTATCAGCCTGGTATTCCAATTTTTTGATACTGGTGCAAAGTTCAAATATCTGCGCCGAATTACCCAGGTTATTCATGGCGTTGATCGCTTTTTCGAGCTCGGTGCTGGTTTGCAGTATCAAGTTGGCCAGGCTCAGCATAGGTGCTGTTATTTTAGGCACATCATATAAATGTATACGGCGCGATGCCATAGCTATGCTATCGGCAACATCATCAATAGCGGCTGCCAAATCGCACATATCCTTACGCTGAAAGGGTGATATCAGCTGTTTACCTGATTCTGAGAATACCAGGTGAGTGATCTCGTAACTTTTTATCTTTAATTTGTCGATATGGGTGAAATTGTATTTTTGCTCAAAAACATCTTTTGAGTTTACAGCCATATCCAGCAATTTAGCCATTTCGGCTACATTGGCTGCCGCTCTGTTAAACAAGTCATAAAAAATCTTATTGGAATTTGGAAGTATCGACATACACTGAACTTTATGATCCTTTTTTTATTAATATCATTAAACTAAAATGTTGTATTTTAGTTGATTAACTTGCTTAAGTCCTCAATAATATTTCGCCTAAATGTAGAGATTAATTTGCGCATCAAGGTCATGTTATTGTTAATGTAATGTTAATTTAATATTATTAATTAACGTATATTTAAGGCATGACCAGGAATCATCTACCTACTTATGTTATTGTTGAGCTGCTGATCAGGTTATCACAACACAATTATTTGATAGGCGATTACAAGTATCATAGTGTGTTTGATACGGGGGTAATGGTTAAAACCTCGGGTGGAAGTATCAATTTTCCAACTCAGATTGTACTGCGGCAGTTTGAAGATCCCGCTAAGATCAGCGATGACGAGCTGTCGCAAATGGCATTACGGTTCAAAAAAGCCTAATTGCCATTATGTTATTGTATTGTAACATTTTAACTCTTAACAAAACAATATGAGGGTACTGCTTATTATGTTTATATAAGTTCATTATTTATGAAACCCGCTGATAAACATTATAAATTTATAAACAGTAAAACTGGTTATGTAATTTATTATCATTCCATAAGCAGCGACCATACCGCCGAACAGATCAAGGCCGAATTGCAGGAAATAAAAGCCCGTGTGGCCATTAACAATGGCATATATCTCGAAACTGTTTACTGGGAAGAGTTTAAAGACGATGTTAATGTTTAGGCTTACCTCTTAATCACGGAAAAAACGGCACAAAAAACCCCTGCCTTTCGGCAAGGGCAAAAACCACAACAATTGTTTAATCTTAAGGCTATGAACCCCTAAGATCAATTCCTAACTGCAATGTGGCGTTTTTTCTATATAACGTTACTGATCGTCAATTAGTTTTAGCTTTTTATATGTTTTACTGGTAATGTGTTAAACTAACTTATTTGTATAGTGAATGAAAAGCAAACAATATTCATGTTATATTTACCAGTAAAACTATAAAACACGCTATGAGAAAATTATTACAATTTAAAGCAGGATTGCTTTTTGCATTTGTGCTTTTAACCTCAGTTGCCTTTGCCCAGGATAAAAAGCCGGCAAGCCCACATGACAGTACAACAGCAGTAGTAGCCGGTTCAACCATTAAAATTAAATATGGCAGTCCGTACGTAAAAGGCCGTAAAGTTTTGGGCGAATTAGTACCATTTGATAAGGTATGGCGTGCCGGGGCCGATTCTGCAACCAGCATTACCACCAGCAAAGCTATAAAGGTTGAAGGAAAGCCATTGGCAGCGGGCAGATATGCCTTTTTTGTGATCCCTGACAAAAACGGCAGCTGGACTATTATTTTTGATAAGAACCCGAAACAGTGGGGAGCTTATACTTATAAAGAAAGCAACGATGCTTTACGTGTAACCGTTAAAGGAAAAACCATCCCTAAAGAGGAGAGCCTTAAATACACCATTACCAAGAGTGGTTTTGCGCTGAAATGGGATACTTTCGAAGTCCCGGTTTCTATAAAATAAAATTGCTATCATTAACTTGATGTATCAAAGCCCCTCAAAGGGGCTTTTTTTATGCCTTAATAGCCTTGAATAACCATTTAATAGTAATTTAGTAAATTACTATTAGTTTATATATCCCTAATGCGTTATAACTTTCGCGAAAAGCCTTTGTTAAAAAGGATAGCAGTTATATTATCCCTGGCCCTGGCCATTTTTATACTGATGCAATTTGGCGATCACCCGGTTTGGGTTGAGCGTTATTATTCTGAGGGATTTTATGTGTTAATTTGCTATACCCTGCACCCGCTTTTTAACCTGTTTCCGTTTAGTGTGGGCGATATTATATATGTGGCGGTTATAGCCTACCTGATCTATAAAACTATCAGTTTCTTTAAACTCCTTTTTAAAAAACAATTTAAAAAGGCAGGAGTAATGTTATTGGGTTTAGTGATAGGGGTGCAGGCAGGTATATTGACATTTTATCTTTTTTGGGGGATGAATTATTTCCGTCCATCAGCGGCGGAGCGGCTTAATTTACGGGATACCTCCTTTACCACTGCCGACCTGCACAAAGTAACCCAGTTGCTTATTGATAGTGCAAATGCCACACGGGCGCGGGTTACCGCAGCCGATATGGCGCAAAGCAATAGTACTATTTATCAAACCGCCAAACATGCGCTGAGCGGGCTATCTACCAGCTCGGTTAGTTTTCGAGCCTGGCATCCGCGTGTTAAGCCGTCTATGCTTACATTTTTGCTCAATTTTATGGGTACGTCCGGCTATTATAATCCTTTTACTTCCGAAGCACAGATCAACTTCCAAATGCCTGTTTTTAACCGGCCATTCGTGGCTTGTCATGAAATGTCACATCAGATGGGGTACGGTGCCGAAGATGAGGCCGATTTTGCCGGTTTTGTTGTTGCCATACACTCTAAAGACAGGTTGCTACGCTATTCGGCCTACCACCTGGCTGTTAGTGAGTTCATGTATTCATTAGGCAGACGTGATACGGTAGCCTATAAGGCACTCAAAGCTACCATATCAAAGCAAGTGCGCCATGATTATGCCACCGAACACAGCTATTGGCTATCCTATGAAAACAAACTCAACGCTATCAGCAGCATTTTTTACGATAGCTTTTTAAAGGCCAACAATCAACCCCAGGGACTCGAAACCTATAACCGGATGGTATTGCTGGTAATGGCCCAGGAGCGTAAAAACTGGGTTCATTAAGGTTCATTGGGTTACTTTTTTATTGGTTCATTGGTGTGTGGTTGTATAATACATGCTTATTAGCTATTACGGTTAATTAACGTGTGAAAGAAAACAGGCTCACCGCATTTACCACTGAACCACTGAACCAATGAACAAGTAACCCAATGAACCAATAAAAAAAATGCGCTCCGGTATCTCACCCCCGGAACGCATTGCAATATCATCCAATGATATTGTATCAACTAAATCTCAGATATCATGCTTAATGAGTACCTAAGCTCTTATAAATTTACCTCAGCGAAAACGTGCCCGGTAAACAAAACTTTATTACTTTGTAAGTATGCTGTTTATAGCAATAAGATCGATCAGTTTTGGTATTCAATTATGAATAATTGAATGGAAACGCCTATGTGTTGTAAATATTATACGCTTGAATGGCAAATCTACTGTAATTATTATGAAAACATTTTAAACTTTATAAACAAAAAGTCAAATTGGCCAGTAAAAATATCGTTACTATGAAGCATTGTATAACTATAGTTTTAATATTTTCTCCAATGGTAATTTTTGCTCAAATATTTAATCCAAAAGAAATAAAACGGGCAGAGCAACTGGCGAAAACTGTAACCATTATTCGCGATAATTGGGGAGTTCCGCACATTTATGGAAAGACGGACGCGGCGGTAGTTTTTGGACTGATGTATACCCAATGCGAAGATAATTTTAAAGGCATCGAGCGTAATTACCTGTACCAATTGGGCCGGCAAACCGAAGTTGACGGCAGTAGCAAACTATATACCGATGTACAATTACAACTAATAGCCGATAGCGCGGAAGCGATTAAAGATTATAGAGCCAGTGCGCCCTGGTTTAAAAAGCTCATGGATGCTTTTGCCGATGGTATCAACTATTACCTGTACAAACACCCCGAGGTAAAGCCACTGGTATTTAAGCGTTTTGAACCCTGGTATGCTTTAATGTTTACCGATGGCAGCGTTGCCGCAACCGAAACCGGAGGCATCCGCCTCAATGAAACAGAGGAATTTTATAGTAGATGGAATAAACAGCTGGGCGTCCTGATCAACAAGCCCAATCCCATTTATGATATGATCAATGAGCGCGAAACGGGTTCAAACGGTTTTGCTATAGCGCCATCCAAATCAGCCTCGGGGCATGCTTTGTTATATATAAACCCGCATGTGCCTTTTTATTTCCGCAGCGAAGTAGGTTTGGTGAGCGATGAGGGCTTGAACGCATACGGCGCGGTTACCTGGGGACAGTTTTTTATTTACCAGGGTTTTAACCAGCATTGCGGTTGGATGCATACCAGCAGCTACGCTGATGTGGGCGACCTGTACGCCGAGAAAATGAGTAAAAAAGATGGTAAATGGTATTATGAATACAACGGCTCGCTTAAACCAGTTGCCACCCGTAAACTGGTGCTGAATATCAGAAACGGCGATAAACTGGAACCGAAAACGATTACAGGGTACTATACCCATCATGGCCCCGTTTTAGGCAGCCGCGATGGTAAATGGCTGGCACTGAAAGCCAACAATCGCTCTTATAACGCTTTGCTGGAGTCATGGCTGATCACTAAAGCAAATACTCTTGCGGAATATAGAAAGGCTATGGACCTGGTATCAAATGCTTCCAACAGTACGGTCTATGCAGATGATAAGGGAAATATCGTATTCTGGTATGGTAACTATATACCCAAACGCGATCCGAAGTTTGACTGGAGCTTACCTGTTGATGGCAGCATACCGGCAACCGAATGGCAGGGTGTGCATGCGCTAAAAGATATCATTACCGATATCAATCCGGCAACCGGCTGGATTCAGAATTGTAATTCTACACCTTACACAGCCTCAGGAACCAGTAGTCCGGACAAGAGTAAATATCCTGTTTACATGGCTCCCGATGGCGAGAATTACCGGGCCATTACCGCCATTAAATTACTCAAAGATGCAGACCATATCACCCTTAATCAACTGATAGCGAAGGGCTATAACCATTACCTCGCTGCTTTTGATGATCTGTTGCCACCCTTGTTCGCGGCTTATGAGCGTGCACCTGATTCTGTTAAGCGTTCACTGACGGAGCCCGTACTGCTATTGAAGCAATGGGATAAGTATTGCGCTGTAAATTCTGTAGCCAGTACCCTGGCCATTGAGTGGGGTACCTTGATGATGAAAAACCTGCCGCCACCGCAAACAGATCAGCAGAGCACATTTATTACCCAACGTGTGAAAAAACTTGCTCAGATGAGCGGCGATCAGCAGCTTGAATTTTTAACGACGGTTTTAAAAAACCTGCAAAGCCGCTTTGGTACATGGAAAATGGCGTGGGGGGATATAAACAGGTACCAGCGCCCTGCAGATGGCATTACCTTTGATGATAAACTACCGAGTATCCCCGTGGGGGCAACCGGATCGGGCTTTGGGCAGTTGCCATCGTTCCAGAGCCGTACCGTGAATACACAAAAACGCTACGGTTATTCGGGCAATAGCTTTGTAGCAGCGGTGGAGTTTGGTCCGAAGATAAAGGCGAAAAGTATCATGACCGGAGGGCAGTCTTTTAATGCGACATCAAAAAACTTTACCGATCAGGCGCAGGGTTTTATTGATGGCCAATTTAAAGATGTATTATTTTATAAAAGCGATGTGTTGAAACACGCTCAAAAAACCTATCATCCGGGTGATTAAACGGTTGGGTTAATATCAAAAAAATGAAAAAATATCTCTTTATCGCTTTACTGGTATTTTGCAGCGGCCATGTATTTAGCCAAAGCATTACACTGAATGATTTGATCAACATTTCCAACCTGCCTAATGACGATGCCCATAACTACCTGGTAAATGGCAAAGGGTTTAAAAATGAATATCTGCAGGAACTGAACGGCAGAACGATAGAGCATTTGCGTAAGATTGCCGGTAATAAAACCCAGGAAACGGTGATCATAGGCGAAGGATATAAACTCAGCAATGGTACCCAGTTGCGCACGGTTACCTATAAATCGCAAACACCACAACATTTGTTTAATTTAATAACACAGGCCAAAAGCGCCGGCTTGAAAATGAACATTCAGGGTGCCGACGCGGCGAACAATATTTACCTGTTCGATAATAACTTTTATCACATTGCGGTATATGTTAACCGGGATAATACCTTTGGATCAATAGAGGTGAAACAAAAGGAGTTCATCGGTTTCGATTAAGTTTTTCCTCTCATCAAATCCGGTGCGGCTTTATTATATTGCATAACCAATTGATAAAGCCTATGAAAACCATCAGTCGCAAAAAGTTCATCACCACCGCTGCGCTCGCAGCAGCCGGTATCCCTTTGGGTGTGAATGCTCTCTCCAAAACACCGGTACCCCCTTTAACTTCTACTGATTTAAATACCAACAAACGCACCGTAGAAAAGATTAAAGTAAGTATCTTCTCCAAACATCTGCACTGGCTCAATTATGCTGATATGGCCGCGCTGGCTGCCGAAATGGGTTTTGATGGTGTTGATCTCACTGTGCGGCCCGATGGTCATGTATTACCCGAAAATGTTACTGCCGATCTGCCCAAAGCTGTTGCCGCGGTTGAAAAAGCCGGGTTAAAAGTGTATTCCATAGTAACCAATATTAAACAAGCCGACGAGAAATACGCGGCTGATATTTTGAAAGCGGCTTCGGCGCTGGGTATTAAATATTACCGTACAGCCTGGTTTAATTATGATAAAACACTTACTGTGCCGGCAAATTTGCAGCTAATCAGCAAGCAACTGGCTGGTTTGGCAGCTTTTAATGAGAAATACCATATGCACGGCGCTTATCAAAATCATTCTGGTGATCTGTTTGGTGCCTCCATCTGGGATCTTTGGCTGGCGCTAAAAGATCTTGATCCGACATCAATAGGCTGCCAGTACGATATCAGGCATGCCACCACCGAGGGTGCCGACACCTGGGCTACTTCGATACAACCGCTTGTTCCTTTTATTAAAACTACCAACATCAAAGATTTTTACTGGGACAAAAAGGATGGCAAATGGCAGGTGAAGAGCGTTCCGCTGGGCGAGGGCATGGTCAATTTCAAGAAATATTTTGAAGTGCTCAAGCAACAAAACATTGGCGGGCCGCTGAGTTTGCATTGTGAGTACGATGCATTGGGCGGCGCGCAGGATGGAGCCAAACAAATAACCATCAGCAAACATCAATTTACCAGCATCGTGCAAAAAGACTTATCCACATTGCGCGGGTGGCTAAAAGATAATGCTTTATGATCATTTAATGGATAATTGATGCGTTGCCCTTGTTTTCAGTTACTTAGCTGTATGGCTGTCGATAAAACAATTTGCATATATAATAAGTTTCTTATTATATTTAGTAAAATAAGGTATGCCTCTTTAACTCATAAAGCCGCTGCCTTTTATACCAATTAACCTTTAAAAAAAAGGAGGCTGTCATGAACCTGGTTCATAAAATTGAAAATTGGGGAGATACTCATCACCCTAAAGCCCTTGATGTGGTACGCATTGCGCTCGGCGTGTTTTTATTGCTCAAAGGCATTGCCTTTATGCAAAATACGGCTTACCTCAAAAGCTTGATTGATAGTCAGGATGTGATTGATCTGACGCCCGGTGTATTGATGGCGTTGGTTTATTATGTAACCTTCGCGCATATGGTTGGTGGCGTACTTATAGCGGTAGGCATCCTCACCCGTTTAGGCTGCATTATACAAATACCGATAGTTTTGGGCGCGGTATTTTTAACCGGCATTTTTCAGGAACCTATCAACGCGATGGCATGGCCGTCTATCGTAGCACTGGTACTACTGGTGGTTTTCATGATACTCGGATCGGGGCCCATATCATTGGATAAGTATTTGAGCGAGAAACCTTAATTGATAAATTATAACGGCCCTTGCGATGGCCTGTGACGAGAGGTGTTGGGAATACCGAATTTTTATAAAAGTTGTCATTTCGATAGAGCAGTGAGGGGGCATGAGCGTTGTGCGAAAGAGAAATCTTATACGCGACGCAAAGCTTTAATTGTAAATAGAACAAGATTTCTCCTCGTTCCTCGTTCGAAATGACAACGGGTTTATGTCTTTCCAACACTCGTAGTCACAAACGAGCGCAATAAGTTGAATTCTGAAAATTCTTAAATTCTGTTAATTCTGATTCAGACAAAAACTAATATCCTGCCGCCAACTCATCTACATAGCACCAGAGCCAGCGTTCGCCGGGTTCGGCTGAGATCACTACCGGATGACCGGTTTGTTTAAAATGTTTGGTCATGTGTGTATTGGGCGAGCTATCACAGCAAAGCGTAACACCACAGGTTTGGCAGGTACGCAGATGCATCCACGAGGAATGTGTTTTCACACACTCCTCGCAAACGTAATCTTGTGGTTGTTTGATATCCTTAACGGCCGTTAAATGCTGGCATGTTTCGTCTTCCATCATTTTTGTCTTATTAAACTTCGGCCAGGTATTTATGTACAAAGCTAATAGCCATGGAGCCTTCGCCCACAGCTGATGCTACACGGTTCATAGCTCCGGCACGTACGTCGCCGGCGGCAAATATGCCCGAACAGCTGGTTTCCAGTAAAAACGGATCGCGTTTAAGTTTCCATATTTTACCAAAACCTTCATAGCTGCGCAGCTCGCGCCCGGTTTCGATAAAGTCCTTATTGTTTTTGATAATATCAAGTTTGATCCAGTCGGTATAAGGTTTCGCGCCTATGAAAATATATAGGGCATTGGCTACCTTTTTCTCCGTTTCCTGGGTTTTACAGTTCAACAGGGTTAATTCTTCCAGGCAATTGGTGCCGGCGGCTTCAGCTATCTCTGTATTGGGTACCAGGTGAATGTTGGGCGTATCAGCAATCTGGTTAATCAAGTATGCCGACATGGTAGCCACCAGATCGTCCCGGCGGATAATGATGTACACGTTTTTGGCAAATTTAGACAAGTGCATAGCCGCTTGACCCGCGGAGTTACCGCCACCAATTACATATACTTCTTTACCGGTGCATGCCGTAGCTTCGGTAGTGGCGGCACCATAGTAAATGCCAGCGCCGGTGTAATTTTCAACACCCTTAACCTCCAGTTTACGATAATCGACACCTGTAGTGATTACTACCGTACGACTGATGATCTCTGGTCCATCATCCAAAATAATGGTTTTGTAGCCATCTTTTTGTTTGATATCACTTACTGATTGAGGTGATAAAAACTCGGCACCTAAACGCATGGCCTGGCTTATAGCCCGACGGGTAAGGTCGGCGCCGCTTAAACCAGCCGGGAAACCCAGGTAATTTTCAATACGCGAACTGGTACCTGCCTGTCCGCCTGGTGCTTTGCGCTCGATTAACAAAGTCTTTAAACCTTCGGATGCGCCGTAAACGGCTGCTGCCAGCCCTGCGGGGCCGGCACCTATGATCACTACATCATAAACATCGGTCAATTGCTGCGGGCTTTTGTCCAGTTTTTCGGCTATGGCCCTTATGCTTGGTTTGGCTATATGGCTGCCATCTTCAAAAATTACAAGGGGTAAGTCGTCGGTGCTTAAATTATTTAAGGTTAACAAACCGGCGGCATCAACATTTTTCTCAATATCAAACCATCGGTAGGGAATCAGGTTACCAGCCAAAAAATCTTTGATCTGGTGCGATTGCGGATTAAACTGGAAGCCTACCAGCTTGATACCCACAAATTCGGGTACATAGTTATTTTGCCAATCGTCTAACAGATCATTAATTACCGGATATAGTTTTTCCTCTGGTGGATCCCAGGGTTTCATCAGGTAATAATCAAGCTGTACATCATTTATGGCTTTTATCGCGGCCTCGGTATCCGAGTAGGCGGTAAGCAAAACACGTTTAGCATCAGGGAATATTTTTTTTGCCTTCTCTAAAAATTTCACTCCTTCCATCTCGGGCATGCGCTGATCGCACAGGAACAAAGCAACCACGTCCGAGCTGTTTTTTAGTTCGGTAAGACTTTCCAGGGCCTCATTTGCTGATGTGGTGCTCAAAATTTTGTACTCTTTACCATACTGCGACCTGATGTCGCGGCTTATGGACCGCAGTACCTGCGGGTCATCGTCAATGGAAAATATTATAGGGCGGCTCATAGGGGTGATTTTCTGAAGGTAAAATTATTAAATATTTTATCAAGTATCGAGTGGCTAGTATCAGGTATCAAGATTTTTGAAAATGTATAAAAACAAAGTTGTCTTGATACCTGATACTAGCTACTTGATACTAACACGTTACCCATCAATCAGGAAACAAACACTGAATACAGTTTTGCCCGGCATTGATTTTACTTTGATAGAGCCACGGTGTTGTTTTACAATACGCTGTACCACTTCAAGGCCCATACCTGTGCCTTTGCCCATTTCTTTGGTTGTAAAAAACGGATCAAATATCAGGCTTTGTATCTCTTCTGGTATGCCTGGGCCGTCGTCAACTATAAATACTTCCACAAACTCACGGTCGCGGCGTGTTTTAACGGTTAATGTTCCCTGGCCGTTAACAGACATGGCATCAATGGCATTATCGATCAGGTTGGTCCATACCTGGTTAAGCTCGCCTATCAGGGCTTTTACCTCGGGGAGGGTTTCGTCAAAGTCTTCAATAACGTTGATATTACCTTTCCTGATCTTGTAACCCAGCATGGTAAGCGTGTTGCGTATGCCAATGTGTATATCGGCATATTGCTTATCCTGCCCGCGATCCATGTGGGTAAATGTTTTAACAGAGCTTACCAGTTCGGCAATACGCCTGGCCGATTCCTGTATATCGCTGATCATTTTCTCGGAGATCAATACATCGCTTATCCAGTTTAGTATATCTGACAAGTTTTCGGATGTAACAATGGCATCAAATTGTTCAAGGGTATCTATGCTGAAGTTAAAATCAACAAAGCTTTCAACAATATCGTAACCATTCTCAATCTCGTGCTCATCAAACCATTCCATTATTTCATCTTCGCGATGAGTACGTTGTTTAAGGCTTAAACGTGTTGTATTTTGCTGTGAAATCTGATGAAATAAAAGATCGGTAACACCGGTAACCTGGTGTGGCTCAAGCCGCATGGTAAAGATGGCCTTAACACTTTCAGGTTCCTGCTCCAGGTGCTTTTTCAGGGTGAGGGAGTCGCGCACGATGGCGGACGCCGGGTTGTTCAATTCATGAGCCAATCCGGCCGAGAGCTTACCCAGTGCCATCATTTTTTCATTCTGCTGCTGCAGGGCTGTAAAATCACGCACACGGGTGGTCATGATATTCACCAGCGACTGGGTGAGCTCATAATGATTCCTGATCATGTCTGGTATCAGCTCGGTATCAAAGCTCCGTATATGTAATTTGCCAATGGCTTGCGCATATCCTTTGGATATTTTTCCCCTTGAAAATGGCAGGTAGCCGGTAATGTTACCCGGACCTACAACAGTAAATTCGCGTCGGAAACCACCTTGCATCATAAAGAAACGCATACTGCCATCAACCATAATATGAGGGCCGCTCATGGGTTCGCCGGGTTGCATCAGAAATTCCCCGTCCTCAAAAATATTATCAACGCTATTCTCCAACAGCCATTGCAGCTGATCTTCGGGCACACCATTAAAAGCTTCGAGCGATTTTAACCAGGATACAGTTACCGTTTGCATGTATTAAAATTAGCTATTATTATTCAACAGTTTAATGAGCACAATATTGTGCAGCAGTAAACCCAGCAAAATTGCTTTTGCTAAAATACGTAGGATTTTTTAATTGGGTAACTTATGACCAATGATTTACATTAATACGATAAATCTGATCATCGGGCGGGAACACTATCGATGGTTTTTTTATTGTAAATTATTGATAATGATTTAATTATAATGTTTATCAAATAAATATCGCCCATTTTTATTGCCTCTGATAAAGACCATGAGTTTGAGTATATAAACATCTTCCCGGTGGCGGCTCCGGCCGCCACCTTGTTGAGGAAATGATGCATTTAGCGCGTTACCATACTTGAGAAAGCTGGTAAGAAAGATCAAACATGAGATTGATCCGGACTTAGTTGATTTGATCAGTAAAACGCGTCCCGGTGGTGAGATCCGATGACGCTTTTATTATTATACGTAAAATATTATACGTAAAAGTATCGGTCCTGGTTTGCCGGTTTTGTCGATCAGATCACGGATTCCATCGAATATATTTTTCCCTGTATGCTGTAAAATGCTTTTAATGCGAACAGATTATAAGAAATTAAGCTATTTATACATTTTTTATCTACATTTACCCTATCAATTGTAAAATAGCTTGAATGAAACCGCTTTTGTTAAAAGTTTCTTCGGGACCCGCACATTCATTTAGTGTAAGGCGCGATGTGTTGCCCGATATTAATAACCGCTGGCACTGCCATCCGGAACTTGAACTCATTTACTTTAAAAAAGGTGGTGGTACCCAGTTTATCGGCGATAGTATCAAACAGTTTAAAGCGGGTGATATGACGCTGGTTGGCTCCAATTTACCGCATTACTGGCGTTTTGATGATGTTTATTTTGATCATAACGGGCATGAGAAAGTAGAGATAATCGTAGTTCATTTTTGCGAAAATTTTTGGGGCGACCATTTTTTGCAGTTGCCCGAAAACAAGCTGATCAAAGTTTTACTGGAACGATCAAAAAGGGGTTTGCAGATCAGTGGCGTTACCAAAGAGAAATTAACCGTGTTGCTGGAAGATATGCTGGATACCGATGGCGCCGAAAGGATCATCATGCTGCTTAAGGCCCTCAATACCATGGCCATCAGTAACCCGGTTAACTACCTTACTTCCATTGGTTTCAAGTATGATCATAATGAGTCGGAAAACGACAGGCTTAACAATATCTACGAGTACTCGGTACGTAATTTCAGGAAAAAGATATACCTGGATGAGATTGCCGAAATAGCTGGAGTGAGTTCCAATTCCTTTTGCCGGTATTTTAAATCAAAAACCCGTAAAACCTACTCGCAGTTCATTATCGAAATAAAGGTAGGTTACGCTTGTAAGTTGCTGATAGAAAATAAGATGAATATCAAGCAATTATGCTATGATAGCGGATTCAATAATTTTTCGACCTTTCATAAGCACTTTAAGCAGGTAACCGGGAAAAGTCCGCTGATGTATCAGAAGGAGTTTACCAAGAACCCGTAAAGAGGGCAGGAAGAGATCAGAAAGTGGGTTTACATGTAAACCCACTTTCTGATGGGTTTTGTTTATTAATATTTTGATTATCAATATTTTAAATGAATGTAAACCCTGAAAAGTGTAAACCATGTAAACCCACTTTTTACACAGGTAATTTCTGCTGACCTGATGCAGTGACGGCTTGATAAATAGGCAATTATCCCTATATTTAGCCTTCAACCTTATTAAGCTATGATTCGCAATATTCTATTGGTTACCTACCGCAACCTGGTAAAAAACAAAATATATACTTTTATAAATGTAACCGGTTTGGCGTTGGGCATGGCGGCATTCATACTCATCACCGCCTTTGTAAATTTCGAAAAAAGCTTTGACCGCATCCATCCCGATGCGGCCAACATTTATCGTGTAGAAAGTCAGTTTTACCGTGGTCAGGAACTTACCGATAGCTGGCCAACCAGCACCAATGGATATGCTCCGGCCATGAAAGCTAATTTCCCCGAGATTGCTTCTTACGCCAGGATCAGCTGGGCCAATTCAGAAAGGGTGGTGAAATATGAAAACACCAAGTACCGGGAAGAGCATGTTTGCTTTGCCGATAGCAACTTCTTTAGCTTTTTTGCCTATCCGCTGGTAAAGGGTAACCCATTAACCGTACTTAAAGAGGTTAACACCATAGCGATATCGCAATCGGCAGCCAAAAAATATTTTGGTGGTGCTGATGCTATAGGCAAGTTCCTGGATGTAAGTACGCTTGGCGATAAATATCACTGTATGGTTACTGGCGTTTTTAAAGATATTCCGGCCAACTCCACCATGCAGTTTAATTTCCTGATATCCTGGAGCACCTCATCCAAGTTTATCCAGAATTTCTGGTACCAGCATGAAAGCTACACGTTTGTAAAGTTGAACCCTGGCGCCCGCACTCAGTCGGTAGAAGCCAAATTTCCGGCCCTGGCCGAGCGGTATAAAACAGGTCCATCACTAAAGGAACTCAAATGGGCGGTAAAGTTGATACCTCTTGCGGATATCCATTTAAACCCGGCCAAACCTTATGAAATAGAGGTAAAGGGTAACCGTTTCGCGGTTAATTTTTTAAATATCATAGCCTTCGTTATCCTGGTGATAGCCTGTATCAATTATATTAACCTGGCAACCACCAAATCAGTTGATCGTGCGCGCGAAGTAGGTATCCGCAAGGTGAGTGGAGCGCACGCGTCACAGCTTATTCTGCAGTTTTTAACAGAGTCGTTCATCATTAATATAGCTGCCCTTTTGGTGGGTATTATACTGGTGTTGGGTGCGCGCTATGGGTTGTTACATTATTTATCTGACAGTAATACCTATGGCCTTTTATTTAACAGTGCTTTATTTCTGAGAGTAGGAGCTGTCTTTTTAGGGAGCATTTTACTATCCGGTATTTACCCGGCTCTGGTACTGGCTCGGTTAAAACCGATAGCGGTGCTCAAAGGGCGATTCGCATTTTCAAAAAGCGGGATATTACTGCGTCGGGGAATGGTGGCTTTTCAGTTTATGGCATCGGTACTGCTTATAGCAGGCACCTTTGCGGTTTACCGGCAAATTGTTTACATGAGCAGCCAAAATACCGGGATAAATATTAACCAAACCATTGTGATCAAAACGCCGGTAAATACCAGTAATTACGCGCAAAAGATCAGCAGTTTTAAAAATACGCTGCAGGGCTTTCCTGGTGTAAAGGCGGTTACGCTTTCGGGTGCTGTGCCGGGCAGGGAGGTTCGTTGGTTTTTGGCCAACAGGCGTTTCGGCGCGCCAAAATCTGAAGAACGTACTTATGAGATGCTAAAGGTTGATCATGATTTTATGCAGGCATATGGTATGCAGCTAATTGCGGGCAGGGTATTTGATAAAAATCGCCCGGCAGATTCTATTGGTGTGGTATTAAATGAATCGGCAGTGCGGCAGTTTGGTTTTAGCTCAGCGGAGGACGCAATTGGCAAGAAAGTATGGCTTGAAACCGTTGATAATCATCCCGATGAAGTGATCGGCGTGATCAAAGATTATCATCAGCAATCGTTGCAGCAAAAATATACCCCGGTAATATTGTTTATGGATCCAACCCTGTCATGGATACCCGCCGATTATTTTTCAATTAAAGTAAGCCAAAACAATATGGCCCAGATGGTAGATCATATTAAAACCACCTGGAACGATAATTTCCCGGAGTCGTCATTCGATTTCTTTTTCCTGGACGATTTTTATAACCGCCAGTACAACCAGGAAACACAGTTTGGACATGTGTTCACACTGTTTTCCTCACTGGCTATATTTATTGCCTGTATTGGGCTGTTTGGCTTAACCGCTTACTCGGCCGCACGCCGTACCAAAGAGATAGGTGTACGCAAAGTTTTGGGCGCATCGGTACAAAGCATTATCTCGCTGCTTACCTGGGATGTAGTGAAACTGATACTGATATCAAGTCTGTTTGCATTGCCGGTAGCTTATATTTTTATTAGCCAGTGGCTTAACCACTACGCGTTTAAAGTAACGCTTACCTGGTGGCAGTTTGTACTGCCGGTATTCGCGCTGGTAGTTATAGCTATAGCTATCACGTTTTATTTAACGTTCAGGGCCGCGCTTACTAATCCAACATCGTCATTGAGGAATGAGTAACCTCACCCAACCCTCTTCAAAGGAGAGGGGATAGAAAGCCTCACCTAAGTCCTCTCCTTTGGAGAGGATTTAGGTGAGGCTTTTCGTATTTGAATACATTGTAACACTATGCCCAACATCAAAATAAAACCCTTAAACAACACGTCAGAAAATATTATAGCCCTCAGCGTTATGCTAATTGAAGTGGTAGCCAATGGAGGTTCGGTTGGTTTTATGCATCCTTTAAGTCCAGTCGAATCCATCAACTTTTGGACAAGCTCATTAGCAGCTGTTGATCGTGGTGAGCGCATCATTCTCGGTGCTTTTGATGGTGATGAACTGGTAGCCACAGTAACCCTGGTGCTTAGCCTGCCGCCCAACCAGCCGCACCGCGCCGAAATAGCCAAAATGATGACCCGCATCAACTACCGTGGCAGGGGTATAGCCAAAGCCCTGTTACAAGCCGCCGAACAGTTGGCTGTTGAACATAATCGCAGCTTATTGGTGCTTGATACCGCTCAGGACGAAGGAGCTTCGGGCTTGTATGAAAAACAAGGATTTACTTTAACCGGTATCATTCCCGATTATGCCCTGAAACCACACGGAGGTTTAACCGCTACCATGATTTATTGGAAGCGGATTGGTTTATAATTATTAAATGTTTATTACTGAAATAGAATTTGTCATGCTGAAAGGAGTGAAGCATCTATAGTGCGATACGCCCGGCGAATAGATCCTTCGTTCCTCAGGATGACAAAATTTATCATACTCTTCCCATCGGGAGCGAACTAATTAGCCTGTTTTTTTTAGTCTTTGCTCTTTGCTCACCAAATCCTTACTCCCATAAACCCATGCCAAAAAAGCTTAACACTTTGACGATTTTGGGATAACTATTTACAGCCAAACCTTATTTCTTTGTATTACCAATTTAACCAGCTTTTATAATATAGCTATGGCCCACAGATATTGCTTAACACTTGATTTGGTTGATGATGAAGCCCTGATTGCCGGGTACGAAAAATATCACGAAGCCATCTGGCCCGAGATCCGTAAAAGTATTGTCGATTCTGGTATCACTCATATGGAGATCTATCGTTTTGATGTGCGTTTATTTATGATCATGGAAACCGATGATAACTTCAGTTTTGAGAAGAAAGCCGCTGCGGATGCTGCCAATATGAAAGTACAGGAATGGGAAACGCTGATGTGGAAATATCAGCAGCCGGTAAAGGGAGCACTTAATGGCGAAAAATGGGTTTTGATGGATAAAATATTTGCCTTGTAACCAATTCAAACTAAATAAATTATGCTTAAGAGAACTCAATTGCTATTCGCGCTGGTGCTCCTGTCCCTGTCACCGGTGTTCGCGCAAAAAATGATCGGTACCGAAACCGATGCCCAGAAACAAAAACGTATGGAATGGTGGACGGACGATCGTTTTGGGATGTTTATTCACTGGGGCCTGTACTCAGGCGCGGCCAGGCATGAATGGGTAAAGCATAATGAAAAGATTGATAACGCGGGCTACCAAAAATATTTCGATCAGTTTAACCCCGATCTGTTCGATCCGCAAAAATGGGCCAGGCAAGCCAAAGCAGCGGGTATGAAATACGCGGTATTAACCACCAAACATCACGAAGGTTTTTGCCTGTTCGACTCCAAATTTACTGATTACAAGGCACCCAATACCAAAGCCAAACGCGACCTGGTGCGCGAGTATGTAAACGCTTTCCGCGGGCAAGGCCTCAAAGTAGGTTTTTATTATTCCCTGCTTGATTGGCACCACCCGGATTACACTATTGACGAGATCCACCCGCAATCGCCAAAAGATAAAAGCGATGCTTCTTATGCCGCTTTAAACAAGAACCGCGATATGGCCAAATATCGTCAGTACATGCGTGATCAGATCACCGAGCTGTTAACTAAATATGGTAAAATTGATATCCTTTGGCTTGATTTTTCGTTCCCACGTAAAGATGGTCACGGTAAAGGTAAGGATGAGTGGGGTTCTGTGGAACTATTAAAGCTGATCCGTAAATTACAGCCGGGCATCATTGTCGATAACCGCCTGAATTTGGAAGAGTATAAAGACGGCGCCGACTTTGAAACCCCCGAGCAGGTGAGTACTGCCGAACTGGCTAAGTACCGTGGTAAAACCTGGGAAACCTGTCAAACATTTTCTGGTTCATGGGGCTACTATCGTGATGAAAACACCTGGAAAACTCATCGTCAGCTGCTTGACCTGTTGATCACCTCCACCAGTAACGGTGGTAACCTGATACTGAACGTTGGTCCAACCGGCCGCGGAGAGTTTGACTACCGCGCAACCAACGCGTTGGATAGCCTGAGCCACTGGATGCATGCCAACAGCCAGTCTATTTATAACTGTACCTTTGCGCCCGATAGTTATAAGATACCAGAAGGTACCAAACTAACTTATAATAAAGTGAACGGTCGTTTATATGTGCACGTGTTTGATTATCCTAAAGATGGCAAATTAACCTTGCCGGGTTATGTTGGTAAAATTAAATACGCGCAGTTTTTAAATGATCATTCAGAGCTTTTAAGTAAAACCGCAGGGCAGGATGTAGAATTAACCCTGCCGGTTAAAAAACCAAATTACGAAATACCTGTAATTGAATTAACTTTAGTTAATTAAGGTAACAGAATTCGGATAAGCCCCCTAATCGTAAGGTTTTAGCACTTCGGATTTAGAGTTTAGAATTTAGGATATAATGTCAATACAAAAAGAAACATTTTTAAGGATACACCCGCATGATAATGTGCTGGTAGCCCTGCAAAACCTGGAGCAGGGAACACCGATCACTTTTGAGGGTAACACCTTTACTTTAGCCGATCGTATTGCCGCGAAACACAAATTCGCGATCAATGAACTGAAAACCGGTCAGGAAATTTACATGTATGGCGTACTGGTGGGTAAAACCACCAGTACCATACCACAAGGCGGTTTGCTGAGCACGCAAAATGTGCACCACGCCTCTGACGGATTTCGTCTGGGCGAGCGCAAATTAAGTTGGCACCAACCCGATACCCGTAACTTTGACAGTAAAACCTTTAATGGTTACCACCGTGCCGATGGCTCTGTTGGTACTGCCAACTACTGGATAGTAGTGCCGTTGGTATTTTGCGAAAACCGTAACATCAACGTATTAAAAGAAGCCCTGGTTGATAAACTGGGTTACAAAAAAGCCAAAAGCTATGATGGCGATGTTGAGCAACTGATGGAGCTTTACCAGGCAGGTAAATCTGTTGAAGAAATATTGAATGCCGATATCCAGGCATCAGCAGAAAAAGCGGATTCTAAACGACTGTTCAAAAACATCGACGGCATTAAATTTTTGAACCATAGCATGGGCTGCGGAGGTACAAAGGATGATTCTGACGCGTTGTGTGGACTGATCGCCGGGTATATTACCCACCCAAACGTGGCAGGTGCAACAGTTTTAAGTTTAGGCTGCCAACATGCGCAGGTGAGTATTTTACAAGCCGAAATAGCCAAACGCGATCCCAACTTCAGCAAACCAATGGTGGTGCTGGAGCAGCAAAAAGTAGGTACCGAGAGTGAGTTGCTGAAACAGGCGCTAAAGCAAACCTTTGCCGGTTTGGTACAGGCTAATCAAAATCAGCGTCAGCCGGCGCCATTATCTAAATTGTGTATTGGTTTGGAATGCGGTGGCTCTGATGGCTTTTCGGGTATTTCGGCAAACCCTGCGTTGGGTTATGTGTCCGATTTGCTGGTGGCTATGGGCGGTTCGGTGATATTGGCCGAGTTTCCGGAGCTTTGCGGCGTGGAGCAGGAACTGAGCGACCGTTGTGTCGACGAAGAAACAGCCAATCGCTTTATGCAACTGATGACCACCTACAACGCCCGTGCGGAGGCCGACGGCTCAGGTTTTTACGCTAACCCATCACCCGGTAATATCCGCGATGGTTTGATCACCGACGCCATTAAATCGGCAGGAGCAGCCAAAAAAGGTGGTACATCGCCGGTTGCGGCGGTATTGGATTATCCCGAAAAAGTAACCAAGCCAGGGTTAAACCTGTTATGTACGCCAGGCAGCGATGTGGAAAGTACTACTGCCGAAGTAGGTTCTGGTGCTAATATCGTTTTGTTTACCACAGGTTTGGGTACGCCTACCGGAAACCCGATCACCCCGGTAGTAAAATTATCAACCAATACGGCTATGTTTGAACGTATGCCGGATATTATCGATATTAATTGCGGGACAATCATCGAAGGTGAAGAAACCATTCAACAGGTTGGCGAACGTATATTAAATTATGTGATCCAACTGGCCAGCGGCGAGGTTGAACCCAAATCGGTAAAACTAGGTCAGGATGATTTTATACCCTGGAAAAGAGGGGTGTCGTTGTAAGACGGAGCATAAAATAGGGTGTCATGCTGAGCTCGTCGAAGCATGGTGGGCAAAGGCCTCTCCGCGCGAGTCTTCGACAAGCTCAGACTGACAGATGCCTTTTTATAATTATAAATTTGTCATGCTGAACGGAGTGACGCATCTATTGGTATATATGAATAGTCCGCTAACAGATCCTTCACTCCGTTCAGGATGACAAAATATTGGATAAATCTATATTAGAGTAACATGTTTAAACTAACCAATAAATCGGTAGTGATCACAGGCGGGGGTAGCGGCATAGGTAAAGCCATGTCGGTATTATTTGCGCAGCAAGGTGCTACCGTTCACATCATCGAATTAAATGACAAGGCCGCGGCCGAAACTGTAAGCGAAATTGAAGCAGCCAGCGGAAAAGCCTTCGGCTATGCCTGTGATGTAAGCAAGCAGCAACAGGTAGTAGATACTTTCAACAAAATAGGTAAGATCGATATTCTGATCAATAACGCGGGCATAGCCCACATTGGCAAGGCCGATAATACCAGTACCGAAGACTTTGAGCGCGTATTTAACGTGAACGTAAAGGGTGCCTACAACTGCCTTTTCGCGGTGATCCCGGCGTTGAAAGCTAATGGTGGAGGCGTGATCTTGAATACTGCTTCTATAGCGGCCAGCGTAGGTATTACCGACAGGTTTGCCTATTCAATGAGTAAAGGTGCTATACATGCCATGACGCTTTCTGTAGCGCGCGATTACCTGCATGATAACATCAGGTGTAACTGTATTTCACCTGCACGTATCCATACGCCGTTTGTGGATGGTTTTATAGCCAAAAACTACGCCGGTAAAGAGGATGAGATTTTTGAAAAGCTATCCAGGAGTCAGCCTATCGGCAGGATGGGGCGGTCGGAAGAAGTTGCCGCCCTTGCTCTATATCTTTGCTCAGACGAGGCAGGCTTTATCACCGGCACCGATTATCCTATCGATGGTGGATTTATAACTTTGAACAACTAACCTTTAAAAAACAATACCACAACAATATGAAGCTGATACGATTTGGCGCAATTGGACAAGAAAAGCCAGGAGTGATCCTTAACGATAAAAAATATGATGTTTCTGCCTTTAGCGAGGATTACACCGAACAGTTTTTTGCGACTGATGGTGTGGCACGCCTGGCCGCTTTTATAAAAGATAAACAACTCCCCGAGGTTGCTGATAGCATACGCTTAGGCAGCCCGATAGTGCGTCCTTCAAAAATTGTATGCATTGGCTTAAATTATGCCGATCATGCTAAAGAAACCAACGCGCCCCTGCCACCCGAGCCGGTGATATTCATGAAGGCTACTACCGCCATTGTTGGCCCGAATGATAATATCGTGATCCCCAAAAATTCTGTAAAAACCGATTGGGAAGTGGAGCTGGCCGTAGTGATCGGTAAAAAGGCGTCTTATGTTGATGAAGGTGATGCGATGAACTATGTAGCCGGATATGTACTGCATAATGATGTATCGGAGCGTGAGTTTCAATTAGAACGTAATGGCACCTGGGATAAAGGAAAAGGTTGCGATACCTTCGCGCCGCTTGGTCCGTTTTTGGCCACACCTGATGAAATTGCCGATCCGCATAACCTGCGTTTATGGTTAAAGGTGAACGGTAAAACATTGCAGGATGGTACTACATCAAACTTTATTTTTAACCTGCCCCATTTGATTTCCTATACCAGCCAGTTCATGACGCTGCTGCCGGGCGATATCATTTCAACAGGTACACCTGCCGGTGTTGGCCTGGGTATGAAACCGCCATTTTATTTAAAACCAGGCGACGTGGTTGAACTGGGCATCGATGGGCTTGGCGAATCAAAACAAAACGTGGTAGCTTATGCCTAAAATTGATGCGCACCAGCATTTCTGGATATTTGACCCGGTTCGTGATAGCTGGATCAACGATGAAATGCTGGTGATCAAACGTGACTTTTTACCAACAGATCTGCTGCCGGTATTACAACAGAACGGCATTGACGGTTGTGTGGCTGTTCAGGCCGATCAGTCCGAACAGGAGACACAATTCCTGCTGGAGATGGCAGCTGCTAACCCTTTTGTAAAAGGTGTAGTAGGCTGGGTTGATCTGAAAGCGGATAACCTGGAAGAGCGGTTGGAGTATTTTAAACAATTTAATCTGCTGAAAGGCTTTCGTCATATTTTACAAGCGGAGCCTGACAGGCAGTATATGCTGCAACCGCGCTTTCAGAAAGGTATAGCCAGTTTGCAAAAGTACGGCTATACATATGATATACTGATATACCCTGAGCACCTTCCTTACGCCGAATTACTGGCCGGAGGTTTCCCCGATCAAAAATTTGTGGTCGACCATTTGGCCAAACCTCATATTAAAGATCAACATATTAATGATTGGCAAAAAGATATCCTGGCTTTAGCCTTACACCCCAATGTTTACTGCAAGGTATCGGGCATGCTTACCGAAGCCAACTGGAAGTTGTGGAAAACCGAAGATTTTACACCTTACCTGGATGTGGTGTTCAATGCTTTTGGCATCAATCGGGTAATGTTTGGATCCGACTGGCCCGTATGCCTCCTGGCTGGTGGTTATGAAGGCACCATGCAGGTGGTAAATAATTATTGCTCAAGATTATCGGCAACAGAGCAAGACTTGTTCTGGGGCAAAAATGCTACACTATTTTACAATTTATAAGCTTGAATTTCAAAATGATACAGCGCTATCATTTTGAAATTTTTGTTGCTAAATAAAATAAAAGTAAGTAACTATGTACCGTTGCAACAGCACGGTAACTTTCTGTTGTGTATAGCCAATTTATACATGTACACTGCTATTTTGCCGTTAATGTGCATTAATGCTTAATACATTGTTAATCAGCCCCCCTGCGGTTAACGACCTTTTTAACCAATTATTTATAACCCAGATCATAATAAAAATGCAATATTTTGTGTTAGTAGAAATTATGGCACATAATTAGCTGTGTGATTATTAGTCGGTGGATTGATCAGAAGCAGGGTAATTATCATCTTGTTTGCTGTTGATAACCAGCGTCTTCAAGCAAATTTATTAAGAAAGAGTCATGTATATTATTTTATTAGAAGTTACCGCCCTGCTTGCCGTAATCATTCTTCCGTTATTGGTTGTGCGAAAAAAGTTCAGGAAAAGATCAAAACCTGTTTACAAGATTGATACCAATACCGAGTATGCCCGCTATGCCATCAATGAAGATGGTTTTCTGGAAGAAATTAACGTAAGCAATTTATCAAAACACAGGCATTAGTATTAATTATACCTCATGCAAAAAGCCATTGTTATTTAACAATGGCTTTTTTGTTTTTCACGGTTGATGCAGGTTTTGTTAAAAGCCGCCTTCGTCGGCACTTGGGCCGTAGCTGCCCGGTATAGGTACATTCAGCAAGCGCAGGTAAACACCCATTTGTGCACGGTGATGCACGGTTTGCGAGTAAGCCATTCTGATCACTTCGGCTTTGGTTCTTACGCTTATTAATTTACCATCGTAACGCAGGGTCCAGCTTTTTTCCAGATCTTCGTCACTGGCTTGGGCTAGATGTATTTTTCCGCTTTCCAATGATTTTTCAAAAAATCCTAATACGCCCTCTGTATTGTTATGGGGTTCAAATTTGTAAGGATTATGCGCCAGATCAAGTTCATCTGTAGTAAGTGCCATGGTTACCCAGCCTGGTATTTCGGCAATGTGATTGGCCAGGCGTTGCACGGTCATACTCTTTTCATGCGGTTGCCATTCATATTTATCGTTGGGTATAATGGCCAGCATTTTACGGGTGGTTTGAGCTTCCAGCTCCATTTCTTTTAGTAATTCGGCGATGGTTGACATGACTTATCGTTTTAAATATTTACTGTTCTTGTTTGATGATTCAAAGTAACAAACAGCTGGTGACAGCCCTATGTCAGCAGGTTTTTTTTAGAGATGAAAAAGAAAAAAATAGATTTAAAACCGTAATAAAGACAGACAGGGTTGCCGTCTCAAAACGCAATTGATATCATTGAATTACCAATTATCATCAATGAAACCTATACTCTTTTATCTCTTTTTGTTTTTGCCGGTTATGTGCATGGCACAAAATCCGGCCGCCGATGGTTTAACCTGCGAATACCTCAACAATCCCGTAGGTATCGATATCGTAAACCCGCGCCTCAGCTGGAAGATCAATGCTTCTCAGCGCAGCACCCTGCAACAGGCCTACAATATACGGGTGGCAACAGACTCGTCCTTTTCCTCGCCTAAAACAGTGTGGAATACAGGAAAGGTAAACGCCGATTCCTCTATACTCATTACCTATGCAGGAACTCCACTAAAACCTGCTACCCGCTATTATTGGCAGGTAAAGGTCTGGGATAATCATAACCACGCATCAGCCTGGAGCAAGTCTGCTTATTTTGAAACGGGTATGTTGTCACCTGCCGACTGGACGGCCACCTGGGTTGAACCCAAACAAGAGCCTCTGCGCAAAATACCGGCAGCCATGCTTCGTAAACAGTTCAGCGTATCTAAAAAGATCGTATCGGCCAGGGCTTATGCTACGGCGCACGGTTTATATGAATTATATCTAAATGGCAAAAAGGTAGGCGATCAGATACTCACTCCCGGTTGGACGGAGTATAAAAAGCGCCTGCAATACCAGGTGTATAATATTACCGCTATGCTACAACAAGGTGATAATGTAATAGGCGCCATGCTTGGCGACGGCTGGTTCCGCGGAACTACAGGCTATATCAATCAATGGGGTTTCTGGGGCAAAAAACTTGGCCTGTTATGCCAGTTACAGATCACCTATGCCGATGGTACGGTACAAAACATCAATACCGATGGTTCATGGAAAGGTACCAAAGAAGGCCCTATACGCAGTGATGGTATTTACGATGGCGAAACCTATGATGCTCGCATGGAAAAAAGCGGCTGGACTGCCAAAGGTTTTGATGATAGCAGCTGGGAACCCGTTGATGTAGCCAGCTTTGATAACAAGATACTGGTAGGGGTACAAAGCGTACCCGTTCACAAAATACAGGAGATCAAACCCATTGCCATATTTAAAAGCCCCAAAGGCACACAAATTATTGATTTTGGACAAAATCTCACTGGCTGGGTACGCTTAAAAGTAAACGGCAGTGCCGGGCAAACCGTAAAGATTCGCCATGCCGAGGTATTGGATAAATTCGGAGAGTTTTACACCGCCAACCTGCGTGCGGCAACTGCAACTATCAATTACACCCTTAAAGGCGGCGGCCAGGAAGTATTTGAGCCGCATTTTACCTTTATGGGTTTCCGGTATATTGCGGTAGAAGGGTTCCCTGGCGAATTGAAGCCGGAGAATTTCACAGCCGTAGTCATACATTCAGACATGCCGGTTACCGGGCAATTTACCTGCTCCGATACCATGATCAACAAGCTGCAGCATAATATCCAATGGGGGCAGAAAGGTAATTTCCTGGATATCCCGACCGATTGCCCGCAACGCGATGAGCGCCTGGGCTGGACGGGCGACGCGCAGGTATTTTCGCGCACTGCCGCCTTTAATATGCAGGTAGCGCCATTTTTTGCCAAATGGATGAAGGATGTAGCTGCCGATCAGTTCCCGGCAGGTGGAATACCTTTTGTGGTACCCGATATTTTGCAAACCAACCAAACCACCTCTGCGGGTTGGGGCGATGTATCGGTTATTGTGCCCTGGACTATGTACCAGGTGTATGCCGATAAACGCATCCTGCAAACGCAATATCCCAGCATGAAGGCCTATGTGGATTATATCATCAAAAAATCTGGCGATAAATACATCTGGCATAACGGCAGCGTTTTTGGCGATTGGCTCTTTTACCGCCCGGGTATTTATGATTTTTCGGAACCCAATGGTTATACCAATCCCGATCTGATCGCTACCGCTTTTTATGCTTACTCCTCCAAACTACTAAGTGAATCAGCTGGTGTACTTGGTAATAGTGCCGACGAAAAATACTACAAGGGGATATATGAGCAGGTTAAAAAAGCCTTTGTTCGTAATTATATTACCCCAACTGGTCGAATTTTTGCCGACTCGCAAACCGGCTATGTGCTGGGATTGAAGTTTGGACTGGTGCCCGATAGTCTCAAAGCCAAAGCCGCCGCTTACCTGGTTGAGGATGTGCGCAGCCGTAACAATCACCTGTCTACCGGCTTCCTGGGAACTCCTTATTTATGCCAGGTACTGTCGCAAAACGGGTATAGCAATGTAGCTTATGATCTGCTGTTGCAAAAAACGTATCCATCATGGCTGTACCCGGTAAAAATGGGGGCCACCACTATCTGGGAGCGCTGGGATGGCATCAAAACCGATAGCACTTTTGAGGATAAAAGCATGAACTCCTTTAACCATTACTCCTACGGTGCCGTTGGCGACTGGATGTATCAGCAAATGGCAGGTTTACAATTGGGTAAGGCCGGTTATAAACATATTATCATTAAGCCGGAGCCTAATCAAAAGATCAATTTTGCCAAAGTAACCTTTCAGAGTATGTACGGACAGGTGTTATCGGGCTGGGAGGTAAGCAATGGTACCATACAGGTGCATGTGACCATACCACCCAATACCACAGCCGATGTAATCCTGCCCAAGGCGCATGCCGGAGAGGTAAAACTCGATGGCAAACCCATACGCCATGATACGGCTCACGCTGTTGATGACGGCATTACCGTCAGTGTTGGCTCAGGCGATTATACGTTTAGTTATCCCTGGATAGAGGTAAAAGAGAAAAAAGCGGTTGTGGCGACGATGTAAGAGAAGATGGGATTTTTTAATTCCGGTCTTCTCCCAAGCGTCATTGCGAGGAACGAAGCAATCCCTAAACTATACAGAGCAGCGTGAATAGTTGACTTGCTTGCGTAGAGATTGCTTCGTTCCTCGCAATGAGGTGTGTGGAATAAAGTATAATGAATAGCTTATGCCACCAACTGGGCAAACAATTTATTCAAAGTAGCTTCGGCATCCAATAACAGGCCGGGGTGTACTTTTGATGATTGTACCACGGTGCTGCGGGTAGCCGTAAGCCAGCGAAAACGGGAAGGCTGATCCAGTTGGGCTATAGGGCCGGCATGGTTATCGCCATGGCATATCCTTTCAAAAGAGTTGATATTATCTTTCAGGCAATCCAGATCCAGGCCGGGAGCCAGTGCGCTGATGCGGTCCTCGTTCCACACAAAACGCACTTTTAAAAATTTCTGTTTGGGGCAAAAGACAATTACACCTACGTTGATAAATTCCTCGCGCTCCACCCTCGGCACAACGCGTATTACGGCGTACTCAAATAAGTATGGCTCTTGCATGTTGTGCTTCTTTTACAAAATTCTCAGACGCGGCTACGCGTGTGGTTAAAAAACGGTAATAAACATCGCGACGTTCGGCAGGTGTACCGTTTTCCGAATCGTCTGTAAGCCACTCATCCGGTATCAGGTTAACAATGGCCAGGATGCGCTCGTCGGTCAGGATAGCAGAAAACTCGGCATCAACCTCGTCCAACAGCGAAGCCTGGGGCAGCAGTACATGATCTTTTACGGGCATAAAGGGACGTATAGCCTGCTCGTCCCAGTTATACCAGGAGTGGTGAAAGTACAGGGATGCACCATGATCTATCAGCCAAAGTTCCTTGTGCCACATCAGCATATTGGTATTGCGCGGGGTACGATCCACATTGGTAAGCAGGCAGTCCAGCCACACAATCTGCGAAGCCGTTTTTGCATCGAGGGTGGTCACCACCGGGTCGAATGTTATAGCGCCCTGAAGGTAATGCAGCGCCAGGTTAAGGCCGACGCTAAATTTGAGCAGGTCCTGTATCTCTTCATCGGCTTCTGAACGACCAAAGGCTGGGTCGAGATTGGCGAATACCAGTTCGGGTACACGTAAACCCAGCAAGCGGGCAATTTCGCCGCCAATAAGCTCGGCTATCAGGGCCTTTACGCCCTGGCCTGCCCCGCGGAACTTAAGTACATATAAAAACTCGTCGTCACCCTCGGCAATGGCCGGTAAGGAACCGCCTTCGCGCAGGGGGGTAACGTAGCGTATTACATTAATGGTTCGGAGTTGTGGTTCGGTATAGTTCATCACAGCTATTCAAATGCAGGCACATGGCCTGTGGCAAATATAGTTAAAAACATAGCGGCGGCGGTCATGTACTCCATATGGCTTATATAAATGTATGATGCCGTCAAGAAAACTTTTATGTTTAATTATTGTAATGTAAATGTGAATTAACTTTTAAGAAACCGTATGGCCCAAAATCACAAACAACCTGCAAAAGAAACCGTCGAAAAAGAACTTACCTATATTCAGAAGGTGTGGCACACGGTGGCCATCGTTGCCCTGTTGGTGGTGGTGATTCTGATAGCGCGGGTAGCGTTTAACGTATTGCTCATGGTGCTGGCAGGCACGCTGGTATCGGTTTATTTTCATGGCCTGGGCGATATGATACAACGCAAAACCAAATGGCGCAGGCGACTTTGCATGATCATTTCTGTAGCGGGCACTTTTATTATCCTTACGGTTTTATTTTGGTTTATGGGAGCCAAGATCTCCAAGCAGATCACTGTATTGAGCGATTCGCTCCCCAAAACGGTGAATACCGTTAAAGAAAAACTGTCTGAATATCCGTTGGGCAATAAGGTGCTGCTATACCTTTCGGATGATAATTCTGACAAGCTGTTTGCCACCGCCAAACAGTTTTTCAATACCAGTTTTGGTGTCCTGGGCAATATATATGTGATCCTGTTCCTGGCTATGTTTTTTACAGCTAACCCTAATCTGTATAAGGATGGTATCATTAAACTGATCCCGGAAGACCGTAAGGAACTGGGCCGCTGCGTGATCGATCGGATCAGTATGGCGCTCAAAGGCTGGCTCAAGGGCATGATGCTATCTATGGTGTTGGTGTTTATTTTGATAGGTGTAGGTTTAAGTATTATGAGCATCCCGGTAGCGCTGGTGCTTGCTTTGCTCACGGGCCTGCTGAAACTGATCCCCAATTTTGGTTCTCTGGCCGCCATGATACCCGGGGTACTGCTGGCGCTCACGATAGGCACCAATACGGCCATCATTGTAGCGTTGATCTATATAGTTTCACAAACCATAGTGAGCAATATTGTAACCCCACTCATCCAGAAAAAGATGATCGATCTGCCGCCGGCACTTACCATATTATCGCAGGTACTGATGGGCACGCTTTCGGGTGTGCTGGGTATTATACTGGCCGTGCCACTATTGGCTATTGTGATGATATTGGTAGATGAGCTATACGTGAAAAAGATCAACGAGGGATCGGAAGTTTTGAGTACGAAGTCCTGAATTTGCTTGCGCGGGACGATTCGCCCCCGGGGCTATGGCGGTCATAAAACGTGTCATTATGATGTGCTGATAAAAAAAGCGATGTGCTAACGGGATAAAAACTATAATTTGCTACATATTTATCCAGTCATTAAAAACAGCACATCTACCAAAATGATTTTTACCTACCAGGATCTGGAACCTATTGATCTAACCAGCGTAAACCAAATAGCCAGGGAAGCCGGAGCTGCTATACTCAGCATTTATAACCTATCGCCCGAAAATATCGGGCTCAGCCTTAAAGACGATCAATCACCGCTTACCGCTGCCGATAAGCTGTCGCATGAGGTGATATTCAATGCCCTGACCACCTTAACACCGCATATCCCCATTATTTCTGAGGAAGGCAAGGATATTCCCTACGAAACCCGAAAAAACTGGCCCTATTTCTGGTGTGTCGACCCGCTGGATGGCACGAAGGAGTTTATCAAGCATAATGGGGAGTTTACCGTCAACATCGCGCTTATCCATAAACACACCCCGGTTTTAGGCATCATCTATATTCCCGTTACCGGCGAACTATACTATGGAGGTCAAAACATCGGTAGTTGGAAAGAAAGTCACGACGGTTCAATTGTCCGGCTGCATGCGGATACAAGCAGCATCAACTGGATAGCCGCCGGCAGCCGTTCACATGCCTCGCCCGAAGAAACCGCTGTACTCGGTCAATATCCCATCAAAGAAACGATTACGGTGGGCAGCTCACTCAAGTTTTGCCTCATAGCCGAAGGTAAAGCTCATATTTACTACCGCCATGGCCCAACCATGGAGTGGGATACCGCCGCCGGGCAGGCCATTGCCACATCCAGTGGTGCAAAAATGACCATGCCCAATGGCGAGCCTTTTCTGTATAATAAAGTATCACTGCTTAATCCAGGCTTTTTGTGCAAGGTAAAGTAGGTGTTTATCTATAGCTACCAGGCCGCAAAATATCGCTGTTGAAAATTAACTGATCTTAAAGTAATTGAGGTTATAACAAACGTTTGTGTTAAATTAATTATTAAGGCAGCCTGAGTTAATCATTAATTTCATTGGTATAATACAATAACAAAATGCTCTGGCATGCTTAAAGTGCCGGGACTATTTAAACGCTAACATGAAGTATAAACACATTAATTTATGGCTCTTTTGTATGGCCATGACGCCATTTTTGGCTATTGCCCAAACTAAACCCGCTTATAACGAACTGCAGGTATTCGATCATTCGTTTTTTACCTATAATGGTAATGAGTTTCGCAGTGCAAACGGTGCACCCGGTCCCAAATACTGGCAAAACAAAGCCGATTATGTGATCAATGCAGAGCTGGTTGAAAAGGATACCCTGATCAAAGGCAATGTAAGCATCAGTTATACTAATAACAGTCAGGATACACTCAATTACCTCTGGCTACAGCTGGATCAGAACCTGTTTAAACCCGATTCACGCGGCGCTGCTACAACGCCGCTTAGTGGCGACCGTTTCGACGCCAAAGGTTATACCAAGGGAGGCTATGATATTGGCGCGGTTTCGGTTACCTATATGGGTAAAAACTATGTGATCAAGCCTACCATTACCGATACCCGCATGCAATTGCGTTTGCCTTTTGTGGTAAAACCCCATGGCGACCAAATCAACGTAAAAGTAAACTACTCTTTCTATGTACCCCATTACGGCGCCGACCGTATGGGCAGGTTAGGGGTTAAGCAAGGCGTGATCTACCAGCTGGCCCAATGGTACCCGCGTATGTGCGTGTATGATGACGTGAATGGCTGGGATACCCTGCCTTATATAGGAACCGGCGAGTTTTATTGCGAGTATGGTAATTACGATTACTTCATCACCGCACCTGCCGATATGATCGTAGCAGGTTCCGGCGATCTGCAAAACGCCCAGCAGGTATTAACTATGGAGCAAAACAAGCGCCTGGCCGCAGCTGCCAAAAGCGATAGCTCGGTACACATTATTACCGAAGCTGAGGTGGGTACGGCAGGCATCAGGCCAAAACATGAAGGTATGTTAACCTGGCATTATAAAATGCATAATACCCGCGATGTATCCTGGTCGGCCTCCAAAGCTTTTATCTGGGATGCCGCAAGGGTTAACCTGCCGGGCGGCAAAAAGGGTTTGGCCAACGCGGTTTACCCGGTTGAAAGCCGTGGTTATGATCGTTATGGCCGGGCTGCGCAATATTTAAAAAACAGCATCGAGTTTTACTCTAAAAATTATTTTGAATATCCCTGGCACTCGGCATTTGTGGTGGCTGGCGTGGCATTAGGTATGGAGTATCCGGGAATTGTTTTCTGTAGTTACGAGATCAAAAAGGACGATCTGTGGCATGACATCACCCATGAAATGGGCCATAACTGGTTTCCGATGATTGTGGGCAGCAATGAGCGCCGCTTTATGTGGATGGATGAAGGGATGAACACGTTTATCAATGGTTATGCCTCTAACTGGTTCAACCATGGCGAATATGGCGATACCAGCAGCGTGGCCGTACGTATGACCCGGAGTCTGCTGCGCGAGAAAGACCCACTGATGACCCCGCCCGAAGTAATGCACGATGGCGGTCAGTATTATTATAAAACAGCCCTGGCCCTGAATATTTTGCGCAATGAGGTTTTAGGGGCCGACAGGTTTGATTATGCCTTCAATATGTACATTAAACGCTGGGCCTACAAACATCCTTTACCTGAGGACTTTTTCCGTACGATGAATGATGCCGCCGGCGAAGACCTGAACTGGTTCTGGAAGGAATGGTTTTATACCACCTGGAAGCTTGATCAGGCGGTTACCGATGTGAAATATAATAAAAATGACCCAGCCGCCGGAGCCGTGATCACTATAGAGAATTTAGGTGAAATGGCGTTGCCCATAACTTTAAAAGTGACCGAGCAGAACGGTAAGGCACAAGTGATCAAACTCCCGGTTGAGGTGTGGCAAAAAGGGGCTAAGTGGAAATTGAAATGTAATACCACATCAAAAATAACCTCGGTTATTGCTGATCCCGACAGGCAACTGCCGGATATTGATCGTAGCAATAATATTTTTAAATTGCCTGAGTAAGCGGTTCTCTATAGAGCTGGCTAAAAGGCATAAAATGAGTAGAATACCTGATCAGAAAGGAATGGTTGTTTGGCTGTACGGGTTATCCGGTGCAGGCAAAACAACCATTTCTCTTTTATTAAAACAGCAACTGGAGAATGACGGCTTTTTTGCAGTTTGCCTGGATGGTGACGTATTACGATCGGGTATTAATAAGGACCTCGGTTTCGCCGAAGATGACCGGGAGGAGAACATCCGCAGGGCCGCCGAAATTGCAAGGCTCATGCTACAAAACAACATCATTACCATTTGCTCCTTTATTACCCCGCTGCAAAAACACCGTGCCCTGGCGTCAGCCATCATAGGTCAATCCTTTACAGAAGTATTTATTGAATGCCCGCTGGATGTTTGCCAGGCGCGTGATGTTAAAGGCCTATATAAAAAGGCCAGTGCCAATCAAATAATCCATTTTACAGGGATCAGCTCATCGTTCGAGGTACCCACAAATCCAGAATTGATCATCCTTACCGCCGCCGAAAGCCCTGCGGAAAGTATGGAGAAAGTGTATAATTATATAACACCTTTACTCAAAGGCACTATTAATACGAAGACTGACCGCTAAGATGGTCGAATTTGCCATAATTATTGCCTTAAAAATGTGTTGTTTATATCGCCATAAATCAAAAGTTTTTGCGCTGTTGTCCAAAACAGGAAGCTTTTGAATGATAACTCCAAATTATATCAGTCTGTAAAACCTAAAAGCCTGCTATCTGCATGGTCTTTCTTTCGGGTGCTCATGTATTTTGTTGTTTATCAAACGTTTGTGTTGGTTAATCTTTTGTAAAACAAACGTTTGCGTGGTGTTTGAGGGGTTACAATTTTGCTTTGTTTAGGCCTTATCTCTAATTTCCAATATCCAAAAAAACATAAAAAAACCGACTGGAAATTTATTGACCAACTAATTAACACCAACAATGTATGATTAAAATTTACTCACAACTTGGCCCGGATTTCATGCAAGGTATTTTTTCAAAGGGACGCTCCTGCGTTAGTCCTTTTTTGAAACTGGTTTGCTGTTATCTGTTTGTAATGTTACCCACCTGGGCAAGTGCCCAAACGGTAATTAACGGTACCGTAAAAGATACCAAAGGTGTCCCCGCGATTGGCGCTACAGTATCCGAAAAAGGAAATAAGAACACAGCTGTAACCGACATCAATGGTAAATTCCGATTAAGCCTTAAAGGTAAATCGGGAGTTTTAACAGTAACCTATATAGGTTATAAACCACAGGAAGTAACGATAGGCTCATCAAATGAGGTATCGGTTGTACTGGAAGAAGATCTGAATAAGCTAAGCGAAGTAGTGGTGGTAGGCTATTCTTCTAAACAGGTATCGCAATTATCAAGCTCGGTTTCTGTGGTTAGCGGTAATAAACTAAGAGATGTTACCTCGAATGACCTGGTTAGCCTGTTACAGGGTAAAGCGCCGGGCATAGTAGTATCATCCGGCTCGGGCGATCCCTCCTCGGGGGCCAGTATCCTTATCCGAGGGGCCAGCAGCATCAGTGCGAGTACAAGTCCGCTGATTGTGGTTGACGGTAACATCGGCGGTACCTATAATCCTACTGATGTGGAATCGGTAACGATATTGAAGGATGCTGCAGCAACCGGCCTATATGGCTCAAGGGCAGCCAACGGGGTAATTATCGTGACTACCAAACAGGGTAAGGCGGGCTTAACAAAAATTGATGTAAACTCGGTAGTGGGATTTAACAACGCCACATTTGGTAAGTTTCATTTAATGAATTCGCAGCAGTTGTATGATTACCAAAAAACATTTCTTACACCTGATCCATCGGTACTAAAATATAATACCAACTGGCTCGATTTGGCTTTCAGGACCGGCGTTACACAAAATCATACAATTTCTGTTTCTGGAGGCAGCGATAAAACACAGTTTTATGTTTCTGGTAATTACTACAAGGAGCAGGGTACATTAATTGATAATGCCAAAACATCTTACAACCTGCGCTCAAACCTTACCACTAAGTTGAGCGATAAGTTAAAGCTAAGCGTTTTACTGAACACCATTTATAACAAGGATAATAACCCCACAAGTCTTTTTACCGGCAATGCGCTGTACGATGCTTATTTAAGTATGCCGTATGACCCTGCTTATAATGCAGATGACACACCAACCGATGGCAGAACTTATCCGGGCTGGGTGGGCCGCGATAAAGAGAACTTTTTGCAGGGCCTGCAATATAATTTTGCCAATGCCAAAAGCCTCAACACCAGCGGCGATTTTAATATAGACTATGCCATAATCAAACACTTGAGTTTTGCTACTTACAACCGCGTAACGTTGTATAATTACCGTGATGAAACTTATTATGATACACGTACCAAGGATGGTGGGGCAAACTCTGGTGAGCTGTATAACAGCAGTAATTTCAGCAGTACTTTACTAACTTCCAATCGCTTAAAATATGATAACAGCTTCGGCAATCATAATTTAACCTTGCTGGCAGTTGGCGAAGGGCAGAAATATCATTATGATGACCAGTACCTGAACGGAAAAGGCCTGCCTGCGGGCAGCCCGGTAATGTCAACCGCTACGGATATTATCAGCAACCCAAGCGGCGGTGTGGATGAGTATAATTTCCGTAAATACCTGGGCCAGGCCGATTATAACTATGCCGGTAAATATTTCCTGGTAGGTTCATATGTGCATGAGTATTCTTCACGCTTTGGCAGCAACAACCCAAGTGGTAACTTTTACCAGGGCGGCGCTTCATGGATACTCACCAAGGAAGACTTTATGCAAAACGTAAAGTCCATTAATTTCCTGAAACTACGTGCAAGCTACGGTACAACCGGTAATGCCGAAATTGGTAACTACGCGGCATTGGGTTTATATAGCATTGATCAGTCGGCTAGTTACAATGGTGCCCCAGGCTCTTATCCATCGCAAAAAGCGAATCCTAATCTTACGTGGGAGAAAATGAAAACGGCCAATATTGGTTTAGATCTGGGTTTGTTTAACCGCATTGATGTGAATATTGATGTTTATCAAAAAACATCAAGCGCTTTATTATTCCAGAAACCATTACCGGCAACATCGGGGTATAACTATGTATTTGAAAACATAGGCTCGGTACGTAACCGGGGATTGGAGATCAACGTGAATTCCCGCAATCTTATCGGCGCTTTCAAATGGGAAACCAATTTCAACATCGCGTTTAACCGCAACAAAGTATTATCCCTAGATGCAGGGGAATCTATGGCATCGCCGGGAGCATCCTTGCCAATTGCTGTAGGGCATGATATGAATGAGTGGTATATGCCGATATGGGCAGGCGTTGATCCGGCAAATGGTAAACCACTATGGGAAAAATTAGTTACCGATGCCAATGGTAACGTAACCAAACAAACAACCAGTGTTTACTCACAGGCATCAGCTTCAAAACAATTTACCGGCAAATCGGCATCGCCTAAATTTACCGGCGGTATTACCAATACCTTTTCTTACAAAAACTTCTCGTTAAGCACCTTCTTTAATTTTGTTTACGGCAATTATGTGTATAACGATAGCCGTGTTTATTTTGATAATGATGGTTTATATGACAGTTATAATGTTATGGTGCCACCCAAAGGCTGGACACGCTGGCAAAAACCTGGCGATATAGCTACTGAACCACAAGCCATACAGGGTGGGAATAATAACTCTAACTCTACCTCATCAAGATACCTGGAAAACGGCAGTTACCTGCGTCTGCGCAACGCTACCCTGGGTTATCAGTTACCACAAACCTGGCTGAATAGTTTAAAGATCAGGAGCGCCAGGATATTTGTAAGCGGAGATAACCTGTTCACGATCACCAAATTTACTGGAACCGATCCGGAAGTAAGCCTGAGTAACAGTAATATAGGTACGTCGAGCTTTAAATACCCTATCAGCAGAAAAATATTGTTCGGTGTGAATGTTGGATTCTAAAAAAAACGAAAATGAAGATTTTAAAATATATAAAAATAATGCTCATTGTTGGTCTTTTAGGATCTGTAGTGAGTGCTTGTAAAAAGGTAGAGCCATCAACCGCTATTGATGAAAAAGTAGCCCTGGGCGATTCCTCGCATATAGCAACGGCTACCATTGGTAATTATGCCGTGCTCCGGAACCCCGATTATGTAAGAAGCGGGCATTTCCTGATGGAATACCCTGGTGATAATATAGCACAGGGGCAACCATCATCAGATGATCTTTCCAGGTGTTACCGGTATAATCATATCCCGACAGGCGGTCATGCTACCGCTTTTTGGAAACAGGCTTATCACCTGGTAGCAGCGGCTAACAAGATCATAGCTGCTATCCCGGATAACGCTTCAACAAGTTTAAAACAACTAAAAGGAGAAAATCTTTACCTGCGTGCCATGGCTGAATTTAACCTCGTACGTATTTTTGGCAGGCCATATACACAAGGTAACGGCAGTAATCCGGGTGTGCCGATATTGGTAGAAACCAGTAACGACATTGCTCCGGCGCGTAGTTCGGTAAAAGATGTATACAGCGCGGTATTGGCCGATCTTTTAAAAGCCGCCGACCTGATGACCGTTGCTAATCAGAATGTATATGCATCCAAAGAGGTGGCTTACGCATTATTATCACGCGTTTATTTATACATGAATGATAATGCCAATGCTATTAAATATGCCAACCTGGTCATCAATTCTGGCCGTTATGGTTTATTGCAGGGCGGTGATTATCAGAACTACTTTAGCGGTGTGCCCGAAAACAACAAGGAAACCATTTTCTGTATAAAGTATACAAAAACGCAGGATCAGGGCTTTAGCGCTATCGGCTCTATGTATTACAGTGGCCAGGGCCCGGATGGTACCAGTTCTTTAACCACTCCCGGTGGACAAGGCAATACCGGCTGGGGCGAGGTGTACGCTTCAAAAACTTATGTGGAGGATCTGGATAAATACCCTAACGACCTTCGCCATAGCTTCATTGCACCATACACCATTGCAGGTGTTTTACAATACAATCCAAAATTGACACCCAAGACACCGATGTATTACATTACCAAGTACAGTTTTCAGGAAGGTATAGTAACGCTGAGTTCGCCGGTATACCTGCGCCTTGCCGAAATGTATTTGAACCGTGCCGAAGCCAACGCTAAACTGGGCAACAGTCAGGCGGCTCTTGATGATGTTAACATCATTCGTACCCGGGCGGGCATACCTACGCTTACTTTGACCGATGTGGCCGCTAACCGTGTATTGGCCGCGGTGCTGGAAGAGCGTCGCCTGGAGTTTGCTTTTGAAGGACAGCGGTCTTATGATCTGTACAGGAATAACTTACCTATGGTACGTAATTACCCGGGTACGCACGCGCTCAACAACACACCAACAACCAATATTATGCAAACGGTAGCGCCTACCGATCCGCGGGTGGTATTCTTTATCCCACAAACAGAAATTGATAATAACCCAAAACTTACACAAAATCCATAGCATAAAAGCCATGCCATTATAGGTATGGCACTATACAGCAAACAGATATTTTATTTAATATTACACAAGGAGGGGTAACACCCTCTTTTTGAATTTATATCTGTGATTTATACGAAATTATGAAAAGACAACTCTTTGCGCTCATTTTCCTGCTACCTGCTCTTGCGGCACAAGCCCAAAAAATACCTTATACCAATTGTAAAAGCTGCTGGCTGCCCGATTCGTTGGGAAACCACCGGGTAGTTTTAACTTTTACCGGCACAGGTAAGGCAGCCAAAGCGCTCATTCCATGGAGAAGGAGAGATAATGATCCGGAAAATAAACGGGTGATCATTGAGGATGCCCATACCAAGCAAAAAGTGACCAATGTAAAATTGGGCGCCATTACCCGTGAAAGCGGCGAAGTGGTTTTTGAACCCACATCGGGCAAGGGGACTTACTTTGTGTATTACATGCCATATAAAAACGAGGGCAAGTCCAACTATCCGCGAGGTATCTATCTGAAACCAGAAAATACCGCCTCACCTGCATGGTTAAACAGCCTGGGCAATAATATCCCGGCGGCCACAGTAAAAGAGTTTCAGTCGGTAGGTGCTTTCAATAGCTTTTACCCGATGGAAGTGATCGCCACCAAAAATGAAACGGACGCGCTGATCGCTAAACATAAAAGCGAATCGTTTTTAGTTTTTCCGGAGGATAGGCTGAACTCTATCCGGATGACCAAAGATCTGCCCCAGCGCTGGATAGAACTTGGTCCGCAAAGTAAATATACCGGCTCAGCATTGCGCGGTGAAAACTTCTCTTTCCAACTAGGTGTATACGCCCTGCAAAATCTTGACAATGTAAAAGTTACTTTCAGCGACCTGAAAAGCGCGAGTGGTAAAAAGATCCCGGCTTCGGCTTTGTTTTGTATCAATACAGGTGGTACAGCTTATGATGGTTCGCCGCTCACCAAAACAGTAAACGTAGCAGCTGGGACTATTCAGGCGCTATGGTGTGGTGTAGATGTGCCTGCAAGTGCAACGGCGGCTGTTTATACCGGTAAGGCTACGATCAGCAACGGCAAAACGGCCAAAGAAGTTCAATTATCTCTGAAAGTAAACCCGGCATTAGCCAAAAACGGAGGTGTGGATGAACCCTGGAAAATGACCCGCCTGGGTTGGTTAAACTCCACCATGGCACAAAAAAACACGGTGATAGCACCTTATAAACCACTGGTAGTAAAAAATAACACGGTAGAACTATTGGGTAGAAAAGTAGAGGTGAACAGCGATGGTTTCCCGAAACAGATCCAGACTTTCTTTACTCCTGAAATGACCGAATACGCCGACGCACCCAACAACCTGCTGACCGAGGCTATCCACTTTCATTTCCTGAACACCGCCGGTAAAAACATCAAGCTGAAAAGCCAGGGCCTGCAATTCATCAAGCAAGAGCCAGGTACGGTGCAGTGGACAGCCACCAGCGCCAACGATAGCTTACAGATGGAAGTAAGCGCTTCTATGGAGTTTGATGGTTTTATAGCCTATACCGTGAAGGTAAAAGCCTTGCAGGATGTGAGTTTTAAAGATATTACCATGCATATCCCTTTTAAACGGGATGTGGCCAAATACATGATGGGCCTGGGCCAAAAAGGCGGCTATCGCCCCGAAAACTTTGAATGGAAATGGGATGTTACCCATAAAAATCAGGATGGCGCCTGGATTGGCAACGTAAACGCAGGCTTGCAGTATTCGCTGCGCGATGAAAAATATGTGCGGCCGCTGAATACCAACTTCTATCTGCAAAAGCCGCTCATTCTGCCATCATCATGGGGTAATGGCGACAAAGGCGGTATCAACGTAAAAGACGATGGCAAGGCAGTACTGGCTAATAACTACAGCGGCGAACGTAAGCTGAGCAAAGGCGATGTGTTATATTATAACTTCAACCTGCTTATTACGCCTTTCCATACCATCAATACCGATTTTCAGTGGGCTACCCGTTTTTATCATGCCTACAAACCTATCGATACCATAAAACAAGCTGGTGCCACGGTGATCAATATTCACCACGCCACCGCTATCAACCCCAATATCAATTACCCCTTCATCGCCTGGAAAGCCATGAAGGCTTATGACGATTCGGCACATGCCGAGGGTTTAAAGGTGAAGATCTATAATACCATCCGCGAGTTATCCAATCACGCTTATGAAACCTTTGCTTTACGGAGTTTGGGACATGAGATCTATTCGCCGGGTAAAGGCGGAGGTTTCAGCTGGCTGCAGGAGCACATTGGCGATGATTATATAGCCGCGTGGTTTGTTCCCGAAATAAAAGATGCCGCCATCATCAACAGTGGTATGAACCGCTGGCACAATTACTATGTGGAGGGCATGAACTGGCTCACCCAGAACGTAGGCATCGACGGGATTTACCTGGACGACGTGGCTTTTGACCGTGTAACTATGAAACGCGTTAAACGGGTGTTGACCAAAGATGGGCATCCCGGTATCATCGACCTGCATTCGGCCAACCAATACAACAAAAGTGATGGTTTTAACAACAGCGCCAACCTGTATATGGAGCATTTTCCATACCTCAACCGCCTGTGGTTTGGGGAGTATTTTGATTACGAAAAGAATAGTCCGGATTTTTTCCTGACCGAAGTAAGCGGTATTCCATTTGGTTTAATGGGCGAAATGTTACAGGATGGCGGCAACAAATGGCGTGGAATGGTTTACGGCATGACCAACCGCATGCCCTGGAGCGATGGCGCCGATCCGCGCCCGATATGGAAAGTTTGGGACGATTTTGGCATCAAAGGTACCAAAATGATAGGCTACTGGGTTGATGATAACCCGGTGAAGACCGACCATGATAAAGTACTGGCTACCATCTACAAAAAAGATGGTGCTGTACTGGTTTCCATAGCCAGCTGGGAGGATAGCGATACCGAGATCCAGCTAAAAATTGACTGGAAAAAATTAGGCATTGACCCAAGTAGAGCAACGATCACCGCGCCGGAGATCAGGAGTTTTCAACCCGCCAAAACATTTGGTTTGAATGATAAGATCCCGGTTGAAAAAGCCAAAGGCTGGCTGCTGATCATTAAATAAACGATATGATTAATAAAAAACAAATAAGCAGGATATTATGCGCCTGCGCCACTTTTACACTCCTGCAATTGAGCAGTCAGGCTACTGCTCTTCCGGCAGACAGTACTCTCACAGTACCACTGGGCGGCAATGCCTGGGTAAATAAGAACGCACAAGCCATTATTGACAATGCTGGTCTGAACAATTGGAGCAGTAACACCGATGTGATAAGCGTATATGTACGCCTGGAAGCTGCCGGCGATCTGAAAATAGCGCTGCGCTTGCAGGTGCCCGAAGGTAATAGTACCATCAAAGTATCGGCGGGGCAAAGCGTGTTGACCAAAACGGTATCTAATCAGGAAGCCGCTGTTGTTGACTTTGGCACCGCCCACATTAAAGCCGCGGGCTATCTGCAAATAAAACTGCAGGGCTTAAAAAAGAGCGGCAAGGTATTCGCCCAGGTGAGTGACCTGTTATTGAGCGGCCCGGCTACGGCCAATGGCGCTGAGTATACTAAGGATAATCACGACAATTATTTTCACTGGGGCAGGAGAGGGCCATCAGTGCACCTGAACTATCCATTGCCAGACGAAGCCAAAACTACCACCGAATGGTTCTACAACGAGGTGACTGTTCCTGTAGGTAACGATGTGCTGGGTTCGTATTTTATGGCTGATGGTTTTACGGGTGGCTATTTCGGTATGCAGGTAAACTCGCCAACAGAGCGCCATGTGTTGTTCTCTATCTGGAGCCCCTTCAATACTGATGATCCTAAAAGCATCCCCGATAGTTTAAAAATTCACCTGTTAAAAAAAGGAGCAGGCGTACACGGCGGCGAATTTGGCGGAGAAGGATCGGGTGGGCAAAGCTATATGAATTATCCCTGGGTGGCAGGTAAAACCTACGCCTTTTTGATACATGCCCAGGCTGATGCCGCGGCTAAAACCACCATATTTACTGCCTATTTTAAACCTGCCGATCAAAGTATCTGGCAACTGGTGGCCAGCTTTAAACGACCGATGTCGGGCTTTTATTTAAAAGGCTTGTACTCGTTCCTGGAAAATTTTGATCCGGAAATGGGTAATACGGAGCGCCGTGTAAACTTTGGTAATGGCTGGCTGATAGATACAAATGGTAAATGGTACCCGCTCACCAAAGCCCTTTTTACCGGCGATGCTACTGCAAATATCAAATACAGAAAGGATTACGGCGGAGGTGTACAGGGCGATCATTTTTACCTCAGAAATTGTGGATTTTTTAATGATTTTTCGACCTTAAGAAGCGATCTTAGTCGCCAACAATCAGGTATGGCCCACCCCACCATCGATTTTAATAAATTACCTTAATAATAGTATCAAGTAGTTAGTATCAAGTATCAAGACCATCCGCAGGGTATCCGAGAGTTTATTACTGCTAAGAAAAAAGTCTTGATACTTGATACTAGCTACTTGATACTAAAACAAAACAACAATCCGTGAAAAAGTACCTTTTACCCTTACTCTTTTTATTACCTGTGCTGTGTTTTGCGCAGGATAAACATGTGTTTAGCCTCAGCAAAAACGAGTTTCTGCTTGATGGCAAACCTTTCCAGATCATCAGCGGCGAAATGCACCCGGCCCGTATCCCGCGTGAATACTGGCGCGACCGTATCCGCATGACCAAGGCCATGGGCTGTAATACCATCGCGGCCTATGTATTCTGGAACTATCATGAGGCCGCCCCGGGCGTTTTCGACTTTAAAACAGGTAACCATGATATTGCCGAATTCATCCGCATTTGTAAGGAAGAGGGCATGTGGGTACTGCTGCGTCCCGGTCCGTATGTTTGCGCCGAGTGGGATTTTGGCGGATTGCCATCATGGCTGTTAAAAATTCCCGATATTAAAGTACGTTGTATGGACACCCGTTACATGAGCGCGGTAAGCCGTTATGTGGCCCATCTGGCAGCCGAGGTTAAATCATTGCAATGCACCAATGGCGGCCCTATCATCATGTCGCAGATTGAGAATGAATATGGCAGCTATGCTAACGATAAAACCTACCTGGAGGCCCTGCGTAAATTATGGGTGCAAAATGGCATCACTGTACCATTTTATACTGCCGATGGCGCTACGCCTTTTATGCTCGAAGCCGGTAATATCGATGGCGCTGCTATCGGTCTTGACAGCGGCACCAGTGATGAGGATTTTGCCCAGGCTACCAAACGCAACCCCAATGTGCCATCATTCAGCAGTGAAACTTATCCGGGTTGGTTAACCCACTGGAAAGAGAAATTCGCCAAGCCTGATACCAATGGTTTGAAGAAAGAGATTACTTACCTGCTTGAGAACCATAAATCATTTAACCTGTACGTAATTCATGGCGGTACCAACTTTGGCTTTACTGCGGGTGCCAACGCGTTTTCGGCTACCCAATACCAACCAGATTTGACCAGCTATGATTACGATGCACCCATCAGTGAGCAGGGGCAGGCAACCCCTAAATACTATATGCTGCGTAATCTCATCAGCAAATACGTAAAATATAAAATTCCGGCTGTACCACAGGCTGCTAAAGCCATCAGCATACCGGCTATTACTTTAAGTCCGTTAACCAGTATCTGGCAGCAGTTGCCTAAACCTTTTCTGTCGCCGCAGCCGCAGCCGATGGAATATTATGATCAAAATCAGGGCCTGATGCTTTACCGCACCAAACTTATTGGTCATAAAAAAGGTACGCTTACCATTACCGAACCGCATGATTATGCTATGGTTTTTGTAGATGGTAAACTCATCGATACTGTTTACCGCGATGGCGGCAAATGGAACATCAAGATCCCCGAAAGCAGCAGTAAAAACCCGGTACTGGATATCCTGGTAGAAGGCATGGGCCACATTAACTTTGCCCAGTATATCATCGACCGTAAAGGTATCACCGACCGCGTAACCCTCAACGGCATGACCCTGATGGACTGGCAGATGTATCCTTTACCCATGACTGAAGCTTTTATCAAAACATTGAAACCGGCAAAAGCCGAGGCTGATGCCAAAGGCATGTTCTTCAAAGGCACGTTTAATCTGCAGGAAACCGGCGACACCTTTTTCGACCTGAGCAATTACGCCAAGGGCATTATTTATGTGAACGGCCATAACCTGGGCAGGTACTGGAACACTGGTCCGCAGCAAAGGCTGTACTGCCCGGCTTCATGGCTTAAAAAAGGCAGCAACGAGATTTTGGTTTTCGATTTCCACCAGAACGAAGCCAAAACCATCAGCGGTAAAACTATTTTGGAGTAGGGGGGAGATAGAAGCAAGAGGTTAGAATGAAGAACCAAGGCTTTTCTTTACCTGTCTGAAATTCGCAGAATTAGAATAAGCAGCAGATATGAAACTTACGAAGTTTTCAAAACTTCGTAAGTTTTGCATAGTGGGTAGGTCTCCGCGCTCCACTCTTCGACGGGCTCAGAATGACACCCTTTTTGTTTTTCTAAATAAATAGGTAAATTCAATACCCAATGACAGACCTTTCGAAAATAAAAGATTCATTGCTAAAAACTCATCCTTTCGCGGAAGAACAATTAGATCAGTTTACTGGTAGGTTAATCTTCCAAAGGTTCAACAAAAGGGAATTCCTGCTGAAGTCTGGTCAAATTTCTAAGGGCATTACCTTCATCCTCAGTGGCAGTTTAAGGCTATATAACAAAACAGGAGATAAGGAGTTGACCCTTAACTTTTTTACCGAAAATACCTGGTTAGCCGATTTGGAAAGTTTACTAACACAGCAGTCATCGACCAATTATATCGAAGCATTTGAGGATACCAGTGCAGCGACAATAATGCTTAAAGATCTTCACTGGTTAATGGATAACTATCCGGATTTCCGAATGCTGAATAAATTGCTAACCGGTCTTCATATTTCAACAATGCACCTGGCATCTATCAAAACCAAAAATCCCGATGAGCGTTATCATGAACTATTGACAACGCATCCTGATTGGTTAAACCGTTTCCCGCAAAACCAAATTGCCTCTTACTTAGGCATGGCGCCCGAAACATTAAGCAGGGTAAGGGCAAGACTGAGCTGATTTTCTTGATCGTGGTCAATTGTTAATTCGCCTTATTTAAACCACTTTTATAAAACTAAAAATGGAATGGAAACAATGAAAAAATTGATTGACCATAAAGATTACCAGGGCATAGAACAGGCGCTTACCAATAACCGCAATCTGGCTAATGAAGGTATTCCATATGATAGCGTAAACACCACCCTGGCCCATCCACTGCACCGCCTCTGCGACGGGGTATTTTCCAGAACCTATACCGATGCGGAAGCTGTTGAAATGGCTCGGATATTTTTAGCGCATGGAGCGAATATTAATGGTAATGAGGAGTTGATTGCAAAACAGGATACCCCCCTTGTTGCCGCGGCAAGCCTGCACGCCGACCAGGTGGCTATTTTATATATCGAAAGCGGTGCCGATTTAAATCACGCGGGCTGCCATGGGGGTACGGCTTTACATTGGGCAGCCTGGTGCGGCCGGGCTCAAGTGGTTAAAAAACTGGTGGCTGAAGGCGCGGAGATCAATAAGTTATGTATCGATTTTAAAGCTACACCGCTCTTTTGGGCCGTTCACGGATTAAAGAACGGTGGCGCAACCAGTTCATCCAATTATTTAGAATGCGTCAGGATCTTGGTCCAGGCAGGCGCAGATAAAAACATCCCCAATTGCGATGGGAATATACCTCTCGAATTATTAGATGATGGGGATTGGGAATTGAAAGCATTATTGAAGGATTGACATTAGTGCTTAAGCCTTGAATGGAAATAAATTTGTCATGCTGAACGGAGTGAAGCATCTATTGTGCGATTATACATATATGCTGAAGAAGATCCTTCGTTCCTCAGGATGACAAAAAGCGCTCTTAGCCGCTGGCGCACGCGTGCCGCGTGTGACTCTATACAGCTCTATCAAAAATCAGTTACTTATTTTCCTGTTCCAAAACCGGGATAATAAAGCGGCTAAGCTCTGGTGTGTGGTGTTCTTTTTTCGAAATAGCGCTCATCCTTTGTATCATATCCGGGTGTTGCGCCGCCACATCATTTTGTTCCTGCGGATCTTTGGAAAGATCAAATAGCGACCATTTGTTGTTTCCTTTCAGCATATTTAGCCGTACACCTTTCCAATTACCCAGGCGGATAGCCTGCTGACCATCATATTCGGGAAACTCAAAATACAGGTACTCATGCAGGGTTTGTTGCCCGCGATCAAGTATGGTTGGTAAAATGCTCAGGCCATCTACATCTTTCGGGGTTTTTAATTTGAGCAAGTCGCATAGGGTAGGCATCATATCAATCGTGGCTGATACCAGGTTACTGGTACTGCCAGCCTTTATTTTCCCCGGCCACGATACGATGAAGGGTTCGCGTATGCCACCTTCATGAACATATCCTTTTCCCCAGCCATATTCGCCTTTAAAGGGCCCAGCGCTTTTAAAAAATGTGGGGTCCACGCCCGCATTATAAGCCGGGCCGTTATCGGAGCAAAACATAATAATGGTGTTGTTGTAAACGCCGTCGTCTTTTAGTTTTTGAATGATCTGCCCAACCTGTTTATCCAGCAGGGTGATCATGGCAGCATAGGTAGCATGCGGATAGCGGACGGGGAAATAGCTGCCTCCCAAAAAAGGTTTTTCATCGCCAAACTTTTGGTGATAGTAATCCACCAGTTCTTTAGGCGCCTGCAATGATAGGTGCGGCAATGGCGATGGGTAATACAAGAAAAATGGCTTGTGATGATTGTTATCAATAAACCTTAGCGCCGCCCTGATCAGGAAATCAGGGGTATAGTCCTTTTGCTGATATTTTTCATAGTTTTTTTCATCAAGCGGATCGAGGTCTTTGGGGAATTTTACATCCGGATCAACAATTTTATTATCCAGCGGTACGCGGTTATTGTTTTCCCAAAGATGACCGCTATAATAGGTATGATCCTGGCGCTGACATATAAAACCAAAGAAGTAATCAAATCCCTGGTTGTTAGGCGTGCCGGTGCTCATGGGCGAACCCAATCCCCATTTGCCAACAATGCCTGTGGTGTAACCGGCAGTTTTTAAAACTTTGGCAATGGTAATGGTTGAACCGGGGATGGGATATTGCCCTTCCAAAGTCGGGTTTTTCTCCATTTCTTTAAAATTCCACACATCGCCCCGCTCTTCCCATTCATGATTACCGCGGATAAAAGCTTTCCCCGAGTTTTTACCCGTCATGAGTGAATAGCGCGACGGAGCGCAAACCGGATAGGCGTAATGCTGCGTAAAACGTTTGCCATGTTTGGCCAGTTCATCTAAGTTAGGAGTTTCAATTTTTTGCTGCCCGTAACAGCCTAACTCGCCATAGCCCATGTCATCTGCCAGGATGTAAACAATATTGGGTTTTACTTTTAATGTTTTAGGCGATGAGCCTGTTTGTGCCAGTGCGTTAGCGTATATCCCAAACAGTAAAGCGATGATTGTATAACCTCTTTTCATTGGGTTAAAGTTACTGATGATCATTTGCTTAGTTATATACTTTACAAACGTTTGTGTTGCTTTTAATAGGAAGCGAAGCTTGCGTGGTATCCATTCACCCCTACATCGCTGCGCTTGTCGCCCCCTCTCTTCGCTTCGCGCATAGGGAGGCTTTCTTTACTTCTTTTTTCTTTACCCTCTTTCCGCGGCAGGCGAAAATAGGGTGGTCCAGCGAAGCGTAGACCGGTGAGTCGACTATGCGTCATGCTTTCCGAGCTTCCGGAGATTAGTGGTCGTACAATTCACAGGAGCGAAAGTCTTGTGAATGCGGGGTTTAGTTGCCATAAGTAAACGAAAGCCTGGGGGCAATTTCAATATATCCGTTATCTTTAAAATAGGCAACATAATAAGAACCTGAAGGTTTGCCCGATGGTAATGTTAACGTTAGGCTGCCAGATACCAAACCATTGGTATATTGCCAGGCATCGGCATATGTATTAGCGGCGCCGGGTGCTTTGCCGGTTTGATAGATCCCGATCCAGGCTTTGGGATCGGCAGAGCCATTGGCAAAATTCACGGTAATGGTTTCACCGGTTGAAAACTTTGTTTTATTTAAACTAATGTTTGCCTGAGTTGCTGTTGTCTTGATGGAAAAAGTAGTTATAACGCCTTTATGGTCCGAAGGCCATGTTCCTGTTGGCTTGAGAAAAGGATTGGGGTAAATGGCATCTTCGTATCCCTGGCCCCTTACAATGGAGCCCGATGGCCCAAATACGATGGATTCTTTTACGTTTACCCTGTTATCATTGTCGGCATAATAAATGTAATCAATACGGTCGCGCTCATCGGCATCCGGTGCCCATACCAGTGATGAAAGCCGGGCGCCGGTGTTAAAAGCCGCCCAGGTAAATCCGGGGTATTTTACCGGATCGGGATTTTTAACCCGGTATGAGTCCTTATAACCTGCTCCATATAATTTAACGCTGCCCTGCCAGGGTACAATGGTGCCATGGTGATCAAACAAATCCTTTTGAGCGCTAACCCAATCTAAATGCGAAGGCTCATTAAAATCGCCTCCTAATATAACAATCCGGCCATTGTCCCTTTCTTGTTTGGCATCGTTTACAAAGGCGCTTAGTTCCTCATCCCGGGTTGATTTAAGGTTGGCCGCCAGAATGCTGTCGACGTTTGTAACCGGCGCGGCTATTTTACTAAAAGTTACACCATCATAACCCCGTGGCAGGTAACAGGTGTAGTTGGTATAATCTAAATGGGCCGAGTAAAGGGTAACCTGCGTGGTAGCATTCAGACTAACGGTGGCTTTATCAAAGGCATTGCCGTAAATGTTGGTTTTAAACGAGGCAATAGGGTATTTTGATACAATGCCAACATTGTTGTCATAAAACGAATAAAAAGTATAGCCTTTTGCTTTTAAAGCCGCTACAACGCGTTCATCAAACTTGGTACTGTTATAATTCCGAACTTCACTTAAGGTAATGAGATCGGCTCCTGACTGAATAATGGCGTCAACGATACCATCAAAGCCTCCCGTCACGGATGTGCCTTCCTGCCAGATATTTAATTGTAAAACTTTTAACGTAACGGAGTCGGCCGCCGCTGCCAGGGTTGTTTGATGTTTAACCGGGGCACCGTCTGTTGAAAAATAGGATGATGCCTTTTTGCAGTTTAAAAGTAAGAGTGCTGAAAGCAATGGGATTAGGTAGCTTTTTTTCATTTGAGTAGTTTGATTTAGATGCAAAATAATATGTTCCTTATTTGGATAGTATTATTTTGATATTATATAATTTATCCGTGTTTATCTTGGTTTCTGGCAGTCCATGAGGGTACAAAAATTTATGATGCCCTTGGTTTTTACCTGCTTCTGGCTACGTTAAAATTACTGATCGTTATTTATTAAAATAGGTATTTAACAAACGTTTGTGTAAAGATTGAAGAGTTGTAGCAACCCGTTTTCGGTTAATGATGTCTAATTTTCGGCTTTGAAACCGGATATGGATAGTATTTTAGTAATAGGCTCAAACGGGCAGATAGGTACCGAACTGATTGATGCCTTAAAGGTAACCTGGCCCGCCTGCCAGGTCATTAGCTGCGATATAAGACCACGCGAGCAGTTAAAGGGCGACGTATTTGTACAGGCCGATGTTAATGACATGGAGCGGCTGAAAACCATTTTTGAGCGGTATAGTATCAAACAAGTATACCTGTTGGCGGCACTGTTATCCGCCACCGGCGAAACCAAACCCCGCTACGCCTGGGATCTTAACATCAACGGTTTGTTGAATGTGCTTGATCTGTCGGTAGCTTACCGGGTGGAGAAAGTTTTCTGGCCAAGCTCTATCGCGGTGTTCGGTCCGGGTTCGCCGAAAGATGATACCCCGCAGTTTGGCGAAAAAGATCCGCAAACGGTTTACGGCTTCAGCAAGCTGGCCGGCGAGCATTGGTGCAATTATTACCGCGAAAAGTATGGGCTGGATGTACGCAGCATCCGCTATCCCGGCCTCATCAGCTGGAAAGCCGCGCCCGGCGGAGGTACTACCGATTACGCCGTACAGATATTTCACGATGCCATAGCCACCGAAAGCTATCAATGCTTCCTTTCGGCGGATACGCGCCTGCCCATGATGTATATGGATGATGCCATCCGTGGTACTATCCAGCTGATGCAAACTCCATTGGAAAAACTAAAAGTATTCCGCTCGTATAACCTGGCTGGCTTTAGCTGTACCCCGGCCGAGCTGGCAGTGGAGATTAGCGAACATATCCCAGGTTTTACCATCGGCTATCTCGAAAACGACCCACGCCAGCAAATAGCCGATAGCTGGCCGCGATCAATTGATGATAGTGAGGCCCAAAAAGACTGGAACTGGCAGGCCCGGTTTAACCTGAAAGCCATGACCGGCGACATGATCAAACACCTGTTGGTTAACAATTATTGAGTTAGTGAATTAGTGATTTTACTTTTCAGACTTACGAAGTTTTTAAAACTTTGTAAGTCTGACATTTCGAAGAACTATACCTTATCATAATCCCGCAAAAACTTTTGTATAGTTACAGAAAGGCAAACAGCCCGCTTCTCTTTTACCAGAGAAGCGGGCTGTTTGATTAATAACTAAGGAAACAAAAACCGATACTTTTTAAAGTTTTCAAAACACGTTAAAATCGTGTTGTAATTTGTTAAAAATGATAGAATCGAATTTTTCCGACTGTTTTTTAATCCGTTTTGCCTCTTTTTTGATCAGAAATTTGTTAAAATTTAAGGTTTAAAAAGTTTTTCCTCCATCATTTCGGCTGACTTTGGGTAGTGGTTACCATCTGCATAAATTTATCTTCGGAAGCCATGTATTTTTCCAGTAGCGTAAATTGGTTGCGGGCCCTTACCAGGTTATGGCCGGGATAGCTGGAGCCGTAGTAAATATCATTGTTGAGGTAATCGGTCAGGAAACGGATGGCCTGCATATAGATCATGAATTTGCCCGAATACACAAACAGTTCACGCTCGCCCTCGGTAAGGTTGGTGTTCATTTCTGATAGGTAGCCTTCTACAATGGCCGCGAAAAAATCTTCGCGCACATCAATCAGGGAAAGGTCCTGCTCTTCCTCGTTGGCAGGGGAGAGGTAAGTGCGCATCATATCGCCCACATCGCTGATGTAGTAACCCGGCATCACCGTATCCAAATCAATGACACAGAGGCCCTTATGATCGGTATTAAACAAAATATTACTGATCTTGGTATCGTGGTGAACAACACGCAGTGGTATCAGCTGATCATGCATAATGGATTGGTGCACATCGGCAATATCCCGGTGCCTGAAGGCCTGGTCGATGGTATCACTGGCTTCCGCTAATCGCTCGCTACCTGCATTTTTTACTACCCGCTTAAAAGTTTCAAACCGGCCAGATAGATCATGGAAACCGGCCAGGGTGTAATGCAGGCCACTTACATTAAAGCCGGCCAGCAAATTGGTGAACTTGGCAAACTGGCGGGCCGCTTCAAAAGCCTCATCGCGGGTTTGTACTGTATTGAGGGTAATAGAGTTTTTGATAAATGGAAACAGGCGATAATATTCATCATCGGTATACTTAACCATATAATCGCCGGTTGTGGTAGGCAGGGATGCTACAAACAAATAATCGGGATAACGTTTTGATAAATACTGATCTATCTTGTTGGTGTTTTCGGCTATATGTTCTGGCGTTTTAAAAACGTTTTTATTGATCTGCTGCAATATAAACTCGTTATCGTTTTTTAAACCGGTTATTTTCCAGGTTCGGTTGATCAATCCTTCACCAAATTTTTCGATATGATAGTCATGTGCGATAAGGCCAAAGGATTTTAGAATAACATCAAACATTTACTAAGTTTTTTAAGGTTTTTTGAATGCTTAAACCAAACCTAATTAATAAACTTCTAAACTTTTCACGCAAACGTTTGCCTGTTTTTTTTATTGACAAGCCTTTAAGATAGGTTCAAAATGAGTGTCTGATTTGAATGGTGTAATATTTACAATTTCACTGGCTGTTGCGGACCTTGTTTTCTACCAGTTGCGACTCCACTATCACGTTGTAATAGGCCTGAACCTCGTCGGATGATTGGTCTTTACGCGCCAGCAGATCCAGTAAAATATCGGCAGCTTTTTGTCCCTGGAGATGGGGGAATTGCTCAACCGAGGCCACCGGTGCATAGTCCATATAATTGATGATGGGTAAATTGGCGTAGCTTACAAATTGCAGGTCCTTATCCAGATCGATACCCAGGTCGCGGGCATGTTTGATGGCGTATAGGGATACATAATCATTAAAGGTAACAATAGCTGTTGGCCGGCGTTTGTGATCCAGCAGGCTGTTCAATGCCTCACGGGTGCCTTCTTCTGTTAAATTACAGCCTACAATTAACGAAGGATCAAACTTTAGCCTGTTTTTGGTCATGGCTTTAATATAGCCTTCCTTGCGCTCGCCGCTGGCAGCCAGGGTAGCGGGCCCGTTAATAAGGCCGATGCTGCGATGACCTTTTTGCAGCAGATAGTTTACGGCTTCAATACTGCCTGTTTCCATATTGCAGGCCACATAGTGTATGTTTTTTATGGGTGGGATGCGGTCAAAAAACACTACAGGGATGTTAAAGCGCTTCAGCATATCAAAATGAGCGAATGACGAGGTCGTTTTGGCTACAGATATCAGCAAGCCATCCACACGGGAGTTTTTCATTTTTTCAACCAGCTGGATCTCCTTTTCCTCGTTGTCATGTGATTGGGCTATCAAAACGGTATAGTTTCTTTTATAGGTAGTATCTTCAATAGCGCTGATAGCCGCAGAAAAAAAGGCTTCGGCCAGTTCGGGAATAATAACACCAATAGTATAGGTTTTGCCTTTTTGGAAAGATATAGCATTCTGGTTAGGTTCATAGCCCAGTTTTTCGGCAAGGGCCTGCACTTTTATTTGGGTAGTAATACCAATGGTTGGGTGTTTATGCAGAGCCCTTGAAACTGTTGATACAGAAACATTAAGAATTTTCGCGATTTCTTTTATGGTGGCTGGTTTTCCGGTCATTATCAGTTTTAGTAATCATTAAAATTAGTAAAATGCTTTTAAACTGGCAATTTAAGCGGGGATTTATTGAAAAAGTTGCCTGCTTCACCAACGTAAAAATACCGTTTATGTCCACGCAAACGTTTGTTTCTGGTTATTGCCTAATTAGTTTTTTTAGCTGCAAATCATAAATAAACAAAGCAAACCCGGCATATAAATACCGGGTTTGCATCAAAATATAGGAACCTGTTAAATACGCTCCTGCAGGTTGATGGATACCGTATCGCCAACGTCTTTACCAATAAGCTTACGCAGATCGGCTTTGATAGGTAATTTGTGCGTACCATCACCCAGGGCCATAAAAGAGCTCTGGAAGGGATGCCCGTCAACCGTGGCCTTAACCTTTACCAGACCGCGGGTGCCAAAAAAACTTACTGAATCTGGCCAGATCAAATAAGTCCAGCCGCCTTTATTTGGGCTTTTCAACAGCGTAGCTGTGAATTGTTTATTTAAAGCGCTCATACTGTATTATTTAAATTGTTCCATACAAAGTTAGGTTGACGCATCATAAAGCGTTAGGGCTAAACACGACATTTAAAGATAGTTTTGCGACATCATTAAATGTTAAAGACATTTAGCGTTTTGAGCGTATAAATACTCATTTTTTGTATTAGGTATTTATACGCTTAGAGGGGTAAATATTAAATGCCAGGTTTGTATAGCGATAGGGACTAAGAAAAACAGCCTGCAAGACTGTGGTCTTTTTCCCTGTTAAGTTAAAAAAAACACCAACATTTTTTAACCTTACCACTGTGGCCATTTATAACGAACTTCTTTCTTCCTCGCAGGAAATAATCAATATCCAGATAGTTATTGATACGGATGCCATTGTTGCCGATTATCCTAATCCAAGTAAAAATCCCACCGATCCAAGTGGTTTACCGCACAATTATATGTATTTGGTGGCTACCAGGAGCGATGTCATTACCGGGTCGGGCACGGCAAATCTGAATATAAAGGCCAATATTGGTGATATCATTCGCTGGCATGCTGTTTCTGAAAACAGCAATTTCGACTCAGCTGTAGTAATTTACAGTTTGGCTCAGTTTGGGGGCACTACGGTATTTAATAACCTAACGTTCAGTGTTTATACCAGGCAGGGAATTTTGCCCGTAGATAGCGCTGCGCTTCCGGTAGATTTTTCGGCGCAGAATTTTTGGTTTAACCAGGCTAATGTGATCAACACCGGAACAGAATACTATACCGTTCAATTCGCGTTATATGTTCGCCAGGCAGATCATGCCGATCCGGTATTGTTTGGCTATTACTACTGGAATCCAACAGTCACGGTACAACATTAATAGTCCAACAGCCCCGCTTCTGTGATATTATTGATGTGTTATGTCTACTCATGGGCTATTATCCTTCCGTGGGGCTACCATATTACACATCACGAAAACAATCAACAGGTAGCTCCTACGGAGCATCGTAACTTGTGTACACACGGTAGGCAGTGGGGAGGGAATTAAAAAAACTTTTGCTTTTATCATAGCCCTGAGAGGCTAAAAGTGGGTTTACATAAAAACACGTTTTATGATGGAAAGGCAAATTTAATAAATTGATTATCAATTAGTTAAATTGAATGTTAACCCTGAAAAGTGTAAACCATGTAAACCCACTTTTAAGGAGATAACCTGCTTTTTTAAGGATTATTGACCTGGAGTTGTTTATGTACGAGCAAAATATATCATCATAAAAAAACGGTAACGCTCAACGGGAAATCTTTACATGTCTTCGGGAATTCTGTCCATTCCGTAGCCTGCCCAAAAACCTCAATTTTGGGTCAACAAAAACGAAATAAAATATAACAACATGAAAACTTTCCCAATCCCAACCAGAGAGCAGGTATCACCAGCAAACCAAACTATATTTGATAACCTTACTAAATTGGTTGGTCATGTACCCAACCTGTTTGCCGCATTTGCCCATTCAGACAATGCTTTGGGTAATTATCTTACCCTGCAAAACGGTAAATCATCTTTACGTGGTAAAGAGCGCGAGGTGGTTAACCTGGTGGTTAGCCAGGTGAATAAATGTTTATACTGTTTAAGCGCCCACACGGCTTTTGGCAAAATGCAGGGCTTTACCGATGAGCAGGTGTTGGAAATACGCAAAGCCGAGATCAGCTTTGATCCGAAACTGGATGCGCTTGCCAAACTGGTAAAAAGTATTGCTGAAAATCAGGGCCATGCCGATCAGCAATTAGTAGAAAACTTTTACGCGGTGGGTTATAATGAAGGCAGTCTTGTTGATGTGGTGATGGCTGTAGGCGATAAAATCATCACCAATTATCTGTTTGCCCTTACCCAGATACCTGTTGACTGGCCTGCTGTACCTGCACTATAATGTGCTGATTAGTTATTTAAGTTATAGAGAAGCCCGGATTTTGTAAATGTCCGGGCATTTTTGTGAATTAGATTTCAGTCAGAAAACCACCATCCATTGAGATGCAGCATATTGGGATTAATTAATAAATTTGGAATTATGGCCGATCGTCCACAGCAACTTACGGAAGCGTTTACACTAATGGTTGACCAACATTTGGATGATCTTATTCATCACCGGGCAACCGAAATGTTGGAAATTGAACAATTTGCCGATTTGTTGCATGTACATCCTATTCATTTAAGTAACACGATAAAGGATGCAACCGGGGTATCGCCTTGCGGCATTTACCAGGCACGGATAGTAAAGATAGCGAGGCAATTATTGGCTGATAAGACCTATACTATTCGGAATATTGCTTTAACACTGGATTTTGAGCCATCTCAATTCACCAAATGGTTTCGGCGTTTTAATGGAGTTTCGCCAAAAGAATACCGGAAAAATCATTTACTTAAATCATGACCATTTTGTAGGTTTCGTTATCTCCAATTTTGTAAAAAGAGTTACGATGGATTTAACAAACGCAGAAGTGCTGATCACTGGAGGAAGTGACGGCATTGGAAAAGGGCTTGCGGCACGTTTGATGGCGGCAGGTTGTAAAGTAATGATTACCGGTAGAAATGCAGCAAAACTGGAAGCTACCGCTATAGAACTGCCAGGTTTGCTTACTTATAGAAGCGATATAGGCAATGCACAGAATAGAGAAGAACTGGCAGAGCATGTTAACCAGGTTTTACCAGGATTAAATATTTTGGTAAACAACGCGGGTATCCAGCGCAGGATTGCTTTGGCCGCCGATACTGCGGGATGGGACGAGAGACAGCAAGAGATTGATATTTTACTTTCCGGTCCCATCCATCTGAACCTCTTGCTTACTCCCTTAATATTAAATAACGGAAAAGATGCGTTGATTGTTAATGTTACTTCGGGCGGGGCATATATACCGCAGGCTTTCGCGCCGGTTTACAGTACCTGTAAAGCGGCTTTACATCATTATACGATTACCTTGCGGCACGCTCTATCTGCTACCAGATGCCGGGTTGCCGAATTGATTCCGCCCGCAGTACATACATCTCTTGCGGGCCCGGGTTTAAATCATGGCGCATCACTTGATGAGTTTTGCAACCATGTGTTTACCTCCTTATTCATAAGTGATGAGGAAAATGTTGGTTTTGGCCCGACAGCAATTCTCAGGGTAGAAATCAATGGGCAGTTGCAATCTGATCTATTTTTAATCAGCACATCAAGATTTCCTGTTGATCTGTATTAAAATAAGCCCCTCTTATACAGGGATAGTTTTAGTTTCTAACTGCAATTTTTGTTCTTTCAAAAAATAATGTTTCATAATCGGGCCCGATATGATCATGGTGCCTACAGTCATTACCACCAGCCCTTCAAATACAGGCTCACTTATGATCTTTGCCTGCAGGGCCAGTAATCCTAAAACAATCTCCTGCGAACCTCTCGCGTTCATTCCAAAGGCAACAGCTATTGATTCGTTTTTGGTCATGCCGCTCATAGCGCTGCCTATTCCGGCGCCTATGAGTTTTGCAAGGCAGGCTATAACCAGGATGATCAGCACAATTTCGAGATTAAAATTGGCTATGAAATTCAATCTTAACCCAACCGAAGCAAAAAACAACGGTGCTAATACATTGATAGTGAATTGATGCAGCACATGTTTGTGTTTCTCTGTAAAATATGCAGAATCATTAATACCCACACCAACCAAAAAGGCTCCAAATATACCGCGTACGCCAAGCCCTTCGGTAATGCAAGCGCTGATCAAGCAAAGGCAAACGGCCATGGTAAGCACCCTGCCGGGCTTTTCTCCTTTGCCCGCAAAAGACATTAGCTTGTGGATAAGCCAGCGCCCACCCGTTAACATGAAAACTGCATAAAGGATAACTATACTCACCGCCCAAAAGGAGGCCTCACCTTTGCCAACATTCATCAGCTGAATAATAACCGAGAATAAGATCCAGCCCAGAAAATCATCAACCATGGCAGCTGTTAATACGATATTGCCTATGCGTGTATTAAGAATGTCGAGGTCAAGTAATATCTTGGTGATCACCGAAAGTGCGGTTATAGAGAGCGCGGTTCCAAAAAATAACGAAGTGACTAATTGATTGTTAAAGCCATTGGCAAAATGACTTTGATACAGAAACCATACGGCTGCAAAACCAATAGCAAAAGGGAATATAATGCCTGTAAGACTTATACTGATGGCTTGTTTACCATTCTGCCTTATCTGTTTCAGATCTACCTCAAAGCCGGCAATAAACATGAGTAAAATAATGCCAATATTGGCAATACCGTCAAATGCCTGAAAAGCATGCGGAGTGGATAGGAAGATGCCTTTAAAAAGATCAGGGAATAATAACCCCAGCAGCGTAGGGCCAACAATAATACCAGCGAAGATCTCACCAATAATAGCTGGCAATTTATACCTGCGGCATAGTTCGCCCAATAATCTTGCCGGTATCAGGATAACTAAAAGAATAAGCAGGTAATGTATTATCTCTGATGAACTGAGTTTAGAAACCATAGTTGAAAAAATTATTACAAGTTTTCCTTTACCTCAATTCTTAATTGGTGGGTATTAAAAACATGTGAAAAGGGTTGAACGCTTTTGGTTAAAAATACACTGCCTCCAATTATACTATGATGACCAATCACGGTACGACCACCTAAAATGGTACTGCGGGCATAAATGACCACATTATCCTCCACGGTAGGATGCCGCTTGGTTTCGGATAGTTCTTTACTTACCTGCGCTGCGCCCAACGTTACCCCTTGATAGATGGTAACGTATTTACCAATAATACTGGTTGCACCTATAACTATGCCGGTACCGTGATCGATACAAAAGGGTACAGCAATTTGAGCTTTAGGATGAATATCCACACCGGTTTTGCCATGCGCGTGCTCAGATAATATTCTTGGTAAAATAGGAATGGCGAGCAGGGTAAGCTGATGTGCTATACGATATACGGCAATAGCATAAAAGCCCGGATAGGAAACAATCACCTCATGTACACTGGTAGCCGCCGGATCTTTTTCATAGATCATGGATGCATCGAGCCGAAGATTCTGATAAATTTCATTCAATGAATCATAGAATGCAATCACAGCTTCTTCAATATTAATATCCTTTGGATCGAGATAGCTTAGCAGTATGTTTTCAAGATCTATCTGGTTCTTTTTCAGATGGCCACCATATATGGATAATTTGTTCGCGTGATTATTGGGAAACAAAAATTCAAAGAGATCAGACAGCCATCCAACGCACTGTCTGATCTTTGGTGTAGCCTCCCATTCGGCTTTATGGGTTTGATAAAGCAATTGTATAAAGCTGTCGAGTTTATCCTCTTTCATACTTGTGCATTACCGTTTAAGATGATGAAGCGTGTTTACCAGTAAATCAATTTCGGCGCAGGTATTATAGAAAGCCAGTGAAGGTCTTACGGTGCTTTCCACACCAAACCGCCTAAGGATAGGCTGGGCACAGTGATGCCCTGATCTTACGGCAATTCCTTGTTGGTTAAGCGCCGCGCCAACCTCTTCGGTTTTATAGCCATCCAGTACAAATGACAGAACGCTGGCTTTATCTGCCGCGGTGCCTATCAGTCGCAAGCCTTTCACCTCTTTTAGTAATTGCGTTGCATAAACAAGCAGGTAATGCTCATATTGAGCAATGGCAGGCATACCCAGTCTGCTTACATAATCAATAGCGGCACCAAGACCAACGGCATCAGCGATGTTACCTGTTCCGGCCTCAAACCGGCTGGGTGCATCATGATATTGGGTATACTCAAAAGTAACATCTTTGATCATGTTACCGCCACCCTGCCAGGGTTGGGTTTGGTTTAACAGATCTTCTTTACCATAAATCACACCGATACCAGTTGGCCCGAATACCTTGTGTCCTGAAAAGACAAACCAATCGGCATTTAATGCTTGTACATTAACCGGCATGTGCGATACCGACTGAGCGCCATCAACCAATACTTTAGCTCCTGCCAAATGCGCCAGATGAACAATTTGCGCTGCCGGAGTAACTGTGCCTAAAGCATTGGATACCTGAGTAAATGAAACCAGTTTTGTTTTAGGCCCGAGTAATTTTACATACTCATCAAGTATGATTTGTCCGTCGTCATCAACAGGTATAACCTTTATTTTTAAACCCTTTTTGGCGGCCAGTTGTTGCCATGGAACAATGTTGGCATGGTGTTCCAGGTGGCTTACGATAATCTCATCACCTGCTGTCAGGTTTTGCTCACCCCAGCTTTTGGCTACCAGGTTAATGGCTTCAGTTGCGCCACGTACAAAAATGATCTCGTTTATGGAAGCAGCATTCAGAAAGGTTTGCACTTTTTGACGTGCCCCTTCATAAGCATCGGTTGCCCTTGCCGCGAGTTCATGTGCTGCACGATGGATATTTGAATTTTCGTGCTCGTAAAAATAGCTAATGCGATCAATTACTTGTTTTGGCTTTTGGGTAGTAGCCGCGTTGTCAAGCCATACAAGGGGTTTGCCATTTACTTGCTCCTGTAATATCGGGAAATCGCGCCGGATGATATTTACATCAAACGGCGGACTAATAATATTACTGATACCGGCCTGTTTAATTTTTTCCTGGTCTGACTTTACTGCAGGCAATCCATGATTATTCGATAGAAAATAAAACGGAATTTCAGTAGCAGCAGGTTCTCCGGTAAATGGTAAAGCGTTTGAAGGGCCAGATGTATGGATATTACTTAATATCTTGTTCAATTCAACTTCAAAAGCCTGATCTTGCTGATAGGGTAAGTGGAGCAGGTTTTCGGGAGCAGATGAAAGTTGCTCAACCTGGAAGTTTTGCTTTAAAACTACATCCGGTATAAGATCAGTTTTCACCAGGTAAGAGTCATAGCCTAAATTAGGTTGTGAAGGTAACTGCCCTCCAAATGCGTTAATCGGGCTATGCTGAGCGGGTGCCGAAGAATTAGAATGTGCGTTCAGATTAGGATCAGCGAAACTGGTTTGCGGATCTTTAAGATTAATTGCATTACCCTGGTTAATGGCCGATGGCGAAACACCGCTACCTCCAATTGTACTTGACGGAATTGAACTGGCCGGGGCATTCACATTCCCAGGATTAAATAAACCTGTATCAGGTATGTTGCCGGGTAACTGAAAAGCTTCAGCAGCTTGTTGAACGGGGAATTGATTTACAATCCCACTAGGTCCGGCTTTAAAGAACTGGTTGGCCAGTTGCTCCAGCTCCTGTAAGTTGGGCAGGTTGTCCGGATTAATATTTGTACTCATAATAGTTGCCTAAATCAACATCTTCCAAAACAGCTATAGCATCATCAACCAAAACAGCTAATGAGCAATAAAGCGATACCAGGTATGAGGCAATAGCTTTATTATTAATGCCCATAAACCGTACAGATAATCCCGGTGATTGTTCACCCGGCAAACCTGGCTGGAACAGGCCTACCACACCCTGGCGACTTTCGCCTGTACGTAAAAGGATGATTTTTGACTTGTTATTAACGATAGGTAGTTTATCAGATGGAATAAGCGGTATGCCTCTCCAGGTAATAAATTGAGATCCAAATAAAGAAACGGTAGGCGGCGGTACACCGCGGCGTGTACATTCACGGCCAAAAGCGGCTATGGCTAATGGATGCAGCAGGAAAAATCCCGGTTCTTTCCAAACTTTGGTTATCAGTTCGTCCAGATCATCAGGAGTAGGAGGGCCTAGTCTTGTCTTGATTTTTTGGGATGGGGCTATGCTGCTTAGTAAACCATATTCTTTGTTGTTGATCAGTTCACTTTCCTGGCGTTCTTTAACAATCTCAATAGTAAGGCGCAATTGCTCACTTATCTGATTATAAGGTTTGCTGTAGAGGTCAGATACCCTGGTGTGCACATCCAATACGGTATTTACCGCGCTCAGGTTGTATTCTCTCGGGTTTTCCTCATAATCAACATAGGTTGATGGAAGCTCACGCTCGTCGCGGTTAGAGCAATCCACTTCCACATTATTGGCGTCAACAACTTTATTTAACCGGTAAACGCCTGATTCAACAGGGATCCAGTTTAATAAATGTGTTAACCAACGCGGGGTGATGGTTGATAATTGCGGAACGGTACGGGTGGCAATGGCCAACTGCCTGGCGGCTACATCGCCAAGGGCTGTTTGTTTTGGTTTTTGATCGGGCATTTTGAATGAATAAATGTTTTTAAAGATTGATTTTGAGGGCTTTTGAATTATTAGCACCTGTATTACAATAATAATGAATAAAGTTTTAAAGAGCGATTTAGTGGGCTTTTCAATTTGTTAGCACCCGCGTTGCAATGATAAGAAATAAAAATATATAAAATCTATAGGAATTATAGATTTTATTGTATGTTTGTGTCATCAGTTCTTTAATACTTATCCAGATAAGACGGAGGGAAAGGCCCCATGAAGTCTTGGCAACCTGTACAACTCTTTATATTGTAAAAGGTGCTAATTCCTGCTCCTGTAAAGGGAGAAAGATAAGATGCTACAGGTTGTTTATACAAATATCTCCACAGCTCTTTCTCGGGTAAGTTTTATTGAATATGAAAAACAATTGAAAAAGATAGAACCTGTTTATATATGAAAACCGACAAAACCTTGGCTACTACGCACTTTGCAGATATGTATTGTTGTCGCTGATTATTTACCTGTTACGCGATCAAATAAAATACATTATCAGTATATAACTCCGAATGAAAAAATTAATACTTACGGCTTTAATCTCCATCATTAGCACAGCATCTTATACCCAGATCCTGACACCTGTAAAATGGTCATACGGGGCAAAGAAAATTGACAACGAACAGGCCATTGTGCTGATAAAAGCAACTATTGATAAGGGCTGGCATATATATTCACAAAACGTTGCTGATGGCGGGCCGATAAAAACCTCGTTCAGGTTTGACAAAAGCGGTGACTACACGCTTGTCGGTAATACCTCAGAACCTAAGTCGGTTAGCAAGTATGAGAAGTCGTTTAGTATGAACGTACAATATTTTGAGCAGTCGGTTGTATTTCAGCAAAAAGTAAAACTTAAAAACGGGCAAGCATTGGTTAATGGTACATTGAATTATATGGTATGCAGCAATAAGCAGTGTTTACCCCCCGAAGATGTTGAATTCAGTATTCCGGTAAAGTAAAAGATTTAATAATATAGTTTAATAGCTCATTAGCCACCAATTGACCTGTTAAACTAATAAAGATGCCGGGTAGATAAGCGCTTGCTTTTACCTCGGCTTATACAAGCAAATACCATGAAATCGAAATTTATCACTAAAATCCACATACAGAATGGTGGCGCCCTTTTCTGTTGTCACCCGTATTGTTAACTCATGTGGTTTATCCCGGAAATTGATCTGATGTAAGATCGACATCCTGGCTGTACTAAGTGCGTTGCTTTGCTATGGTGGTAAAACAGGCGTGTGCTGTACAGACCAGGATGTTGATTGCTTACAAGGTATGAAATTAATGGAAACTACTGTTTATAAAAATATTCTACTAAATCCATAGATTTAATTGTATTTATAATATTTATTGTTACCTTTACAGCATTCTAATTAACCCCACCATTAATTAGTTGATTTATAAAGAATAAGGGAGAGGAAGTCTCTATGATCTTATAGCAACTTTTCATTATTGAAATAAGTGCTAAACTTTTTTCCGAAGCAATAAGGCTCTGGAAATATAAATTAACTAAAAATCATGAACACATTTAAGTACCTGCATTTCCGCACGCAACCGGCAAACATCAAGCGATGTTGTTGTTTGGTTCAGTATGCCTTCTGGTTTTAAAGGAGCAGTTCCCTGAAATTTTGCTGCGGTTTTTTAACTCGTCCCATCCGGGCGGGAGAGAATTACTTGCGCCAAATTTTTAACACGCTATTTATCAATTACTAACAACTAAAACTTATAAAAATGAAAATCACAAACTACCTGACCAAAGCCAGGCTGCTTTCTGCCGGCTTGCTGCTTAGCGGTGTTACCGTGTTGTCAGCTCATGAAAACCCTAAACCGAAATTTATAAAAGAAGGAAAATGGCGCGGTGTATTCACCGTAAGCGAATCCAAGGTGCCTTTTAATTTCGAGCTGAAAGGCAAAGATGCCGAGCATGCTGTTTTTACATTAATCAATGGTTCTCGCAGAGATAATTTCCATGTGAAGTCTATTGGGGTCGATTCGGTTTATATCAAAATGAATACCTACGATGCCGCGCTGGTTGCCAAAATTGAAGACGACGGCTCTTTAAGTGGTGAATACCGCAGCCTGGTACCAGGTTTCAGAGGTAACTCTTTGCCATTCACAGCCGAGTACGGCAAAACATACCGATTTGTTGAGCCAGGAAAAGACGTGGCACCTACGGCCGATCTGACCGGTAAATGGGAAATCAAAACCTATAGTAAAGAGGCCGTCCCTGCATCTATCGCCCTATTAAAACAAAAAGGTAACAAACTCACCGGCGTGGTGATGACTGTAGTTGGTGACACGCGCGAATTGGAAGGAACCGTACAGGGTGATGAGTTTGCCCTAAGCGGTTTTACCGGTCCGAGCCCCTTTATTATTAAAGGTAAGATCAATGCGGATGGCTCTATCAGCGGCGAAGAAGGTTTCGGCATCTATAAAAACCTCAAGTTTGATGCCGCTAAAAAAACTGATGTGGAGCTACCTGACCCATATAAGCTTACTTTTTTAAAAGAAGGTTATAAAAAGCTGGATTTTTCTTTCCCTGGTATTGATGGTAAAGAAGTGTCACTGAGCGATAATAAATACAAAGGTAAGGTGGTGATTGTAGAGATTATCGGTACATGGTGCCCTAACTGTACCGATCAGACTGTTTTCCTGTCGCCCTGGTTCAACAAAAATCATAATCGCGGTGTAGAAGCTATAGCCATTGGATTTGAGCAGAAAGATAGCCTTGATTATGCCAAATACACTTTAGGTAAGCTTCGGGACAAGTATGCCATTAACTATGATATCGCCTTTGGAGGTTTAGCCGATAAAAAACTGGTATCACAAAAACTCCCGGCTCTTAACAAATTCATTGCCTTCCCAACAACAATAATTATCGACAGAAAAGGTGATGTAAGGGAAATATATACTGGCTATACCGGAACTATCACCGGCAAATATCACCAGGATTATGAGAAAAAATTCAACAAGCTGCTAGATGAACTGATAGCCGAACCGGCACCTGAAACAGCGGCTATCGCTGATTCATCCGAAAAACAAGGAAAATAAACTTAATTGATCTATAACTAACTATTTATCAAATGAAAACACTCAATTTAATCACCTCATTCAAATGCCTGACTATAGGCTTGTTGTTTAGTGGTGCCGCATTCGCGGCAGATAAAAACCCGCCGGTGAAATTTATTAAGGAAGGCGTATGGCGTGGTGTATTTACCGTAGCCGAAAGTAAAGTTCCTTTCAATTTTGAATTGAAAGGCAAGGATGCGGAGCATGCTGTATTTACACTACTCAATGGTACGCGTCGTGATGACTTCCATGTTAAACAGATTGGTAAAGATTCGGTATTTATCAAAATGAATACCTATGATGCCGCCCTGGTTGCCAAGGTAGAAGACGACGGAACCTTAAATGGTGAATACCGTAGCCTGGTACCCGGTTTCAGAGGGAATTCATTGCCGTTTACAGCCGAATATGGTAAAAGCTATCGTTTTGTTGAGCCGGGAAAGGACATTGCACCGGCAGCTAATTTAACCGGTAAATGGGAGTTGAAGGTTTATTCAAAAGACCAGGTACCTAATAAAGTAGCTATATTGAAGCAAACAGGTAATAAGCTTACGGGCGTTATTATGCAGGTAACCGGCGATAGCCGCGAACTGGAAGGTACCGTACAGGGAGATGAATTTGAGCTGAGCGGCTTTACCGGCCCCAGCCCTAAAATTTATAAAGGTAAGATCAATGCTGATGGTACCCTGAGTGGCGAAATAGGACAGGGTATTTATGATAATACCAAGTTTGATGCCATAAAGGATGATCGGGCTGAGTTACCAGACCCATACAAATTAACCTATTTAAAAGAAGGCTATAAAAAGCTTGATTTTACATTTCCTGATCTTACCGGAAAACCGGTTTCATTAAGCGATGCCAAATACAAAGGTAAGGTTACCATTATTGAGATAGTTGGTACCTGGTGCCCTAATTGTACCGATCAAACCGTATTCCTTTCGCCCTGGTTCAATAAAAACCATAACCGCGGTGTGGAAGCGATAGCTATAGGCTTTGAACAAAAAGACAGTCTTAAATATGCCCAGTACACCTTAGGCAAGCTTAAGGAAAAATATAATATCAAATATGATATTCTGTTTGGCGGATTGGCCGATAAAAAACTGGTATCGCAAAAATTGCCCGCGCTAAACAAATTCGTGGCTTTCCCAACAACCATTATTATTGACAGGAAGGGTGATGTCAGGGAAATCTACACGGGATATACAGGAACGGTTACCGGTAAATATTACCAGGATTACGAAAAGAAGTTTAACAAACTGCTGGACGAACTGATTGCTGAACCTGCACCTACTAATGAAACTAATGCAGTTGAAAGCAATAACGAAACTTTAAAAGGAAAATAAAAAACACCTGACCGGCAGGGTAACAACCTGGCCGGGTTTAATTTAATTTAACCCCAATGACCACAACCACTATGACAAAATTTTTAGGCGCTGTTCTATTTACAGCATCCGTAGCGTTAACATCGTTCACCCCATCAACTATAAAAACCGTTAAGCTTACAAAAGGCAAGCCTGGTGCAGTTAAAACGATTGATCATAAAAAGAACTTTAAAACCGCCTCTTTTAAAGTCGATAACGAAAACAGCAAGCTTACCTGGGCCGCCAAAAAAGCTACAGGCGACCATAACGGCGAAGTAAAGATCAGTAATGGTAATTTCGCGGTTGAAAACAATAACCTTAAAGGCGGAAGCTTTGATATCGATCTGAATACCATTACCGATGCGGATCTGACCGACCAGGCATCGAACGATAAGTTGGTATCCACATTAAAAAGCGAGACATTTTTTAACACCGGTAAGTTCCCTAAAGCAAGCTTTGTAATAAGTTCTGTTACTAAAACCAGCGGCAATCAATACGATGTTAAAGGTAAGCTAACTATAAAAGGCATCACGAATGACGTCAGTTTTCCGGCTACGATTGCTGTTAATGGTAAAAAGTTAACCGCCAACGCCAAAATAACCGTCGACCGTACTAAATATGACATCAAATTCCGTTCAAAAAACTTTTTTGAAAACTTAGGCGATAAGGTGATCTATGATGATTTCGATCTGAATGTAAACCTTACCGCAAACGCGCAGTAACCAGCAATATTTAATACGTAAGCCACCAAAATAGAGGTGGAGGGCCATTGTTTTGACTAATAAAAGCATTTAAAAACTCATGTAAAGTGGAGTAAGTCTGAAGCCGGGGTGCATTGAATACCCCGGCCGAGGACTGAAAATTTAACCTGCGGCTTAAATGCATACTGATATGAAAAAAGGAAAAATACTTCTGGTTTTAACGGCTATCATAACATGGATAGGATTTATGAGTTTTGTTGGCACCAAAGATGATGTGCAAACCAAAGAGCAACTGGGCGAAAAACTATTTTTTGACCCCATACTATCGGGCGACAATACCATTAGTTGCTCCTCTTGCCACAAACCAGAATTCGCATTTGCCGATACCAGCGCCCTGAGTATTGGCATAAAAGGTAATCTAACCGCCAGGAATTCGCCGGGATTAACCAATCTTTCTGGCAGACCTCATCTTTTTTGGGATGGCCGCGCCGCTTCGCTCGAAGAGCAGGCCTTAGGGCCCATAACATCGGCTACAGAAATGGGACTTCCGATTGAAGATGCCGTAAAAAAACTAAATAACAATAAATACTATGCAGATGCATTTCAAAAAATATTTAAATCAGCACCCACTAAAGATAATTTGTTGAAAGCCATAGCCTCATTTGAGCGTACGCTTGAAACCTCCAACAGTCCTTATGACCGGTATATTAACGGCGATGACCATGCTATATCTGCTGCTGCCGCACGCGGTCGGTTATTATTCATAGGTAAAGCCAACTGTAACAACTGTCATTCGGGCGAGGATTTTACAGCCGATAGGTTTAAAAGCATCGGTTTATATAATGGTAAAGATTTGAACGACCCGGGCCGGTCAGCCATCACAAAAAACAAAACCGAAGAGGGTGAATTTAAGATACCCAGTTTGCGCAATGTGGCAGTTACCGCTCCATATATGCATAACGGTAAATTCAAAACTTTGCGAAGTGTAGTTGAGTATTACAATAACCCCTCGCTGGTAGTTAAAGACGGTATTAACCGCGACCTCGCACTTGAAAAACCACTTAACCTGACTGCGGGCGAAATTGATGACATAGTTGAATTTTTAAAAGCGCTCACCGATGACCGTTTTAAGCAAACGGCTTCAAATTAAAATACTCCCCATAAATAATTAATTGATCACAGTCGGCAGGTATTTGCCGGCAGGATATTTTTTGTTCTGCCGAAGCCACTGCTTTGCCCTTGAACTATTGTAAAATGAAGAAAATTGTACTCTTGCTTATGTTCCTCGCCCTGATTTTTGGGCAAAAGGTATTGGCACAAAAACGAACGGTAACCGGGGTTGTAACCTCCGCCGATGATAAAGCTCCGCTGCCAGGGGTGTCTGTTACTGTTAAAGGATTAAATGAAGGTGCTGTTACCAAAGCCGATGGCAGCTTTAGTATTATTATCCGCAACGGTAAATACCTGGTCTTTTCATTTATAGGTTTTGAAAGCCAGGAAGTTGAAATTGATGGCACCAAACAATTCAGCATCAGTTTAAAGCCAGCTAAAAGTAATGCACTTAATGAGGTGCAGATAGTCGGCTCACGTAATGCCAACCGTACCAAACTAAACTCACCCGTGGCGGTGGATGTTATCGATATAAAACCCCTGCTTGAATCGGCACCGCAGGTAAGTGTAACGCAGATATTGCAATATATTTCGCCATCATTTCATTCGGTTAATGGAAGTAATGCCGGTGATGCCGGCTCTGCGCTTAGCCTCGCCCAGCTCCGTGGCCTGGGCCCCGATCAGGTATTGGTGTTAGTGAATGGTAAACGCCGGCATAAAAGCGCTAACGTGAACTATGGTGGTTTGGGTAATGGTTCAACTGGCTATGATCTCAATGCTATCCCGACAGGTGCAATCGACCGGATCGAGATTCTGAGGGATGGAGCTGCAGCCCAATACGGATCAGATGCTATTGCCGGGGTTATCAACATCGTGCTTAAGAAAAAAACAGATGATTTTGTGGTCAATACATCCGGAAGTGTACGCAGGCGTGGAGATGGAGCTGTTACCCGTACCAGTGCCAATTATGGGGTAGGTTTAGGCAACAATGGAGGATATGTTAATATTACCACAGAATATGCTACCCAGGCAATCTCCCTGCCATCGGGGAAGGGAGATGCTGGTTTATATAATGGGCCGATTTATGGCGGAGGTGCCAATACACGTGGATACGATGCTATTTATACCAAAGAAATTGATGATGCCATTTTAAAAAGCCGTGGTATCGACCGTCATTTTTTTGATCAACGGGCAAGTGGCTCAAATGCCGGTCAGGACGCTTTGTTGTTTTTTAATGCAGGCTTGCCCCTGAAGAACTCGGCAGAACTGTATACCTTTGGTGGTATCAGCAGCCGAAACTCACAATTTACTGCCACTTACCGTTTACCTGGCTGGACATCGCGTAACAACAACTTCATTTATCCCGATGGTTTTTTACCAGCCATGGAAAATAATATTGTAGATGAGTCTATTGCCATCGGTATAAGAGGTAAGGTGGGAGAATGGAATGTGGATTTCTCCAATGTATACGGTAAAAATATATTCGGCAACCGGGTTGATAACTCCCTGAACGCCAGTCTCGGTTTAAAAAGCCCGACCAGTTTTGATGCAGGCAGTTATAATGCAAGTCAAAACACCACAGGACTTGATTTTACCCAGTATTTTGGTAAAATATTAAAAGGCTTGAATGTTGCCTTTGGTGTTCAGCACCGTGTTGAAGGTTTCCAGATTATTGCCGGTGAAGAAGCTTCCTATTCAAAAGCCGACCAACGTACTATTGTTAATGTAGATACTACAACCGGGGGTATTCCTTATCTCTCCAACGCGGGTGTTACTTCGTTAAATGGTTTAGCTGCCGGTTCACAGATCCATTTGGGTTTCAGGCCTGAGAATGCGGTTAACGTGAACCGTTCGGTTACCGCAGGCTATGCGGACTTGGAACTCAATGTAACTAAAGCCTGGCTTGTTTCGGCAGCGGGCCGTGCTGAGTACTTTTCTGACTTTGGCAATGTGTTTACCTGGAAAGCTGCTACCCGATATAGTTTTGCAAGATGGCTCAGTATTCGCGGATCGGCCAATACAGGTTTCAGAGCGCCTGATCTGGCACAATCTTATTATACATCAATATCAACTACTTTTCAACAGGGCAGGGGAGTTGACATTCTTACGGCATCAAATCAAAGTGCAGCCGCGCGAGCACTGGGTATTCCTAAATTATCGCCAGAAAAATCAAAGGGTTATGCACTGGGCCTAACTTCAGCACCGGGCAGTAATGTGGAATTAACGGTTGATTCTTACCTGATCGATATTGATAACCGGGTAGGTAATACCGGCAACTTTACTTCAACAGATGCTAACCTGCCGCAGGATGTGAAAAATCTGTTTCAGCAAACAGGTGCCGCGCAGGCCAACTTTTTCTACAATGAATTTAGTACACGCACCAAAGGCATCGAGTTTACAGGAAGCTATAAGTTGTTGCTTGATAAGGGAAATATAAACTTCCTGCTTGGTGGTAACTTTGAAAAGAACGAAGTAACCCAGGTAAATACCCCAAAAGGGCTCGACAAATACAAGAATGTTATCCTTAGTCCGGGCGAAAGGGCAAGAGTAACTACCAATATTCCGGCGCAGAAGGTTAACCTACAGGGTATCTACAGTATAGATAAATTCACTTTCCTGGCACGTACGGTCTACTTTGGTAAAGTAACCACAGCCACATTGTTAAGCGCCAGTGATCCGCTAAACCCGGTTTACTTTTATCAAAACCTTAAGCCTATTTGGGTTACCGACCTTTCTGTAGGGTACAAGTTTACCGACAAGATACAGGCGACAGCAGGTGTTAACAATGTATTCAATGTTTTGGGTGATTATTCTGACCCATCCATATCCGGTTTGCGCAATCCCACTGTTGTTGGTATCCAGAACGGTAGTGCCGGTATCCAGCCTTTTATTAAACTATCAGCTCATTTATAATAGCTTAAGCATGAAAAGTATATTTAAATCACACCAACAATTCCTGAAAAGAGCATCAATATTAAACTTTAATAAAATAGGGCTACTATTTGGTTTGATAGTAGCTCTTCTATCATCCTGCAAGAAAACTGATTATTTAGACATTAATGCCGCCGACAGACCTGCGCTTGCAGCACATATCAGTTTTGTGAATGCACGGCCCGTAAATGCCAGCATCCAATTTTGGGTATACACTACCCAGGTAACCCAAACCGCTTTACCTATAAATAGTAAAAGCCCTTATTTAGACACCCAGTTTGGTGATGTGCAGATCAATTTTACCGAAGGAACCAACACTTCATATAAAGCTTCACGGCAATTTGGTAACAGCGCCACTTTTACATCGGCAGGAGGCCCTAACGGCCCCATTGCCAATTATTACCATACCGTGTTCGCCGTGAAAAATGTTAAGTCCACTGCTGATTCGCTGATCCTTTTTTATGATGATCTCAGTGCTCCGGCAACGGGAAAGGCTAAGGTGCGGTTTGTAAACCTTGCGCCCGGAAGCCCTGCTGTCGATTTTGGCATAGCCGGCCAAACTGCTCTTTTTACCAATACGGTTTACGGCCGGGCTGGTGGTTCTGTATTATCGGGAGCTGGTTTAAACACATGGTCATTAGGGCCTTTTGTTGCCGTTGATGCGGGGACGGTTAATTTCTCGGTAACAAATACCACAGACCGTTCCTCCGTAAACATTCTGAACGATAAGCTAAATAATGTAACGCTTAACGCAGGGAAGATTTATACCATTTATATCAACGGAACGCCAGGAGCTTCAACCGTAGGGGCAACCATACTTACACATAACTAAATCAAAAATAAAACACAGGATGGTGGAATAAACTGTGTAAAAGAGGTTGTCCCGGCTGATGGGCCGGGCAACCTTATTTAAGTAAATCATCAATAATACATTTTATGAAAACAAACAGCAGAAGACAATTTATTGAAAATACGCTTAAAGTAACAGCCGCGGTGGCTTTAACAGGCCCGCTGATTTTAAACACCGATAAGGCGTTTGCGGCATATAGCAAGGACGAAGCTTTGGTAAACACCGGCGATATTTTAACGTTTAGCCAGGTACCGCTTGGTTTTGATTATAAAGCATTGGAGCCACACATAGATGGGCTAACCAACGAAATTCATTACACCAAACATCACGCCGCCTACATTAAAAATGTGAACGAAGCTATCGTAGCCGAAAAGTTAACATTTAGTACCGAGCAGGAATTCTTTGATCATGCTTCACAACTTTCGCCAAAAGCACGAAACAATGGAGGTGGGGCATGGAATCATAACTTCTTTTGGCAAAGTTTAACGCCCAATTCTACCGGGCCCGATGGCAAGATCAACGATGCTATTGTTACGGCCTTTGGTTCATTTGAGCAATTTAAAGAGCAGTTTACACAAGCGGGGCTTGGTCGTTTTGGATCGGGTTGGGTATGGTTACTGAATGCGAATGGAAAGTTGACTATTGCCTCCACAGCCAACCAGGATAATCCGCTTTTTGATAATGCAGTAGTAAAAGGTACGCCCTTGCTGGCATTGGATGTGTGGGAACATGCTTACTATCTCAAATATCAAAACAGGCGGAATGAATATGTGGCTGGCTGGTGGAACGTGGTGAACTGGGATATCGTAAACAAAAGATTATCCTAAGCTATGACCCGGATAACAGGTAATACAACGCTTAACTGGGGTGTGCTGAAGAAGATTCTTCTAAGAACGTTTACCATATATGCCGTTATAACGATAATACCCCTTTTACCCGCTTTTTATCAACAGGATTTTGACGCTGGCTTTTCGGTTAAAGGTTATCCATGGCGCTGGCTCGATGTGATCAGTCAGAATAATCCATGGTTTTTTAGCAGTCATGGTGGTAAAAATTATGGAGGCTGGCTCATTACTTTGTTGGTTTGTTTTGCACTTGGCGCCGTTTGGGCGCTGACAGAACGATATAAGCGCAAAGAGCAAAATGTACTGGAAGTAAAGGACAACGACAATGGCCTTTACAACTGGTTCTTTATACTGGTTCGTTATCAGATAGCTTTGCGGATGTCGTGGTTTGCTATTGCCAAGGTATTCCCGGTGCAAATGCCTTTCCCAACATTGAGCCAGTTAAATACCAATCTGGGCGATTTTACTCCCGGGAAGCTTTATTGGCTCACTACCGGTGTCTCGCCTTTTTTTGAGGTCTTTGCCGGAATATTTGAGCTCACGGCAACAGTTCTGATCCTTTTTAGGCGTACTGCTACCTTAGGCGCGTTGATGATGATAGCGATACTGTTGCCTATATGGTTTGTAAATATTGGTTACGACGCCGGGGTAGAGCTGGCCAGCCTGCATCTGCTATTGCTTTCATTATTACTTTTAGCAAAGGACGCGGATAAATTTTATACCATCCTAATCAGGCATCAGCAGGCAGCGGTCGAGTATATTCAACCACCTGCTTTTTCAAGGCAATGGAAACGGACTACACGTATCGCGCTTAAATCGGCGTTTATTTTTGTGTTCCTGATTTACCGGGGGTATCAATATGGCAATCTTTACGCATCGGGTAAAACCTTTAAATTACCGCTTGATAGTGGCTTGCAACACTTTACCGGTTTTTATGATGTGAGCGAGTTCAGAATCAATAATAAACTTTTGCCATATGCTCCAGACGATACTTTGCGTTGGCAAAACGTTGTGTTTGAAAAATTCAATACCATCAGTATCCGGGTGGCCAAGCCTTTTAAGTTAAATACTCAAAATAAGATCCGGACTACAGAATATTATGGTAATATAGGTAGATTATTTTATGGGTATCAGGCGGATACGGTTAAACACTTATTCACTTTACGCAATCGTGCCGATACTACCAAAAAAACTGTGCTTTATTATACCGAGTCATCACCAGGCAAGCTTATTCTTAAGGGATTAATACATCAAGGTGATTCTATTGTTGTTGTATTAAACAGGATAGAAAAACAGTATCCGCTTGCTGTAAAAAGAAACGCCAATGTGTTAAGCGATTGAGGAACAAATTAATTGAGGTGCTTTTTGTATCGAAAATGAAATAATTTAAGCGGATAAAGTCCGCTTAAATTATTATTGTAATCTTAAAACCTGAGGATTGTACCCGGGCTTATCTCATAGGGAGGTTTGCCCGGTTTAAATACCCGTGAATCAAGCATACCCTCAGTGGTTATAACATCATTTTTTACCCTGATCCAACTACCTTCACGCAGTCCCACCACCGGAATAGTATTTTGGGTGTGGAATTCCTTAATCCTCGTTTCGCGGGTTTCGCCATTGTGTTTTAGTTGTGGATTGGGGTCGAGGTAGTGGGGATTAAGATTGAAAGGTACCAGCCCCATGGTGCCGAAATCAGGCGGATATACAATAGGCATATCGTTAGTTGTTTGCATATTGACACCGCCTATATTACTACCCGCACTTGTGCCCAGGTACGGGGTGCCTTTTTCTACCGCTTCCTTCAGTGGGTTCATCAGATCCTGTTCATGTAATTGTTTCACGAGCAGGAAAGTATTGCCACCCCCTGTGAAAAATCCACAGGCATCCTTAATTGCGGCTTTGGGATTGCTGAAACTATGCAGCCCTTTTACGGTAATGCCCAGATTTGCAAATGTTTCTGCAACTTGCCGGGTATAATCATCATGTGAGATACCGCCGGGTTGGGCGTAAGGAATAAATATGATTTCTTTTACCCCGGTAAACAGGTCTGCAATAAATGGTTTCAGGTAGGCGAGGTACTCTTCTCCAAACAAAGCAGAAGTACTTGCCAATAGCACATTTTTCATAGCGTAAAAATAATCTTTTTGCTTTTATAATAAGTTGAATAAAATCGGGGCATCTACTTTATTCTTCTTCCTATGGTTGTTATTATCATCATACCACAAAAAACAAAAGCCCTGATACGGGCATGTATCAGGGCTTTGTACTCAGAGCGGGAATCGAACCCGCACTCCGTTTACGGGAACAGGATTTTAAGTCCTGCGTGTCTACCAGTTCCACCATCTGAGCAGGTGTTAACCTTTTAAAAATAAAGCCCATCTTTTTGAAGGAAGGGCTTTGAGCGAAAGACGAGATTCGAACTCGCGACCCCGACCTTGGCAAGGTCGTGCTCTACCAACTGAGCTACTTTCGCGTTGGGAGTGCAAATATAGACAGAAAACCATATTCTGCAAGTACAAAAGTGAATTTGGTGTTTTAGGTATAAGTGCTATTTGAAAATGAAATAAATGTATTCTGCAAATGTAACAGATAATGAATACCTTTATGTAAACCTAAATGTAGTTAACGGGTACTTAAAGACCTGTGAAGTAGTATAAAACAATTCTCTGAATACAAAAGCGTAACTAGTGGCTTCAAATCTGCTGTGGTGATGTTATCAATTGATTTTTTAACTTAAACTCCTATAATTATGAGCGTATTATTTCAAATTTTATTAGGCGGTATTGCCGGTTGGCTCGCAGGGAAAGTGATGAAGGGTGATGGTTATGGAATTATTATTGATATTCTGTTGGGTTTAGTCGGCGGATGGGTCGGTGGCGCTGTTTTAGGATGGCTGGGCATCCATTGGGGTGGGAGCATTGGTTATCTGATTACCGCCTTTTTTGGCGCTGTGCTATTGGTATGGATATCAAGACTTATCAAGGGTAATTCATAATTTTGATATATCAATAGTATTATAAAACAAACAGGCCCGGCATAAAATGCCGGGCCTGTTTGTTAATTTTTTTGGATGATATTGAAAGTCATTTCCTTCCTGATGGAAAAGCCCAACTTTTGATAAAGTCTTATGGCGTTTGCATTATCGATACGTGAATGAAGATAGGGAACCCCTGATGCTGCTATGATTTGGCGTATATGATAATTAATCAGTGCACCCGCATAACCCTTGCCCAGATGATTTGGATGGGTGCATACGGCGCTAATTTCAATATATGGTGATGGTTGGGTACGATATCCGGCCATAGTAGCTAACTCATTATTAATGACAATGCCTTTGTAATTACCAAAATCGATGGTGCGCTCGGAGAATGGCCCGGGATTGGTCATTTGGGTTAATGCAAGCATGGCTGGTATGTGTTGATCTGTTAAACTAACCAATTCTTGATTTAGCGACACCTGTGGTAATGGGCCATCAAACACCAGTTGTAATATTTTCATATTATTCAGCACCTTCCAGTTATCAGGAATGGTAATTTCTTCTGCCGAAACAACGGCCAAAACCCGCTGATCAGGTACAAGATCGTGCAGGATATTAAAGTTAGCCGTTGAATAATCTTCAAAGCCAACAAAAGGGGCTACGTTTTCGGCGTAATATTTAACCTGGCTATTACCCTGAGCCAGGTTATTATTTCCGGATATCAAAGCATTCCAGATAGGATTATCAAGCAAATGTTGCATAGTATTGGTGGTGTGAGCCTGCAAAATTAATAGAAATAGCAGTGCCTGGAGTTATCTTAAGGTAATAACGAACAACTCTGCGTGTACAATTTTTTTATCTGTATTTTGTTAAATATTAAACATGAAAATATATGAGTTGGTCCTCCGCACAATATTCAAAGTTCGAAAATGAACGTAATCGCCCCATCCGGGATCTTCTTTTTAATGTTCCTATAAATCAAGTAAATACAGCAGCTGATATTGGATGCGGCCCAGGTAATTCAACGGAGTTGTTGAGCGCTCAATTTCCAGATGCTAAAATTACGGGTATGGATAGTTCTGAAAATATGATCGAAGCGGCACGTAAACGCCTGCCGGATGTTCATTTTGAGGTCGACGATATTTCAACATGGCGCGACACCGGGCCCTATGATGTTATCCTGGCGAATGCGGCCCTGCAATGGGTTCCTGATCATCAGACGCTGTTCCCCGCGCTGATCGGTAAATTGGCTAAAGGAGGCTGCCTGGCCGTACAAATGCCCGATAATTTTGACGAGCCTGCGCACCGTCTCATGCGTGAAACTGCCGCAAACGGGCCTTGGGCTGCCAAGCTAAACGATGCATCAAAACGAATGACCAGAGAGGGAGCTGAATGGTATTATCGTAACCTACGCGATAAGGTTGCTACGCTGGATATCTGGCGTACGGTTTATCATCATCCGTTGCAAGGTGGCCCCGCGGCAATCGTAGAGTGGTTTAAAGGAACCGGTCTTCGCCCTTTTATTGAGCCGCTTGATGATACCGAACGAAATGCTTTTCTGGCGCAATATGAAGAGGGAATAGCGAAAGCATACCCACAATACGCAGATGGCTCTGTGCTGTTACCATTCCCAAGATTGTTTATTGTTGCAACTGTTTGAGTTTTCTGAAATTATCAAATAACAAAGAGGCTGTATCATAAATCAAATTGACCGCTTTTGGTATTGTGGCGCCTATGAATTAAAAATTAAGCGCATCATATTTATACAAAAAGTGGGTTTACATGTAAACCCACTTTTTGATGATGAAATTTATTTAATTATTTGATTGTCAGCTAAATAATTAAATATAAACCCAAAAAAGTGTAAACCATGTAAACCCACTTTTTTGTTAATTGAGCCAATTTAATCCAAGGGTATAGCTCAATCCGTAATTGGGTATCCGGATAGTTCAAAGAACAAAGATGCAGTATCATGATTGATGATACTGCATCTCTACTATTGATCATCCCATTTAATTTTATAATCGTACTTCCAGTCGGTTGCCCCCAATCCGAATAGTCTGAGAAAAATCGACATCATCGCATCTCTAAACCAGGCCGAGATTGGCGAGTGCACTTTTTTATCGTTGTTATGCTTTTGGGCATCGGCGCGTACCTTCTCCACTCGTGGCTTTCTGATAGATTGAAAATCGGAAAAAGCTTTAGGGTAATCAGCTGTAATGTATTTCCTGAGTAGCTTAGCTAATATCATGGCATCTTCCAGGGCTAAGGAAGCTCCCAGTCCGCTTGTGGGGCTAACTGCATGGGCAGCGTCGCCTATTAAAATAGTTTTGCCTTTGTGCCATTCGGGCAGGCTGGGCATATCATACATGATAGTTTTGATGACATGATCTGAGTTGGCTATTAATTGTGGGACAGGCTGATAAAAATCTTTATAATCAGTAGCTAATTTGTTCTTTAATGCTTCGGCAGGAAGATTCATTAAAGTTTGTTTGGCATCCTGTTCAGGTAGTTCCAAGCTGCACCACCACATCAGCTCATCTTTTGATTGGAAGCTAAAACCAAAAAATCCGCTCAACCCAAATGATAGGTTAAGTGCATCATGACCATATTGACCAAGATGTTGCCAAACGGCCGATCTCTGCGTAAATCCTCCGGAGCCATAAAAGCCAGTATATTCTTCGGGAAAGGCATTGTTGAAAATGATTTTCCGGGTTGCCGAATGAATGCCATCGGCGCCAATGATCAGGGAACCTTCAACCCGACTTTCGTCATCAAAAATGGCGATTATCCCTTCAGTGTGTTCATTGATATCCTTTAATCGCTTTTGAAAGTTTATTCCAATACCCTGTTCAATTGCCTCCTGGTAAAGTATCTGGTGCAATGTGGCCCTGGAGATGGTCACAAATGGTTGTCCAAATTTTTTGATGGCATTGGTTTTTATCCGGGCCAGGAATTTGCCTTTGTAATTCCTGAAGTTATTATAATCGATGGTTTTTCCGGCATTGATCACTTTTTCACTTAAACCCAACTCCTGTAGTATGCTTACGCCATTTGGAGCAAGGCCAATGCCTGCACCAATGCTCTTTACATCGGGATATGCCTCAAAAATTGCTGATGGGATGCCTGCTTTTTTTAAGAACAGAGCTAGGGATAAACCGGCATAGCCGGCTCCTATAATAATTATTGGTTTATTGATAGTTTCCATATTATTTAACGTGTTTAATGATGCCCTCTCCGTATTGTTTTACATTGGTTAATACCGCGTTACCGGCGTAGTGTACATCCCCCTGGCCCCAATGAGCAATACTGATAGATTTGTTAGCATACAGTTCTACATTGCCCTCAGCCATGTTTTTGATACTCAAATAATCCGCGATCATTTCCAGCGCAAATAAATTTCCTTCGCTTTGGTTTTTGATGCTCAGCGTACCACATTTACCTTTAAGGATAACATTGCCTGAGCATTGGCTCAATACTTTTATCGCGGGAGCAAAAATGTTAAGGTTGGTGCTGCCAACACTTTGTATTTTTATTTCCAGCGGATTATCCAATGTGATCGTCTTGCCGCAGTTTACCTCTCCGCCGTCGCAGCGTACATAAAGTGTATCTATCTGGCGTAAATAAACCTTGATCTCGCATCTTGTAAAAGATGGTCTCCTGAATTTTGCCTCGGAGAATATATAGAGGGTGCGGCCCGAATTAACAGCTTCGAAATAGTCAAGCAGGTTCTCGTCGGTTTCTATCACTACCTTTTCTTCATCTGAGGGTATTAATTCTATCTGCCCTTTTGCAGCCAGGTGCAGCCTGATAAATGAGCTTACCGGTATCTCTTTGGAAACTATATTTCCATTTCCTTTTATTTCAATCATTTGTCTTAATTTTTTAAAATTCATTTTTTAGATTATCACTATCTCTTGATAATCAGTAACAAGAAGTGCTTTTTAGTATCTTATTATTGATTGCCAGGATTTGATCAGTTTTTGTATTACAAAGATGCCCTCGATCTGATAGTCGCTTGTTACACTAAAAGGAGTATGATTTATATAATACGGAGTAATGCCATTTGAATTAAAAGATGCTGCCAATAGCAATATCCTGTATAGCCACCCACTTAGCGAGGCTGGGTTTAATACGGACGAACTAAAAACAGACCTGGTTAATTTGAACCTGCCTTTTGGCCATATGCAAACACGTATGTGGATATTTAATGGTATCCGGATGAGTTATTCTGAGTCTGTTTTCAGGGAACAGGGTGTGCTTGATTGGCGGGGCGATATGAAAATGGTGACCATGTACTTTAGCTTACAAGGTAAATTACTTATGGTTAACAAGAATTTAAATAAGCAATTTGAGTTAAAAACTAATCAGCACAATCTTTTTTACGGGAGCGAGGCAGAAGGTAAGATGAAGGTGGAAGAGCTAAAAATGCGATCATTCATGATCCAGTTTACCGAAGATGCTTTCCTGAACATTACGCGTGATGGTAATGATACATTGAAGAGATTTGCCGATAAAATATTAAAAGGGGAGTCGGCGGCGCTATCTGCCGATAACTTAAATATCAACCTGGCTATTCAAAGCTGCATCAATGCAGTGGTTAATTGCAAATTTGTAGGGGCGCTGAAAAAAATGTTCCTGCTTTCCAAGGCCATCGAGATACTGGTTTTACAGGCCGAATCTTATGATCAATTACTCGGCCCAACAAAAATATACGCCAAAACCGACTATGATAAGGAGCGACTGGTATATGCCCGTGATTATCTGATGCAGCATATAGAGGTACCGCCAAGCTTATCACAGCTGGCCCGTGCGGCGGGTATCAATGAGTACAAATTAAAGCGGGGTTTTAAAGAGATGTTTGGCGCTACGGTATTTAACTATCTGGCGGAAAGCCGCCTGGAGCTGGCTAAAATTGATTTGCTTGAGGCGAAGAAATCGGTTACAGAGATAGCATTTGAACTGGGTTATTCATCCGTTCAGCATTTTAGTGCCGCTTTTAAAAAGAAATTCGGTGTATCGCCTACTCAGTTAAAATATTAATAAAGCCTGGTACATATCCTTACCAGGCTTTTATAGTGGTATGCTATTACTAAATAGCGGTTTCGGTATACTTCTTGAAATTATCCAGAATAGCCTGCCAGCCTCCACGTTGCATTTCGATGGGGTTGGTACTTTCCGGATCGAAAGTTTCAATTACTTTAGTACTATTATCAAAATCTTCAAAAACAATAGATACTTTTCGGCCATCACCCATGGTATATTCAATAAGCTGATTTTCTTCTACCGTGGTATAAACACCACCAAAATCAAAGCTAAAACTACCGTCTTTAGCGGCCATGGTAGTTTTAAAAGTTCCGTCGACGCGCAGGTCGTTATCTGCATAAGGCGCGTGCCAGTCGTCAGATGCCTGGCACCATTGGGTTATATGTTCAGGTTCGCTCCATGATTTCCAAACTTTTGCAACAGGAGCGTTTACAATAGTCTCAACTGTAATTGCGGTGTTATTTGCTGTTTCCATTTTAATTGCTGTTTTGTTTTAATAGAATAAAGGTAGGGCAAGATGCTCAATAACGGCGGGTGCAATTACGACAATTATAGGGTGTGGATTTACATGTACAAAAGTAGATAGCAATGGGCTATGGCTGCTCACAAAGCTTTTTCAAAATATCCAGCGTAACCGTCCAGTAAAAATCAAGATGTTTATAGATCACTTTGTTTGGAAAGTTACTTAGGGTTAGTGTTAACGTTGTTCCCCCTTCTGCTGGGTTTAGTACAAAACCAACTATGGTGTAATTCTCAGGCACGTCTGGCAAGCCAGAAAGTGTGCTCCAATAATTATATTGAAATGCTTTAGCAGTTTCAAACTGTAGGATAGTGCCTTTGTTTTCAAAATTTATCCAATGTAAACTCCCTTTAAAAATGATGGGATTTCCCGTTTGCCAATCTGTGACCACCTGTAGTTCCGTATCAATCATCCATTGTTTTATCAATTCCTGATCTGTCAAGGCTGTCCATACTTTTGTAACAGGAGCATGGATTACAGCTGTCTTAATTATTGATTTATTGGCCGGGTAGTCAGTCATTATTATAGCTGATTCAGTAATTGGGAAAAAGAGCGTTAGATTTTGATTATAAGGTTTTTGTAAGAATTGCTTTCATGATAGCTGATTTATAAATCAGGGGTTGCAGGGGGGAGTGGATTACAAATTACGCGTTTATTTTACACCTTGGCTTTCTTTATGAGTAAGGCCCCAATGCTCCAATTGCTGCCATACGGGTATCAGTTGTTCGGCGCTGCTGGTAAGCCTGTATTCAACCCGAGGTGGTACTTCGGCATAAATAGTTCTGATTACTAAACCGCTTTGTTCCAATTCTTTTAAATGCAATGTCAGCATACGGTCTGTAATCCCCGGGATGATTTTTTTTAGTTCGCTAAAACGCAGGGAGCCTTTGCCTAATTTGTAAAGAATTATCAATTTCCACCGCCCGCCCAGTAGATCAACGGCATACATCATCCCACAGAAGTCAATTAGTTTTTCCCGATTGATATTATTAGTGGATGTGATTTTTCTTGTGCTCATAACTTACATTTTTGTGTGCCTCATACAATTGGCCGTACATGCACAAACTTACTGATTAAGGGATAGTTTTGCCTGCGGTTTATTAAAAAACCGATATCAGCACTATGAAAATTCTTATTATATATGCCCATCCCGAACCTCAAAGTATGAACGGCGCTCTACTGAGCATCGCTATGGAAACACTTACCGCTGTAGGCCATGAGGTAAAGATATCTGACTTGTATGCCATGCAGTTTAACCCGGTTTCAGATCGATCTAACTTTACAACGGTAAACGATCCTCTCTTTTTTAAACAACAACAGGAAGAGGCATATGCAAGTCAAACAGAGGGTTTTGCAAACTTTATTGAGCAAGAGCAGCAAAAGGTAGAGTGGTGCGACCTCATGATCTGGCAGTTTCCGTTGTGGTGGTTCAGCGTGCCTGCTATTTTGAAGGGTTGGGTAGACCGTGTGTTTGCCATGGGGCGTTTCTACAAAAATGGCCACATTTATGAAAATGGCATTTTCCAGGGTAAAAAAGCGCTGCTCTCCTTGACTACTGGCGGACCAGAAGCTAACTATATCAGTGAGAGATATGGAGATCTTGATGTAATACTGCATTCATTGCAAAGGGGTATTTTAGAGTTTACCGGATTTTCGGTATTACGGCCCCACGTGATCTATGGAACGGAAAAACAATCAGCAGCAGAGCTTACTCTTAGGATAGAAGAATGGAAAAACAGGCTGCTAAATGTTTTTGAAGAAGATCCCATTGCTGTTGGAAACTATCAAGATTAAGTGGTGTTATGGTCACGTTATCAGAGTCAATTCATTTGCATTGATATTAACTAGGACAGCCAGACACCCAAGAATAACACATCGCAATTATTATGTTGTTGCTAACAGGAAAATTTCTCCGCTCGCTGGTAAAAGGCTATCAGTCCGGTTTGCAAAATAAAGCTGCTCCATATCCTTTGCCGATGTTGTTTTTGCTTGCTTAAATCTCGCTTCCTTGGCCAAGGCTAATATTTCATCAGGCGTAAAAAAGCTTACAAATGGCGTACCGGCTTCGCGGGCGCCTTTCTCTGCTATTTGTTGTAAAAATTTATCTTCTTCATCCAGCAGATCCATTGGCAGGTAAAAAGCCACAGCCAATATGGAACCTGCTGCAAGTGTTGCCAGCTGCCTTAAGGTAGTAATGATAGCCTCTTTGCTAAGATACAAGCTAACGCCGGTGCAAGCCACAACTGCTGGTTTATTAAGGTCAAATCCCGCTTTTAACAATTCATCCCACCAGGAAGAGATCTCAAAATTAACAGAAACAAAATGTAGCCAATTGGGAGCACCAAAGCCCAGTTCAGTCAACCGCTGCTGTTTCAGGGTTTGTGTATCGGGTTGATCAATTTCATATACCTGTAGTTTGGATGCAATGTCTGGCTGTCGTTGGGCAAATGTGTCAAGCCCGGCACCAAGGATAACATACTGATTGATCCCTTGTGCGCTTTCTTTAATAATCAGATCCTCAATAAAACGGGCCCGGGCTACAATGGATGCCCGCAACCGTTTGGTGAACTCCGGATGCATATCGGGTCGCTGTTGCCAGTCGTTATTTGGAGCTACTAGTTTTAACCCTACTTCATCATCAATAATGTGTGGAAGGGCATCAATTTCAACATGCATGGCTCGCCATAAAGCTGTTCGCACGGCTGTATTGTCGGGTTCTATTATTTTTTTGTTGTGTTCCATATAGGCGAAAATGCCGCCAACCTTTATCAGCGTCACTTTTATTAAATTTAAGATTTATTTTAACGAATGCAGGCTAATTAAATACAAAGGTCTAACACAGGTAAAAGTTTCAGAGAAAAAAATAATAAAAAAATTTGCGTAGTTAAATGGCTACATTTATATTTGTAGTCAAATGACTACGCAATGAATTTAAGACGAGACGTATTTCAGGCCATAGCCGACCCAACAAGAAGAGCCATATTGCTTTTAGTTGCTTCACAAGCTTTAACTGCGGGCGCAATTGCCGCCAATTTTGACACCGCCAGACCAACAGTTTCCAAGCACTTACAAATACTCACCGAATGCGAATTATTGGAACAGAAACAAAATGGAAGGGAAATTTACTATCACATAAACGCGCAAAAAATGAAAGATGTAGCCGACTTTATTGAACCATTCCGCCAAATGTGGGATGACAGATTTAACAAACTGGAAGCCATTATGAAAAACTATCAATCCAAAAAATAAACTGATATGGAACAAAAAACAAAGATCCATGCCGAAAATGGCAAACAGGAATTAGTGATTACCAGGGAATTTGATTTGCCATTGGAATTGCTTTTTAAAGCTTACGAAGAACCAGAGATTGTGGAGCAATGGATGGGGACAAAAGTGCTTAAACTGGACAATCAAAAACATGGCGGTTACCAGTTTGAAACATCAGATGCTAAAGGAAACGTAGTTTTTAGGGCAAATGGTACCATTCATGAGTTTGTTCCTAACCAGAAGATCACCCGGACATTTGAAATGGAGAATACTCCATTTGATGTTCAAATGGAGTTTCTGGAATTTGAATCACTCACTAATGATACCAGCAAACTCACCATGCATATCGTATACAGATCAATAGCGCTTCGGGATCAAATATTACAGATGCCTTTTGCCCAGGGTATCAATATGGCGCATAACCGCTTGCAAAACGTCGTAAACCAATTAAAATAATTTAAAATGGAAAAGAAAAAAACGCTTTGGTATTGGATAGTTACGGTAGTATTATCCTTCTTTATTTTTTCTGGAGGATTAGCACAGGCCTTGCGGGTAGAGGGGGTGGTACAAGGTTTTAAACCTTTGGGATATCCTACTTATTTTATTGCGCTAATAGGTATTTGGAAAATGCTGGGCGTAATTGCCATATTAGTTCCCAAATTTAAGTTGCTAAAGGAATGGGCGTATGCAGGCATCTTTTTTGTAATGAGCGGTGCTGTAATTTCACATATTGCCAGCAACGATATCTCAGCGCAAATCATTGCGCCGTTTGTGCTTGCCATTTTTGCGGTTTTATCATGGTACTTGAGGCCGGCTGACAGAAAGATCATTTCGGTTAATTAGCAATTGACCTTATATTTAAATTAACATACCTGCCCCAACAGGGATATTGTATAAACCAAACCATATGAAGAGCAATAAAAAACAATTATCATCAGAACAATCTGAAGAATTACTCCGTACATTGAAAATCCGTTTTGAGAAAAACATGAACCGTCATAAAGGTATAGCCTGGGCTCAGGTAGAAGCAAAGCTGGATGCCGAAAAGCTATGGATACTTGATGAAATGGAAATAACCGGCGGCGAACCGGATGTTGTTGGCTATAATCAAAAGACAGATGAATACATTTTTTATGATTGTTCAGCCGAAAGCCCTAAAGGGCGCCGGAGTATTTGTTACGATCATGAAGCACTGGAAGCCAGGAAGGAACATAAACCAGGAAACAGTGCTGTGGAAATGGCGCGTGAAATGGGTATTGAGCTTTTAACAGAAGAGCAATATCGGGAGCTGCAGAAACTGGGGAAATTTGATATCAAAACATCAAGTTGGGTAAAAACACCTGCCGATATCAGAAAACTGGGTGGAGCGATCTTTTGTGACCGTAGGTACGATACCATATTTGTATATCATAACGGTGCGGAGTCTTACTATGCCGCCAGGGGATTCCGGGGATCATTAAGGGTTTAAATTTTGTACTTAATTAAAATGACAACATGAATCCGAGAGTTGATTTTTATTTTAATAAGGCCCAAAAGTGGCAGGAAGAGCTGGAACAATTAAGAATGATAGTTCTGGACTGCGGGCTTACAGAAGAATTGAAATGGGGTTGCCCCTGTTATACTTTTCAGCAAGGCAACGTCCTATTAATACATGAATTTAAAGAGTATTGCGCACTGTTGTTTTTTAAAGGTGCCTTATTAAATAATGCCCATGGCATCCTGATTCAGCAAACGGAAAATGTGCAGGCGGCCCGCCAGATCCGGTTTACCAATGTGTTGGAAATAGTAGAGCAAAAATCTATCCTGAAAGCCTGTATTTATGAAGCCATAGAGGTGGAAAAAGCCGGTTTAAAGGTGGAATTGAAGCAGACTGATGAATTTCCTATGCCGGATGAATTTCAAAGTAAGTTAGATAGTATTCCGGCCCTGAAAACGGCCTTTGAGGCGCTAACACCTGGACGGCAAAGGGCGTATATCCTCCATTTTGCTAAACCCAAGCAATCCAAAACCCGGGAGGCCCGGGTCGAAAAATATATGCTGCAAATTCTTAGTGGCAAAGGATTGAATGATGAGTAATAATTTTACTATCCCTATTGCAGCGTGAAGTAAACCCCGCTGTTTCTTATATTTGGGCTATTGTTTTCATAAAAACAAATGCATCCGCTTATACAACACATTCAAAAAGTTACTTCAACTCCCGGGATAGAAGGTGATATGATATTATCTTTTTTTGAAACAAAAGTATTTAAGAAAAAGGATATTTTACTGGAAGAAAATAAGCGTTGTTTGTTGTATTTTTTTGTGGTAAAAGGATGCCTGCGTTTGTATTTTACAGATTATAATGGAGTGGAGCAAACACTGCAATTCGCATTAGAAAATTGGTGGATGACGGATATTAATGCTTTTCGAGCGGGCCAGAAATCAGGATACACCATTCAGGCGCTGGAAGCGACGGAGGTTCTGACCATTACTGCACCCAATTATGAATTGATGCTCGCGAAATTCCCGATCATCGAAAACTATTTCCGCTTAGTATATGAGCGGGCATACGCAGCATCATTGCTTCGTGTCCGGATGATCTCCAGGATGCCCAAGGATGAGTTTTATGACCTCTTTCAATCCAAATACCCGGAATTTATTCAGCGCATCCCGCAAAAAGTACTAGCATCTTTTTTAGGCTTTACACCGGAGTACCTGAGCGAATTAAGAAAAAAGAAAGTAAAGAAGAAAACCAATTCATGACCGAACAATTATATCATCATATTCAAAATCTCGTTCCCAATTTTAGGATACAGCAGCAAGATATAGCTCCATTTTTCCAAACCAAATCGGTGAAAAAGGAAGAACTGCTTTTGACAGAAAATGAGATTTGCGATACTATTTACTTTGTTAATAAAGGCTGCCTGTACTTGTTTTATGAAAATAACAATGAAAAACAGGTAATACATTTTGCCTTAGAAAACTGGTGGATAACAGATTATAAAACCTTTTCCGATACTAAACCTGCTGTTTATGCAATTGCTGCAATGGAAGATTCGGAGATTACCTGTATAAGCAGGCAAAATTATGAGGCATTGTTGTTACAATATCCTTTACTGGCTTTGTACTTCAATAAAATTCATGAGCGGGCTTACGGGGCGGCTTTATACAAGCAAAAAACATTTGCTACCGTATCTAAAGAGGAATTCTATCGCTACTTCAGAATTACCTATCCTGAACTGATTCGAAGAATTCCCGATGCTATTTTTGCCAGTTACATGGGTGTTTCCTCAATAACTTTAAAGACCTATCAGGAACTCTACGTTTCTTAAACCAGCTTAAGTTTTCCCGGCACAGCTATCTCCATCTTTGTACTATATAATTAACCTTAAATAGTACAGATCATGAAAATAGTAGTTATCGGCGGTACCGGCCTTATTGGTAGTCAAACAGTAAATCAGTTAAAACTTAGCGGACACGAAGTAATTGCAGCCTCACCCAACAACGGTGTAAATACACTTACCGGCGAAGGTTTAAAAGAAGTGCTGCAAGGGGCCCAGGTAGTGGTGGATTTATCAAACTCACCTTCATTTGCAGATGATGATGTGATGCACTTTTTTAAAACCGCCAACGAAAACCTGTTACCTGCAGAAAAAGCAGCGGGCGTACAGCATCACATTGCCTTATCGGTAGTGGGTACTCAAAAACTACAGGCCAGCGGTTATTTCCGTGCTAAGCAGGTGCAGGAAGATATGATCAAAGCATCGGGCATTCCATATACTATAGTTCATGCTACGCAGTTTTTTGAATTTGCCGGTGGTATTGTTCAAATGAGTACGGTTGATGGCAAGGTGATACTACCGGCAGCCAACATTCAGCCCATAGCCAGTAAAGATGTGGCGGCTTTTATGGCCCAAACAGCATTACAACAGCCTGTTAACAAAACCCTGGAAATAGGAGGCCCCGAAAAATTCGACATGGCTGTATGGGTAAAGCAATATCTGCAGGCAACCCATAAAAGTTACAATGTGGCATCCGATGCAAATGCCCTGTATTCAGGAGCACCGATAGAAGCCGATACTATAGTGCCGGAAGCTGCTGTTTTTCTGGGAAAAACAAAATATGCCGATTGGATCGTGATACCTGAAAATCAGCGGTAAGAATAACAATCAAAGGCTTGGTACAGCTATATATCGGGCCTTTGTATTCACACTATTTGTATCAATTGCTAAAAAGTAAAAGAATGAACAGCGAACAATTAATTGAACTAACCCAAGAGCTCATTTATGAGGCCACGCATTTTAATGTGCCATACGTAAAGCAAATTTATGCAGATAATTTGCTCATAGTTAAAGTTGATAAAAATGGGGTTGTAGATACCATGAACAAAGAGCAGCTTGTTGGCTTTGTTCAGGGGAATAGCGATGTAAACGCAGCACCCTTCTCTACCAAAGCCGAGTTTCATTACGCTGTTTGTGATGATAACATGGGCATGGTGGTGATGACCCGCGATTTGGAACTGAATGGAAAACCAGATCCGAAATTCTTTACCTTGATCTGGGGACACTCATCCGGAAAATGGCAGGTTGTCAAAGAATCATCCGTAGCGCGCAGCTAATGCAAGAGCCCGATACAGCGATGCATCGGGCTCTTGTTATATCCCCAAAATAGGTGAAGTTCTTATTATCTCCGTTTACTTAAATTTATAGCCCTTTCTATTCGTGGGCGATTATATCGCTGAAGAAAAATTGGATAAAGGTTTAGTATAACATTTAGTACAAGCAGCCATAAGGATCTGGAAAAGCCAAATTTGAATGCCACGAAAACATTAAATCCCAGTACGATAAACAAGATAATCAGGTGATCCAATTCGGATTTTTTTGTTTGATAGTGTAAATCCATCAAAGCCTGGGTGTTTTTTTCTATAGGATTTGATTTTCTAACCAACTTTTCCCACCCAATCCAAACCAGTAATTTTCTGAAAAAATTTGTTCCAAAACGTTCGTATATTTTTCCTCCCCGTTCCCAGGCCTTAGTGTTAAAGTACGAAGAAGTGAGTGGGCTTTTTAGTGTTTGGGTAAAAGCAAGTACACATAGCATCAATAAAAAATTTAGAGCCCAGGCGAATGAAAAACTATCCGCCCTGATATAGCAAACTATAGCGTAAACTGAGCCAGTGGTAAGTGTGGCAATTAAAGTTAGAATTAATGTCTTCCTCATTGATTTTGTACGCTTTTATTTAGAAGTTCGATTTTTAATCTCGATATTGATTTTGCTCAAACTAATTATAGCCGGTAAAAAGGCTAAAGCACAGGATATGGGAATTGCAGCCAGAATCTTAGGCGTTTTTAGCTGTAAATGTGAGATAAAGCAAAATTATAAAGGCGGCAAGCATCACCAGCCCCAAACCTAACAATGTACCTTGTATAATCTGCTTTTTTTTATCTAGTTCTTCAATTGATAATTCGGTAAGTGGAATTACTTTTTTCATGATTTTAGTTTGGTTAATGTGGTGTATTATATCTTCGGCAGCGCAAATATACAATATGTCACCAAATGGTGATATAGTATTTAAAAATTGATTGCGTAATTTTCCGCGACAGTCTTTAGCTTACCATATGGAACAGAAAAAAGAACCTCAGTTAACCAGAAATAAAGAAAAGAGCAAGCAGAAATTTTTGGATGCAGTACAAAAAATTCTCCATACCAAAGGTTTTTCCGGATTGAAGGTAAACGATATTGCACATGAAGCGGGGCTCGACAAAAAACTGATGTACAATTACTTCGGGGGGCGCGATCAATTGATAGATGAATACATCCGTTCGCAGGATTTCTGGAGCAATGTAAAAGAAGAATCAGTAGGGCCGACTATATCTGATGGAGGAAAAGCACTCTCTAAAACGATGCTCATATCCCAGTTTGATTATGTTTTCAAGAATAAACAATTTCAGAAAATTCTGCTCTGGGGGTTGATAGAGAACAGGAAATCGTTAAAAAAACTGGCTGATAGCCGCGAAGAAAATGGCGCCATACTATTTGAAAATATTACCGATCCTCATTTCAAAGGAAATGCAAAACGGTATCGGGCTATCATGGCTTTGCTGATATCTGGAATTTATTATCTGGATATTTATGCAAGCACCAACGATTGTACGTTTTGTGGCCTGGACCTTAAAAGCCAGGATGGGAGAACCGAAATTGAAGAAGCCATATCCTTTTTAATTGATAAAACCTATGAGTAATGTTGTAGATAAATAAGGCCTAAAGTAAATGTACCCAATCTCTTATTAAACTAATACAAGGAAATAATTAAATAAAAATGCAAACTTTGTAAATAAAAACTTGACACTATGCATCTTATCCGAAATCTCCTCCCGGGAAAACGCAAGTACATGTTCGGATTGATATTGCTCTCGTTTATCCCAATAATTTGCGTGGCTTTCAGTATGACCGGCAATGACGATTTTGATATCGCCAGGAGGGAGATTTTGCTCCGCAGGATCGGACATGAATTACTCTTACAGTCGGGCGACAGTACGTCAAGAGTGCTTCCGGTAAAAAAGATCGCCGAAAATGAGTATCAGATCAGGTTTGAGCGTGAGCTTACTTTTCAACCAGGCTCCCTGGTGAATACTACCCGGCGTTTGTTAGCCAAAGACCCCCTTGCAGGTGATTATGTTGTCAACGTTTTGAACAGTGACAACGCCAGTGTGGCTTATGGATACGCTATATCAAAAAATAAAAAAGATGATATCGTGGCATGTATAGGAAGAGAGCAGCCCAAAGCACGTTATATGATCAACATCAAATTCAAACCGAAGGGCATAAGTATAGTAAAGAATGAATTTTTGCTGGGCAGTTTGCCATTTTTAGCATTTGTTGGTTTCATTTTTTTGAGATCTGCTAAGCCCCGGAGAGCTCTGGCTGACGATCAGCGTACTAATATATTCACTTTGGGCTCGGTGTTATTCGATGAAAAGAACCGGAAGCTCATCATAAACGGACAAACAATTGACTTGACCGGAACAGAAACACGTTTGCTGTTCATTTTCGCGTTATCTCCTAACGAGACTATAGAGAGAGCCCGGCTGCAAAAAGAGATATGGGAAGACGAAGGTGTTATTGTGGGGCGCAGTTTAGATATGTTCATATCAAAACTTAGAAAAAAACTGGAGCCAGATCCTGATATAAATATTGTTGTTATACGCGGTAAAGGATATAAGCTGGAAATTAGCTCTTAACAACAGCCTCACCCAAGCCTTGTGCTGGCACACGAGCACGCGACATGCGTGCGCCAGCAAAGAGCAAACTTGCATGCCATATTTTGAATATAATGAAAGGATTAAAGAAACTAATAGGACAAATATTTCCACCCTATAAATTTAAGATTCAGCGGCAGGAGTGGACACTTTTAGTAGATACTTTGATTACCAATTTACCGGATGACTATCAAGAATTAAAAGAGCAACGCCAAAGAACCCGGCTCTACGGCTTAAGCGACTGGATTTTATTTCCGGGGTTTATGTTTATAACCATTGGTTATGATGAAAATGGGCATAGAGAATTCAAGAAGCGTAGAACGAGTTATCAACTTTCCGGTCAGCGAATTTTTTCAAAAAAATTGAATGATTACACAAGTGTTGATTTCCTGATTAAAGAAAATCTATTAGCTGGAATAAGGATAGAGAATTCAAATTATGAGATCGAAGAGTTTGATTTAAAAAGAGTTCAGAGTCAACATCTCGAACGTACCCGGATCGAGTTTCCGCCTTCCGATTTGGATCTATTTTATGATGGGCTTGATGATCAAATAAAAAGTAAACTGAACCCTGAAGATATATTTGATATCGATTTTAATAACCGAAAATTTTACGCTTTCTATGACCTGAAAGATGGGAACTATCTTGCCACTGATAAAAAGCTAAATGTGTACTCTCTTGTTCATGATGCGAAACCTATGGCTAAGAAATTGAAGTATTCCCTTTCCGAAATTCTTGATGACATAATAGCAGAAAATTTTGATAAGGGAAAGCACTTAGAAGAAAGATATAGAACGATGGCATAAAGCCCTCGCTTCTCTCTGTTGGCGCACGCGTATGTTGAATAGTTTTACGCTCAAACATCCTTTATGCTTTAATCTTATATTTAAATTATGCTTTACTATTTTTTACCATCATTATCTTATATTTAGATTCTAAACTTTAATATTCAATAATCAATTAGTGGCAACATTTACGCTTATCACAGGCATTTTAATATCAGCAATTGTTTCAGCTCTTTTTAGTGAGTCAATAGTTCAAGGTTTAGGCAAACTTTTATCAAAAATTGATTTGCCACAAAGAGCAGATATAGAAGGATTATGGCATGTGGAATTTACCATGAGCCATAATGGTGAGTTAGTTACATATAGAGAGGCCATAAATGTTGTAAAAAGACTCGGTACAATTTACGGATATAACGTACCTGACGCAGAAAATCATGAGTTACTAAAGCTGGTTGAATTAAACGAACCATTAAGAATAAAAGCTATTATAATAGATAATAGATTTATTACGGGTACATGGTATCATCCGGATAGGAAATCCCGGTTTCACGGCTCATTCCAACTAAAGCTGGGATTGTCTGGTAAAAGTATGAAAGGTGTTTGGACCGGTTACCGGGAATCTACAAATTTAATAGAATCAGGTGATTGGCTTTGGACGCAACGGAATACTAATATATCTTAATCCATAGCCAGTGTTATCATCGAACCATAAAAACAAACCCCGATACGCCAGTATCGGTGGTTTGTACTCGGGACGATACAGATTTCCAAACACTTTATTGAGGATTTAGAAGTCTTAATGCGTTTAACTGTTTATCCAAACGTTTATTGAATATAAAACTGATACCACTAACAGCCCTTTTTATGAGTAGGTATTATAGGACTTGGAATTTTTCAACATCCTTTATTTGGTATGGCATAAATCACGTTGCCTGAAACAGATAAATTGAAGCCTCTATTTTCTACAGATGGAAGTAGCAGTTTCCATGTTTTGCCCATATCTGATGATCGGAATATACCATCTGAGCGACCACATATTAAATAGTTACCCACTTGTTTGATTGATGAAATATTCAATGAATATTGAGGCCCTCCTATTTTTTTCATTAATAAACTACTCCAAGAAGGCTGAAGTTCTTCACCTATGTCATTCCAGGTTTTTCCACTATCCAGTGAAATGTGTATGGTGTTGGTTTGGGTTATCATGTTGTAGGCTATAGCAGCAAATCCTCCATCAATACGTTCCACGGCGACACCAGTACCCCCTTCACTAATCACACGATCCCAGTTTTCACCATCATCGGTCGATCTTAATATTCCCTGTGTGCTGGCAGCCAGGAGTACACCGTTTGACTCTACCATTTTCATTACCCAGCCTACAACATGCACATATTTCCAGGTTTTTCCACTATTGGTGGATTTAAAAAGGGCGTTGTTGGAGCCGATGAAAACTGTGCCTCCCGTAGTTTCAAAAACGCTGGATACTTGTTTCTCTTTATAATTCGTGTACATCCAATCTATCGTTCTGTTAAGACGTACGGCCTGCTCTTGAAAATTTGTGTACATGGGCGACCAATCACTCTTTCCGTTTATCTTTTGTAAAAACTGTCCCCTGAAACTATATACAAATATCCCATTCTTGCCAGGGGCAATCTCACGCTGTTCACCAGGGAAGATCTCTTTTGTCCAAAAAGTAGTTGTGGCATTTGGTTCACTGTGATAAACCCCATTACCGGTACGCAAATAGAGCCCACGGTCATTTGCAAATAAACCATGACTCCACACACCTTCTTTCTGCAATTTTTCAGGCAGCCCTTTGCTAATGTCCTGCCATGTTTGTCCGCCATCAGTAGATCTGAAAACGATGTTTGCAAGCCCTGATTTAGTCCCTGCTGTTGTTTTCTTCCCCGCTTCCTTTTCTTTTAGTACAAAAGAGTTTAGGAGAAATAATACCAGGAGGGTGGCCGGAACAAACACAAATAATTTTTTCAATTTTTTATTTTTCATGTCCTATAAATTTGATGCAACAAATCTACTTTGATGTTTTTCGGCTTAAGTAATCAGGATTGTAAATTAAAATGTAAACTTTGTAAATAAATAGTAAATGGAATGTATTATGGTCGAAAAATGCTCTGTTGTAAAGGCGCTTTCGATGTTAGAGAGCCTATATGAAGATGGAGACATCATATGGCAAAAACCTACAATTTTACTAATGTAAAAAATAACGATATTCAGAAGTGGGTATCGAACCGGTAGAAAACACCCAAGAAGATATCAGAAATTTAGCCCATGGTCAGTCTTATCACCGCACCATAAAAACAAAATCCCCGATACGCCAGTATCGAGGCTTTGTACTCCCGACGATACAGATTTCGAACCGTTTTTTGGAAGATTTGCAAGTTTTATTGCGCTTAAGTGAATGAAACGGATTTTTTGTATCAGGCGACGGGAAACTTATTGAAACGTGGGAATGTCACCAAAAGCCACTACTTGCCCCTTTGTCAAGTTGTACCTAATGGAAAGCGCTTTGCAAAAATGGTTGTTTTTCTGGATGAAATAGCTGCACCAGCGGCCGTTGCCTGTTGAGTATGTCCGCCAGTTGATTGAGCCGCCTGGCACCTCTATGGCTTTCCAATATATGTGTATTATGGAATTTGGAAAACAGTTTGTGAGTTTTCTCCTATTTAAATAATTATTCGCACTTACCGTCTGCCTTGCGAATTAAGCTTATCTAGGCATCTCATCTTTGATCATTAAACCCATGGTCATGAACAAACTACCTACTACAAATGGTCAACAGACCGCTGCTTCCAATAGTAATTATTCTCGTAGAGTCAGACAACTTCGCGAACATCCCCGGCAACAAATCCGCAAATTATTACGGTCGTTCACACCGCTGATCAAAAATCCAAATATTAACGAAAATCGTTAAGCCGAAGGTATTCAAATGCTGGTGGTAAGGTCATTTTCTGCATTCGCCAGAATGCAGCAAGATGGATTTTCGTATACGAAAATCATCTTGCTGCCCTTACGGTCAGGCCGGCGCTCGGAACTCGTGCCGTCTGGAAGAGCATTTAAAAACTATTATCATGCCCAGGAAAAAGTTAGAGAACCCGGAAGAAATACTGAGCCATCCCATCATCGTGCGGGTGACCGAAAAGGTATTTCTAAAGCTGGAGAAGTTGATGAAAGAGAGCGGTTACCAAAGCATTGGCGAAGTAGCGCGGATGATCCTGTCAGATCAGCCCATCAAATGCTTTTACGTCGACGTTTCTATGAACGCGCCAATGGAGCAGCTGGCCCTGATTCGCAAAGAACTGAAGGCCGTCGGCATCAACATCAATCAACAGACCCGGTATTTTCATCAAAGCCGGACTGATGCGCAGAAAGGCTTTTATGCTTTAAAGACCGCGGGGTTATACCAGCAAGTAGGGCAAAAGACCGAAGAGTTATTAAGAATTGTCAATGCTTTAGCCGCGAAATGGTTGCAAGATTCGTGAACGGAAAAAATATCAGGGGGATGCTGCACTACAACGAAAATAAAGTGACTAAGGGTGAAGCACGGCTTTTGTTAGCCAGCGGTTTCGCGGGAGATATCAGTCAGTTCAGTCTTGAGCAAAAGCTGAAGCGATTTGAACAGCTGACCATACTCAACAGCCGCGTAAAGACAAACGCGATACATATCTCACTGAACTTCGACCCTCAGGATAAACTGAACGCGGAAAAACTGCAGCTGATCAGTATGGCTTATATGGAGCGAATCGGTTTCAGCGATCAGCCGTATCTGGTTTACCAGCACACCGATGCTGCTCATACACATGTGCACATCGCTACGGTGAATGTGCAATCGGATGGTCGCCGTATAGACACGCATGGTATCGGCTGGCGCTTATCCGAACCGGCGCGGCAAGCCCTGGAAAAAGAGTATGACCTGGTAGAAGCCAAAGGCAAAACGCTGAGTGACCGGTTCACCATTAAGCCCGCCGCTATTGAAAAAGCTCACTATGGCAAGACGCCGACCAAAAGAGTGATCACGCAGGTGGTGAGTGCGGTGATCCAGGATTATCGCTTTACCTCGCTGGCGGAATTCAACGCGGTATTGCGGCAGTTCAATGTGGTAGCCGACCTTGGAGGCGAGCAGACGGTGATGCGGAAAAAGGGAGGACTGCTGTACAGTCTCATCGACGGGAAGGGCCGGCAGGTCGGTGTACCGATCAAAGCCAGTGCTATTTATAACAAGCCAACGCTCGTTAATCTGCAAAAAGAATTTGAACGCAACCAGGGAAGACGGCGGCAATACCGGGAGCCGCTGAAGAAAGCCATCGAACAGGTATTTAAAAACCATAACGGTCTGACCAAAAATACGTTTGTCCGGGAGCTGCGTGAGCGAAACATCACTGTGCTGTTCCGCAGTAATGCGCAGGGCTTCACTTACGGGGTGACGTTCATCGATAACCGCAACCGAACAGTATTCAATGGCAGCGATCTGGGCAAGGGTTATGGCGCGAACGCTTTGCTGGAACGCTTTGGCTCCGTCGATAAACCACGATGTTTATCGCCATCGCCAATACCGGCTAGCCAATTCAAAGAAGAGGCAGAGCAACAACTCCGCTGGATACCGCGATTATCGGTAGTTTCTAACCAAGCACAAGTGGCGCCAAGCGTCGGTCGAAAGAAGAAGCGACGCAAAGACAAACAACAGGATCAGGGACTAAACCTATAAAGCGATGCAAACGGGAGAAGATAGCCAGGGCCTGCGTAAGATCATTGAGTTCACCCGGCTGATTAGTATTTTTATACTGGCCATTCATTTTTATACAAGCTGTTATAAGGCCTTTGAAAGCTGGCACTGGACGGCTGCCATTACGGATCGTATAGTTGGCAATATCGCCAGGACGGGCTTGTTTATCAACTGGTGGCGGCCTAAGCTTGCCGGCTTGCTTTGCTTGGTCATTTCACTGATCGGTGTGAAAGGCAAAAAAGAGGAAAGGCTGAACTGGAAAAGCTGCATGGCCTGTCTGTTGAGCGGGCTGTTGATCTATTGGATCAGCATACTGGCTTTTTACCTGCCTGCCAGGTTGAATTTGGTTGCCATCTGTTACATGGGATTGACGGCCACTGGCTATTTGCTTTTCATGACCGGTGGGGTCTGGGTGACACGATTGCTGCGGGAAAAGCTGGACAAGGATATTTTTAATAAGGATAATGAAACTTTTCCCCAGGAGGAGCGCAAGCTGGAAAATGAATATTCGGTTAACCTGCCTGCAAAATATAACTTAAAAGGTAAGGTTAGGGAGAGCTGGATCAATGTAATCAATCCCTTTAGAGGGTTACTGGTGGCGGGCACACCGGGTGCGGGGAAAAGCTACTTTATTATACGTCATATCATAGACCAGCACATCAAAAAAGGCTTTTCGATGTTTCTGTATGATTTTAAGTTTGACGATTTAAGCAAGATCGTTTATAATACGTTGCTGAAATATCATCATCATTACCAGGTCCAGCCGCGTTTCTACCTCATCAATTTTGACGACCTGTGCCGTACGCATCGCTGCAACCCACTTGACCCGCTAAGTATGTATGATATCACCGATGCGACCGAAGCCAGTCTAACGATCCTGTTGGGACTAAACCGCGAATGGATCAAGAAACAAGGTGATTTTTTTGTCGAGAGCCCAATCAACTTTTTGACGGCGATCATCTGGTACCTGCGCCGATATGAGGAAGGTAAATACTGCACTTTACCGCATGTGATCGAACTGATGCAAGCGGATTATGATGAATTGTTTCCCATCCTGAACACACAGCCAGAGGTAAGGGCCCTTATTAACCCGTTCATTTCAGCGTATAACCGGAATGCCCTGCCGCAACTGGAAGGTCAGGTAGCCAGCGCTAAAGTGGGGCTGGCACGTTTAGCCTCTCCACAACTATACTATGTATTATCAGGTAATGATTTTACGCTGGATATCAATAATCCCGGGGCTCCCAAAATTGTTTGTATGGGAAATAATCCACAGAAATTGCAAACTTACGGTGCCGTATTGTCCTTATATATATCCCGTATGATTAAGTTGGTAAACCGCAAGGGGCAATTGAAAAGCAGCCTGATCTTTGACGAGTTCCCGACCATTTTCTTTAATAATATAGATGGTCTCATTGCTACGGCCCGCAGCAATAAAGTGGCTACAACGCTTGCCGTGCAGGATTTTAGCCAGCTAAAAAAAGATTATGGGGCTGACCAGGCGGACGTGATTACGGGAATTATCGGCAATGTTATTTCGGGCCAGGTAACCGGTGATACGGCTAAAAAGCTGTCTGAGAATTTTGGTAAGATCGTACAGGATAAGAACAGCATGACCGTCAATAGCACCGATACCTCCATTTCAAAAGCGACTCAACTGGATTATGCGATACCCGCATCAAAAATAGCGACCCTGTCATCAGGTGAATTTGTAGGTATGGTGGCGGATAATCCGGATCAGCCGATGGAGTTGAAAATGTTCCATGCCCGCATCCGGCAGGATCACGCGGCGATGGCCAAAGAAGAAGCGGCTTTTAAACCGATTCCTAAAGTGACTACGGTGACCGAAGAAGATGTGCTGGAAAATTATCTGTCTATTAAAGCGGATATTGGACATCTAATCCGCTCGGAAATGGCGTTAATAGAGGCGAAGCAAACACCGGATGAAGGCGGGGGGAAGACAACTGGTCAGGATGATGATACCGGACATACGCTGTCTATGTAATTCCTATAAGGGGTAAACGTTTATCCAGTTCCATTGTTTTTTCAGCTAAGGTATTAATGCGAAGATATACTAGGGCTCTGGAAAATTGTTAACGTAACAGACCCCTATCAAAAAAGCCTGTTCCGGAAAAGAACAGGCTTTTTTGATGAGATCTCATATCCATTATTGTATCCCGATAATTACCAGATTACTCAATCGCATGCCCAGGGTATTGCAATTGCCGGAAGCCAGCCAGCGTCCTCCTCTTGAACAGCTAGATGGTTATGGACAAGTTATGTTTCTATGAGATCAAATTGTTGAAATGTTGTTTGGATTGTATCCACTTTTCTTCTGGGAGATTTTAACATGTTTGCTGGCCGGCTGAAAGAATAGCGTTTTTGTCATTATGGAGCAGGATAAAATAGACTTCATGGGTGGCTAATATTTTTAGTAATAAGATTGGCGCGACTGATACGGAATAATTATATTCGCCTCCATGAAAAGAATGATTCTTACCGTATTGTTCAGTGTAAGCATTTTGACGCTGATATCTTGGGGCTTTAAAGGGCACCGTGTTGTGGCCGCCATTGCTCAAAAACATTTAACTAGTAATACGGCCTATAATGTTTCCGCTTATTTGCGCGGTGAAAGCATGGCCGAGGTAAGCACCTGGGCAGACGAGAATCGCAGTAATATCACTGCCCCCTGGCATTTTCTCAATCTGCCATTGGGATTGAATCACGACCAATTTGCGAAATTTGTTTCACAAAGCGATGGTAACGTATATACAGCTATCGTAAAAACAGAGGCGCAATTAAAGGATAAAAGCCTGACTGCCGATCAGAAAAACGAGGCCTTGAAATACCTGATCCATCTGATCGGTGATGCTCACCAGCCGATGCATGTCAGTCGTAAGGAGGATAAGGGTGGTAATACGGTCCAGGTCCGTTTTGAGGATAAGGGTACCAATCTGCATAGCCTATGGGATAGCAAGCTTATTGACCATGAAGGTCTGTCATTGCAAGATATGGCTAAACAGTATGATACGGCTACATCAGTGGAAATTAAAAAATGGCAGACAGATAGTCCCATGGAATGGTTATGGGAAAGCTACCGGATCAGCAGTGAGCTATATGCCGGGGTTAAACCAGGGCAGACGATCGATGAGGCTTATTATCAAAAATATATTCCGGTTATTCATCAGCGGATCGAACAGGCTGGCATCCGCCTGGCTGGTGAATTGAACAAGCTTTTCAATGCTGAGGCGGCCCCGTCTGCTCCTGTTTCCCAAGCTTTGCAAGACAGTGCCAAAGGCAATAGTGGGATTATAGGACAGATCGATGCCAAAGACGCGGCAAAGTATGTTGGAAAGACGGTAAGCATGACCGGCAAGATCTATAGTGTTAAAGATATTGGCAGCATGATCTTAGCGAATATGGGCGCGGCTTATCCGAACCAGTCGCTGACACTGGCGATCAAAGGAGCGGCTAAAGCAACAGGAGCGGGCTTGGAGGGTAAAATAGTGACGGTTACCGGCGAAGTAATCGAGTATAAAGGTAAGCCGGAGATGGTCATAACCGATAAGAGCCAGATGAAATTCTGATGAACGAGCCGTTTATCCTCGAGATCAATTACCAGGATCAAATACTGGAATTGCCGGCTGCTTTCCAGCGTTATGGTTATACCTATCGGATTGCGGTATCGATAGCTGATATAGCCTATGTGTTCGAGCCTGATGAGGCGGGAAATTACCAGGCGCTGAAGACAGGTACGTCGCAAACCCTGCCGGATACCGGATTGCTGCAAGCTATTGCGGAAAAATTACAGAAGCTTTGATTGTTGTGAGGCGTATTGAAAAAATAAACCGGATAAAACAGAAAATCGTAAAAGTTCATCAAGGGCAGGTATCCAGCCAATGGTTCTTACTATAGTATGGAGGAGACCATGAACCATATGCAATGGATCAGAAGCATGGTTTGAGCGATGATCACTTTTATTGAGGAACGTATAAGTAAGCCCCACGTGTTTGTGTACTTCAAAGGTGAAGATAAGAGATCAACATGCTCCTGGAGCGAAACCCTCTGATTTCTACTAGCTCATTTTTGTCAAAATCATAAAACACTTCGGCATAATAATCATCGACTTTATACAGGAGTATCCGTTTCCCGCGCTCTTCCCGTACCGCCAGGAACTGTCCCTGCCAGACATATTGTGCCTTTTCGTGCAGCGCCAAGCCGATAAATTGAAATAGGGTCATGTGGTTTTAAAACTGTGTAACAGGGCCGTTTTTACTTTTTGCATATCCTGCTCCAGCATCTGATAGAGCAGCTCATACTGGCCACACAGATCAAATATGGCTAAGTTGTATTGCCCCAGAAGCAATTCCTGCTCTTCTTTCTTCGCCTTGTTCAGTTGATCGGCAATATCGAGTGTTTTGAGGTATAGCGCATGCGTCCGGGTATTGGTGTCGAGAATCTCATCCAGGGAGAGCGAAACTTGAAAATACAGGCTGACGAGGTTGTGTTTCCAGTTTTCCGTATTTAACTGTTCCAGGCGGGCATCCAGCTTTTTTATCTCTTTTTGTAAATAGGCAAAACTGGCATCGCTTCGGTTTCGGTTTGTCCAGTAATTGATGTTTTTTTTTACCTGGGCCATCGTCTCGCCGGTCATGAAATAATAAGCCTCTGCGATCTCGATTTGCTTATTTCTTAACTGATTTTTCAAATCCGTGCCGGATTTTCTTTTATCGCTGATATAGGCGAAAAAGCCCGTTAGGGTCTGGGTAAGTAAAGCACCCGCAAGCCCGGAGAAGGCGCTCACTGCTATTAAGGTATTATTATCAGGCATGATTTCCTATTCTTGGAACTAAATTACTAAATATATTAGTAATAAAGGTGTGTATTTAAAAATATAAAGCTGTTTATTGTGAATGCCGGTCTAAGGTGATGGATGGATGGATGGATGGATGGATGGATGGATTTCAGATTATCGTATAAAAGTTTCATGGCCTGTGGCACTAGAAGCTATAAAGACAGCCAGAGTGGAGAACCGCCCAATTGATCGGTTGGGGTGATATCCGGATCCACCAGGAGTCCATTGACTTCTTTTTGCGTTTTTTTTGTATTAGCTGGCCCCCCCCGGGTAGCGACCTGCGGCCCGTTATAGGCGCGCCAGCAATGGCGGAAAGATAAGTTTTGATCCGATTGTTGGGGTGTGAGCAGGGCGCCATAGCCGACATAGAGTCCTGGCGTGTATCCGGCGGCAGATACGGCTTGGTCATCATAATATCACGCCAGGCTTCTTTTGCCATAGCACCATCAGTCCGCACATTTTTATTGCATATGCTATTACTCTATAACCACCATCTTAAAATGTGCAATACTTCATAATGCTTACACTCTCACCCTGTCATGCAATTTGAGATCGCAAAGTCGTGCATCACGGAACCTTTCTCTGTCTTTAATAGCATTCCGCTACGCTCCATACAATTAAACTCAATCGGGTCTCATGTTAGGCTCACCTGCTTCTCGTAAACCGCTTAGAAAGTGTTACACCGTTTGAGTTCTCTCCCACCAGCCATTTATCAAACATTCCGCCACTTTCTTGTGAAGCATTCTGTGAAGCCGCTTTTTAAGCTCGCCCTTCACAGACGGTTTTGTTCGCAGGCGGCTCGCAGAGAATATTAACAATTGTTTTAAATGAGATGTTAAATATTATTGAAGGCTATTTGTTTGAATTGATAAATAATTATATTTGAAGCACCTGAACAATAGTATATGACTAAATTATCACAGTAAGAAATCTCCAGCCATTAGCCTTCAGAAGGCTTCAATCAAACAGCATTTACTCATTACATAATAGTTTAGCTTCAATCTAATACAGATTGATTTTGCCTATACATTTTTATCAAACTTTTAGCCCTTTTATATCATGAAGAAACTGATCTTTTCACTATTTCTATTTTTAAGCTTTTCATCATTAGTACACGCTCAATGGACCACTAATGGCACTATTACTTCAACAAGCAATTCCATTGGCATCGGCACAACTACACCACAGTCGTTATTGCATATTGTTGGAGCCGGAACCTTTATCAATCAAAGCACACAGTTTGATGCGAAATCATTGATCATCCAGTCTAATAATGGAGGACGAGGTCTTGCCAATGGGGCGCAATTGGAATTTGTTATTCCTGCAAATACCGACGGTTCTAACCCCTGGGGGCAAGCCCGAATTATTACAGTTGCTGGTAATGGTAACACCAGCGATGCTACCGGAAAGATGGTTTTGGGTACCCGGAGAATGTTTAATAAAGTTGGGTCAGGTGCTACCTGGTATTACGGTGATGATATCACTATCGATGGAGGAGGTAACGTTGGTATAGGAACAACGACTCCATCTGCTTCATTAACCGTAGACCCTCAAGGACCCGGAGGAGTGGTGATAGGTAATTCAAACACAGGAGCAGGTGGGTTTACCTCATTGCTGCTAAAAATTTCTGCAAAACAAAACGGTTATTCAACGATTGAAAGCATTCAAAGTTCCGGCTCTACCCTTGGTAACTTGTTTTTAAATCCAAATGGAGGCAATGTGGGCATCGGAATTACTGACACAAAAGGATATAAATTCGCCGTAAATGGAAACGTTATTGCTACATCCGTAACTGTCAAAGCAGCGGGTACCTGGCCTGATTATGTTTTCAAAAAAGATTATCAGTTACGCCCATTAAGCGAAGTAAAAGCATACATCGACCAGAATCAGCATTTACCCGAAATACCATCAGATCAAGTCATAGCTAAAGAAGGATTGAATTTGGGAGAGATGAATAAACTGTTGATGAAGAAAGTGGAGGAGTTGACTTTGTATTTAATTGATAAGGATCAAAAGATAACTGACTTACAAAATCAGATTGACGTGATTAAAAAACAGATTGCAAAATAAAACTGATCAAGAACTTACCATATGAGATTTAAGTCGTATTTTTTGCTCATTCTAAGTTTGGGCTATCTGCAGTGCTTTGGCCAAACTTCAGGGCAACTCACCCCGGCTGATTTTACGAAATTGAATAATATACTTCCCCCTTCTCCGACAGCATTTGAGCTTGGTAAATACGGCGGTATCAATGCGTCCAATATATCTGGTGCGGTTAGTAAGCAGATACCTCTTTTTACCTATACAGCAGGACACTTAAGTGTTCCTATAGCCTTGTCTTATACATCCAACGGTATTAAGGTGGATCAGATAGGAACCCGTGTGGGCATGGGTTGGAATCTGGAAATTGGTGGGATGATCAGCCGGGTAGTTTATGATCAGCCGGATGAACTTGGTCAGCCGCTTTTACCCCCCACAGATCTGGTTACGCCCTCTGACAGCCTTTTAAACTTTTTTTTATCGGCTACAAATCAAAGTGGCTTATTTGATACCCAGCCGGATGTTTATAGTTTTAATTTTGGCGGTTTTACGGGCAAATTTATCATTACTGATGGAACGGTGAGGCTAATAACGCATTCGAACATCAAAATTGAACCAAACATAGAAAATTACAGCTTCCGGGTGACTACATCTAATGGCGATAAATATTATTTCGGGGGCACTAATGCTACGGAAAGTTCACGGAATGACAATAACTGCAATACGCACTCGCCGCAATACATTAAGAACGCCTGGTTCCTCAGTAAGATTGTAGCCTATACTGGAGAGGTGATCAATTTTACATATGGTCAGGGTACTAGTACATATCAGGCAGGTATTAATCAGGTCATGATGCGTAAAATAGCGTCAGGTTGTACCTTATGTGCCGGCTTACCTTCGCAATGTAATGACTTTCCTGATCAAACCTGCCAAAGTTATGTATCCAATCATTTTGTTTACCTAACCAATATTACATCATCCATTACTGGCAATGTCAAATTGGACTATAGTTCCCGGCAGGATGTATACGGTGAATACCTGCTGTCCCGAATTAGATATTTTTCGAGTACAGACAGTTCTACATTGTTAAAAACGTATAATTTCAACTATTTAAAGGCTACACCGGGTAAGGTTAATTCTGCAGATCAACTCGATGTCCGTTATTTCTTAAGTGCCGTTTCCGAGGTTTCTGGAAACGGATCAGAGATGCATCAACATACTTTTGCATATGATGATGTATACGGATTGCCTTCCCGTTGTTCTTATAGCCAGGATTATTATGGGTATTATAACGGTAAAACCAATAACCGTTATATGATTCCAAAACTGCAAAGCTTAGATGGTTTTCCTACTGATCTAGCAGATCGAACACCTGATTGGCAGTTTGCAAAAAAGGGTTTGTTAACACGTATTGTTTATCCTACAGGGGGACGTGATTCTATTAGTTATGAATCGAATACTATTTTTGGCAATCTGGTAACTCCAGCTCCTGTATTCAATGTAAATATTAGTGGTTTAGGTTCGGGTACAAGAACAGGAGTTCCAGTTACATCGTCAACATTTACTCCCCTGCTTTCACAATATGTTCACATTACGAGTACTTGTGAATACAGGGGACAAGATACTCCTGATCCCAATATCTTGCCTTACCTGAAAACACGCACTGAGTTGCTGGACCTGACCAATGGACAGACCATTTCGATCAGAGAATCCACCTATATAGGGGAAAGTTACCTGGATAGTACCCTGGTTACCGGAGGGCATAACTATGCTCTCCGAATTACTCCCTACGGCGGTAATACGTATGGAAGTGCTGCTGCATATTATCGGAATACCAATCCAGTTGACACTCCCGCAAACCTACCTCAAGCCGGGGTTAGGGTTTTGCGGATCATTACTGCTGATAATAGCGGCGTTAATCCTCCGATTGTAAAACGAATATATTATGGCGGGGAAGGTTCGGGCTATCAATTCTCTACGGGTCTTACCTCTTCGGGGCCGGAGTATTACATGCATATTAAAACACAGGATGTTTGCCAGGGCCCAACTGGTCCGGGTGGAAGTCAAGGAGGGAATGGATTTTCTGTTTATAACTGTGAGTATAATGCTTTATATTCCAACTCGGTATTAACAACCTATTTACAGGACAGCCCTGTCCAATATCGGCAGGTGACTGAAAGCAATGGGGAGAACTTTGAAAACGGTGGCATAAGCCACACTTATCTGACGGATCAGGATACACCAGGCCCGGTGATCTGGGGGGAGCGTATAACTTCCGCTCCGTTGAGTAATTTCGGAATCATGAATGGATTGGAAATTCAAACAGCAACACTCGCTAAGAATGGTACACAACTGGTTAAAATAAAAACAAGCGCTACGCACTATAAAACAGCGCCTTCTCCTGCTTTTGAGGTTAAAGGCTATGTGGTTAATAAGAAATATAATGCGGCCCTTATCGGTGCAGGTGAAACCTCGCTTAGATTAGCACAATTTGATGCGTTATCCTATTCAATATTTGGTAAATGGTTTTATGCTGATACCGTAACAACGACTACCTACGATAAGCAAGGATTGAACCCGGTTACGGAGACTGTTATGTACAGTTATGATAATCCGGTACATGCTTTACCGACTGCGATCAAAACAGTTACTTCCGATGGCAAGACCAGTTTATACAGATATCAATATCCGCCAGATGTAAGTTCAATTACTGGACTGGATGGAGGGCAGATTAATATTCTTAATACGCTTAACAGTCTAAACCGGATTGATCAATCTGTTAAAGTTGTTAAAACGCTAAACGATGCTCCTGTTTTTGCTGCAAAAACACATTTCCAAACCTGGCCGTCGAACCTGATCTTGCCGGATTCGGTTACTTTACAAACCCGAACTTATACACCAGAGCAGCGAGTGCAATTTTACAACTATGATCTTCGTGGTAATTTGTTGGAACAATCCAAAACATTAGGTGCCCATGAAGCCTATCAGTGGGGATATAATAATGTTTATCCAGTAGCTCAGGCAACAAATTCCAAATCCAATGATATATTTTATGATGGTTTCGAAGAAGGAAATGGGAACAGTACGCTGAATGATGGTAAGACGGGGCATTACAGTCATCTCAGTATTTATACCAAAGCCATAACCGGGCTAGATGCCGGGAGTTATACCTTAACTTATTGGCAGAAAGTATCAGGGACCTGGTCTTTTGTAAAAACACCTGTTACTGTGAGTGGCGGTACGTACACGATCAACTTGAATGCACAAATCGATGATGTGCGTTTTTATCCATCGGATGCCCAGATGACAACCTATACCTACGATCCCCTGATAGGTATGACAAGCATGACAGATGCCAAAGGCGAGACGACGTATTACGAATATGATGGTTTCCAGCGGCTGATGAATGTAAAGGATAAAGAC